>JBOEFW010000049.1:47739-105772 GCA_050633105.1 Aureispira sp. | reverse complement strand
CAAAATAAAACCTTTCTTGTTTGAACCGAGCAAAGCGAGCTCACAAACGAAGTGCGTAGCCTTCCGAAGGCGAGTTTGGAAGGTTTAGGCTAGCAAATAGGCTGTTTGCCCAGCTCCTTCCTTTTAACCCTAGATCTTTTTAGCGAGCTGCGCTGCTACTCCGTGGTCCCTTCGGTCGTGTGCATAAAACGGACTAGTTCCTATATTATAGCAACTAGATCAGATCGCTTCGCGAGTGCTTAAGAGTTGTTTCTTTTTGTGGCACCACAAAGTAGCAGCGCAGCTAATGACAAAAAATCACGAACTAGAAGTGAAACGCTCATGACCATAGGGATATAAGTAACAGCGAAGCTAAAACTCGGTCTACTTAAAAACTCAATTAACTTTTGTTACAGTGTGTTAATTCTAATTAAAAAGAAATTAAAATGGATCCTCTATTAATTATCGCGGCTTTTTTTATCATTTTGGGGTTAGGGGCCTCTCAAATTAAAAAAACTAAAGATGGAAAGATAAAAGACGAATCAATTACACCTAAACTTGTACTTGAAAAACTAGAGGAATTTACCATTACATTAAAACCTCATCTTAAGTATGGTTATACCGAAAAATCTATTCAAAAACAATTAGATATTTATCTTAAATCATATTTTAAGCATATTACAAGAGAGTATGAAATTGAAGGTATTAGCGGTACTAAAATAGATTTTGATATTGGGAGAGGCAAGGTAGGCCTAGAAGTGAAACTTGCTGACAGTATTTTTAAATCAGCAGGTTATCAACGTATGTTAGGGCAATTACAAGAGTATTCTAGCGCCAAGTATAGGAAAAACAATTTAATAGTTTTAGTTGCTGGGTCTACTGAACAAGGAGAAGAAAGGGCAATGATAGCGAAGTTAAAAGCGAACATTGAGAATAATAACGCTATCATGCTTTTTGTAAAAATTCCTAAAAATCAATAAAACCAGCAATGAATATTATTCAAAAACTTGTCACAGAAGACAAACTCAAACATGCAATAGATCTATTACTAAAATGTAAAGAGGTAGACAAAAATGCAATAGCAATACTAAGTGGTCGAAATTCAGAAATAGATAGAAAAGAATTACTAAAATTAGAATCTCCAGAATACATCAACATTGAAAGAAATCGTATTAGAAATGCTACTTTAGAGTATGGAAAATCTTATGAACCAATACTGTATGAGAAGGCTTTAAATGTAAAACTTCTTCTTAATTCTGAGATTGAAAAAATCATTGGAATCGGAAATGAACCAGGATGGAGTTTGAGAGTGAGTAATCAAACTATTATCTTCGTTTCAGTATATGGAACAGAAACTCACGCTTATGAAATAACTAATGTGTTTTTGGGCAATGGCATCTATCATATTAGGTCTGACAAGCCTCTTTCTATGGACAATAGATATATTAGTGTAACTATTACTCAAGAACCTTGGTCAGATGATATGTCAGGGAAAGAGTTTCCCTATAGAGTTGAAATTACCGAAAATTTCCATCATTATATTGGAGTTGGTCTAATCAAAGAGTAACTTTACTGTTGGTCTCTGTAATTTTTTATACTCCTATTCTTTCAGAAGAAACTATTTTACAAATCAACTAACACATGAATTTCTTAAAAACCTCCTTCAATAAAAATGAACCTCCCCTCCCTTCCTATAGTACTTTTTGGAAGTGGTTTTCCAAGCATGAACAACGGTTTTATGCTGTAATTAAGGCGCAAGGAGACATTGAGAACGAGTTTTTCAAGGAGTTGGGTGGTCAATTAGATGACGTAAGAAAAGGTTTTTATTTTTTGGCAGGGATGTCTAATACAGATACCGCAGAATTAGTTTTTACCGCCGATGGCATTATCAAAAACATTGTTTTTGTAGAAGAATTAGTTGCTGCGGCTCCTGCGCTTGACAATTGGAAAATCACGGCCCTTAAGCAGCCTGTTCCAATGCAGAAATCCAGCATCAAAATGAATGATTATCAGTTTGATGACAGCACCATGAATTTTTATTCCATTGATCATGCTTCTATGCCCGATGAAATTGATTTAGTGGTGACCCATCAAGACTGGACGGAAGAGAATAAAAATGTAATTACCAATGGTGTTTATCTGGCTATAGATACCTATTTGGGCGAACTTCATTCCATCACGACGATTGATAACCTCCATATTATCCATCCCGATGAAGCGACGGACAAATTAATCCCTCTCACCAAGTTAAAGAACTTTTTGATCTGGCGAGAAAAGGAATTTGTAGAAAAATACAAAGGAGTTCGGCAACAAACAGAGAATGGCAATTATTTAAGTGCCGAAGCCACGCTAAACAATGGCTTACCACTTTTTGCAATTATCAATGCCGATTTACTAGAATGGGAACATAAAGCCTCCCACCCGTGGCTTGCCTTGATTCAAATCCATTATGATGGAGAAGATAACAATGGTCTCCCAGATGATCCTATTTTTGAGTTGCTCAATGAGATTGAAGATACCATCTTAGAGGAATTAAAAGAGGTTGAAGGCTATTTGAATGTGGGTAGACAAACGGCCGATTCTGTCCGAGAAATCTACCTTTATTGTGTTGATTTTAGAATCCCTTCTAAGGTTCTGGATAAAATTTCAATGGCTTATCAGGAGCGCATTGAGATAAATTTTGAATTGTATAAGGATAAGTATTGGCAAACGTTGGATCGGTTTAATCCTCATTAATAGAGTTCTTTTCCTTCTCTTTGCCTAGAGCAATGGTTGTTAACAACCATTGCTAAAATTCCCTGATCCATGTCCCATGATAATCGTGAAAAAATAGTGGCGCTTCTTCAAACAGGTGATGAAACCAATATCCACCTTGCCCTACAATTGCTCCAAGCAACCAATATCACAATGGATTTCACGATCTATGAAACACTCTATGCTTCCCTTCTTGATAAAACAAGCCTGCAAGAACAGCCCACCATCAATTATTCAGCTAAAACAGCTAAAAACATTAAACCTCAACAACAATAAATTAACCTCCCTGCCAAGCAATATAGCACAGTTGCAACAACTGAAATTGCTCTTTTTAGCGAACAATTCTTTTTCAAAACAACAACAACAAATCATCAAAGAAGCACTTCCTACTTGTAAAGTGTTTTTTTTAGAAGGCAATTTAATAATCAGCTATAAAAAGTAACCATCCTTCCATGAAACTCAAAACATTTCTTAGTCTTTGCTTCTTGCTCCTAGCACAACACAACTGGGCACAAATAGACATCCCCATCCCTCAACAAGTGCCCATCAAAGAAAAATGGGCTTCTCTGGGAAAAATTCTAGCCAAAAAAAGAATCGTTGCTTTAGGTGAGAATTATCATGGATGTAAAGAATTTAATGGACTCAAAGTAGAGATGATTCAATACTTGCATGAAGAAATGGGTTTCAATGTCTTGGCACTAGAAGGAGATTTAGCCATGACTTATTTTGCCAATGCTTATCGGGATAGTCTAAATGATACCCTGATTCTCAAACAGGCATTAACCCCTGTTTGGCACACCCAACACCATTTGGAATTGATCCAATACGTCAAAGCACGCCCTAAACTACAGCTTATTGGTTTTGATATGCTAGACCAACGCCCTGTTTCCTTTTTCTCCAAGGCACTAGGCATTGCTATTGATAGCAATCGAGCTGATTTTCAAACCTTCTTAAAGACCTATCCACAATGGGAAGAAGTGAATGGAAATCATGGACGCTACTCTATTGAAAAACGGGATTCAGTAATGGCAGATATTGTAACATGGATCGCGGAAGAAATCTACCCTGAAGAAAAAATCATCCTTTCCGCTCATAACTTTCATATTGCTAACGATGTCCCCTTAGGGAGAGTTGGTATGGGGACCTTTTTACACCAAAAATATAAAAAACGCTACTACAGCATTGGTTTCTTTAACTCTTTAGGAGATCCTGTTCATATTTTCAGGAATCGTCCCTATGATTATAGTATAGACCAACTGCCTAAGAACAGCTTACAATATAAACTCTTACAGAAACAAGACGATTTATTGTTTATTCCAATTAGTCAACAAAAGAGGAGCAAGGAAAACAAATGGTTCCATCAAGAAATTTATAATTTCACCCATCCCAAGTACTCCACTGATCCAATTATTTTATGCCAGTATTTTGATGGCCTTGTTTGGGTAAGAACGGTGACTTCACCTAACTTTGTTATCAAAAGTAAGGTCCACGAAAAAACCTTTTACTAGATTAAATCTTATTATGACTACTATAGATTTTATCGGATTTTTTGGCGTTTCTATGATTTTATTGGCCTACTTTCTACAACTCAATGAAAAATTAAGCGTGGACTCCATCTCTTATATTTTACTCAATTTGATTGGCGCTTCTTTGGCCTGTTTTGCCTCTTGGTGGATTCGTTATTATCCTTTTGTTCTTCTAGAAGGTACTTGGGTTTTCGTTTCTGTTTTTGCGCTGTTCAAAAAGCGATCTTAGAACTACTTTTTGTCTAAAAAGGAACAACATGTTTGCAATTTCGCTCGGCTGTTTGAGCATATCCCTATGATTAGGCGTTTTTCATTTATAATGTTCTAAGTTAAAATCTACTGGCGGAACAACTTCACCAATCTTTTTACTGTCTAGATAAAAAATCACCTTATTTTTATTCAACCACAACGCTCCATAGATACGATAAGCAGCTGTTGTTTTCACAGTTTTTGTAGCATCCAACAACTCCCCTGCTCCACGTTCATGATTATTAGTTCGTCCTAGACATCCAAAACCATGAGTATTGCAATTCATACGTTTGGTAAAATGATTATTCCTATCCAAGTACATAAAATTATTGAAGGTCTAAAGCTTCATTCTTTTATAATTTTGCTATATTCGCCCTTTCCTATGTGTGGACAGTAGTAAAAGAATCTTTTACTACTGTCCAGAAACTAGGCTATATTCTCAAAATAAAAATACAACCCGCATATGTTTGATAGTTTATCAGAACGTTTAGATGGTGCCTTTAAATCGTTGACAGGAGACGGTAAATTGACGGAAATCAACGTCGCTACTTCTATCAAAGAAATTCGCCGTGCTTTGGTAGGCGCGGATGTGAACTATAAAATTGCCAAGGAATTTACCAATAAGGTAAAAGAAGAAGCGATGGGTACTCGTAATGTACTTGCCGCTGTTCGCCCTGGTGAATTAATGACCAAAATTGTCAATGATCAATTGGTTGATTTGATGGGTGGTCAAGCAGCTGGTATTAATATCAAAGGGAAACCAGGTATTATATTGATTGCAGGTTTACAAGGCTCTGGTAAAACAACCTTTACAGGTAAACTGGCTCAATTTCTTAAAACTAAAAAAGGAAAACGTGTCTTATTAGCAGCAGGTGATGTCTATCGCCCTGCCGCAATCACGCAATTGAGTGTTCTTGGAGAACAAGTAGGCGTTGATGTCTACAAAGAAGAAGACAACAAAAACCCTGTAGAAATTGCACAAAATGCCGTTGCGCATGGTGCCAAAATGAATTATGATGTTGTCATCGTGGATACAGCAGGCCGTTTGGCCGTTGATGAAGAAATGATGAATGAAATTGCTGCCGTAAAAACTGCAATCAACCCAACAGAAGCGCTCTTTGTAGTTGATGCCATGACTGGTCAAGATGCGGTCAATACAGCCAAAGCTTTTAATGAACGCATTAATTATGATGGTGTTGTCTTAACAAAAATGGATGGTGATACCCGTGGTGGTGCTGCCTTATCTATTAAATATACGGTAGGTAAACCGATCAAATTCGTTAGCCGTGGGGAGAAAATGGGCGACTTAGACGTCTTCCACCCTGATCGTATGGCACAACGTATTTTGGGAATGGGTGATATTGTTTCTTTGGTAGAAAAAGCCCAAGAGCAATTTGACGAAAAAGAAGCCAAGCGTTTAGAAATTAGAATTCAAAAAAATCAATTTGATTTTGATGACTTCAAAACGCAATTGAATCACATTCGGAAGATGGGTAACCTCAAAAACCTTATCAGCATGATTCCTGGTATGGGTAAAGTGGCGAAGAACTTGGATATTGATGACAATGCTTTTAGTAAAATTGAAGCAATCATTAACTCCATGACTCCTCTAGAACGTAAAAACCCTGGTGTCATTAATGGAAGTCGCAAAAAACGTATTGCTCGTGGTTCTGGTAACAAACTAGAAGAAGTGAATCAGTTCATGCGTCAATTTGAGCAAATGCGCAAAATGATGCACCAGATGAGTAAAATGCAAGGCAAAGGAGGTGGAATGAGCCTACCAAATATGCCTAAGCGCTAAGCACTGTATATATACTATATAAAAAGAAAGCCAAGACATNNATGTCTTGGCTTTCTTTTTATAGGTCGATACAACAACTAAAAGTAGAGTTATGACATTTAATTGTTAAGAAATAAAATTAAGAAGGAGTAAGTTTTAATTTAAAAAAGGTAAATAGCTTTCTCCATTACAAAAAATAGAATAACAAAGCAGGATCAGGGCAATTTTGCTGATAAAAAGGCAAATCTTTTTGACTACAAACACCAGGGTAATCCCCTTTTTTTCCTTCTAAATCACGTATTAATTGGAAGTGTAAATGGGGGGCATAATCACCATTCACTTCTGCTCCTCCTAAATGTGCCAAAACTTCCCCAGCTTTTATCGTCTGCCCGACAACCAAGCCCTCTAAAGAAGTGCGGTTCAAATGCCCATACAAGCTATAAAAGCATTCTCCAACCAATTCATGTGCTAAAAGGATCGTTGGCCCATAATCTCCTAAACCTACATTATCTTGAAAGCTGTGTATTTTTCCTGACAAAGGTGCTAGAACAGGTGTCCCTTTTGCTGCCCAAAAATCTACCCCCAAATGAATGTTTCGCTCTGTACTGGCATCTTCTTGGTTAAAATGATCACTGCGTTTGTATAGGTTTCTCTCTTCTAAATACCCTCCATAAGCGACCGATGCGCCTTGTTGTGCACAATATCCTTTTATATAGATTTCCATAGCCGTAGGATTTGTTAAATCTAATTGTTCTAGGGCTTTAGCAGCAGTAGAAAGGTCTATTTTAGTGTACTTTTTTGAAGGGCTTTCAGAAGCCCTTATAGGAATCAATGAGGTCGATAGGTTGCTAAGTTGCTGTAAGAATTGTTGGTGCTTCATGGTTGTCAATGGTTGGTAAAATGCTGGTCATTGATTCTTAATAAAGGTAAGAAATAAATTATTTGCATTGTTTTCATAGAGGAAAATGGGAAAGTTCTAATCTTTTAATCTTACTAGATATTTAAAAGAATATTGGTTTCTTGTGTAGAAATGGAGTATCTTTAAACTATTACATTTTTTCTAATTATACCGCCAATAACATACCATGATTGCCTCTATTGATGTAAAAAATTTCATGAGCCACTCAGATTTGAGTAACGCTGACTTGCCTATGATTAATCTCATCATTGGTAAAAATGATGTGGGTAAAACAGGTTTACTAAAACTATTGTATGCTAGTACAAAGGCTCTTCAAGTACATGGTTTAAAAAATAATAATGGTAATTCTTTAAGCACTTTCAAGGAGGAACTCAGTAACAAAATGCTTACCACCTTCATGCCTGCCAAAGGCTTAGGAGATTTGGTGCAAAAAGGTAGTTCTGGAAAAGCAGAAATTAACATTAGAATAGAAGATAATGCTGCTTACAGCCAATCTATCTATTATTCTTTTGGTGAACAAACCACCAAAAAAATTCCTAATTGTAATAAGATAGAAAAATTTCCATCTGATCGTTTTAATTCCCTATTCCTTCCTCCTAAAGAAGTCTTAACAGCATTCAATGATATTCGAAACATCAGAGAAAATATCTACGGAACAGGATTTGATGATACTTATTATGATCTTATAAAAGCGCTTGCATTACCCGTATCAAAAGGTAGAGTAGCTAGTGAGTTGAGTACTGTTAATAAAGAATTAGAAGACCTATTTCAGGGAAAAATACAGCAAACCAAAGATGAAAAGCAACCTTTTGTTTTCAAAAAAGGCAACCAAAAATTTTCTATGCACCAAACAGCAGAGGGAATTAAAAAAATTGGCATCTTAAATACCTTGATTGCTAATCGCCAACTAGGAAAAGGAACCATCTTATTCCTTGATGAACCGGAAACAACATTACATCCTGATGCGGTTCGCAAACTCATAGAGATGCTCGTTTCTATGAGCAAAGCAGGGGTTCAAATATTTATGGCTTCTCATAGTTATTTTGTAATCAAACAACTGGCTATTTGCGCTAGTCGTGACAAAATAGATGCCCTCTGTTGGAATTTAAAAAGAACAGAAGAGGACATTGTTCAAGCCCAATTTACCAATCTAATAGAGGGGATTTTACCAGAAAATTCAATTATTAATGAATCACTCGCTATGTTTGATCAAGAACTAAATGTAGATCTCGATGCCTAATCCTATTGTCATAAAAGAGAGTAATATCACACTTAGTTTTCCTGATGAAAATCAAGTATTTAGATTTGAAAATTGTCAAGGGTATAAAGAAATAGAACAAAATCTTGCAGAAATAGATGTCTGTTGGTTTGATACACCAAATAATACGTTATATCTCGTAGAATTAAAATGCATTAGTGCTTTATCCAAACAAACATCTAATACACAAAAAAGTACAGCAGAGGCTTTAGTTAAAAAGTTAGTAAAAAAATCTAAGGATGCGACAGCAATGCTAGCAGCAGTTCTTCTTAATACAGATCAAGGAAATCGTATTGCTAAATGTTTCAACTTTACAATAACAACAGAAACTGTTATCAAATTAATTTCCATTATAGAGCTAGAAGATAAATACACCTCTTATGTCAATAGTGTAAATACTTCTTATAAAACTAAGTTTAAATCCTACAAGCAACTCTTCGGGCTCAACACTTCTATAGTCCTAACAAAAAAACAAGCTATAAATAAATTTGACTGGGTTATTTCCTAACAAAAAAACACTCTAACTAGTTAGAGTACTTTCCTATAAAAAGGCTTTTCATAGGAACTAATTTGAACCAAGCCAAATCATTTTTTTGTCAAAGAAACATCCTTCCATACATTGACAAAATCTTCCTTTCTTATACTGCTTTTTAGAAAATATTACGGTTTATAATCTACCTTACAGGCCGTCTTTACAAATG
Organism: Aureispira sp.; assembly: GCA_050633105.1. Lineage (GTDB taxonomy): Bacteria > Bacteroidota > Bacteroidia > Chitinophagales > Saprospiraceae > Aureispira. The sequence continues at coordinate 96,606 of JBOEFW010000049.1, read as the reverse complement.
CTGAGAGACGACAAAATAAGAACAGAGATAAGTAAAAAAAAAAGCTTACCTTTCACAGAAACAGATTACCACCATTTTATCTATCCGTATTATTCTATGTCCATTCAACAATTTATCCCTCCTGTTCTTTTAACTATAAAAAAGCGTTTAGAGCGCAAATTTAGAAAAACGCATAGCATTGGTGATTTATCCTTTGCCATTACTTCCAACCACTTACTGCCTGAATATCAAAGAGACAATAAACTCTATGATCGTTTTTTGCCCGTTTTAGCCCAATTTATAACTGCTGGTCAAACCATTATAGATGTAGGGGCCAATATTGGTGATACGGCCATCATGCTTCGTAGTACAAGTCAAGCACAGCTTCTTTGTGTTGAACCTTCTGATTTATATTTCCCCCTATTAGAAAAGAACATTGCTCAACTGCCTGTAGGAAGGAAAGAAAACATCCGTTGTGTCAAAGCTTTGGTTAGTAGAAACGAAGTAAAAGGAACATTGAAGCACATCAATGGAACCGCTACTATTGTTGAAGGCAGTGATACCCCTAATTACGTTGTTACCTCTTTAGATACATTGGCACAGGATACCCATAATTTAGCCTTAATCAAAGTAGATACCGATGGCTATGATTATGATGTTTTACTATCAGGAAAAGAAACGCTTAAAACCCAACAACCCATTTTGTATTGGGAAAACCAAATTGATAACGAGGATCAACAAAAAGGGTATGAACAGTTGTACCAGTTGTTAGAAGAAAACAACTACAAATACTTATACATCTTTGACAATTATGGCAATTTAATGGTAGAAAAAGCCAGCTTCCAAACCTTAAAAAGCATTAATGCATACATCAGGAGTATGGAATTGTATAATTGTACCCGCACCATGTATTATACCGACATTCTAGGCGTAACAGAAGAAAAACATGCTTTGGTAGAACAAGTCATTGCGGCCTACAAAAAAGAATGGATCTACACCTAGTATAGATTTTTGCTAGAGCAACGGCAGCAGAATTAAACCATCAAATGGGTCTATAAATCTTATTTCAAAGCAACTTTAAATTGTTTTGCCAGTCTCTACGGATCGTTTCTATTAGGAAGACAGCCCATGCAATGGGTTAGAACCAACTCTTGCTAATTTAGAATAATTGCCCTTCGCAAGGGATAAAACATAAAAGAAGGCATGCTGAACGAATCAACATGCCTTCAAAATAGGAAAATTATTTCCTTCTATTCTTCCATTCGGCTTACGCCAAATCAATTTCTTTCGTCAAGTAAACATCCTGTACAGCATTGATAATATCTACTCCTTCTTGTACTGGTTTTTGGAAGGCTTTACGACCTAGAATCAAGCCCATTCCTCCTGCACGTTTGTTAATCACAGCAGTTTCTACGGCATCTTGAAGATCGTTTCCACCAGAAGCACCACCAGAGTTAATTAAACCAATACGGCCCATATAACCATTCGCTACTTGGTAACGGCATAGATCAATTGGGTGATCCGTCGATAATTGATCGTACATACTGCTGTGCGTTTTTGCAAAACCAATATTGGTAAAACCGCCATTGTTGACAGGCAATTTCTGCTTCACAATATCCGCTTGAATAGTTGCTCCAATATGGTTCGCTTGTCCTGTCAAATCAGCTGCTGCGTGGTAATCTTTTCCGTCCTTTTTGAAAGAACCATTACGTGTATAGCACCATAAGATCGTTGCCATACCCAATTCATGGGCATAGTCAAAAGCTTCTGCTACTTCTATGATTTGACGATTAGAATCTTCTGAACCAAAATAAATTGTTGCTCCTACTGCTACCGCTCCCATATCCCAAGCATTTTTGATGCTACCGTACATGATTTGGTCGTACTTGTTGGGGTAAGTCATCAATTCATTGTGATTGATTTTGACGACAAATGGAATTTTATGGGCATATTTACGGGCTACAGAAGCCAATACACCATAGGTACTTGCCACGGCATTACAGCCTGCTTCAATCGCCAATTTAACGATATTTTCGGAATCAAAATACATAGGATTCGGACCAAAAGAAGCTCCAGCAGTATGCTCTAAGCCTTGGTCTACGGGCAGAATAGAAACATAACCTGTTCCTGATAAACGTCCATGCTCATACAAGCTGCTTAAGCTACGTAATGTTTGGATACTGCGATTAGAATCTTTCCAAACATCATCAATAAAATTGGGACTGGGAACGTATAGCTTGCTTTTGTCAAAAGTAGAGGAAGTGTAGTTAAGCAGATAATCTGACTTCTCTGTACCCAAGATGTCCGTAATTTTATTCAAGGCCATGGTGTAATGTATTTTTTATGTAATTTTTAATAATAATACCAAAGACTAAGTGAGAACTAGTCTTGTTCTTGGCTGTAAAAGTATGATTTTTAATAAAATTGCACCCTACTTTTGTCTGCTAAGTTTTATAAAATTACATCCTTCGTCCATTGTTCCGTTTCCTTTTGCTTGTTATGTCCTCCAATTAGCCTCCAGCCAAGGAAAGACAAAAGAAATAATCGCTACCCAGAGTACAAAAAAGTTAGCCATTCCCTTAGGGTAATCCGCCTCTTGCCAAGAAGCGGGTCAAGCAACTGCCAATAACCAAGATCGTTTATGATCCAATTCCAAACAACAGAGTCTTCTATAGCAATGATACTTTCCTCACTAGGTTTTTCTCTTGTACAACTTCGCTAGGCAGTAAAATAGTAAGGCGTTAAGGTGAAAAACAGTTGCCAAAACAACAATAAACCTACTCTTTTGGTTGTGGTGTTAACGAGGGCAATAGATAAATCCATTCCCCCTTTTGATTAATATAGCCCCTTTTATCTCCTTGTACAACTAAGGCTAATCCCTGTTTAAAATCCCCAGCTTCTTGGTACACAAAATCTAACACAGCGTTTCCTTCTACATCTAAATAGCCCCAAGTATTATCTTTGCGTACAGCTACAACCCCTTCTGAATAATCTCTAACCTGATTGCCATCATATTGAACGGCTATTATCAATTGTCCTGTTTCATTAATATAGCCTATTTTGGGCCCTTGTTGCACCCAAGTATTCCCTTCTACTAAAGCTCCCATATTATCATACAGTGCTCCTTTTGATGTACCTTTTGGGTCAATCAGTTGCCATTTTCCTGCTTTTTTAACTTTTGCCAACCCCTGTTCAAAAGAAGCCGCTTCTTCATATTCAAAGGGAAGTACAATAGCGCCTTCGGTATTAATATAGCCCCAAGTATCTTGCATTTTTACCGCAGCCAAACCTTCCTTAAATGCCCTCGCTTGATGATAAATCATTTGAATTTTCAATTGGCCACTTTCCTCCAAATACCCTGATAAGCCATTTCTTCCAACAGCAATCAAGCCTTCCCCATACTGTCCAACCTGATCACAAAAAATAGGCATAACTATTTTTTGCTGGACATTTAATAAACCAATCTTCCCTTTTTTAGCAACAGGTAACAAAGGCCCTTCAAACGAACGTACATAATCGTACTCCAAAGGAATTTTAACCGCCCCTTTTTGATCTATAAATCCCCATTTCCCTTGTTGTTTGACTGCAATCCAACCATTTTCTTCTACAGGGTACCCTCCTTCATATACAAAAGGTAACAGTTCTTGACCATCCTCTTTTAGATAGCCATACTTCCCTTCCTTCTTCGCCAACAATAGTCCCTGCCCTGCTGCCATTAATTTATCATACACTAGTGGGAGTACTATTGTTTGGTCTGATCGTAATGCTCCAAATTTTCCTTCTTTTTTTACTAGAATCAATGCTTCTTGAACAATTTGGACTTGTTCGTAAACCGTAGGAATCTGTAAAATCCCCTCTTGATTCACCACTCCCCAAGCTTGATTCACTTTAATAGGTGATAGATGTACCTCCTTTTGTCCTTCACTTGGTAAAGCTAAAAAACAGCAGCTTAGAAGGAGAATAAGAGAACGTAAAGAAGAATATAAAGAAAAGAAAAGAGGGAGTCTTTTAGCAGAAAAAAAAGGAGCCGATAAGTCCATGCATTCTATGTATTTAATGAAGTTAAAACGGCTAAACCTTATTCAAAAACAAGGCCATTACTAAAGAGTTTGGCACGTAAAATGATAAAATACAAGCTACACCCTTCCTTATCACACCTACTAATTCTATTAGTAGTTCTTTTATTAACGCTTCTTAAAAGCTAAATTAGATATGAAAAACTCTATTCTTTACTCTTCCCTTTACAAAAACTTATGGGTCGCTCTTATTTGGAGTGGTTTATTATTAGGTGGCACGGTTCAGAGCCAAGCACAATGTTCTACCCACCGAAACAGTTGCTGTCAACGTTTCTTTCAAACACATTTGCGATTAGGAGCAAGCGCACATGGTATTGGTGGGCCTGCCACCCCTCGTCTTGGAGCAACCGTTGGCCTTATCCATGAACTACATTTTTTGCCTTGGTTCCAGTTACGGGCAGAAGGGAATCTTATTTGGCAAGGACGAGAAGAAAACTTTTGGGTCGCCAATGGAGATACGGATTATTTCTCTGTTAATCTACCGTTGATGTTACAGATCATGCCCTCTAAAGGTTTCTATATGGCTAGTGGTTTTGGTTTGAGTTACTTAGCCCATGCGCAAGGCGGCCCTTTACCCAACAGACGCTTAGGCCTGAATTGGGTTGGCTTACTACACTATCGTTTTTGCTGTAGCCGTGTTGGGTTAGAACTGCGCTGGAATCATCGTTTCCAAAGTCCCAATGCACCAACCTCAACAGATGTGAATGGCAATATCATTGATCCTTTTAATGACTCGTCGTTGCAATGTGCACTCAGTTTCCGTTTTTAAGTCTTGCCTTTTATAAAGGAATGTCCTACCTGCACTTGCTGGTTACCTTGTTTGATGGTCAGTTGATAATGATACACCCCAGATGACCAGTTCTGACAAGGAACAAGAGTTTCTTGGAGGCCTATAACCGCTGTTTGGTCTTGCCTCCAAACGACTTGTCCCCAACTATTAAAGATAGTTAAGTGCGTGTAGCTAGGGCGTTCTAATTCATAAGCAATCGTAATGTGATGGACTGCTGGATTGGGATATGCTTCATAAAGTGTAGTTCCTAAATCAGCCAAAGTTGGCAAAGAACTATAACAAGTGCTCAAAGGCAAATGAGGGCAATAGCTGCGTTGTGGCAACGTACAATCTAAGACAAAAGGGTTCACCTTTCCATCTTGATAAGTAGCGATTTTAAAGGTGCGCTCCCACTCCAATTGATCAACAGGGTCATCTACATGCCATTGGCATAGACTGGGAAGTTGTTGCGCAAAAAAGCTAGGATCTGCTGCATCTGCCTCTGTTTTGTACATGGTATAAAAATAAAAAATAGCGCGAGCGGCATTTCCTTGATGGCTCTTCCGCGGTTCAAAAGCAAAAGCAGAAATATCCTTCTTACTGTACAAGGCACTATTTAGACTTGGAATGACTTCAACTAAGGTTCGATAATACCAACTTGTAGTGCTAGCCGCATCAATAGTAAGCAATGGACAATTACTGCGTGCAGAATTCACCCCCGTTCGTGTTGGATAGAGATGATGCATGTCACTCTTAGCATTGCCATAACGGGCACCTTTACTTTGAGGATAGGTGTGCTCTGCATTGATGCCATTACTAGTTCCACCTCTATATAAACTGGTAGAAGGATCTACCCCTAGAGGCAGTCGTAGTTTATGCCCTGTGTAAACACATTCGACGCTATCCTGATGTCGATAGATAAGGGCATAAAGTGTATCCCTAGCTTCATCGTATAATAAGGTTGTAATAGGCTTATAACGAATTATTAAAGAATCTAGTAAAGTACTGCCTGAATACGTGGGAAAAACAGCCTGGTGTTGGTATTGAGCTTGTAACAATGGGGCGATCAAAAGAAGTAAAATGTACAAATTTTGTCGCATAGTCTATAATGTATTAATAAAATAAAAAACATCTAGATACAGAATACTACAAACTACAAATTATTAATGATATTTACTTCATCTACTATGCCTAAAATTTGGCAACTTCATAAAAAATACTGCTCTATAATCTCTGTAGATAAAATTTCAAATTATATCATTTTTTATAAAAATCAACAATCCTTGGTTTGACAACCGTTATGAATTTCATTTGCTCGCTTTGAACTAAACGGATGAAAGGAGTATTCGCATATAACGCATCTACAACAATCAACAGTTTATCCCTTGGCGTATATTCGTTATTCCATAAATTTGTTCCAAATTCGCTGCGCGCTGAAAATTCTTGCCGAAATATCAATAAGGATGAATTGTCTAAGAAAAACATTGCGAATCTCCCTAATAAGAAGAATCTAATTGACTATACGTTTTATTATACTTCCGAGCATCTGGTATGCTTACTCTATTTTCTGCGTACTTCACTCAATAGACTATTCATCATTTTGCTTTTTCTTCTTAATTTACAACTTATATATCACTTCTTTTACAAACCAAAAATCGCTGTAGAAAAGTAGTTTATAATTGATTTTAAATTATACCAACAACAAAATACATTTCATTTTTTCCTCTAAAATAGATTGTTTATTTTCTCATTAATTAGTAGGCATTTTAATGAATTTTTTATCCGTTCTATTTTCCTTTAGTAGCTAAAAATAAGAGTTATGAGTATTTTTAAAAGTTCCTACATATAGTCAAGCATTCCATTAAAAACAAGGCAATATTCTCAAAAAAAAGAATAACTATAAGTGCCAATAATAACTATGTTTTTATAGTAAAAAAGCACTATTGATTGATTAGTCTTAATAAATTACTATAGAAGCCTTGTTAATCTTAGTATCTTTCTTTAAATTGATGACTAGAGGAGGAACAAAAAGCGCATAAATCCATTCACAAGACGAATTTATTATAATTTTTTTTGAATTTTCCTATCCTAAACTTGTTAAACCTAAGTTAATATTAGAACAATACAATTATTCTTCTATGAGAGGCACTACTATACTTATATCCCTACTATTACTCTTAGTTGCCTGTAAAGGATCTGAAAACAAGGAAATAGAATTTGATCACATCAAAGATTCAGCTCATCGAACTATCCCTGCTCAGATCGCACAACGCATCCATTTTTATGACGCTGAAAGACATTCTATTTCAGCGGATCAGTTTAATCGTCTATTAGCTGATGGTGCTTATGTTTCTCAGCAACGAATCAATAATGATGGCTCTGAAGAAGTTTACTTGGTCAGTATTGCAGCACACAGCAAAGCTCTAGAGGGGACAATTTTACCAGATTTTCAATTGGTTGATGTGGAAGGCAATGGCTATACCCGTAAGGACATTATTGGAAAAACAACCGTATTGACCTTTTGGATGACAGCTTCTTTTGTTTGTGTACAAGAATTAAAGACCCTCAATGAGTTAACCAAACAATATAAAAAAGAGCGTTCTTTCCTTTGGCTAGCCCCCGCCCTAGATCAATCGGCTGATTTGTCGCGTTTTTTAAGAGGAAAGAATTTAGATTTCACTTTTGTCTCTGGCCAAGAAAATTTTGCCCAACAGTTAGGTTTATTGGCCTACCCTACCCATTTGATTATTGATGAAAGAGGCCGCATCAAACGCGCTATTGTACGACAAGCAGAAAGCAAGAATCTAATTAAAGAAACACTAGAACAACTTTAACAAGCTTTTTTAATTTTATTTGGGAACAGCACACACCCTTTCGAAAAAGATAGGCATCTATGGAAGTAACTGAGCTCACGCAACAGTTACTATTTCAATGGACTATTTCTTTCACTAAAAACGTTCCCTATGTCTTTTATCCATTCTCGCTGGATACTTCTAGGTGTGTTCTTCTTTGCTGCTTTGTCTTTGCAAGCAGGTGGTTTTATCTTAGTTACCCCAAGCCAACACGAAAACGCCCAGCATGTCCCCCACAATCGTTTGTTTCCATTAGAAGTCCGCTCGCTAAATGTAGATGCCACTATTGTGGGGCAAACAGCTACCACTACGATTAAGCAAGTTTTTTTCAACCCTGGTCGTCAACAATTAGAAGGGCATTTCCTATTTCCAGTGCCCAAAGGAGTCGTTATAACGGATTTCAAAATGATCATTAATGGCGTTGTTCATCAAGCAGAATTGCTAGAAGCCAGCAAAGCTCGTAAGATTTATGAAGAAATTGTTCGTCGAGCAAAAGATCCTGCATTATTAGAATACTACAATAACCGTCTATTTCGTGTGCGGATTTTTCCCATTCTCCCACAAAAAGAGCAGAAGATTGAATTGACTTATACCGAAACACTAGTACGAGACCAACAAACCATTGCTTATAACTTTCCCATGAATACGCAAAAGTATGCGGCCAAGTCTCCTCAACAGTTTAGCCTAAAAATCAATGTGGGCACCCAACATGATCTCAAAACCATCTATTCTCCTACACACAATGCAGAGATTGTACGTAAGAACAACCGAACAGCTGTTGTTGGGTTTGAAGCCGAAGCTCTAAAAGCTGATCGTGATTTCCAATTGTACTTTAGTACAGATGACAAAGCACTAGGACTTTCTGTTCTTACCTATAAAGCTCCCAAAGAAGCAGGCTTCTTTTTTGCCAACATCAGTCCAGGATTTGATAAAGCAACTAAAACCCTACCCAAGGATATTGTCTTTGTCCTTGATAAATCAGGCTCCATGGCAGGTGAAAAGATGCAACAAGCGCAAAAAGCATTGCAGTTCTGTATAGAAAACCTCAATCCTGAGGATTGTTTTGATGTCGTTGCGTTTTCAACAGAAGCCACTTCCCTATTTGGTAAAGTAAGTCCCAATGGGAAGGGAAGCAAAAAACAAGCCTTGGAATTTGTAGAACAGCTGCAACCGATTGGAGGAACCAATATAGAAGAAGCACTTACCTTGGCATTAGATGCACAAGAAAAAGAATCCAAACGCCCCTTCTTCATTATTTTCTTAACCGATGGAAAACCAACTATTGGGGAAACCAACCAAGAGCAACTGCTGCAAAAAGTTCAAAAACACAATCAACAACAAGTTCGCATTTTCACTTTCGGCATTGGTACCAACCTCAATACCCATTTGTTGGATAAGCTTACCAAAGCAACCAATGCCTACAGTACCTATGTTCTTCCTGAAGAAGACATCGAAGTAAAACTATCTAACTTTTACACCAAAGCCTCCTCTCCCGTGATGACCAACATCCAATTGGAGTTCGACAAAAATATCCGTGTTTCTGATTTGTATGATAAAACCTTACCTGACTTATTCAAAGGGGAGAGCATTACAGTAATGGGACGCTACCACGGAACAGGTAAAAGTAAATTGACAGTAAGTGGTGATGTTGATGGGAAACGCAAAAAATTTGAATACGAAGTAGTCTTTAGCAACGAGCAAACAGAACTCAACTTCATTCCTAATCTATGGGCTGCACGAGCAGTTGGTTATTTATTAGAACAAATTCGCCTCAATGGCAGCAATCCTGAATTGGTAGAAAGCGTCACCGTTTTGGCCAAAAAGTATGGCATCATCACCCCTTACACCTCTTACTTGATTGTAGAAGATGAAGAAGTTGCTGCTCGACAACGAAACATTCCCATTGAGGATCAATTGTTGCGTTCTCGCAGCCAAGAAGCACCTACCATTTTCAGTAATGACGACTTTGCCGAAGAAGCCGAGAGCATAGCAGGTAATCCTAGCAGCAAACGCAAATCAGGAAAAGCGTCTGTTCGAGCAAGCCAAGAACAACAAACACTCAATAAAGCGAGTAATTTGGGTGCTGCTGAAAAAGGTTTAGGCTTGGATCGCCTCAACTATACCAATAGTGCTGGAGAAAGTAAAAACATGGGAAGTGACATTGTTAATGTACAAGGCCGAGCTTTCTATTTGAACAACAACCAATGGCTTGACGCTAACATAGCCCTCTCTGACAAAACTAACCGTAAGGCAACCCGTGTGCAGTTCAACTCTGCCGCTTATTTTAAACTCTTACAAAACAAAGCGGCTGTACCTTTCTTGGCGCTAGGCCGTAATGTTCGCTTTGAGTTACAAGAAGGCGTCTATGAAGTGTACGAATAGTTACCTTTTGCTCTACTTTTAAAAAAGGTAGATTAAATGGTGTAGGTCAAAACAGCGTGGTGGTTGTTTTGACCTTTTTTATTTTTTGATTGTTCCTTCTGATTCTCAATACTTTAATTCATTATCAAAATAAAAATTCAAAAAACTGGTTACCTCTGTGAACCTTTTACCTTCTTTTGCTGTTTATGTGTTTGTTAGGTCAATCAAAATAAAACAATTTTTCTTCGAGTTATTATACTTCTCCCCTTCCTTTGATCTTCCTTCAATACTACTTTTTCTAGTTATTTTTCTTTTATTCTGATTCTTCATCAGAAGGAAATTCTAATGCTTATTCCTTTCCTATTTTATTCTTTCTTATTCCATAAAAAAACACAACACTCCTAAAGGAATGTTGTGCATTATTATTACAACCAGCTTAACTTAAACAAGTCAGGAACTAGTTTTCGTTTTTGAATTTCTTCAAGGCTGCGTTTAAACGAGGAACAACGTCAAACAAATCGCCTACGATTCCATAATCCGCTGCTTTAAAGAACGGCGCTTCTGGATCTTTGTTGATAACCACAATTACTTTGGATTGATTGACCCCTGCTAAATGCTGAATCGCACCAGAGATTCCTACAGCAATGTATAGGTTTGGACGAATAGCAACACCTGTTTGCCCTACGTGCTCGTGGTGAGGTCTCCAATCAATATCCGCTACTGGGCGAGAACAAGCAGTTGTTGCACCCAAGATGCCTGCCATTTCTTCAATAATTCCCCAGTTTTCTGGACCTTTCATACCACGACCAGCAGAAACTACTAATTCTGCTTCTGGCAAAGGAACAACACCATCAACGGTAGATTGTTCTTTTACTCGAATGCGTCCTTGGGGTACTTCTACTTCCAATTGTTCTACCGCTACAGCACTTCCTGTCTCTTCTGGACGGAAGGTATTTGGAGCAATCGTTACCACTTTAATAGCCGTGTTAATTTCGTAGATAGCAAATCCTTTTCCAGAGAAAACACCTTTCTTTACTTGAAAATTGCTTCCTTCAGGAACAGTAATCACAGAAGATACCATTCCTGCTTCTAAACGAACAGAAACACGACCTGCTATTGATTTTCCAGAAGAAGAGTGTGCAAATACTACACAATCTGCATTCAATTTTTTAGCGGCATTGGCAATGATTCCTGCATAAACTTGCGCATCAAAATCATTAGAGGCAGCGACATTATAGACTTTGTCTGCGCCACATTGACCCAATTTATCACTATCATCTGCTTGACCAATAGTCAAAGCAATACACTCTGTACCTAAGGCAGCTGCTGTTTGTTTACCGTAAGTAACTGCTTCTAGAGCAGCTTTTTTTATAGAACCTGATAGGCTCTCTGCATAGACTAATACTGCCATTTCTTAGATTACTTTTGCTTCGTTATGTAATAGGTTAACCAATTCTTCCATGTTTTCTGGATCAATTAGTTTCACACCCGTTTTTTCTGCTGGGTACTCATATTGTACTGTCTTTACCCAAGCGTCTGCTTCAACAGCAGGAATTACACTGATTGGCTTACGTTTAGCCATCATAATACCACGCATATTAGCAATGCGTTGCTCCGCCATTCCTTTAGAACAACTCAATACAAATGGTGCATCTACTTCTACCACTTCTTTACCACCTTCGATATCACGCGCTACAGTAGCTATATTGCCATCAACCGTCATGTGGATACCATAAGAGATATAAGGCAAGTCTAACAATTCGGATACCATTGCTCCTACTTCAGAACCGTTGTAATCAATAGTCTCCTTACCCAAAAAGATCATATCAAAGTTCTCTTTCTTGGCATAATCAGCAATTTGACGGGCCACAAAATCAGCACTAGTAGCTTCTGCATCAACACGTACCGCAGCATCTGCACCAATAGCCAATCCCTTACGGATAACGGTTTCATTGGCTTTAGGCCCTACGTGAAAAAGAGTTACTGTTCCTCCCGCTTGTTCTTTTAGTTCTAAAGCACGTACCAAAGCGTACCATTCGTCATAAGGATTCATGATAAACTGTACTCCACTAGCGTCAAATTCAGTGTTATCGCCATTGAATTTGATCTTAGTAGTTGTATCAGGCGTTTGGCTTACACAAACTAGTAATTTCATATGTTTATAAATTTATTTTTGGTGACTTTCAATTTATTTTGAAAACTGAAATCAAATATAGAGCAATCTTGCTGTTTTTTATAGGAAATTTGTTTAAAAATGTACTCTAAGTGATTCTCTTTATTTTTTTAAAGAGAATCACCGCTTTTAAATGCGAAGAATTGGTGAATCTACAACAAGATTTTGCCTAATAATGTTACTTTTGACAGTATGAACTTAATAACAGAAACGAAGCATTTACTGTTTAAAGAAATACGGTTAGAATTCCGTCAGAAGTATGCCATTAGTGGTGTCTTGTTATATGTGTTGTCTACCGTGTTTGTGGTCTATACCACCCTAGGACAAAGCATAGGCACTGCGGTGTGGGGCGCGCTCTTTTGGATTATCGTTTTATTTGCCTCCGTCAATGCCATTGCCAAGAGTTTTGTCCAAGAGAGCCCTAAGCGACAGTTGTATTATTATGCCTTAGCAAGTCCTTCTGCGATCATTTTATCCAAAATGATCTACAACACCCTGTTGTTATCCGTCATTTGTTTGTTGGCTTATGGGGCTTTTTCTGTTGTCTTAGAAAACCCTGTACGCGATAGTTGGCTTTTTTATCAAATACTGGGTTTAGGCGCCTTGGGTTTTTCTATTGCTTTTACCTTTGTGTCGGCAATTTCGGCAAAAGCCAACCAAAGTGCGACGTTAATGGCTATTTTGAGTTTTCCCATTATCATCCCTATGCTAATGACCTTAATGCGTTTGACGAAGATTGCCTTGGGTTTGATGACGGATACCGCTTATTATAAAGACATGCTAATTTTATTGTGTCTAGATGTTATTCTAGCGGCCTTGGCCTTTATTTTATTTCCTTATTTGTGGCGGGATTAATCCTTTTTATACGATTCTTATTATGATTACAATCAGAACCATGACGCCTGCTGATGATGCGCCTCTTGCAGCAGTTATTAGAACGGTTTTAATGGAAGTTGGTGCCCCAAAAGTAGGAACGGCCTATGCTGACCCTATTTTAGACACCTTGTATTCTGTCTATGACCAAGCCAAAAGTTGTTATTTTGTAGTGTTAGAAGATGGGGTACTGATTGGTGGAGCTGGCATTGCGCCTTTAGAAGGGGATCAAAATGCAGTTTGTGAATTGCAAAAAATGTATTTGCTAGAGCAAGCTAGAGGCAAGGGGTTGGGTGCTCAATTGATGGCCCGCTGTCTGGACTTTGCGCGTACGCAGGGCTTCGAGCAATGTTATTTAGAGACCTTGCCTTATATGAAGGCTGCCCAGAAATTGTACAAAAAGGCTGGTTTTGAGTATTTGGAGGAGCCTTTGGGAAGTACAGGGCATTATAGTTGTGATGTTTGGATGTTGAAGGGGTTGTAGTATTATTGACTGTTTATAATGAATTCTTATGAAGATTTCTATTCGAGATATTGGAGTGGTGCATGAAGCAGATATTAAGCTGGATGGCTTGACCGTTATTGCTGGTGCTAATGGGATTGGGAAATCTGCTATTGGAAAGGCTATTTATTGTCTTGCTCAAAGTATTGTAAAGCTTAGTGAACACTCTTCAAATGATATGTTCAAAAGATTTACTAAGTACTTGTTTAAAAATATTGCCAAAGAAGATAAGCAATTGCTTCGTAGTATCATTCAACCTCATAATACACATTACAATAGAAATGAGTTAAATAATATTTTCACTGCCCTAAGGTCAAAATACCCCCAACTTGTTAAAGATTGGCAAAATGACGATGACAATCGAAGATATTCTTTTGATCATCGTTTAGTAGTTGCTGAATCCCATGATGACCTCATCCAATCTGTTTTTAAATCTTCTTATCACAATAAAGTAAATAAAAACAATAGCTCTTCTATCAAAATTGATTTTCCATCAAAAGCATTAAAAACTGTTTTTGATATTACTGATAATAAATCAATATTAGGAGGCAATTTTGGAACTCAATATATAGGTACCCCTACTTTAATAGAATCTCCTTTAACATTAACCCTACATCATTATATCAGGGAAAATTTAGCATTTCAAAATGCTCAAAATCACCTTCTTCCTGATTATATACGTGATTTAGTCCAAAAAATTTCTGAAAGTAGTTATACTCCCGATTATAATAAACCACTCTGTTTAATTATTCAGAATATCATCGATGGACAAGTAGTCATTATTGATGATCAATTATTCTACAAAGATAATGAGGACATTAACCACCCTATCCAAAACGTAGCCGCAGGTATCAAAAGTTTTGGCTTAATTCAATTATTATTAGCAGGTGGAAACATCAATAAAGATTCCTTGTTAATCATAGATGAACCAGAAATACACCTCCACCCCTCATGGCAGGTCAAGTATGCTGAAGTATTAGTTGCACTAATCAAGGAAGGGATTCCAGTATTACTTACCTCCCACAGCAGTTACTTTATAGAAGCCTTAGATGTATACACTCAAAACGAACAAATTGCGGATCAACTAAACGTCTATTTAGGAGAAATGACAGAGAAAGGCAGTGTTTTCAAAGATGTAACAGAGGATTTAGAACCAGTCTATAAAGCATTTGCAGCGCCTATGGTAGAGCTAATGGTAGAACGTAGCCGTGGTACGAAATCCAAAAAAGAAGTTTCAAAATAGAAAGCACCTCCATGTTACAGCAACTAATCGATGGTTTAAAAAGCAAAGGACTCTACCCCCTTCATCCCATAAAGGATATTGAACATTCTTGCTGTCAATCCCAAAAAGAGGTTATAGATTTTGATGCGGTTAAAGATGCCTATTATTCTCAAATTGGTCCCCCTCAACGTACGCCTAAATCATGTGATGCACTTCTTATCCTTCCTGAAGAAAATAAGATCATCTTTGGAGAGATGAAAGACATGGATAAATTGATTAATCGCTTTACTGCCGAGCAAGATTTCTATCCTACAGTAGATGATTTATCCAATAAAATCCGCAATAAATTTAGACCTGATAAAAAACTATTTGATAGTCTATTCTTATTGTTAGAAATAGCCCATTATTGTGCTTTAGAAGACAATTTCTTTTCTTTTTTAATGAGTCAAGATTGCACTATACAATGTCATTTTATAATGAAGTTGACAGGTAGACAATTAGCTATATTAGGCACCTTATTATCAAGTGAAAGAGCCTATTACAAATACCACAAAATTGGTCACATCGACTTTGTCACCTCTGATGCGTTTGATCAAATACTAGATGAGTTATAATGCCCAATCTCACCCTAAAAAACACAGGCCCCATCCAAGCCGCCAACATCCAACTCCAAGGTCTTACTATCCTCATAGGTGCGTCTAATACAGGCAAAACCACACTAGCCAAAGCCCTATACTGTACTTTTGCGGCACAAGAAAAGCGCTATCCAACAACCTTACAAGCCTTTCAGGAAGCCATGCAGCAATTACGTACCTTAGAGCAAGAATACGGCTTACATCAAGAAACAATTGTCTTGGCAGATATAGCACCTAAAGTCTACCTTTCTTTTTATCAGAGAGCAGTGGAAAAAGTCGTTAAGACTGTTCAAGAATTGGGAGAAGCCCACCAAGGAAATATTCGTCGAGTAGACGCTCAACGGTTGGTACGAAGCTGCAATATTCTGCGCCACTTAAATAATGTCGATTTGGTCGCAACGGTTGTCCAGCAATTCAAAACCTACCAATTGGTTGCTCCTAAGGAATTGTTATTGGGAAAAGCCATGCATGATGTATTAATCGATCAATTGTTTGAGGAGGCGTATGTGAACCATCAAGCGAATGAGGAAGGTGCTTTATTAGATTTGTATGAAGGGAATACAGCGACTGTTTACCAACGCGTACAAGGAAAGGAGACGATTCAATTAACGTTTAAAGGATCAATTTTCTCGGAAGTACTCTTATTGGATATAGCGGCTGTTCTTGATTTATGGACAGGGATGTTTTCTCTTTCAGCGGCACCCGTTTATACCCAAACATGGTTGAAGCCACTCCTTGATAATAAAATAAAAATTGATCTTGATACTTTTCTTTACAAAGGATTGGAATCCATCTTAGGAGGTCAATTCATTGTCGAAGAACAACAATTTTATTATCACCCAAACCATGGAGCACGTATTTCTTGGAGAAATTGCTCTCCTTGCCAGCAACAAATTGGGCTCTTCCAATTATTAGCGGCCAAAGGTTTGTTGACCACTACTAGTTTATTAATTTTAGACGAACCAATTCTTGCAGAGAAGAACCTCCCCTATTTAGAAGCCTTATCTTTCTTGATAAAAAGTGGCATTCATTTAATAATCAACACCAAAAATTCAATAGGGCTTCGTCAACTTATACCCTGTGGTTATACGTCAAAATCATCGGCTACAACAACAGTGTATGAAGGCAAGAAGGGAGAGAAAGGAAATGTCTTTGAAGAAATTAAGGTATAATTGACTCATCTATAAATCAATACTCATGTCTGAAGAAGAGAAAAACGAAAAATCAGTTTTTAGTGTCATTGCTAAATTCTATTTGCTAATTATAGTGATACTAGTTGGGGTTCCTGCTTATGCTATTTTAGGAGCCCTACTATTGCATAATTATGTACTGTGTAGCTTATTCTCTTTAGCTATTGTCTACTATATTATTAGCTATGGAGAATATATATTTTACATCATTGATTCGATTAGAAAATGGATTCTTTCAGGTTTTAGTGATCTAGGAGAAGATAAAACTGTCCTTGATTATTCCTTAAAAAAGCGCACTAAAATCATCAGTATACTCCTCTTGGCCAATCTGCTAATGCTGCTCTTACGTTTTTTATTATCTCAAGATTATGCCATTCATCAGTTTACTTATTTCCCTCTTCGAGTATTGGCTCTCCAAAGCATTGCTGTAGCTATTGCCTATCAATTTGACCGCTTTACCAACAATATATTCTAGCCTCTTCTTCGTACCTCTGAACAAACAACAGCCGCTGCACAGGCCACATTTAAAGATTCTACGTCTTTGGCCATTGGAATACTAAAATGCGCTGTTGTTAACTCTTCTGTTGCTTTAGATACGCCTGCGGATTCATTGCCTAAGACAAAAATACTACGCGGCGCAAAATCGGCGGTATAAATCGTACTCCCCTGCTCTCCTGACAAAGCATAGATAGCAAAACCTTTCTCTTTTGCTTTGCGCAAAACAGGTGTTAAGCGCTCACATTTAAGCAAACGGCTCTTAAAAACAACACCAGCAGAAGCCTTAATTACAAAAGCATCTAATTTAGCACTTCCTTTTCTTGGCAAAAGGATACCATCTNNCCGAATAATGAGGCCAACATTCGCAGGCGTAGTAATTCCATCTAGTGCCAAGAAAGCACAGCGCTCTGGCAAATCTCCTTCTAGTGCTTTGAGGGCATCATCCATATAAGGCGTATGAACATCCGCAGCCACTCCTTGATCTTGTTTAGGATGCTTGGAAAGACGAGAAACTTCCTCAGCCTCTAAGCGCAATACGGTCACTTGTCGTTCTTCACAAGCCGCTAAGATTTGTTTGATAATATCTCCCTTGGCTTTGCGAGCAAGCACTACTTTAGCGATCGACAAATGAGGTTGTGCCAGCAGTTCTAATACAGGCTTTCGGCCATATACGGTAAGGAATTGATCTCTTGGATGCTTCATCGTTTTTTATTGTCTTGTTCTAATGAACGCCTTATTAAGTAGTTACTAAAAACAAAAAAGGAGCAACAAAATGTCGCTCCTTCGTATTTTGCAGTGAAAAAAAATTATTTCACCATATCTTTTTTCTTTCTTGTTTCGTACTCTTCCATGATTTTATCACTAGTAGAGTTAGACGATACAGAAGAAGTATTATCAAATTTCTTAGTTTCACCCAAAGCTACTTGACCAATGTATCTGTTTCTCTTAACATTATTGATGTTCTTGTGACAGATGATTTGGTAAGCAGAAGATCCACCGATGGCAGCAATTCTAGTAGACCAGCCCAAGAATACTTGATACATTCTAAACTGCATCTTTCCGTATTTCTCAATTACTTTGTCTTTGTTACCCATCCAGTTGTCATACCAAGCGTTGATTGTCTTGCTATAGTGGATACCAACATTTTCTACTGTATTAATTTCAAAGCCAGCTTTTTCGATCTTTCTAAGATCCCAACTTACAGGCATACTTGCATCGGCACCAGGGAAGATGTATTCATTCATGAATAATCCCCAAACGATTGTTTCTTGATCTGGTCCACGCAATAAAGACTGTCTTTCTCTTAAGGCAGCAATCTGCAAATAGAAAATTCCATCATCTTCCAACAAGTCATAAATTTGCTCCATGAATTTTTGGAAATACTTGATCCCTACATGCTCAGCCATTTCTAAGCAAGTAATTTTGTCGTATTTTCTTTGTGGAATATCTCTATAATCCATTGTAAGGATTCTAGATTGCTCTTCCATACCATTTTCTTTGATGAGGTTAGTTCCCCATTCTGCTTGCTCAGGAGTAATGGTTACCCCTGTTGTATCCATGTTGTAGTTCTTAGCCATATGCGCAACTAAGGTACCCCAACCACATCCAATATCTAAAAGGCTATCTCCTTCTTTCAATTGCATTTTTTGGGCAATCAAGTCCAATTTATTGTCCTGTGCTTGCTCTAATGTTTCATCTTCAGTTTTGTAGTAACCTGAAGTATAGACCATTCTTGGCCCTAGAAACCATCTAAAAATATCATTTTGATCATCATAATGACTTAGGATAGTTTCTTTATCCATTTTTTGTGAATGGCTCATTATTTCTGGAAGAAACTCCGTAATAAAGAATTTGTAGTGGTGACCTACAAAACTAAATTCACATACTTCTTTGATGTTGTCGATGAAGTCCATGAAATCACCTTTCATATCTATGTCACCATTCAGGTAATCTTCTATCCAGTGTCCAGCTTCTACTTTATTGCCAGAATATCTCTGTCTTAATTTTCTATTTCTTACTTCAACAAAATCTGAAATTCTCATTATTAATTAATGATTTTTTAGTGAATGAATAATTAGGAGTTTTGATAACAATTATTCTAATGATGCGTTATCTAAGCACTTCCCCCATTTGTTGAGCTATAAATATTGTCTACACAAAACCTACAGATCTTGATTTAGATGTAGTTCACTTAACAATAAGCTCGTAACTAAGTAGTTGAAAGTATATTGAGGCCTACCAAGCCATCCTATTCTATCTTTATCGCAAAACGTTTTAATCGGTTTTGCTGGGTGTCTCGTCTAATTTTGCACGAATTTAGGGCATTAAATCTTATTATTACAACAAACAACAGGATTTATTACTAGCAATTAGACAGAATTCTTTGCCGCATGGCTTTATCATCCTCTCCATCTCTACTAGAAAAAGGCTCTCAATATCTCTCCAAAAAAGGTGTTTATCACGGATTGGTATGGCTCACCTATGCGTTGGTATTACTCTCCTTGGATAGCTCTCAAGGAGGTTTCATTTTCACCTTGCGTAACACGATCATTCATGTGTTTTTCATGATGATTATTGTGTACTTCAACTATTGGTACCTCATTCCTAATTTTTTATCCCAAAAGCGCTTTTTGACCTATTTAACGCTATTATTTCTAACGGCCGCTGTGATTATGCCGATCGAAATGATCTGTTTATATTGGAATATTGCAGGGAATGATAATATAGATGCGCAGCTCGAATTACTGACCAAAGAGTCGGGGCATTTTATCTTTTTATTTATGACACTTATTGTCAGTACCCTTCTTAAAATCACCAAAGAATGGTTGCTTCAACAAGCAGTTCAAAAAGATCTTGAAAATAAGAATTTACAGTCTGAATTGAGCTTTTTAAAATCTCAAATCAACCCGCATTTTTTATTCAATACCTTAAACAGTCTTTATGCTTTGACACTCAAAAAGTCAGACAAAGCGCCTGAAATGGTTTTGCAACTCTCTGACATGATGCGTTACATGCTTTATAAAAGCAATGAAAAAGAGGTGCCACTAGAACAAGAGATTCGATACATAGAGAATTATCTGGCCTTGGAACGCACCCGTTATGGTGATAAAGCTCGAATCGAATTTGATTATGTAGGAGAGCCTGCCAGTCAATATAGAGTAGCACCCTTGCTTTTTATTACCTTTTTAGAAAATAGTTTTAAACACGGCCTCAGTCAAAGCATTGAACATGGTTTTGTAGAATGCTTTATTTATACAGAGGATGGCGTTATTGATTACACCTTACAAAACAGCAAAACAACAGAACGAGACGACAATTATTTTCAGGGAGGCATTGGTTTAGTTAATGTCAAACGCCGCCTAGAACTCATTTACCCCAAGCGTTACCAATTGGATATTCACGAAACAGAAGATATCTATATTGTGAACCTAAAAATCCATGGTGCTACGGTTATTCCTCCTGTCAAAGAGAAGCATTAAAATCAACGCTTTAAAGCTTTAGTAGCAAAAGTTTTCAAAAAGCACCTTAAAGAGAACTATATGTTCTCCTGTATTTAGAATAAAAATTACTTGATTTAGTTCTAGCATTAACTTACCTTTATATGCTCTCACTAGAGTTGTAAAAAAGGTTGACCTAGTTAAGTGTTTTTTTATTCTATGTCACAAATCGTTTAGTTAGAACGAGAAGCACCGTTACAATAATTTATATTTATTTTAAACAACTTTACCAAAAAATCTTTATTATGAATGTTATTCTAGTAGACGACGAACCATTGGCAAAAGAAGTAGTAGAAACACACATCAGCAAGTTTCCGAATCTTAACTTATTAGCCAAGTGCAGCAATGCTGTAGAAGCACTACAAGCATTAAAAGAGCATGAAGTAGATTTAATGTTTTTGGACATTCAAATGCCTCAAATTTCAGGTATTGACTTCCTAAAAACCTTACCCAACCCTCCAAAAGTAATTCTGACAACCGCCTTTTCGGAATATGCGATGGATGGTTATGATCTAAATGTAGTAGACTATTTACTTAAGCCTATATCCTTTGATCGTTTTGCTAAAGCAGTGAATAAAGCCATTAGCCAAGAACCAGCCGAACCAGAGGCAACCAATACAAGTAAAGAGAGCGCTGATTATATTTTTGTAAAAGCAGATAAGAAGCTCATCAAGATTCATTTCAATGATATTTTCTATATTGAAGGCCTCAAAGATTATGTAATTCTGCATACTCCTACAGGAAGAGTCGTCACCTTACAGACCATGAAAAGTTTGGAAACAAAACTGCCTCAAGATCTATTTATGCGTGTACACCGCTCCTACATTGTCAACTTGGGCAACATTACGATCATAGAAGGGAATACCATCCAAATTGGTAAGAAAATCATCCCTATTGGTAAGAATTACAAAGAAACCTTACTAGATATGGTTAACCAAAATCGCCTATAATTCATACCTCCCACCCCCTATTCTATATTAAAAGTACCTTTTAGTTCCAGCAAACGATTTAATTTCATCACTAACACCCTCTATTGTTATGGAAAAAAATCAAAAACTCTACTTGTTTCAACTCATCAAAGCGCTTTCTATTTCAGAAAAAGGCTATGTAAAGAAGTACTGTGCTAAAAATGGAGCAAGCCCTGTCTATTTAAAGCTATTAGACGCTATTGATAACCAGGAAGTATACGATGAGGTTAAGCTAAAGCAAAAGTTTAAAAAGGAGAGGTTCATTAAACAGTTCTCTGCCCGCCAAAAAGTGCAATAGTTTCTTATCTCCCTTGCTATATCCATTATCATGATACAATTAGATAACGACCATGACGTCCGCGAATGGTTCAACAGTTCGACACCTACCTTAGAAGCAAGAGCTATACAAAGCCTAGATTTGACCGCTTATGAAGCAACGCTTTGTAAAAGAGCCTTTCCCAATAGTTTATTTTTGGGCTGTGAACTCTCTGACCAAGCAGCAGGGCATATTGTACAAACA
The DNA here is from genome assembly GCA_050633105.1 of Aureispira sp. Classification (GTDB taxonomy): domain Bacteria; phylum Bacteroidota; class Bacteroidia; order Chitinophagales; family Saprospiraceae; genus Aureispira. The sequence continues at coordinate 74,491 of JBOEFW010000049.1, read as the reverse complement.
GGTGGAATTGTGATTCCTAATCCTGAAAATCTTCTATTCAAAAGCCACCGCGCTAAGCTTTATCATAGAAGAGATTTGTTGGAAGGCTTTAAAAGCGAATCGATTGCCAGCCGAAACGAAACTCTAGATCACAAAATCTATGTAGAATACTTAAAACAGGGCAAAGACATGCCTGACAGCATTCATACCAGCCTCATGCGCCGTTTGCACGACCACAGCATTACCGATGCGTTGTATGAATTATTAGAAGGAAAAAAAGTAGTTGCTATTATGGGCGGCCACGGCATTGAGCGCCGTGATTCTACCTATAAAAAAGTAGCTTTAATCGCTCGCACACTCACACAAAACGGTTTTTTAATGGTGAGTGGTGGCGGTCCTGGTGTGATGGAAGCCACACATTTAGGAGCCTACTTCGCCACTTATACCCTAGAAGAATTAGAAGAAGCATTAGACATGCTATCACTACGCCCTATAGGAGCGCCTCCCAAAAAGGAATACGACGACAAAGATTGGTTACACCGCGCCATGAAAGTTATTGAACGCTTCCCTTTAAGTCCAGAACAAGAAGCCAACAGCCAAAGTATAGGCATCCCAACTTGGCTTTATGGACATGAACCACCCGCTCCGTTTGCCAGCCACATTGCGAAGTATTTTGCCAATTCTGTTCGCGAAGAGGGATTATTACAAATTGCCAAACACGGGGTTATTTTTGCAGAAGGAAGCGCTGGTACGACTCAAGAGATTTTTCAAGATGCCTGTCAGAATCATTATGCCGCTTATAACAACAACCCTTTAGCGCCTAAAACCTACGTGTCTCCTATGATTTTAATGGGCACGGAATATTGGACCACAGAACGTCCTGTATGGCCCTTGTTGCACCAAGTAGCCCACGGTCGCCCTTATGGAGAATTAATCGCACTGACAGACGATGCTCAGGAGATTATTACTCGTATCCAACAGTATGACCCTGCACAATATGAATTTCCACAGCAGCCTTAACGTAAAGAAGTGGTTTAGTTTTTTTCTTTTAGAATAGCCGATTGATCCTTAAAGGGCAAACGGATAAAGTAAGTTTTATTCGTTATTCGATTGACATAACCAAAACCAAGCGGATAAATTCCTAATTTCTTTTTGGTAGCATCCCAATAGAACTCTTGTAATAACAATAAGCGCTCTATCTGTCGTCCCTCAAACCGCTCTTTCTTAATCTCAACCATCTCTTCAAACGTTTCTAAATCGAATCGGATAATGGTATCCGTGGAGAAAGAATCCAATTGACTCCAATCAAAAGCAATGATTTCCTCTTCGGCTGCTTTATAAGAAGGCCCACCAAGATAGATTGTTGTTTCTTGTGCTTTAAACGCCTCTATCGAACCATTAATCACTTGCGCCAAAGGCTGAATTGCTTTCCGTACGATCGTCTTTTTGACCTTATAATGGGTATAAAATTGCTGAGCCCATGTAATAGATTCGGCCTTCCAATCAGGGCGTGTTGTCAGATTTTCTGGCTTTAACCAAAACGCAGGGCGTTTCCATTCAAATTCCAAATCATCCTTATAAAGACCAACTACTAAAGGTGCTACAGCTAGAATTTTAGCTTCAAAAGCTAATTTTTTACGATTATAATACAACAACTGCTTAGTTCTAATCGCTTTAATCGCTATTAATGGATGATACTCCTTGATTTTAGCTGGAATAAAAAGATCACCTGAAGAATCAAGTAAAATAGGCATTTCTCTTGCATCTATTGCTGAAAAAGTATCTCTAAATTCCAGACATTTCTGGATGGCTTTAGGGCTAAGTTTTTGTGTCAATTCTGCATCCGCATAAGCCTCTAAAATAGGAGCAGCATCGACTAATTCTACGATGAGTTGACTCGCTCGTCTTCTCAAACCTTCCTCGTTTTGGTTCGTGGATTTTAACAATTGATTCCTGTCCAAATAAACACCAAACCATTCGTGTAGTAAGGTCCTGCTAACAACGGCGTCTGAAGAAGCACCATATTTAGGAATATAATCTACCTCTAACTCTCCTATCCAAAGAATATCAGGATTGGCTTGCAAAGCTGTTAAGTCCGTTCTTTGAGCAAAGGATGCATGATGCCATAAGCCAAGTAGTAAGCTGATAAGAATATGATTCATGGAAGACAGAGTTTTATGAAGAAGCAATAGGTTTTCTTAAGAAGCTTAAATCCTATAAAAGATACACTAATTCCAATAAGTACTTAACCTGATACATTCTCTATCATTCCCTATATTTCAAGCCACTTTTACAGCATAATCCTCCTCGAATTAGTTGCATCAAATGAATCTTTAATACTTCTTTGTCATAACCAAAGGGTATTTGTTCCGCCTCTATTCCAAAAACAATAAGATACTCCCCGTATACTCTTCATCAGGAGTCATTCCTTCGTCAGCATTAAAAGGAGGAATTTCGGCCTCTTTATTATAAGCTTTCATGGCTTTTACCATCTCTTTATAATCTTCTTCGTCCCAATAATACTCCGAATCTGAAGCATACGTAATCCAGAGTTTTTCTTCCTCTAGTGTAATCTCCCCTTTGCCTTTCAAACTAAACTCTCCTGCACTAGGCAACTCTAAATAATCAATTAGATACAGGTCCATAGCCTCTCCCAAAGGATCATCATAAGTCAACTGTTCCCCATCTATATGGATATAAGCAAACGCTTCATCGCTGCCACAATCCCAAGAAACAGTGATTTTTTCACCTTCTTGTAAATGCTTTGTTAATTGTCCTTTTAGTTCTTCTGTAGTCATAAGGTGGTATTGGTAATAATAGAATGTTTGGAGGAAGAAGACGGTTCTGTCTTATCTTGTTTCAGCCAAGCCAATTCTTGACGATCTGGACTGAACTGCCAACGTTGAGTAAAGGTAAATTGTTGTAAATAATGTTGTACAGGTGCTTGTCCTTCCAGTAAATGATGAAGACGTTGAGCTGCCTCCATTCCTAATAATTCTTTTGCTAGATAAACCCCAAAATTACTGCAGGTGATTAATAAAGCACTCTGTAAATTAGAGCGCCAAAGAGGAGTTAACACCAGTTGTTCTAATGCCGTGTCAGTGGATTCAAAATTAGGTAAGGAAAGTTGAGGGCCTAGAATTTCTTCTTGATCAGACAACCAATCGTAGACGCTTGGCACACTACCATTGTGGTCCTCTTTGAGGTGTTCAGCCGCTATATCTCGAACTAATAAAACGGTTCCTTCCTTATTGGTTAGACAATCTCCAAATTTTTGCACCGTCCATTCTATGCCCAATAAATGGTGAAGCAACAAACGGTGTTTGACATGAAAATAGAACAGTTTACTAGAATCAATAAACTTATGAATGGCGTAATAGTCTTGCTCCTCTCCTCCAAATTTACGAACAGACAGACGGCTGTGGTCCCAGATATTCATAGTTAATTAAGCTTCCAAAGACAAGGTCAGTCGTTGGTTCAAAGAAAAAGAATTAGAATGTTGCTTTATTCTACAGCACTGGTATCAATAGATGTAGCTTTCTCTACACATAAAATTTCTACTTCTACACGACGATTGCGTTCTCCACCGTTCTTATATTGAATCAACGGTTGAGCACCACCGTGGTGCACGGTAATAATGCGTTCTGCTGAAATACCACGACTAGTAATGGTTGACTTGACTGCCCAGACACGTTTTTTAGATAATTCTAAATTCTTAAAAGCATTGCCAAATATATCCGTATGTCCGTGTAATACAATTTTAGCATCAGAATGATAACGCATGTATTCTACCACTAAATTAATAGTTTTCATCGCTCTCACCCGTCCAGAAAATTCTGCTTTGTTATCTTGAAAATAGACATTACTCAGAATTAAACGCTCATTGCAAGTCAGATCCTCTGAGCTCCCCAACTGTTTAGGCATGTAGTTGATCGGCTTTAGAGAATGCTCTAAAGGTTTTTCCATAGGGCCTTTTGCTGCGTCTACGGGTTGTTGTTTATTCGCTAATAAATCATCTTGAGCACTAGGAAAATTAACAGCTTTCCTATTGTGATAAAAACGCTCTAAACTGGCCTCCATTTGGGCATCGCTTCCTAACCCCGGGTTATCTTTGGTTTTAATTTGTAAATCTTGGCAGTTGATTCGTGCACTCCCCTCACTGTCTTTATCCCCTCCAATTAGATGTACAATTCTCACTTGGCTTGGCAAACGATCAAAATGCAATTCGCAAGAAAGTAAATCTCCTTTTTGAATAGTATATTGCTTACGAGCACTCGCATTTAATTGATTTATTTTCAAAATCTTATTAATGCTAATATTCCGCACATCCGCCGTTTTGAGTAAGGCGTAAGCAGCAGCAGCTCTTGAACCATTTCCTGTTTTAATTTTCCATGCTTCTGATTGGCTAGGACCATATAAAGTCACTTTTTCGCCATTTAATTCCGCTACATAGTTTAAATGTAAAACCATAGAAGTCTCCGTATACTCTATTTTAGAAATCAGAAAAGACTCCGATAAAGTTCGGTAACGAGGTAAGTAGTCATTGTAAGTGTCCTCAAAAAAATTAGGCATTGCCAATAGGGAACTCATTGAAAAACAACTAACTACCCAACAAGAAAAGAATGTAAGAAAAGAGGTATGTGTGTTCATGTCATCATGTAATTTACATTAGAATAGGGGATGTCGTATACATTCACATGTTTAACGTATGTTCCTCAATATAGTGTTTTTTCTCCATTTTTGCCTAACTCTTGTCCTATTTGAATAATAAAAAATAGAGAATTCTTGTTTTTAAGTCCTGATTAGCTGCTCGTAAGGACCTATTCTTGCTTGGTATTTGAGCTGTCTTCTCTTTTGTCAGAATAAGTTTTAGAACGTTTAATCAAGTTCTTTTTGTAACAGTTTTTTTAGACAAAAAAAGTCGCAAAAAGTTAAAATTAACTCTTTGCGACTATGGCGGAAGTTGAGGGATTCGAACCCCCGGTAGGCTATTAACCCACGCTAGTTTTCAAGACTAGTGCATTCAACCGCTCTGCCAAACTTCCTTATAAATGACATACATGTTTGTCGTTGCGATTGCAAATATAGGGCACTGTTTTAGATTTCACAAGCTTTTGCGTTATTTTTTTTCATTTTCTTCAAATAAATTCCAAATCTCTGCATCAGGGATAGACGCTTTGACAGTATATCCTACAAGATCAAAATAGGCATCAACGCTATCCAGAATCCAACTATCAGCACTGATAGTCAATTGGTTTCGTTCCACTAATATGGTGTCTGGATTGAAGACTAATTCAATATCCCAAGGCGCATTCTTTTTAGTCGCTAATTCGTACAATAAAGTTTTTAAACGACCACTATTGGAAACGGGGGAATCAAAATACCATTGGACATGGGCGACCTCTAGCGCTCGAAGACTTTTCTCCAATTGTTCCAAGGCGGGCAAAGTCTCTTCTACTTTTTTGTAGGTACCATGCACACTAGCAATGTCTCGATAACACCCATCTTGTCCTACAAACAAATAGCCTCTTGATAAAGCAACCTCCATTCCAATCAATACATTGTATCCATCTATGCTTACTTTTTTTCCTTTTAGAGCAGAGGGAGCAACTTGCTTAGCTCGGCGAGGGGCAATTTTAGGCGCTGGGCAAGCCATCAGGTGCAAAGCACGTTGTTGACGTTTGTTCAGTTGATAGCGATTACCAACTAAGGCCAAAGCTGATTTCTCTCCATAACTTCGCCCAAGCAAATAAGAAAGGTCACTAGCTGCTTCCTTAAAAATAGGTTTCCACTTAGGCGCAAAATTCTTGTCATCGTTACTGTGTTTTCCTCTATGTTTCATTTTAACAGTGTTTGAAGTGTCTAAGGTTTTCTTTCTTATCCTTAGGAATGGGTCCTCCCCTGCAAATTGTGGCGACTCGGGGTTTGTATTTTCACAAAATAGTATATCTTTGTTTGATTGTCATCCGAGGGCAAGCGGAGCTAGCAAATATAGCCTAAAGTAAAGATTTTATACTTGTTTTCAAACAAACGTTCGTCCTCCTTGTTGGCACAACAATTAAAGAGTCGTTTAAGCCAAATATGCTTACGTTCACAGAGCTACCTGCCCATTATTTATTGTTCATGGAATGCTTCTACAACCAATTCACAGAAACGTTCAAGAAGTATAAAACTTTACAACAGCACAACAACTATGGAAACACCAATAAAGATTGATTTAGATTTTAATAGAAACGAAGATACAAACAAGCTGGAGCTTGCAAAAATGCGCCGCTTGCTTAAAAATATCGGTCTAGGTGGTGGCCAAATGAAAATTGATAAGCTCCACAAAAAAGGTAAAATGACGGCTCGTGAACGAGTTAATTATCTTATTGATGACGATTCTAAGTTTTTAGAAATTGGAGCCTTTGCAGGATATGGCATGTACAAAGACTATGGCGGTTGCCCTGCAGGAGGCGTTGTAGGTGGCATTGGCTACGTTCGTGGTCGCCAGTGTATGATTATTGCCAATGATGCGACCGTCAAAGCGGGGGCTTGGTTTCCTATTACTGGAAAGAAAAACTTGCGCTTCCAAGAGATTGCTATGGAAAATCGTCTACCAACCATCTATTTGGTAGATTCCGCTGGTGTGTTCTTACCCATGCAAGATGAGATTTTTGCAGACAAAGAACACTTTGGACGCATCTTCCGCAACAATGCGCAAATGTCCAGTCAAGGTATTCCACAGATTGCGGCCATTATGGGCAGTTGTGTAGCAGGTGGTGCTTATCTTCCGATCATGTCTGATGAAGCACTGATTGTAGAAGGAACAGGTTCTATCTTCTTGGCGGGGCCTTATCTTGTCAAAGCAGCAATTGGTGAAACCGTAGACAAAGAAACCTTGGGTGGTGCCACTACTCAAAGTGAAATCTCTGGAGTAACAGATTATAAAATGCCAGATGATAAAACATGCTTAGACACCATCAAAGATTTGGTCGATAAGTTTGGAGAGTTTGACAAAGCTGGTTTCTCTAGGGTAGAACCACAAGAGCCAAAAGAAGATCCTAAAGAGCTTTATGGCGTCTTCCCAGCAGAGCGTTCTAAGCCTTATAATACCAAAGAAATCATCAACCGTCTAGTTGATAATTCTGAATACACCGAATACAAAGAAGGCTATGGTAAAACCATCTTTTGTGCTTATGCACGTATTGATGGTTGGGCTGTTGGTATTGTTGCCAACAATCGCCAAGTGGTCAAAAATGCGAAAGGAGAAGTACAATTTGGTGGCGTTATTTATTCGGACTCGGCTGACAAGGCAGCGCGCTTCATTATGAATTGTAACCAAAAGAAAATTCCATTGGTTTTCTTGCATGATGTAACTGGTTTTATGGTTGGAACACGCTCAGAACATGGTGGTATTATCAAAGATGGCGCTAAAATGGTTTCTGCGGTCTCTAATTCCACGGTACCTAAGTTTTCTATTGTAATGGGGAACTCCTATGGTGCGGGTAATTATGCGATGTGTGGTAAGGCTTACGATCCTCGCTTGATTGTAGCTTGGCCTAGTGCAAAGATCGCCGTTATGGGGGGATCTCAGGCAGCCAAAGTTTTATTACAAATACAAACCGCTTCTCAAAAAGCAAAAGGTGAGGAAATCACACCTGAAGCAGAAAAGAAAATCTTGGACGAGATTACAGCGCGTTATGACAACCAAACAACACCTTATTATGCCGCTGCGCGTTTGTGGGTAGATGCAATCATTGATCCTCTAGAAACACGTTTTGTGATTTCTCAGGGAATTGAAGCCGCTAACAATGCTCCTGTAGAGAAATTCAACCCTGGTATTATTCAAACCTAGACGCTTATAGCCTATCGCTTTGCGTACGATTAAAATAAATAAACCTGCATAGTGTAGGGAGGATTTCTAATGTCTTCTCTACACTATGCTAATTTTATAGCGCATCCAAACCTCTCTATTACCATTTACCATGAAGCTGCTCCAAAAGGTTTTTCTTAACGATAAAGTAATTTTGGCATTGATCTCTGTCAATGCCCTCATCATTTTTTTACAAGGTTTTCCCTTAACAATTTTTAATAACACAGCTCAACAAGTTTTCACCGCAGTAGATGATGTCATCACCTTCTGTTTTCTATTAGAAATTCTAGTTAAAAGCCGTTATTTTGGTTGGAAGGAATACCTGAAGTCCACCTGGAATAAGCTGGATGTCTTGCTTATCCTCTGCTCTGTTCCCCCCTTGGTCGCTCGCTTTTTTGTGGATGTAGGAACCGCTGACATTGGATTTTTGTTGGTTTTCCGCGTTTTGAGAATCTTTAAGTTCTTCCGCTTTATCAAATTTTTCCCACAAGTAGAGCATATTTTCCGCTCTGTTCGGGAGGCAATGCGTGCTTCTTTTGTGGTCTTGGTTGCTTTTTTTGTATTTGTTTTTATTGCCGCTATTTTTTCTTGTTACCTCTATCGAGGAATTGCTCCTCAATATTTTAGCGATCCAATTGTCTCTTATTACAGCATGTTTAAGGTCTTCACTATTGAGGGTTGGAATACCATTCCTGATGAGATTACCATGAAAATGAATGTTTGGCAAGCCTTTTTCACGAAGTTTTACTTCATTCTTTCTTTAGTTTTAGGTGGTTTAATTGGTTTATCTATTGTCAATTCCATCTTTGTAGATGCAATGGTGAGTGATAATAACGATGACTTAGAAGGTCAAGTCAAATCTATGCAAAAAGACATGCAGGCATTAAACCAAAAAGTAGATCGCTTATTGGAGCTGCTAGATGATGACTCCAAACCCTCTTCTAGTTAGTTCATTGATTGCCCTCATATAAACTCCTCGGAAAATTCTTTCTAAGACAGGAAACTCCCCTTCAAGATTTAAGCAAGATTAGGGTTGTTTTTACTTAGTAATTTCCCTATTTTGGCATTCTTAACCATTTTTATTCATCAAAGGCAAGCGTTATTCATCAATACTATGGCTGTATTACAAGACTCCGAACTCATACTCAATCCCGATGGCAGTATTTATCATTTAGGCATTCGCCCTGAGCACTTAGCAGATACCATTATTTTGGTGGGAGATCCTCAACGAGTAGAAAAAGTAAGCCAGTATTTTGATGCCATTGAGTTCCAACAGCAACGCCGTGAATTTGTGACTTGTACAGGTAGAATTGGGCAACAGCGGTTTACTTGTTTGGCAACAGGTATTGGAACCGACAATATTGATATTGTTTTTAATGAGCTAGACGCCTTGGTTAATGTGGATTTAAAGACTCGTCAAATCAAGGAAGAGCACCATGCTTTAACATTTATTCGCTTGGGGACCTCTGGATCTATTCGAGAAGATTTGCCTGTAGATTCCTTTTTGGTTGCCAATTATGGCATTGGATTAGAAGGATTAATGTTGTTTTATGAGCAGAACCGAAATGCCTTAACAGAAACGTTAAAAGAGCAATTCACCAGTTACCTACAAGAGCTTAATTTCCAATTCCCTATTGCACCTACCTTTGCTTCTGCCGATCAAGAGTTGATCGCGCGCTTCCAGGGTGCTCCTTGGCAACAAGGAATTTCGATTACCGCCACAGGGTTTTATGCCCCTCAGAACCGTACGATTCGCGCTAAGACTGTGGTGGCTGATTTATTTACCTTAATGCAAGATTTTTCCTTTCAGAATAAGTTGCACATTACTAACTTAGAAATGGAAACTTCCGCTATTTATGGGCTAGCTAATATTCTGGGGCATCGTGCCTTGGCCCTCAATGCCATTTTGGCTAATCGTCCAACTGGACGTTTTTCTACCGATCCTAAAGGCATGGAAAAACGCTTGATCCGTCAATTCTTTGACGCATATTTATAGTGCGCTTTTACCAAAAATTAATCGTAGGAATACTCCGCTCAACTAAATGAATTTTACCTTTGATTTCGCTCTTAACCAAGGGCGTAATCAATCGTTTTTGGTAGGTTTCTTTGCGGTAATGCAATTGTTCCGTTACAGCAACTAATTTGAGATGGACGTTTAAGCCATTGAGAATATTATCGTTGTTTAAGTCAATGGTTAATGTTCGATAATTTCCTGTAGAAAAACGCCCAAAAGCAGCAGTGACATTACCTCCTGCTTCTAACTTTCGGCCACTCTTACGCGTACTCCATATCTCATAAATAATATTGTCGCCTTTGGGCGGGTTAGAAGCTACGGTATACGCTCCTAATGCTAACCCTGCTAACAGATTCTTTCCCGTAACTTTGGCTGTAGCCAAAGTTAGAAACTTTTTGAGTTCTTGGTTGTAATTCTCTAAGCCCTCCTGCCCCACTCCTATCCAATAAGCCCACCCCAACAACCGTTCCTCTAGGTATTCATTCCGCTGCAAGGCTGGTAGTTCTACTGGAATAGAGGTGGTGTTATCGTGTTGTAAATTTGTTTTAGAAGAAACCCGCTCTGTACGACTTAATAACGTCGTCATTTGTTGGCTTTTCTTATACAAAACACGACGATAATGGGTTTGATACGTGGTATCATAAACCGTTGTTTGTTCTAATCGAAAACGTGGACGTAACGTGTCAACAACCGTTTTCCATTCTACATAAGAATTAAAATGTACGCGGCTGGTATGTGGGGGAACTCGACGAATGGTCAGCGCAACTTTTTTAGGGCCACCAGAGCGAATTCTAAACACATAAATTGCTCTTTTAGGAACGACTAAGCGTTGCTCTAAAGTATTAGTAGTTTGCTCTACTCTCCAGCGACTTGCCCCTTCGTAAATTCCTATTTCAACTTCTTTTAAGGAATTTCCTTTAAGAACGGTCAGGTCAAATAGAATTTGATCGCCTTTCTCAAAAGCATAAAAAAACAATTCCTCTCCGTTGATTTTAAATTCTTGTTCGCTAATCAAAAGCGGTTCAATAGGAGTCGCTTGAACGCTCAATACTCCATATAGACAGCACAACAGCAAGAAAAATCGTATCATTTAGATTTCTTTAAAGGCAATAATGTAATTGGTTCCTTTTTTCTCTAGGTCCTTTCTAACTGTTCCTTCTAATTGGCGGGTGAGGTTGTGAATTAGTTTTAGCCCTAATGACTTCGAGTTTTTATAATTAACGGTATCAGGATAACCTACGCCATCGTCTCCAATTTCTAAAATAAAAGAAGGTTGAATGGTTTTCTCTTCTATCGCCTTAAAAATGCAAATAGAGATACAGCCTGCTTTATCCCCCTTAATACCATATTTAAGCGAATTCGTCAAGACCTCATTAATCAGTAAGCCCAATGGAATAGCAGTATCAATACTTAATTTGATATTGGCCACATCTAAACGCAACTTAATATTGTTGTTTTCGCCTTTAATGGAGCTAATTAAATACTGACTCAATTGCTCTAGATAGTCTTTATAATCCAATTTTGAAAGATTATCCGACTGGTACAACAACTCATGGACAATAGCCATAGAATTGATTCTATATTGGCTGTCTGCAAAGATTTTGCGTTGTTTATCATCCTCTAAGAAGTTAGATTGTAAGCTTAATAAGCTGGTAATAACTTGTAGGTTGTTTTTTACGCGGTGGTGGATTTCTTTCAGCAAGACTCCTTTTTCTTCATTAGAAATCAATAAATCCTCTGCTTCTTTCCGTTCTGTCACATCCAAACAGGCGCCAATGATTCGACGGATTTGCCCCTCCTCATTGCGCATAAAAATCACATAGCTTTCGATGTATTTAATTTTGCCGTCTAGTACAATTCTATAGGCATTATTAAAGTGGGAGACCCTACTATCTGGGTCTAAATTACTCATATAAGCTTCCATGACACGACTTTGATCATCAGGGTGTAGAATGCTCGCAATGTAGGTATTTTTATCATTTACCTCATGCTGCTTCTCCAAGCCATAAATCTCATGCATTCGATCATCCCAATGCAGGTCATCTTCGCGGACTTTCCAATCATAATTACCAAGATTAGCCGCCTCTTTAGCCAACTCCAATCGCTCTTGGATCTCTAAAGAAGCCGCCTCTGAAGCTTTACGTAAACTAATATCTCGAGCACTACCATAAATTCTTCGGCCGCCATCTTCTTCACTATTTCCAACAGAAATATTGTCTTCAATCCAGACATAGTGTCCTTCTTTGTGTTTAAAACGATATTCTCTAGTTACTTTTTGTTCCGTTTGATGAAGTTCTTTCCCTTTTTCAATAACATGGGCTTGATCTTCAGGGTGTATACTATTGGGCCAAAGGAGTACATCTGCTATCAGGTCTTGGTGGCTGTACCCAAAAATATTACTGGTATCTCCATTAATGTAGATAATAGGATTATCGTAGTTAGTGGCATCTTTGATGTGTACAATAAAAATGATCTCATTGATATTGGCTATGAGTTCATTAAATTGCAACTCATTCTGTAGAGCACGTTGTTCTGCTAATTTGAGCATTGTTACATCCTGCTCTGTTCCTTTTATTAGAATAACTTCTTTCTTCTCATTGTACTCTACTCTCCCTACTCCTAGTATATAATGCAATTCACTCCCCGCATCAATTAGACGGTGCTCATACTTAAAAGTAGTATTGGGGTATTCTATTTCTGTAATCGCATTGGTGATGTTATCAATATCATCAAGATGAATACAATTTTGGTAAGCTAAGAACAATTGATCTTCTGCTACTCCTTCTAAGCCATAAGTTAAGTATTGCTGCTTTGACCAAGTGAGATGATTGGTCATCAAGTCTAATTCCCAACTGCCAACTTTTGAAAGACGTTGTGCTTCCTTCAATTTCTCTTCTCGATCCAACAAAACATTTTTGTCTCTTTCTAATTGTTGCTTCGCTGCCTGCAATTCTTGATTTTGATTCGCATATTGCTTATTGATTGCAATGAGGCTAATGCGGTTATTATCTTGCTCAATCGCTACTGCTGCTAAATCTGTCGCCATTGCGATGAGATCGCTAATGGAAAAATTAAGGTTGACAACTTCTTCTGAATAGAACGCAAAACTCCCTAAAACATCATTACCAGAGGACGAAAAAATAGGAATAGACCAACAAGAACGAATGTTATATTGCTCTGCAACACCCTGACACTGGCTAAAATCTTTACTATTCTTAAGGTCTTCTATTAATACTTCTTCTTTAGTATGTATCGCAACTCCACAAGGAAGCGAATTCGCTCCAATTGGCGTTCCATTCATTTGCGTTACAAAACTTTCAGGTAAGCTGGGCGCCGAAGCAAAATGAAGTCGCCCTTCTCTTGCCACAAAAATAGACACTCTAATTCCCTTGAATAGGCGCTCTATCCCATTACACAAAACATCCAATATTTTTACTAAAGGTTGTTGTTTTGCTACCATTTTGAGCACTTGTCGCCCGATCTGTATTTTGTAATTATACTGTTCTTGTAATTCAACAATTTCTGACAATTCGCGATTCAACAGTGCTATTCTTTCTTGTTCAGAAATGTCTCGAATGACCAATAGAGCTTGCTCGGCATCAATCTTACTATAGCGCAAGCGCATAAAAATAATACTACCTGTAGCCCGCTTTCCCATCACTTCTAGCTCCGTAGTCGCTCCAATTGCATTCTTTGCATTAATTGCTTGTAACTCTTCAAACTCAGTAAAACTATTAAAAAGTCGTTCTAATGGAAGTGTTATAAATTCCTCCTTAGAGTAACCAAATAAGTCGCAAGTGTGTTGATTGACGTGTACAAAAGTTTGATTAGTAACAGATAGAATGAGCATACAGTCTGGGGAGAGTTCAAAAATTTGCTCTACCAGAAGTTCTTGGTTTTTCCAATCTGTATTGTTCTTCCTTGTTGTATTTCCATCCATGACCTAGTTCGATTCTCTCTGTTTACGACTCTAGCTGACAGTAATCAATTGATACTCCATCCAAAGAATTCTTTATAAATAGAATATTATTGTTTTTCTGCAATAATTCTAGTATTGTTTTTCTTTAGATCTTTATTTTATGCCTGTTGGTTGTAGTTATACAACTGCAAAAGGAAAAATTATACCTCTATTAGATGATCCTTCAATATTTACAAAAAGAAGATTATAAGAGTTTTAGCATCCTTCAAACAAAATAAGCTAAAAAAACAAAATAAGCTAAAAAAACTATTTTCCCTATTCTACAGCGCACTTTTTAGCCCATGAGCTCAAATGCTGTTGTAAATATTCTGCATTGACTTTCTTATAGGGCTGCTCCCTCCCAATCCAATGAGTGACCCCAACAACTCCTTGCAACGCATTGCTTAACCACATTTCATCCGCTTCCTGAAGTTCTTCTAAAGCAATAGCTCTCTCCTCTACCTCATACCCCAATTGAGGTAAAAGTTGCAATAATTGCTGGCGCATAACTCCTGCTATACACCCCTGGTCTAGTGCAGGAGTGACTATTCGTTCTCCTATTTTTAGGAAAACATTAGCAGCAATCGCCTCTGCAATATAGCCTTGGTGATTGAGTAATAAACAGTCATCCCAACCTTGTTGTTTTTTTTCTAATCCTGCTAGTACATAGGGTAACGCACTTGTTGTTTTTAGTGGAGATAAGGCATCTGTTGATAAACGCGCTTGTTGGGCTAGGCCTATGATCAAAGAAGAAGGAGCAGCAGGATATGCAGGAGTCGCTAAAGGCGTCGCTTCTAAGTGGTAATCAAAAGCTTGTTTTTGAGGGGTGTAACGCCCTCCTCCTTGCCTAAAAAAAGTACTGCGAATCCTAAGATTCGCAGTAGCTTGTTGGGCTATAAAGCCCTCTATTATTTCTTTAAATTGTTGATACGTTAACGGCTCCTTTATGGCTTGCATTTGCAAAGTATTTAAACCTGTTGTCAAGCGCTCAAAATGCGCTCTTAAATACAAAGCTTGGCCTTCACTCACCCTGATGGTCTCAAAAAGACCGTCTCCGTATAAAAAGGAGCGATTTTCCATTATCTAGTAAAATCTACGTTAGTAAGTGTCAATTCTTGGCCAGAAGCAGTGTGCTGCACTTTCAAGTTCGCTACTTTCACTTTTTCTGAAGCATCAATTTCATTTTGAGGTAACAAATAATCTTGTAAATTCAAAGTACCTGCATATTCTCCTTTAGCATCAAAAATCGTCAATTCTAAGGTAGACAATTGATATTCTTGTGTAATAACAACATTATTTTGCTTGTGCACTAAGTCAATCTTTCCTGTAGCATTATTAAGTTTTATCGCAATATCCTTTGAAGAGGTTGGGGCAGGGCTACTTGGTTGGGCAGCTACTGTTTGTACAAATAAGAACGTCAACGCGAAAAAAGCAATTATTGATTTCATAGTGTGCTAATTTTTATTTCTTCCAGAGCCCATTTGATCTTACTATTTAACAAGACATTTGGCTCATTAGTTATGGAAGATAACAACTTATTGTTATACTTTAGACTAATCAAAGCTACTTTCTACTAAAAACAAGCAGCCTTTTTTATTTTTAATTGGTTCTTGCCTCTCTACTTTTCCAAAGAGACAACTACATTAATACAATTGTCATTCCAGTTTTATAAATTCACCCCAATACACTATTTATCAAAAAATTACAAAACAAAAAAAACACTCTTAGCTAGGTTTTTCTCTTCTTCTAACGCTGTTTAACGTTCGTTTATTGGGTGCGTGACTCCCCAAAGGTCTTTAGCTCAACTTTCTTAAAAAAAACAAAAAAGGAGCCCTTCTTTTGAACAGCTCCTTTATCATTTCTCTAACAGATACACTTGTTATTTTGTATAACGTTTTTTGCGTTTTAACAAGTGAGCACTGCCATCTGTTTTATTCAATACACCTTCGGAGTAACGAGGTAATTCTGCGGCATTGGCTTCGTCCGTATCAATGTGCATTTCCAATTTATACTTAGGAGAAACACGCACTAGCACATTTCCAAAAGTCAAAGGGCGAGCTCCATTACTTACTTCGACATCTACAATGTCCTTATCTTCTACACCAAAAGAAAGCGCATCTTCTGGTGTCATGTGAATATGGCGCCAAGCACAAATCACCCCATCTTGCATGTAGTAACTGCCTGCTGGTCCTACCAACTTAATTCCTGGTGTATTTTCTACCTTCCCAGACGCACGCACAGGAGCATCTACCCCTAAAAAGAATTCATCTGTACGAGAAATCTCTAGTTGGTTCTTAGGACGAGTTGGTCCTAAAATACGCACGCGTTCTAGCTTATTTTTGGGCCCAACAATCGTCACTTGCTCGTTACAAGCAAACTGCCCTGGTTGAGAGAGTGGTGCTTTTTGAGTCAATTGATATCCTTTGCCAAATAAAGCGTCTATGGTTTCCTGAGTCAAATGAATGTGGCGACCAGAAACAGCAATAGGAATGGTGGGAACCGTATTTACTTTTGTTTTTTCTTCTATAATACGCACCGCTTCTTGGGCAATCGCATATTGTTCATTGGTGCGAACCGCTAAGAGTTTTACTCTACTGTGGTGCATAGAAAACACTGCAACAGGGGCTTCATCTGATAAACGTACATCATGGTTCGTGTCTTCATTAATAATAGCTCCTAAAAAGTCTAGACGCTGGCTAGCTCGATGGCGAATAACAGGGCTGTTTTCTCCTATTCCTCCTGTAAATACAATGGCATCCACTCCTCCCATAACCGCCGCATAAGCGCCAATATATTTGCGCAAACGATGTGCAAAGACTTGTAAAGCCAAACGGCTGTCTTCATCACCATTAGTCGATTTCTCTATAATATCACGCATGTCATTGCTCCAATCAGACAAGCCCAATAAACCGCTTTTTTTATTCAGCAATTGATCCAATTCTTTGATACTTAATTCTTCTTCCCGCGCCAAATGCAATAAAATCCCAGGGTCCAAATCTCCTGAACGCGTTCCCATGACCAAACCTTCTAAAGGCGTCATTCCCATCGAAGTTTCTACAGAACGGCCATATTCTATTGCCGCTACACTTGCTCCATTTCCTAAATGACAAGTAATAATACGCAGGGACTTTAGGTCCATTTGTAGGTGTTCAGCTGTTAATTCTGCTACATATTCATGGCTTGTTCCATGAAAGCCATAGCGACGCAAGCCATATTTTTGGCGTAAATCTTTGGGCAGTGCATACTCTACAGCCCGTTTAGGCATCGTTTGATGAAATGAGGTATCAAAAATAGCTACATGAGGCAGTTCTGCAAAGACTTCTCTAGCCACACGAATTCCTAATAAATTAACAGGATTGTGCAATGGAGCCAAACCACTCACTTCATGAATCGCTTGCTCTACTTGTGTATCAATCAATACAGGTGCATCAAATTTATCTCCACCATGTACTACCCGGTGTCCTACCCCACTAATAGGAGCCTTCCTTAGTCGATCTTGTAAAAGCGGCAGTGCAAAACGCAGAGCACCTTCATGACCAGCCTCTTGGCATTCAATTACCTCGCCATCCAAATGGATCACAGGGTTGTCAATGACGCGTTCTATCGTCATCGTTAATTTATTACGGCCGTCAAGACTATTGATTACTGCTGCTTTGACAGAAGAGCTGCCACAGTTGATCACTAAGATGTTCATATATTGCTTGTTTTGTTGTTTCGTTTTAAGGAATCGTCCAAGTACCTTTTTATAATCTTAAGAAGATTTATTAGGTTTGGTAGTTGGTCCTTCCCATAGGTTCATTCGATCGATGTACCATATTTTAAAATTATTCTTGAGTTGCTTGCGAGTTGTTCTAAACCAACTCATTTTGTTCTCTTTTGTCCCTGGTTTAGATTTGTTGTAATGTGGAAAGGGAATGGTTGGAATCTCTTTGCCTAACAAATGACATATTTTATCCCATCGATCTCCTTTTGTAAAATCAATGACAATTAAATCATCAGTCCGATCAGCAAAATAGTCGATGACTTCTTGATTGTGTTTATTGTAAACCGCGATGGTATTTTCTTTGTCTTCCTTAGGTAGACCTTTTCCTCGTCCATAGATCCATTCATGATTCGCGGATCTTAAATCTCCAATGTGTCTGCGGACACTCTTGTACCAAGACTCTTGGTCTCTAATTGTCAAAATAAACTTTGAATTAGGTATTAACTCATCCAACTCTTTATAAATCATGTACCAAGGAGTATCTTCTACCGCATCATAATTAGCAAGCAATCGTAATACTTTATCATAGTTTCCTTTCAAAATGGGTATTAAGGCTCGACCTGTATTATCTTTTACTCGATAGCCTAGTATTTTGAGGGCTTCTCTGAGGGAAGTTGTTCCCGTTTTTTGGAATCCTACTCCAATAACTAATCCTGCTCTTGGTTTGGTGGTCGTTTTCATAAGAAAATTGTTTGCCCAATTTGGGGGACTGCATTAGGTTTTCTTTGAAGAAGAAAGCTTTGAGGTTTTGAACTACTAAAAAATAGCGGACAGTCACAATCGGCTTCATCTCCTAGAAGAGGACTGCTCTTCCATACAAAGTTAATAAAAAAAGTCATTCTATTTCCTTTGTAATTCTACTTGATAGTTGATGTTTTTTTTGCAAAAAAGACTATTGCATTTAGTCTATTTATACGAACTCCATAAAGTTGTTCTAGGCTTTTCTTTTATGTCTAGTATTTTTATACATTTACAAGAAAATTATTCCTTGCTTTTTTTCTAATGCGCTAACGTAGGTTGATCCATCTTATGAACCACCAAGCACTACTATCTCTTTTCCAAACTGGTCAACAAGACAACATGCTGCTAGCAGAACAATTAGCAGTAGCAACTGCTATTGACCTCCTAGAGCTTTTGTCTCCTTATCAACAGTTGCTTTCTGCCAACAATCCTAGCTTGGAAGATTACAAAAAGCTATTTGCCACTTCCAACTATGAAGCCAATAAAAAGAGGCTTTCTCAGCTCCCTGAACAACTCAAAGATCTACAGCAATTGCGCGCTGTGTTCTTAACAGACAATCATTTTAAGCAGATTCCTCCTTGCCTATTAGAGCTTTCCAACTTAGAAGAACTGAACCTTCAACGAAATCATATCGAGCAATTGCCAAAAGATATTTCAAGATGGCAACATCTTATACATTTGTATTTAGGTGGTAATAAAATACAAGTGTTGCCAGCAGCTTTAGGCACCCTGCATTCTCTTTGTATTTTAGACTTGGCTAGAAACAAATTAAAAAACTTGCCAAGAACGATTTACCATTGGACTAATCTTTCTCACCTTTACCTTTCAGCGAATAAGTTATTATACCTCCCTGATGAAATCGGAGCTTGGAAAGCGATGGAGTGGCTGGATCTGTCTTATAATAATCTACATAGTTTACCCGAGAGTATTGGGCAACTTACCAATTTGCAACGGCTAGATTTAACGAAGAATACATTAGAACAATTACCAGAGAGTATCGCCCAATTAACACAATTAAAAGAGTTAATCATTCATGAAGTTCCCTTAGATAATCAAGAACAAGATCGTCTAAAAGCCCTACTCCCCAATACCAAAATTATTGTCAATTTTGATTATTTATATTAGGTAAATAATCAATCAGAATTGATTAGGAGTTCTAAATTTTAGAGGAACTAAATCCCGAGTCGCCCTTTGGTTATTTACAATATCCAGCATTCATACTATCATTAACGTAAATAGGATTTACAGTAGATTAAAATATAGGGGGATCAATTCTTTATACTCAAGCCTACTAATACTTAATGTAATCAAAGTCCTCAACTTCGGATAATCGAAGTAATTTTTTAATTACAATATCTTCCCATGTCTTTTCAAATATTTCCTCTCCTCCTTCTTCTGTATTCTCATTGATATTTCTTTCAATCCGTTTTCTTTTTGTCAGAAAATTGATACTTGTTGTTCCATTAATAATCGGTCCATCATAATCATTTAAATCATACCCTATTAACTCAAAATCAGAATTTTGATGTCTAAATGTATATTTCCAGTTGCCATATCGACCATGACTATAATGTATAAATAACTTTCCGTTCTTTATTTCAACTGAAAGTTCTGGAGCAAAATATCCGTCTCCATCTTCTTGTTCAGACGAAAAACAAGTTAAATTTTTTATTATCAAATCATTCCCTCTATCATTGCTTAAGTAAATCAAGAGACCTCTTCTGTTTCGATCAAGCATTCCAAGATGTTCATCAAGAATCACCCTCTCTTTGTTGGTCCCTTTCACAAGGAAGACAGCATCATCTAGCCCATCACCATTTAGATCTCCTTGTTCTTTTTCAAACAATACAAATCCTTTTGGTATTGGAAACCCTATTTCCTTTTCCAATTTTTCAGATAGTGAATCAGTAGCAATCAATTTGGTATCTGAATCTTGCTTCTTTTCTTGAGAGAACACTTCTTCTTTTAAAAGGACAATAGCATTCTGATCTGTTAATTCTTGATTGTTTATAGCATCTTTGCAACTTTTTGCTGCTAAAATAAAAATAGAGAAAATACCAATATAGGCGCCTAGTCTTAAATAAAACATTTTCATTAACAGTTATCGCGAAAAACAATGTTTTCAATAAAAATTATTACAAATTCTTTTGCTAGAAATGTCAAAGGTAGCCTATACAGCTCCTTTTCTAATCAATTCTAAAAATAACACTCCTTTCCAATACTCTTGATTTCAATCAAGTTTTTTGTAAAAAGAATCACGCATCTTTGTAAGGAAGTTATTACAACACATCAAAATTATAGCAAATATGGCACTCAAAACGACCGAATTATTAAGCGACCTCACTCAACGTACACAAAGAAATCTGCAAACCGCTCAAGCTTGGCTACAATTGCCTTTGGAACAATTGCAATACAAACCTAGTGCGGATACCTGGAGTGTTTTAGAAGGAGTAGAACACCTCAACTTGTATGGGGATTTTTACTTGCCAGAAATGAAGCAACAAATGGACAATAGTAACTATAAAACCGTTACGCCCACGTTTAAAAGTAGTTGGTTGGGCAATTATTTTGCAAAAGCCATGTTGCCTAAAGAAAAACTCAATACCATGAAGACTTTTGCTGATAAAAACCCCAATGGTTCTACCCTAGACAAAACCGTTCTAGAGAAATTCATTGCTCAACAAAAGGAAACGCTCCAATTGTTACAACAAGCTGCTCAAGTCAACTTAACAAAAACAAAAACAGGCATCACGATCAGCTCATGGATTCGCTTGCGGCTAGGTGATACCTTTAGAGTAGTTATTTATCACAATGATCGACACCGCATACAAGCAACTCAGGTATTAAATCAACTTCCTGCCAACCTTGGTCATCCATCCAAAATGGAGCTTTAACCTTTTTTAATCCTAGAAAGTGTTTCTGGAGTCATTCGCAAATAAGAAGCAATGTATTTGTGTGGAATCTGCTGAAAAAGCTGGGGACTTCTCTTCCAGACACGTTCATAGCGTGCTTTAGGGGATTCTAATAACAAATCTTTTTCGCGCTCAATTTGTTGGTAAACAAATTGTTCTAAGAGCGTGTACCACAAAGCAAATAACTCTTTGCTAGACTGTACTAGCTCCATAAACGCTTTTTTACTAATCACTTTTAGATGCGTTTTTTTGATCGCTTGTATGTAAAAGGGGGAGGGTTTTTCGGTGATAAAAGCATCTAATGCCGCAATAAAATCCCCCTCATACCCTAAGCGAATGGTATGTTGCCGCTCTTCTTGTTCTACAAAAATGTGTAAACTACCACTGACAACATAATACAAATTGGTATCTGTTGTATCCGCCATTTTTAAGTACTCATTTCTAGACAAGTGTTGTTCTTTGTGCCACAAGTCTTTTTCTTCTATTTTTTCTATTAAGGCAGCAATTGGATTCATAATTGTCAAAAGATGTTTGGTGGGATAAATCAGCCTTCCCGCTTTGCTCAATTTACAAGAAAAATAGGACTTTTTACATCTTATATTCTACTGTTCTGTACGCAAGAGTTTTAGTTCCGTCTGAATTGCAGTGAGCAAACTACTGGCTCCTATTCTAAAGTAACGTGGATCTTCCCAAGCAGTTCCCAATTCTTTTTGGACCAACATCAACCATTGCAACGCCTGTTGTGCGCGACGAATACCGCCTGCTGGTTTTAAGCCTACTCGAAGGCCCGTAGCCACTTCATGCGCCCGAATCTGCTGTGCCATTACAATGCCCGCTTCCAAGGTAGCGCCAACGGCTTCTTTGCCAGTGCTGGTTTTAATGAAATCTGCTCCTGCTAGAATCGCTACTCGACTTGCACCAGCGATGGTCTCTAAATCAGGCAAGTGCCCTGTTTCTAGAATTACTTTAAGTAAAGCCCCTCCACAAGCTTCTCGCATTGAAAGCAATTCCTTATATAACCCTTCCCAGTCCTTAGAAAGACTATAGTGTCGCGGAGCAACTATATCAATTTCGGCTGCCCCCGCAGCAACAGCGCCTCGAATTTCGGCCAGTCGCCAAGATAATGGAAGCAACCCTGTTGGAAAGCCTGCTGCCACACTAGCCACAGGAATAGAACTGCCTTCTAAAGCGGCTTTGGCCGTTGCCACAAAAGCAGGATACAAACATACGGCCCCAACTTGTACCATAGGGTCTTCAGGCAATGGTTGTTGTGCTAAAGCACACAATTCTTCTACTCTTTGCATAGTATCATCTCCTGACAACGTCGTCAAATCCATACAGCGTAAAGCTAAAAGAAGTTGCTCTATTTTTTGAGGGCGGTTCATTGGTGAATTGCCGCTATACAGGACTTTTTTTTGTTCTACATCAATAGTATCAACGCGAATCTCTTGAATAAGTGCAGGAAGAAATGGTTGAGGGGTGTTTCTAGTGATAACTATCATAATACTACTATACAAAAGCCGTTGAGCAGGATAATCCCTGCTCAACGGCTATCAATAATTATTTATAAGGCTATTTTATGCTCCTTCTTTGGGTTCATCTGTTGAATTTGTCTTCTTCTCTTTTCTCTCTTTAGGAGCATATTTATGCTTAGTCTCCTCCTCTTGTTGCTTTTCATACGCATTGATAATCTGCTTCACAAGACGGTGGCGCACCACATCTTCGCTAGTTAATTGGAGCATTCCAATTCCATTGATGTCTTTAAGAATTTTCAAACTCTTAATCAAGCCAGATTGTTGGCGACGAGGTAAATCTATTTGTGATAAATCACCAGTGATAATGCACTTTGCATAAGGCCCCAAACGCGTCAAGAACATTTTCAACTGCGTTTCTGTTGTGTTCTGTGCCTCATCCAGAATAATAAAAGAGTTGTCCAACGTCCGACCACGCATAAAGGCTAATGGTGCGACTTCGATTACGCGATTTTGCATGTATAATGCCAATTTTTCTGGATGAATCATATCATCTAAGGCATCGTATAAGGGGCGTAGATAAGGATCAATTTTATCTTTTAAATCTCCTGGCAAGTAGCCTAGATTTTCTCCTGCTTCTACGGCAGGACGCGTCAGTATAATGCGGCTCACCGTTCCCAATTTGAGCGCACGAACAGCTAAGGCTACTGCGGTATAGGTTTTACCTGTTCCTGCTGGACCAATCGCAAATAAAATGTCATTGTCTCCAGACAATTCTACCAACTTCTTTTGGTTCTTGGTACGAGGTAAGATTGGTTTTCCGTGGCGGCCATGTACAATAATGTTTTTACTGTCTTTTTGAACGCGGCCAGCCATTGGATTTTCCCCACTCAATATTTCATTGATATGAGCATTGGAGAGTTCTCCATATTGACGCAACATTTTAGCCATCAACTCCATTTTGGCTTTGACATCTTGGACACGCTTCTTCTCTCCATTGATCTTAACCATACCTCCTCTGGATGTAATGGTTACATCAGGATAAGCTTTGCGCACTGCATTAAGGTTGTTGTCGTTCTTACCATAAAAGGCTACTAAATCTACCTTTTCTATTAATAGTACTACTTCGCTTAAACTCATTCTTTTTTTTGTTAAATAAAGTTGTTAATACAACTTCGGAGTTTTTTCTTCTGTAATTTTTTATTCAAATGATTTATTCTAGGCAGGCTGCACGCCTAGTCCGCTACTCTTTACAATTTTTATTCCTAGAAGGTTCCTTAAGTCTATTACCTTATCTTTTTCCAACAAGGCAACATTTAATGCAAATTACTATTTATCAGTCGTTTATTCTAAACTAAAAAGCTAAAAAAATATACCTTAATTATCTTTCTTGGTTCCTTTTGTGCCTTGGCAGCGTTTACTACAGTATTTAACCTCTTCCCAGCAATTCTCCCATTTTTTGCGCCAAAAAAAAGGACGTTGACAAGCTACACAAATTTTCTCTGGCAAATTAGACTTGTTGTATTTACTTATTTTCTTCTTCTTAGATTTCATTAATCACCGTTTATTGTCTGTATTGAGCTTCTAACAATCATTTTTCAGAGATGTTGAAGAGAGACGAAACAAGGCGTTGTTTTTTTTGTTAACTTTGGGCGTAAGATGGATCCATGTATTGTTGGTCTATCTTATGTTATCAATAAACTTTAGGGGTGTTCTAAGCAAGACTTAGAACTGAGAAAGACCCTCATTACCTGATACAGTTCGTACTGTCGTAGGGAAAAGTTGCCTGTTATCGTAGTTTCTATTTCTTAAACTATTGATACCATTCCTGTCTTTCATCCATCTTCCTTAAGTCTATTGTGTTTTCTGTCTTTCTTATAATAATCAAGAGGGCCTTGTCCTTCTATTTAATTATTAGTTTATGGTTCTTTGGGTCAACAAAACACAACAGGAGTACAAAACTCCCCTGTCCTTGCTTCAATTGCTAACAAAATTGCAAAAAGCACAACAATCAGGCATTGCCGTTGCCGTCAACAATCGCGTTATTCCTAAAAACGACTGGCCTGCTCAATCCTTGAACGACCAAGATAGTATTACCATTATAACAGCTACTCAAGGAGGGTAATTTTATGCTTTTCTTATAAGAAAAAATAGCTCCCTATTATCCTTTAGCGCTCCATTATGAGTTCTTTATAGCTTTTCCAATAATAGTTAGGTATGGAGGCTACATCAGTTTACACTAATTCCGTTTCCATCCTTAGACAACCAATCATAGCAACACTGACGGAGCAATCCATTTGATGAATTCTTCTCGTCGGGATCAAAACAAGCAACATGAAAAAAGATAAAATTCCAAGTGAAGGTGTCATTACCAAAGATGCTTTTCCTGCTTCTAAAAAAGTGTATGTCCAAGGTAAATTGCATGACATTAAAGTCGCTATGCGCGAAATTTCCTTGGAGGATACCGTTCATAAATTAACAGGAAAAATAGAAAAAAATCCTCCTGTTACGGTTTATGATACTAGTGGTCCTTATACAGACGCTTCAATTAACATTGACATTACCAAAGGTATTAATCGCTTGCGCCAGCAATGGATTTTGGATCGTGGAGATGTAGAAGCCTTGGATGCGATTAGTTCTGAATATGGTCAAGAACGCCTGAATGATGAGCAATTGGATCACTTGCGTTTTCCATCGTTGCAACACCAACCCCTACGCGCCAAAAAGGGAGCAAATGTGTCTCAAATGCACTACGCAAAAAAAGGAATGATCACTCCTGAAATGGAATATATCGCCATTCGAGAAAACCAACGTCGGGATGAGTTAATGCAACAAGGGGTAGAGTTCAAACAACATCCTGGACAGAACTTTGGTGCGAACATCCCTTCAGGCTTTATTACTCCTGAATTTGTAAGAGATGAAATCGCGGCTGGCCGCGCAATTATTCCGAACAACATCAACCACCCTGAATCGGAGCCAATGATTATTGGACGTAATTTCTTGGTTAAAATCAATGCTAATATTGGCAACTCTGCCGTCACCTCTAGCATTGCGGAAGAGGTAGAAAAAGCAGTTTGGGCTTGCCGCTGGGGAGCAGACACCATTATGGATTTGTCTACGGGACAGAACATTCACGAAACCCGCGAATGGATTATTCGCAATTCTCCTGTTCCAATTGGTACCGTACCAATTTATCAAGCTCTGGAAAAGGTCAATGGAAAGGCAGAAGACTTAACTTGGGAGATCTTTAGAGACACGCTAATTGAGCAAGCGGAACAAGGGGTTTCTTACTTTACCATACATGCAGGTGTCTTGTTACGTTATGTGCCATTAACCGCCGATAGAATTACTGGAATTGTTTCCAGAGGGGGATCTATTATGGCCAAATGGTGCTTGTCTCACCACAAGGAAAACTTTTTATATACGCACTTTGAAGACATTTGTGAAATCATGAAAGCCTATGATGTGGCCTTCTCTTTAGGAGATGGTTTGCGTCCTGGTTGTTTGGCAGATGCCAATGATGCCGCTCAATTTGGAGAATTAGAAACCTTAGGAGAATTAACAAAAATTGCGTGGAAACACGATGTTCAAGTGATGATTGAAGGGCCTGGGCACGTGCCTATGCAATTGATTAAAGAAAACATGGACAAGCAATTGCGCGACTGTTTTGAAGCGCCTTTTTATACTTTAGGGCCTTTGACCACAGATATTGCGCCAGGTTACGATCACATTACTTCTGCTATTGGAGCCGCCCAAATTGGCTGGTATGGTTGTGCCATGCTCTGCTATGTGACGCCTAAAGAGCACTTAGGTTTACCTAATAAAAAGGATGTCAAAGATGGGGTAATTACTTACAAAATTTCGGCGCATGCTGCTGATTTAGCTAAAGGACATCCTGGGGCACAACATCGTGATAATGCCTTGAGTAAAGCGCGTTTTGAATTCCGCTGGTACGATCAATTTAACTTATCCTTGGACCCAGATACTGCTCGTGAATTCCATGACGAAACTTTGCCTGCTGAGGGAGCAAAAATTGCGCATTTCTGTTCTATGTGTGG
>JBOEFW010000049.1:46618-47719 GCA_050633105.1 Aureispira sp. | reverse complement strand
CTATGAAAATCACCCAAGAAGTACGGGAATATGCTGCGAATCTAAAAGCAGATGAAGCCGCTGCTTTAGAAAAAGGGATGCAGGAGAAATCGAAAGAATTCACCGACAGTGGTTCTGAGATTTACCACTAGTCTCTTATTATAAGTAGAACTCTTCACCATCTACTTACCAATAGTTTACAAAAAAGCTGTAGGGCGTCTTTGCGCTCTACAGCTTTTCTTATATCCTTTCTTCTACTCATTTTTGATACAACGACAAGAAAGATAATCTGCTTTAGGGTTATCATCTCTGTAAATTGCATCAAAGTCTTTTGTTAAGTTACGTACCCAAGCTTTGTTTGGAACACTTTCGGACGCCGTCCAGAATTCTGCCCGATGTCCAATGTTCTCAAAACGTTGCCACTGTTCCACATAACGCCCAGCAGGATATGCATTGAATAACAATTCATTGGTACCATTATTCAATGTCCAGCCAGAACTAGATTTTAAAGCACCTCCAATTGTCCCGCCTCTATGGCCTATAAAGGCTAAAGTCTGGGCTTCTAAACCTAAATGACGCTCTAGATTTTGCCAGTCTGTCTCTGTTGGCAAATGCCAGCCATCGGGGCAAACCATTAGGGCTTGTTCGTGGTTGTATAAACGCCCATACTCTGAAAACGGGTTGTTTATATTCACTTTACTCCCTGGAAAATTGTAGGCTAAGTTTTCGGCCATCCATCGCTGGTTGCCATATTTCTCTGTTGAATATCGCTGTCCATCCCGTTCATCCGTTAGGTCTGTTGGGTCTTGATTGACTTCTTTTCGTTCACAAGCGATAAAACTGAGGCTCAATAGGGCGATTAGTATCCAAAAAGTATATTTATTGGTTGGCATAGGCATTGTTTTTTAGCAAGAGTATGGGGGTAGGTACTCTTTTATTGTTTCTAGTATAACTCCTTTATTTGGCTAGTGGTTGATAAAGTCCTATCAAAAATTATACGCAAGTAGTCCTGCAATTGTTACAATTGGGTAGAATTTTGGGTACAGGCTGTAAAAAAGGGAAGTTGCCTTTACTTTCCAAAGTGTTGTTGTTCCCTCCTCAGAGCCTGTTTAAATTTTTTAT
>JBOEFW010000049.1:30728-46495 GCA_050633105.1 Aureispira sp. | reverse complement strand
AATCATTGATTTTCAACCTTAATACATTTTAAACAAACTCTCACTATATTTTTCATCTATTAATAAAGCGTTATTATTTGGTATAATCCCATTTTCCAGATCACTTGGAGTTCTTCAAACTAACACTTCTATGTTTAGAACAAAAAACCACTGTCAATACATTAAACCTAAAATAATCGATTATTAAAAATTTAGCTTGACTCTACACACAATACAACTTTATCATTAAAAAAATAATTCCAAAGCGTTTGGAAAATAAAAAAGGCCAACAATAAGTCAAGTTACTTACTATTGGCCTTGCCCATTGCATGCAGTTATTTACAGCATTTCCATGGTCACTTTTCTATTAATTTTACGCACCATACCCAACAAAATTCGCCCTTTTCCACCTACTTCTGTAAAGCTATCAAAACCATCTGCTAGCATGTTTTGAACACTTTGACTCCAACGAACAGAACCTGTTAATTGGTTGATGAGGTTTTGGCGAATAGTCGCAATATCTGTTGTCGCTTGCGCGGTTACATTCTGATAAATAGGACAAAAAGGTGTTTGAAAATCCGTTGCTTCAATCGCTGCTTTAAGCTGTGCTTCTGCGGAGGCCATCAAAGGAGAATGAAAAGCACCACCTACTTTAAGAGGAATAACACGGGCTCCTTGTTCTGCTAGTGCTTTAGAGGCTTGTTCTACGCCCTCTAAACTCCCTGAAATAACCAATTGACTTGGAGTATTGTAATTCGCAGGCACTACTGCCGCTTCTATTTCTGCACAAACACGCTCTACTAATTCCATATCAGAAGTCATGACAGCCGCCATTGTTCCTTCTGTTTCTTCACAAGACTGCTGCATGGCTAAAGCGCGTTGAGAAACTAATCTCAAAGCAGCCTCAAAAGATAAAGCGCCACTGGCAACCAAAGCAGAAAATTCGCCTAAAGAATGTCCTGCTACCGCTTCTGGACGATCTTCTTCCGTCATTTTCACTTGCGCGGTGATCACAGAATGTAGAAAGATCGCAGGTTGAGTAATTTTGGTTTGACGAAGTTCTTCTTCGCTTCCTTCAAACATTACTTTAGCAATATCAAACCCTAATACTTCATTGGCTTGCTCAAAAAGACGTTTTGCCTTTGGAAAATTATCGTACAAATCACGACCCATACCTTCAAACTGGGCCCCTTGTCCTGGAAATAAATATGCTTTCATAATCTAATATTGTGTGGGGTATTTTATTCTTATAATGATATAAAACAGAACAGACAACGATGTTAAGAAAAACTCCCGTTGCTCCTTTTTTTTATAATTCTTAAATCAAAACGCCTGCAATAATTGCGGTTAAGAAACAAGCAATAGTACCACCAATCAAGGCTTTGACACCAAATTCGGCCAAGGTTGTACGACGCTCTGGAGCAATCGCTCCAATTCCTCCTAACTGAATACCAATAGAAGCAAAGTTGGCAAAGCCACACAAAGCGTATGTTGCAATAACTTTTCCTTTGTAGGTTAAACTATCTTGTACTGCAGGAATATCAGCGTAAGCAACAAACTCATTCAACATGGTTTTCTTACCTAACAACTGCCCTACAATCAAAATATCTTGGGAAGGCGTTCCTAAAATCCAAGCAATGGGGGACATTAATAACCCTAAAATATACTCTAAGTTAAAGCCACTAAAACGCCCTTCTGTCAATTGGCTGATGTACATATTTAAAGTCATCCGTTCGATTTCTTTGCTTTCAAAGGCTAGTTGACCTACAATATTAGCATTCTCATCTTGTAGGTTCCAATGTTCAGGCGTCCAAACAGCACTCAAACTGTTATAGGACATCGTATCATAAACAGCTTCAAATTGTGCAATGCTCACGGACTGTTCTACAATAGCAAACACAATACTGTCTTGCCCTGCGGATCCTGTCACAATTGTTTCTTGTACTACTTTGGTCAACTCTTCTAAAGGAGGCAAAGGATTCTGACTTGTTGTAATAAAATCCATATTGGCAGGAAAGTTATTCTGAAAAAAAGACAAGCTATTATCAGCCATAGACCAACCGATCCACTCTCCTAGCGTTCCTTCACAAATCACATTGAGCATTTCTACCAAAGCTACAAAAACGATTAACATCGCTCCAACATTAACGGCCAACTTAAGACCATCACCTGTTCCATTCGAAATCGCTTCCAGTAAGTTATCTCCAATTTTATCCTTAGGGATATCTAAGTTGGTATCTATTGTTTCTGTTTCTGGATAAAGCATCTTCGCAGCCAAGATAGCGGCTGGAGCAGACATAATCGAAGCCGTTAATAAGTGGCGAGCAAATTCTTGCTGCACCGCAGGATCATCTCCTCCCAAAAAGCCAATAAAAGCAGCTAGTACTCCCCCAGCAATCGTCGCCATTCCTCCTACCATCAGACACATTAATTCTGACTTTGTCATCTTGTCCAAGTAGGGTTTTACAATTAAAGGCGCTTCTGTTTGTCCAATAAACACATTGGCTGCAGCAGCCAAACTCTCTGCTCCTGACAAGCGTAAAAAACGTGTCAAGACATAAGCAATCCCATAAATAAGGCGTTGTAGGATGCCTAAATAATAGAGAATAGAAGATAAAGCGGAGAAGAAAATAATGGTGGGTAGAATCTGAAAAGCAAAAATAAACCCAATATTAGACGGTTCCATTAAGCCGCCAAAAACAAAAGTGGAGCCTGATTTAGTAAAATTCAAAATCTGCACAAATCCCCATCCAATTGCATCAAACCCTGAACGAACAAAGGGGACATAGAGCACAGCCATTCCAAAAACTATCTGTAAGCCCAGCGCCAAAACAACTAATTTCCAGTCAATTGCTTTGCGGTTAGCACTTAGTCCATATAAGACCAATAGCATAACTACAATTCCTAAGAGCCCTCTCAATATATCCTCCATGATGTGTTATTTTCTCGAATTCTCAAGCGAATTCTTTTTTCTTTCTACCAGTGTAGAATCGTTAGTAATTTGCCTTAAGGCAGTTCTAATACCTCCTTTCTATTCCATTCGATGGATGACAGAAAAATTGGCAGGGCGAAAATTAGCGGTTTTTTAGCAAAAGAAGGGCCTAACCTGCTAACTTTTTATTAACACAAGGAACACATAAGCTGTCGTACAAAGAAAATTGTTAAAAAAATACTAAGATAGATCTTTGACATTTTGCACTATTTTTTTATTATTTATAGTATAATTGCAGGTGGTAACGGTTTCTATGACCTTTCTGCATAGCAACTAAGAACCAATCAAGGGACTACCTTGCAATAACTCATTTTATTAATTCACTTTTATACATTATTCGTATGCGTACTCTATTCTTCCTACTTTGTACGCTTCCTGTACTCTGTTTGGGACAGTCGCCCTCCAATGCGGCCGCCTCTATACAGCACCAGCAAGCGCTACAACAACTACAACAACAGGAGCCCAGGGCCAAAGTTGTTAATTTAGATGCCTTAGCGGCCCAACAAGGTCAAGAGCATCGCTCCTGTAGCAGTTGTGCAAAAAAAGCTGCTTTAGCCAACCAACCTTCTTCACCTGTCCATTTAGCGTCAAAAGATGACCTATTAACAGAGATAGCTAGCCTCGTTAGTACCATTGAGGTATTGCGCCAATCGGATCCTATTGAAGTAGATTTGATTCGCAAATACCGCCGTGCTTTAGAAATTAGAGTGGCGGAATTAAAAGTAGTAGAAGCAGCCGAAATCCGCCAAGCTAAAGAAGCGACTAGTAAGCGTTAAGTATCTTTTTATTTTTTTAGAAAAGGCTATACGGTAAAAATGTCTTTTCTAATGAGTAGTTGAAGCGACCTCCATTGCTGGTAACTGCTCTACAATCCTCCAAATTATGAAACATCTTTTAAGTATAATCACACTCTTCCTGTTTGGGACGAGTGGATGGTTGCATGCGCAAGCACCTAACTGTGGGGACGCCTATTTGAGTCCTTTTTGTAATGGTATTGCACAATATCCAGCCAATTTTGATGGAACAGGCGCTGGTAGTGGGCCTCAAGCCCCTGCGGGAGCCAATTATGATTGCCTAGGAACTCAAGGTAATCCTAGTTTTTTCTCCCTAACCATTGACCAAACTGGTAGTATTGACTTTATTCTAGACAATACCAGTAACCTAGATATTGATTTTATCCTATGGGGCCCTTTTAACAATGTCAATGACGCTCAATTGGCCTGTGACTCGATGGGTCAAGGCGGAATATGGGGTGATGTAGCGGATTGTAGCTACAGCGCTGTTGGGCAAGAGCCTGTTTCTATCCCTAATGCGATTAGTGGACAAGTCTACATTCTTATGGTGACCAATTTCACCAATACAGCAACTGATATCTTTAGTACCCTAAATACAGGTACAGGTGCTGTAGCCTGTCCTTGTAGCATTCCTTTTAGCATAGACACCTTACCAGCTACAGTTGGTAATATGGGGTATTTAACGGATACAACGAATGGGCTTAATCAGTTTGTTGTGTGTCCTAATAATACTTTAGGTTTTCGCTTATCGGCTAAGGGAAACTTGAATGACACCTTAGATTTATATGCGCCTTTTACAACAGTTAATACGGTTTTTACTAACAATACGGTACTTCCTGTTAATCCTAATGCGCCTGCTAGTTATGATTCACTAGATATCTTTGGTTTAATTACACCTACCTTTGATGAAATTGGGGTCAGAGACTTTACCTTGGGCTTACGAAATAGTATTTTTACAGGTGGTTTTTCTGATAGCACTTGCTTTGATTTCTTGAATATACAAGTTGTTGTTCCTGGTGTTAAAGTAGTGGATAGAATGGTCTGCCCTGGCGAACAATTCCAAGTTATGGTAGATTCTATTCCTACAACCACTTTAGGGAGTTCAGTCTATAGTTGGCGCCAAGCAAGTGGTATTCCTGTTACGTTCTCTAGCACCACTGACCAAAATCCTATGGTCACTATTCCTGCAGCTAGCAGCAGTAGTTCTAATGATTCTATTGTATTGGTAGTCGATTACAATTATGGCGGACTTTGTCCAATGTCAGATACGATGGTTTTGCGCTTTAGTGACTTGGCAATGACGGCAACGGCATTACCTGATTCTATTTGTGCTGGTACAACAAGCATGTTGGACGTTATTTTTTCTGATAGTTTAACAACCCCCATTTGTAACGATTATGAAGTGACTTCTATTCCTTTTGCGCCCCTTACAGGGACAGGAACACAGGTTAGTAACTTTACATTTAGTTCTGATGATGGAATTAGTGCAGCATTGCCGATTGGATTCTCGTTTGATTTCTTCTGTAATACGTACACACAGTTTGTGATGAGTACCAATGGCTTTATCAGTTTTGACCTCAATGCGCCTAATGGCTGTTGTTCTGGTGGTTCGATTCCTAACAATTTTGGCCCCAATAATTTAATTGCCTTAGCTTGGGAAGATTTAAACTTAACAGGAGATGCCTTAGAATATTTCACGGTAGGAACGGCTCCTAATAGAATTTTAGTAGTCAATTATACAACCGTTTCACATCACCCTGCTCCTAACAACCAGCCAATTACAGCACAAGCATTGTTGTATGAGACCAGCAATGTGATTGAGATTCATACCACTTCTCAACCTGATCCTACTGGTAACCACACACAAGGTATTGAAAATGCAACTGGAACCTTAGGTGTTGCTGCTCCTGGTAGAAACGCTCAAACTTGGACGGCCACCAACGATGCGTATCGTTTTGCTCCTAGAAGAAATGGGCCGTTCTACACTTGGACGCCTGCTGCTTCTTTAAGTAGCAACACGGCGCGCACACCAATTGCTACACCAAATGCAACAACTGATTATATTGTTGAGGCAACCGATGGTACTTGTGTCTATACCGATACAATAGAAGTTGCTGTTATTAGTAGCTTCCCTACGCCTGTTGTTGTTTGTGATAGTGCTGGATTAAACAGCATCAGCTTTAGCTGGTCTGATATTGGTTTGCCTGTCACTGGTTTTTATGAATACAGTTTAGATGGTGGTGCTACTTGGACGAATGTAGGCGCTGCTTTTGCTACAACCGCAACTGGATTAATGTCTAACACGGCTTACAATGTATTGGTTCGTGGTAATTCAGGCGCAGGTGGAACCTGCCCTATTAGTGCCTCTGGTACCAATACCTGTTCTACCGTTAACCCTACTTGTCTTAGTAACCCTGCTATTAATATTGTACTAACACCAACTGATCCTACTTGTAATGGAGACAGTACAGGTTGTATCAATGCAACCGCAACAGGAGGAAGTGGTAATAATAACTTTGGTTTTTCTTGGTCTTCAGGTCAAATGGATAGTTTGATCTGTAATTTACCAGCAGGAACCTACTCTTTGACGGTTACCGATACTATTTCTTCCATGACACCTCCTACAACCATGCTCTTGTATGAAGAGGCCTTTGATGGTGTCAATAACTGGACACTCAATGTCCCTACTGGCACCAATGGTGCGGATAATAATTTCTGGACGGTAAGCAGTGATGAAGCGGGCCAAGCAGTTGGCGCTTGTGGCGCTGCTGGTGGACCTAACCAGAGTTTGCACATTGCTTCTGCTGGCATATTTAGTACAGGAGCAGCCTATGATGCTGGGGGCTTATGTCCTTTCTTATCTTGTCCAGAAACAAATATGCGCGCAGAGTCGCCGACCTTCTCTAGTATTGGTTTTAACAACATTAGCCTTGATTTTAATTATATTGCTGGTGGAGATGGTTTGGTTGATAACGCTGTTGTTTGGTACAATGATGGTACAGGGTGGCAAGTTCTGAACAATAGTATCAAATCTGCTACTTGTGCTGGAGGGCAAGGACTTTGGACACGTTTCAGTGCCGTTCTACCCGCTAGTTGTGACAACCAACCTGCCATTCAAGTAGGAATTGAATGGACGAATAATGATGACGGTGTAGGGACTGATCCTTCTGTTGCCATTGATTCAGTGAGCGTTTCCGCTCTACAAGCAGGCCTTACTTCTTTTGTTTGTATTGATTCTCAAACCGTAACTCTTACTGAACCTAGTGCGATTGTTCTTACCGTTGACAGTACAGGCAATCCAACTTGTAATGGATCAGGTGATGGTTATATTGCTGTATCAACTACAGGTGGTGTTTCTGGCTATACTTACGCTTGGAGCAACATGGGGACAACAGATAGTTTAACAGGTTTAAATGCAGGTACTTATTTGGTCACCGTTTCCGATGCGAGCAGTTGTGCTATTGTTGACTCTGTTACGTTAACCGTTCCTAATCCTATTATAGTTACTGTAGACAGCAGTACTAATCTTGCTTGTAGCGGTGGTATGGACGGTTCTATTTATATCTCTGTTACTGGTGGTAATGGTGGTTATACATACAACTGGAATACAGGTGGAACAGGCGATAGTTTAATTAATATTAGTGATACAACTTACACGGTGACCGTTACGGATGCGAATGGTTGTTCTGTTACCAATTCTACGACGCTAACAGCAGCTAGTACTATTGTTATTACAATAGATAGCATAGGTAACCCTAGTTGTAGTGGAACTGCGGATGGTTATATTGCCATCTCTGTCGCTGGCGGAACGATGGGTTATAGTTACAATTGGAGCAATACAGGAATGACGGATAGTATTATTGGATTAATAGATGGTACTTATGATGTCACGGTGACTGATGCCAATGGCTGTACTGCTACCAATCAAGTTGTGTTGGCAGCTCCCAATCCTATTGTCTTTACCATTGATAGTTTTGCAAATCCTAGTTGTAATGGATCGGCAGATGGCTTTATCGCTACTTCAACCACTGGTGGAAACCCAATGTATACTTACAATTGGAGCAATACAGGGATAACGGATAGTATTACTGGATTAACAGCAGGCACCTACAATGTGACGGTTACGGATGTTAATGGTTGTTCCATTACAGATCAGGTCATTCTTACAGAACCTAATTTATTAATTGTTGTCATAGATAGTACACTTAATCCAACTTGTAATGGATCAGCAGATGGTTACATCGCTGTTTCTGCAACAGGAGGTACAGCAGGTTATAATTACCTATGGAATACGGGGGCAACAACAGACACTCTTCTAAATCTCAATGATGGAACCTTTATGGTCACCGTTACGGATACCAATAACTGTGTCGCTACTGGGCAAGTCATTTTGAATGTTCCTAACCCTATTGTTGTTAGCATTGATAATGTTGTTAATAACAGTTGTGCAGGGCAAGCTGATGGTAGCATTGATGTGACGGCATTAGGAGGCTTAGGGGGCTTATCTTACCTTTGGAGTAATAATGCAACCACACAAGATTTAAGTGCTGTACCAGAAGGTGTTTATAGTTTGACAGTTACGGATGCTAATAATTGTTTTGTTACCGTACAGGATACCATCTTCCCTACTGTTGTTTTAGCGATTAGCGATAGTGTTGAAACAGGTTGTGCAGGCGATCCTATTATTGTCCGTCTTACTGTAACAGGTGGTTCTAGTAATTATAATTATAACTGGGGAACCAATTCTAGCAGTCTTAGTGATACCGCCCAATTTAATCTTGGAGCAGGTGTTCCTCTTACAGTTTATGTAACAGTTAGTGATGTTGTTAATGGTTGTACCATTGTTGATAGCATTGACTTACAGGGCGTCGCTCCTGTTGTTGTTGCCTTGAATAACATTCAAGATATCCCTTGTGGGTTCACAGCCTTAGGACAAATTAACATCAATACAACAGGAGGTACCCTGCCTTATATGTATCTTTGGTCTGATGGCAGCGTTGGTTCAAGTTTATCCTCTGCTACCCCTGGTACCTTTTCTGTTACAGTAACAGATGATAACAGTTGTACGGCTACTGCTGGTCCTTTTACGCTCAATCAAGCCTTAGCAGCAGATGTTCGTGTAGATACGATAAACCTCGTTACAGCTTGTGATGGTCAACCAACAGGTGCCTTAATTGCCCGTTCTAATGACCCTACAACAACTTTTGCTTGGAGTAATGGAAGTCGTGATAGCAGTATCAGTAATTTGGCAGCAGGTGTTTATACCGTTGTAGCAACCAATTCGTTTGGTTGTGTAGATTCTGTTCGTGTTGAAATTATTGCCCCAACACTCCCTACTCTTAATGCTTCTGTGCAAACAGTAGGCACTCGTCAGGTAAGTATTCCATTAAATACATCCGTTACGCTTATTGCGGGTAGTACTGGTTTTGATTATTTGTGGACAAGTATCGCAGATCCTGTCACAGGGAATGCAACACTTACAAATCCTACGTTGTCCACTACAACAGCGACCCCTGATCCAGCGGGTGACTATTGGTATATTGTAACGGCTTCTGCCACTACAAATGATACCATTTGTTCTGTTACCGATACCGTTATGGTAAAAGTGGAAGAACCATTTAATGGTATTCCTAATGCCTTTACCCCTAATGGTGATGACATCAATGATTTCTTCCGTCCTACGTTTTTAGCAGACGAAGAAATCACTAGTTTCCGCGTTTTCAATCGCTGGGGACAAATTGTTTACAATGGTGATGAGAATCATGGAGAAGGTTGGGATGGTACCTACCAAGGTATTGCACAACCAACAGAAGTATACATTTATACGATTACTTACAAGAGAGCAAGCGAACCTGAAGCGCGAGAAGTGAAGGGAGAAGTGACCTTAATTCGATAAGTTTTTATAAATGAAAGTTTTTATAAACGCTCCTAGATATTGTTTCTAGGAGCGTTTTTTTGTTCTATTAGCAATAATGAAAGAACAAACACTATCTCCCATAAAAAGATAAAACCTTGTTTGGAGTACTCCAAACAAGGTTTTATAAATGAAGGACAAAACGTCCTTTTACAGTTTGCTACTAGACTTAGTTCTGAAAAGGAACCGTCTCATAATCAAAAGGCAATACTTTTGAATCTTTGACAGTAGAAAGTGTCATTAAGGTCTTTAGACGTTCAATTTCTTCAATCTTAGACAAAGTCTTAAATAACAATTGCTCATACGTTGGAATGTCTTTACAAACCAAAGACATCAAGAAATCTGCCTCTCCTGTAATAATGTAACATTCTACAATCTCTTCAATCTCTCCTACTTTGGCGATGAAGTTTTCCAAAGCATTTTCTTTCTGCCAAGCCAAGGAAACCAGTACAAATGTTTTAACGCTCAGGCCAATAACTTGGGCACTTACTTGGGCGTGGTAACTTTTGATAATCCCTGAACTCTCTAACTTTTTAACCCGTTCTAAAGTTGGAGCTGGCGATAAACCAATTTTCTTGGATAAATCGAGGTTGGTAATCTTACTATTCGCTTGAAGAATCTTTAAAATCTTCAGATCAATCTTATCTAATTTATGATGTCCTGACATGCGTTTTTTGTTATAATGATGATAATCAGTTTTTCATGCCTTACTCTTAAATAGTACTTGACATGATGGGAATATTTGGTATTTTTTGCGAGAAACAAATATACAATAATATGGCTTTGGGGGGCATGTTTTAACGTTTTTTAGAAAATTTTATTTGGTTTATTCCTAAAAGGAGCCCTTAGGGCAAGATAATAACAACTATAAACTTCTTTTTATTAAGAAATTATTGGCATTGATAAACGACTTGGTGGGCTTCATATGCCGCAGGCATTTCTAAACCTTCCCACATTCGTTGTAGCTTTTTCCTTGGAATAACTGCTTGACGTCGCGTCCAAAACTCCTGTTCACTACATTCTATATAGACCATTGTAAACCTAGGATTATAGACACTTAAGGTAGCGATTAATTTAAAGCGAATGGATCTTGTTAAATTAGTGCTGTTCCAGATAAAAGATTGTTTTGCAGCAGCGTAACTTTTGGCCTGTTCATAAGCCGTTTGTATCACTGTGCCTTGTGCTTTTTGATTGCCATGCCTTGCTCCTTGTGCCAATCGAATGGCATCCAAGCTCACAACAGGCCATTCTAATCCTGCTGTAAATGTATCTTTGCCTGCTCCTGGCAAGCCTACTAAAATGATAATTTCAAAAGCAGTATCGTCATACAGCGAAGCAGGGTATTCGTCGTTCTTTAAGAAGAACTTAAATTGACTATGGGCATTATAAAAGGTCTTGGGCTGCTCCCAACATTCCTGTTCTATACAAAATGCTTTAAACAGTTCTACCCGCTCCAAAAAATCATCCTGATCCTTGCTAGTTCGTCCCAACACATCTGCTTTGGATAAAATATACAATAAGTGGTTGGAGCTATCAAGGCTATTTGCCGCAACAGCTCGATATGGATTGGGCTTTTCTAAACACCAAATCGGCAAGCCATGCTGTTGGACAAGGTGACAAATAGCTTCTCGTTTTTTCCAATCCCAATCCCACAGTTGTTGGCGCAACCATTTCGCTCCTTCCTTAGCATGCCTAGGAGCGGTCCAACGCCCCTCTTCATCCTTAGTCGTACAAGTCGGTTTGGCAATATCATGCCAGAGGGCAGCCCAACGCAAAAGCTCTTGTTCTTCCGAAGAAGCCGCTTGGTATTCTTCTAATTCTAATAAGGCCTCTACAACCATTTTGGTATGAATTCCAACATTACCTTCGGCGTGATAAATGGGATCTTGTGGACAATTTTCCAAAGCGATAAACCAGTCCTGCTGTTCTATCCAAGCCCAATTCGCTTGTTTACTCTCTAACCAACAATTTTTCATACCAGAGCGGAGCCCTTTTCCAATGTTTCGTCCAGTGTTCATCTGTTTTTACGTGATTTTCGCGTACATATTTTAATACTTTCTGGGGAAATTTTTCTACGGAGAAGCCGCTGCTAGGGCGTAAAACAATTCCTTCACAAGCTCCACCAAAAGCACTTCCATAGCTCATTATATGCGCAATAGCTGTTCCTAGCTCTTCTTGAGAAAAGCATCCTTGTTCTAATAAAGGAACTGTAAACAGATCCAAGCATTCCGCATAAAAAACAACTTCTTCCCAGGCCAACCATCGTCCTTCATCACGGATACCTAAAACAAAAAAATGAGCTGGTAACTGTTCATATTCAATGCTGTGAATGCCATACAAGTTTTCTCCAAAAATTTCTAAGCGGCCCAAACTATGGCCAATACGTTCCCAAATTGCCCAAGCATTTTTTGCCCAAGGGTTACGGGTAGTACTAGCATGTGATCGAGCATAGACTCCATCGGCCTTCAGGCAGGTATTTTCCCCATCCAATTTTTCAGTGATTAGGATTTCTTGTTCTAAAACCGCTTCCCAATTCCAACAAACACGATCATCGTTCGTTACTCCTTTAGAAAAAGGAAGATGGTAAGTGCGGCCATATTTATCTGTTTTCATGGTTATATCTTTCAAGAAACAATCAGTTGTCGAAACAACTAGAGAGTCGTACAACTTAGGGGATTCTTTTTTGGTTCCTTCCCTAAGGCAGAAATATCCTTTTTGTGAAAAAGGATAAAATTGCGTTTGTATTAAGATAAGTTATTCCATTGAATGATTATATTGTTGGGTAAATGGAAAAATGCCAAGTCTATATTGATGCTTATAATAGGCGTTTTTATTGGCAATAAATTACTCTTACAAACACCTACTATTTAGACACTCAACGCAACTATATTTATGAACTCAACACTACTCACAGCAGGTAAACAATTTCTACTCATTATTTCTTGTCTTTTGTGTTTACAAGCCTGTGATACTGGAGCACCTAGCATAGAATCCAAACAATTGGTGGGCGATTGGCTTTTTGAAAAAGGAACCATTGATGGTGGAGAAGCAGGCGTAGAATTACTCAACAATCTTCTTTTCTCTTTTACAGAAACAGAATTTCACAGCGAATTGTTAGATGCAATGGTGTCAGGTTTTTCTAAAACAGAGCCTTATACCATCGAAGAAAAAACAGTAATAGTTAAGGAAGAATTGAATTTATTAATCAAGGAATTAACCGATAATAAATTACAAGTCTCTTTCGAACTCAGCCTAGGCGGTACGCTCAAAACTTATGATTTAGTGTTTATAAAACAGTAGGATAAACAAAAAAGTAGAGGACTACTGATAGTCCTCTACTTTTTATTTAACAGAACAGCTCTAAACACTGTTTCTTATTTTATCATAATTCCCTTACGACCAATGATTGGGATGGTAGTGAAATTTTCTTCCATAAAACTACCTTGTACAAAGACATATTTTTTGTCGTACATAAAACCATCTGCATTAAAACTAATCCAGTATTCATTGGCTAATTTGAAGAGTTCAGGGTCCAATGGTTCTACTTTAATCGCTAATTCAGGGCCAATTTCTTCATAAAAATAACGCAATTGGGTGGTTTCGATTTTTTCTCCATCAATCGTACCGTAACCGCGAGAGCTAATGAAGACGTTTTTGATTCCCTGATTCTTTAGATTTATAAAATAAACGTCCCAGAAATTCTCATCTTCTACACTTGGTAATGCCGCAATAGCAATATCGGTCACCTTTCTTACAGGAATGTCTTTTTTCATGTTTTTTGGTACTAAAAGTTTGTTTTTTAGTGTACTAGTCTTTTTTATAATGTGCTTCCATAAGTTCCGCAAAATGTGCTTTGAGTGTCACTTTAACAGCTTCCATATCTACCTCTCTACCCAATTCTTTCTGCATAGAAGTAACAGCCTTATCATCAATACCACAAGGCACAATGTATTCAAAGTAGGTCAAATCGGTATTTACATTTAACGCAAAACCATGCATTGTTGTCCAACGACTAAGATGCACTCCTACTGCACAAATTTTACGGGCTCGTTCGGTTTTTGCCTCAATCCACACCCCTGAAAGCCCTTTAATGCGTGTTCCTTCAATGTCATAAGCAGCTAACATACGGATAACCGTCTCTTCTAGAATACGAACATAACGAGCAATGTCTGTGAAAAATTCATCCATATCCAGAATAGGGTAACCAACTACTTGTCCATAACCATGGTAGGTTATATCTCCGCCTCTGTTGATTTTATGAAAAGTCGCTTCCTTCTCTTGCAATCCCACTTCATCCAATAATAAATGACGCTCTTTGCCATTTCTACCCAACGTATAAACGTGGGGGTGCTCACAAAAAAGCAAGTAGTGAAACTGTGTTTTTTGTTCCTCTTCTGTTGCTTTTCTGTTGTACAACTTGCGTTCAATGACTTGTTCAAACAAGCGTGTTTGTAAATCCCACGCTTGTTGATAAGGCACCACCCCTAAATCTTTATAGAAAATTTCTTTTCCCATAGCTTACTAACTTAAAGCAGCGGCTGCTAATTCTCTTTTTAGCAGATCAATAACATTAACTTCAATAGAGTCGACTCCACGTGCATTCGATAATTCATAAGAGATCCAATCTCCTACATGTACGCCATATAAGGCTTGCTCTATCAACGTATCTCCTAGACAATTAATTTCCAAGACAGCTTCTGCTACCTCTCCCATAATTTCCTTATTGATCTCAATACGTCTTTGGTTGCGACTGTGGTCTCCTTCACTTCTAAAGATAACAACAGCATACTTCCCTGGCTGTTTGGTCCACCCTACCAATTCGTTATGGTTCATTTCAGGAATGACATGATGTACACATAGAATTTTTGCATTCTCATTCAATTGTTGGCGGAAACGCAACGCTACTGCTTCCATACGCTCTGTTGCGTAAATGATAGGAAAACGGCCTTCTAATTGACGTGTCAATTGCTTAGCCTCAGTATGAATAAGGGTTTGATTCTGCTCTAATAGACCAATCGCTTTTTCCAAGTCTTCTAAACAACTGTTTGGTGCAAAGCCAAAAAAGTTAAGAATGTACAGTTGTTGTACTAAAGAATACCCTAAACAAGTTCTAGGTGGTTGACCAGAATTGGGTACTTGTACATAATCCAATCCTAACTCTTTTGCTAGTTCTACTAATTTTCCACCAGAAGAAATGCAAACGATTTTTGCTCCACGTTTACGAGCCTCATTAAAAGTACCTAAGGTTTCTTCTGTATTACCAGAATAAGAAGATACAATGACTAAAGAATTTGCTCCGACATAGGCAGGTAAAACATAGCCTTTGCAAGAGAGCATAGGCACAGTGCAAGTTGCCTGTATAAACTCTGCTACAAATTCGCCCCCAATACCTGAGCCGCCCATTCCTAATACCACGATATTATGTAACGCTACATTATGTTTAGTAAATTTTGCTTGTTGTCCAATTTCCATGGCCGTTTTTAGTTGCTTGGGAAATTCTTGGATAAAAACATTCATCATAATTTTTCTTATTTTTTAGTTGTATACAGTTGGTCTCTGTTCTTTTTGGGCCAAACCTCTGGGGAAGGTTACCCTAGTAAACCAAATAATTTTATATCTTGTCTTATCTCTTTTTTCAAAGTGAAAGGCGTCTTTCTAAACAACTCAAGACAACTCTGCAATATACTATTTTTTTATGGCGAACCACAATGATTTAGGCAATTTGGGTGAACGTCTAGCAGAAGAATACCTGCAAGGACTTGGCTATTCCATTATTGCTCAAAATTGGCAATGGGGCAAGGCTGAAGTAGATCTTATTGCGTATGATCGTGACATCTTAGTTTTTGTAGAAGTGAAGACCCGTCGTCGAGCTACTTTTGGCCCGCCAGAATTGGCCGTTACTTCTAAAAAACAACGTTTGTTGTATGATTTGGCCACAGAGTACATGTATCAAATTACACACGAGCAGGAGTTTCGTTTTGATGTTATAGCAATCCTGATCGAACCAACAATAACAATTCAACACTTTCCTGATGCCTTCTTTCCAAATTGGATGAGTAATACTGATTTTTAGAGCATGTTTAAATTT
>JBOEFW010000049.1:0-30666 GCA_050633105.1 Aureispira sp. | reverse complement strand
TTTTGTCAGAACCACTAATTATTGATTTTCAACCTTAATACATTTTAAACAAACTCTTAGTGCTTGGCTTCCTCTTTTAATAATTCAGGAAATTTCTTCTTAAAACGATTGAGGCGCGGAATAGAGACGCTGCGAACATAAGATTGGTTGGGATTCAACCGCTCAAAGTCTTGGTGATAATCTTCCGCTTTCCAAAATTTAGTTAACGGTTCTATCTCTGTAGCAATAGGTTTAGAATAG
Source organism: Aureispira sp. (assembly GCA_050633105.1). Taxonomy (GTDB): domain Bacteria; phylum Bacteroidota; class Bacteroidia; order Chitinophagales; family Saprospiraceae; genus Aureispira. Next base: position 30,426 of record JBOEFW010000049.1, on the reverse strand, counting down.
GTCCCAGAAGCATCCAAGTCCTTCTTAAATTTCATCGCTATTTCTTTTTCTTTATCATTCGTATACAAAATCATAGAACGATACTGGGTACCAAAGTCTGGCGCCTGCCCATTAACCGTTGTAGGATCATGTGATCCATAGTAAACCTTTACTAGCGTTTCATAGTCCACTACGTTAGGATCATAATAGACTTCTACCGCTTCTGTATGACTGGTAGCTCCTGCTCCAACTTGTTGATAAGTTGGGTTCGCTTCTGTTCCACCAGCATAGCCTGAAACAGCTTCTTCTACTCCCTTCACTGACTCAAAAATGGCCTCTACACACCAAAAGCAACCACTTGCAAAATAAGCTTTGCTTAAGTTTTTTAACTCTTTTGTTGCACTGCGATTAGCAACGGTTGTTGCTTCAACCGTATTGGTAGGCGTAGTTGTAATTTTAGTCTCGCTATTTTGGGGAGAACTACACGCGACTCCCATTAGGGCAATCCCTATAATTATTGCTATTATTCTCATAAAAGGATAATATTTTTTTGTTTTTAAAAGCTTTTTGTTGGCAACAGAAAGCTAAGCCGTTTTGTTTAGGCAAGTGTTTATAAACACACAAGACTTATACCATAGTTGGTCGTATTGGAGTAAAGGATTTACTTTTTAGAAGGGAATATTATAATTGAGCCATTACTATTCTATCCTTACCATACATATCCTGAAATACTTGACAATTCTTATACCCCAATCCCTGAAAAAGAGCCACTACTTGTGCTCCAAAATCTTCATGAATTTCCACATAAAGCCAGCCTTCGTCTTGTAACTTTTCTCGTCCAAGTATTGCCAGTACTTTATAAAACTGTAAAGAGTCATTGTCTGTTACAAACAAGGCTAAATGAGGTTCGTGTTCTAAAACATTAGCACGCATGAGCGCTTGGTCTGTAGAAGGGATATAAGGTGGATTACTAACGATCACCTGATACCTTGGAAGGACAGCCGTTTGTGCTGCTTGCAAAACATCTACAGGTAAACACAATACCTCTACGGCATTTGCTGTAGCATTTTTCTGAGCGATAGCAAGAGCGCCGTCACTTACATCCAATGCTGTAACCGTAGCCGCTGGCAAATTCTTTTGGAGGGTAATCGCAATACACCCACTCCCTGTTCCTACATCTAGAATCTTTATCGGCTGATCTTTGTGCCGTTTAATCATAAAATGCACTAACTCTTCCGTTTCTGGTCGAGGGATCAATACTTGTTCATCCACATAAAAAGACAAGCCATAGAATTGGCTACTGCCCACTACATATTGCCAAGGACGGTGTTCTCGTAATTCTTTGACAACCCGTTCAAAAACAGCTTGTTCCTTTTCTGTCCAGTAAACAGGTGCGGCAGCACCATCTATTGGCTGAAATAGATCTTCAAAGATGTAGGTAGCGATTGTGTTCGCTTCTCGTGAAGGATATAAATCTGTTAAAACAGTACTTAAGTAAGTAAAATGGTCTTCTGCTGTTTGACAATGTTCTAATAACAAGGTAAGTTGTTTTTTTAGACTTTATTAAGAATAAAGTCTATGGAATAGTGAATAAAGTACGGATGAAGAAGTAAGAATAGTGTCTCCCTTACTCTGCCGTTATTTTGAGTTCCACCCGACGATTCATTTGTTCCTGAATAGGATTACTGGCTCTTGGATGGATCATCTCTGCATTCCCATACCCTTTGTAAGATAAACGAGTTGTATTAATCCCTTGCTTTATTAAATATTCGTAGACCACCGCAGCGCGTGCTTCAGATAACTTAAAAGAAGAAGAACTCGGTAAAACAGGCGCTTGATTGGGTTTATTAATGTGCCCGCCTATCTCAATACTTAAATTGTCATTAAACTCCATAAAACCAGCTAAGCCCTCTAATGCTTTTTGGGAAGAAGGCATTAATAGAGCCGTTCCACTCTGAAAGAACAAATCACTCAAAGCCATTTTGCCTCCAATGATCGCCCGTTCTAAAGAAAAATTGACTAGCACATGTTGGCCTTGTTTTGTAGTCGCTACCTTAGAAATAAAGAAATGCCCCTTGGAATACGCTCTTACTTCTACATTGGTTTCTTTGAGCAAGGTATAATTATAACGACCTAGACTGTCTGTATTAATGGTATCTTGTCCTGCCAAGGAGTTAAACACAACACGGGTTTCCAATGGTTGCTGTGTTTTTGCATCAATAACAGTTCCCAGTATCGTACAAAGCCTCGATTCTATTGCTTTGGGAATATAAGGTTCTACCACATCCAGACTCACCCGTCTATTAAACGCACGGCCATCAGAAGTACGGTTGTTTTTTAGAGGGACAAATTCGCCATAAGAATCTATCTTCAATTGAGTAGAATCCACTCCTTCCCTAGCCAAAATACTATACACAGATTGAGCACGACGATCGGATAAGTTCTGGTTGGAGGCATAGGTTCCTAGAGAGTCTGTATGTGCTTGTATCCATGCTTCTCTATTAGGCGCTCCATTCAAAAGAACAGCTATTTCTTTTAATTTTTTGGTGTATTGAGGGGTGATTTTGGCCGATCCAGATCTAAAAAATATAGCTTCTCGGTCAATGATTCTATACTGTTGTCGTTGTGCCGAAACGAAGGTTGTGCTAGCTAACAACCCTATTATAATCCACACTATTGTAGAGCGCATACGTTATTCTTTCTAATTTCTAGTAGCCTCCAATTTATAGCAGCATTTATGCGTTGAAGGGGCCGACATTATGTCGAAAACAAAATTCAAGAATGTAAGAGCATGTTTAAATTTCTCCACTAACTTTTTGTCAGAACCACTAATTATTGATTTTCAACCTTAATACATTTTAAACAAACTCTAAATTGATTTCTCTTTTGTCTATTAATTCTTCATCATTATTACAATATGACAAGGGAGAATTCTCTAAATTAGTTGATTTTTATTAAAAACGATAAATTAACCGTTGAATTCCTTATTATTGCAACAGAATGAGAACCTACAACTCTACCTCTTTTTTTTGTACATCTTTTCTCAATAATTATAACACTATGACTACCGATCAATTCAAGGAACTTCAAGGCCAGCTGGGCATGTTAGGGAGGTATCTTTGACATTACCAATATACGTTCTCAAACAGAAGAAGAAAAAAAACACACTTTTGACCCAGATTTTTGGGCGGACTCACAACGGGCAGAACGGATTCTTAAAAGTGTAGGGGCAAAGGAAACTTTACTCCAACAATTTGATGCCACTGCTCAGGCCGTAGATGACTTAGAGATTCTCTATGAATTCTTTGAAGCTGGCGAAGTTGATGATGCTGAAGTCAACGAACAATACCAACAAACACAAACTTTATTAGAAGATTTAGAGTTTAGCTCTACCCTCAATCAACCAGAAGATCGCCTCAATTGTTTGCTCAAAATTCATGTTGGAGCAGGAGGAACAGAAAGTTGCGATTGGGCGGGGATGTTGTTACGCATGTATACCATGTGGGCCGAAAAATCAGGTCATTCCGTCAAACAACTCCATTACCAAGCAGGTGATATCACTGGTATCAAATCCGCCACCTTAGAAATTACAGGGGAGCATGTTTATGGTTGGCTCAAGGGAGAAAATGGCGTTCATCGCCTTGTTCGCCCTAGTCCTTTTAATGCCCAAAACAAACGCCAAACGACCTTTGCGTCTGTTTTTGTATTTCCAATGGTGGACGATAGTATTAATATAGCCATCAATCCTGCTGATTTAGACTGGGATACCTTTCGCGCCAGTGGTGCAGGTGGACAACATGTCAATAAAACAGAATCGGCAGTGCGCTTAAGACACTTGCCTTCTGGGTTAGTGGTAGAATGTCAAGAACAGCGCTCTCAACATAAAAACAGAGAAAAGGCCATTAAAATGCTTAAATCAGAGCTCTACCAAGTAGAAATTGAAAAGCGAAATGCGGCCAGAGCAGAAATTGAAGAAGGGAAAATGAAAACAGAATGGGGTTCTCAAATTCGATCCTATGTCTTAGATGATCGAAGAATCAAAGACCATCGCTCCAACCACTTAACCCATAACATTAAACGGGTTTTGGACGGTGATATTGATGATTTCTTAAAAGCCACCTTAATGATTGGTAAAAACTTAGCTTAATTCATGACCTTGGATATCCCTCCCTACTTTTTTGACATTCCCTACAAAGGATCTTGTTATCCAGGCTCTCCCAAATTAGGCGATTTTCGAGTGGGGGCGAATTGTCAAGTTTTTGTTTATCAGTTGCTCCTACACTTTGGTCGCCCACTTTTACCTGATTTCAGATCTAGTGAATTGTGGGAAGACTCTATTTATACTCAACAGACAACTGGTATTCAACCATTGGACATTTTGTTTTGGAATAAAACTGCAACAGCATGGGGCGCGCATGTAGGCTTAGCGTTAGACAATGGTCAAGTCATTCATCTATCCAGAGAAAATGGACGAGCAGTAATCTGGCCTTTAGAAAAGTTCTTAGAGCAGGATAATTATACTGTTTTTATTGGCGCTAAACGCCTGCTTTCATCCTAGGTTCTCTTATTTCCATTAATTATACAATAGACAACCGCCTAATACTCTAATTAGGCAAAAGCAGGAAAGATAACCATGGAAGAAACGATCAATGATTTTGAAAAAATAAGGCAACTTTTTGCTACCGAGACTACTGAAAATTGGCTCTTAGCCATTATTCTATGTCAACAATTGCCTAAAAATCATCATCAACATTGGTTGGATATTTTCAGTGATATCGAATCGGTTAAGCAACAGTTCAGACAACAAGGTCTCAATGGTACTTCTTCTTTTGATCTTTATCAAGAATCGGCAGTAGCCTTGATTCAAACTCTTGTTCCTACTTTTAAACAAGCACACAAAGCCTTTCATTTAGCGAGTTTTAGTGGCCTCTATTTTAGTGTACCAAGAAATGCTACAACAGAAACGCCTCCTGCTTATCTTATAGACTTAGAACATTTTTTAGAAAAAACATTGGAGGAGCAGGATTTTGCCGTTTTCCAGCTTCAGAAAGGTGCTATAAAAAGCGTAACCCAAGCAACAGCAACACTTTTGCAACAATCTAGTGCTGATTTGATAGCCTTTGGTCTTCCTCTATTAAGCACTTGGGCAACTGTTTATTGCCAGTTTAATAAAAAAAATCAATTCACCGACGAAGTTCGTCAATGGCAACCTTTAGCCATTCAAGTACTTCTCTATTTGCAACAACAACTACAAGAGCTCCTTCAAGCCCCCAAGGAAGTAATTAATGGATTGACAGTGGCCTTAGAGGAATTGTTTTATACGTCCTCTTTGACATTGCTACAAAACTTACAAGAAAAAGAAATTTTGGAGCTTATTGTTGATCTTATTTCTGTCACTTCCTTTCCCAAAGAAGCCCGCCAGCGCATTTTGCTGTCTCATGCTTTATTAAAAATCCCAACAGATTATGTAGAAGAAATGTCTTGGCGGGCGATGTCCGATTCTAATTTATATCGAGGGATACAGGGAGAAGACATTACTATATATGCTCATCATTTTTGGCAGTACCAACATACATTGGAGTTTGAAAGGCTCAACAAAAAACAGCAATTCGCTTATCAAAAAGCTATTGTTGATCTTTGGGCCTATTATTATGTTGGGGCACTTGAACCTTATTTATTGTTCTTGCAAAAATACTTTCCTACCAATCCTGACCATTATTTCTACTTAGGACAATTGTATCATGGTACTTTAAATGATCCTGATAAGGCTTTGTACTATTTTAATCGCTATTTAGCCCTTAATAAAAAACCGCTACCCGCCAATAACCATATTCTCACCGAGCGCATATACAACCAACGTTGCTATGCTCCGAGCGCACCAGAAGCACTTACTTGGATAGGGCAAATTCATGAAAATAAAGGCGACACCAACAAGGCTATTCTAACCTACCAAAGGGCGATTGATTGCTACCCCCACTATCATTTATCTCCTTATCTTCCGTTAGTTAGAATTTTATTAAATGAGCATGAATACACTACTCAAGCATATCAACTATTAGTTGATTACTACACTATTTTTTATGAACAAACGCCATGGAATAAAAAACTATCCATTAATTATTATGGGACGGCTAATTTAAAGATAGGAGAAGAATCAGAAGAGTGGATGAGGAAATATGAACATCATACAGGGCAAGATGGAGATGTTAATAGAAGAGTAGGGCACAAAGCATTAATTTTTAGTTTCTATGCGATTTTCTTTCGCTTTGCTGAATGGTACTTTTATGAAGAGTTAGCTATTGACAAAGCTTTGGAAGCTTTAGTTTTTTGTAATAAATGTAAAAGCCACCTTTATGGGCAACGCTATGTCAAACAATGGACATATATCTTGGAGCCTCAAGAAGTAAAGGAAGAAGACCTCTCCTTTCTCAAAGCAGAAATCATGTTGGAAAGCTATCAAGATTATTGGCAGGCAAAATCGCTCTACAAACAAGTCTTAAAATTAAATCCAAACCATCATTTAGCAAAAAAAGGGCTTCAAAATATCCGAGAAAAGCTTGGGTATTGATGTGCTTTTCTCTCTGTTATTTCAGTAAACATTTAAATAATCTCCAGAAAGTTTTACTACATGAGGCCTGCTCTGTTGTTCCTTACATGAACCCAGTTAGTGGGATTGTTTAAGCAAGTTAACGTTGTGCAAAATCTTTATGTCCTTTCTCCTCAATATCCTCGTATAGTCTTTTTTATTCTATTGTATTTTTGAGGAGCAAATCTTGTTTATCTCCACCATAAACCTCAGAAATAATAGAACCATCATTACTAATTCTTGTTCGGTAAAATTTAAACTGTCCAACACGCCTGCCATTAATATTCTTGAGATTGAATAGTCTAATAGTTTTAAATGTCCCATCTTTTTCATCAACAACATCAACATAAGCTGTTCTATAGAGCTTTCTCATAAGCTTTTCAGCTTTTTTTCGCTCTTTTTTGGACATATCGTCTGTGATTTCTATTATAGGAGATTCCATTACATAATGAAAAAAATAATGCATTCCACTATGATGTTGGTGCTTTTGAAGAAGATAATTTTTAGCAGCATAAGTACCTTCTTTAGGTATTGGAAATGAGTAATCTGTCCCATGAGGAATCTGTTTAATCCACTGCATTTTGAGATCTTTATCTACTTTTAAAACAATCAAATCGTTATAAAAATAAATTTCATCCTTATATCTCTTATAGTTACTCCCACTTCCTGACATCCGAATAACAGTTGTATCCCAATATTGCTGTGCAACTAATAAAAAACCTCCGTCTTCGCAATCAAATCTTCCCCTAACCGAAAATCCTTTAAATCGTTGTAATTTTTCATATTTAGAATAGATATCCTGAGGTATTTTGAATTTCATCTGGCCTTTATCTACATTTTGAAGAAAAATTTGCTTCCCCTTATCCGATGTTGATAAAAAACATAATTTATTATCATTACTTATTGAAGCATAAAAATTATACCCCCATTCTTTTGTAGAAGGGCGTTTAGAAATATAAATACTCTTCGTTTTAACATTTATTTGAATAACCTCATCTTCATCTTTTTCCAAATTATATATAGAAACATGAACCTGTCCTTCATTATCAAGAAAGACATTTTCGAGTTTCATATCAGATTCTACATAAGGCATCTGAATTTCATTACCCGAAATTTTTTTCATTGTTTTAGCATCATAAACCAATAGTCCAAGTTCTTCTTTACTTTTACTATTTCGTTTTGTGTCTGATGCTTTTCTATATTGTAATAAAAACTTGGACTTATCTGGGGAAAAATAAAAACCATACTTAGGAGCTAGAGTATTTAGATTACTAATCCATCTTACTCTAGTAGACACATCAATAATTGTCTCATACTTTGAGCTTATGCTAAGATTATCAAAATCTATTTCTGTATAAAAAAGCAGCTCTTTTATTTCAGGTTTTTTAATGAGTTTGACAAAAAACAAATAATACTTACTGTCTATTTTCTTTACATAAATAGCCTTACTTTCTTCTGGTAGAATATTTCCATAAGATTTACCATCTAAATACTTTGGAGTATTGGTTTCATATTTTTGAATTTTTATATTCGATGCATTAAATTTCACAGCATAAAGATTGTCATCTTTAATAAAGTAATATTTATTTGTCGCATCAATAACAGAATAGGGTGGACTGACTGTTAATTTTGATTTCTCTTGAGCTTTTAGTAAAAAATTAGACATGCATAAAACAAAAATCAAACTAATGAATGATTTTTTTGTGAAGTTTTTTTCTTTCATATTTTTTTTTGGGGGGGGCATCGTTAATCTAAGATAGTACTAGTATATATTAAAAAAAACTTACAACGTTGCAGGTGTAAGAATTGTAATTATAGACACACAGTAGCTAATGTCACAGAACAATACACAATATAAATAAAGGTATTAAGACAATTTAATGAGTATTATCATCCATATTAATTTTCAAAACTCTATTCTTCCACATCTTTCTTATAGCGATTCTTGGGCTTTTTTACTTTCTCCTTCCCTGCTACAACAATAACAATTTCTCCCTTCGATTTGAGTGTATTATCCGCAACTTGCTGCGCTAATTCTTCTAAAGTTCCTCGGGCATACTCTTCATAGAGCTTGGAAAGCTCTCGACAAACAACCGCTTGACGCTGGGCGCCACAATGCTCTGCAAGCTGCTGTAAGCATTTACCTAAACGATGCGGGGACTCATACAAAGCAACTGTACAAGGCAGTTCGGCCAAGTATTGCAAACGCGTTTGGCGACCTTTCTTGTGCGGTAAAAAACCCTCAAAATAGAATCGATTACAAGGCAAGCCCGCCCCTACTAAAGCAGGAATAATAGCGGTAGCACCAGGCAAACATTCTACCCGAATGCCGCCTTCTACACAAGCACGGACCAAAGAAAAGCCTGGGTCAGAGATCCCTGGAGTTCCTGCATCAGAAATTAAAGCCATTACACGGCCGTCTTGAAGTTCTTGCACCAAACTAGCTGCCGCTTGATTCTCATTGTGGGCATGGTGCGCTCGAAGCGGTGTAGCAATTTCATAATGCTGTAACAACTTCTTAGAGGTACGAGTATCTTCCGCTAGGATGACATCCACCTCTTTCAGTAAACGCAAAGCGCGTAATGTAATATCTTCTAGGTTCCCAACGGGTGTTGGTATAACATACAGCATGATGAATGATAATAAGATACTTTATAAAAACTAGCTAAACTGTAATTTAGCCAACTGGTTATAGACGCCTTCTTCTTTGGCAACGAGTTGTTCATGCTTTCCTTGTTCCACAATTTTTCCTTCCTCCAACACATAAATACAATCCACATCTCTAACCGTCGCCAAACGGTGGGCAATAATAATAGACGTTCGTCCTTCCATCAAGCGATTGAGCGCTTCTTGCACCACTCGTTCTGATTCTGCATCCAAAGCAGAGGTTGCTTCATCTAATAACAAGATCGCAGGATCTTTGAGCAAAGCACGAGCAATGGCAATACGTTGACGTTGACCACCAGACAATTGCACTCCACGATCACCAACAATGGTATCTAAGCCTTCTGGGAAACCTTCGATAAATTCCCACGCGTTGGCTTGTTGAGCCGCTTCTATCAATTCTTCTTCGGTTGCATTTTGCTTTCCATAAGCAATGTTCTCTCGAATACTTCCACCAAAGAGCAAAACATCCTGAGGAACAATGGCTATGTTTTTACGTAATTGAAGGAGATTATAAGCCGACAAAGCCTTTCCATCTACAGCAATAGAACCTCCTTCTAGCTCATACAACCGCAATAATAATTTAACAATCGTTGATTTCCCTCCACCAGAGGCCCCTACCAAAGCAACCTTCTCTCCTGCGCGAATGTTGAGATTAATTTCATTTAGAATGGTCAACTCTGGACGAGTAGGATAACTAAATTTGACTTTGTCAAACTGCACCTCTCCTTTCATAAGCAAGTCTGGTAATTCTTCATCAATGGTCAACTCTGTTGGACTAGCCAACAATTCCATAATGCGTTCAGAAGCACCAATAGCACGTAAGAGCTGTGTATAAAAGTCTCCTAAACTAGCTACAGCACCACCAATAATAGCTGTTAATGTAATAAAAGTCACCAATTCTCCTGACTTCAATTGCCCTGATTCTACCATAGTAGCGCCCCACCACAGTACAAAAAACATAGCGCCAAATAAGGCGGTTATGATAAAGACGATAAACAAACCACGTATACGGGCAAAACGTAAAGAGATCGTCACTACATCCGTAACGGATTTGCCATAACGTTGGCGTTCCCACCATTCATTCGTAAACGATTTCACCACCGAAATAGCTTGTAAGGTTTCTTCCAAAATCGTGCTTGTTTCTGCTAATTTATCTTGACGCTCTTTCGATAACTTACGAATGTGTCGTCCAAAGAATATGGCAAGTATAATAACCACTGGAAAAGTAGAAATCATCACCAACAACAACTGTGGCGCCATCCAAGCTAAATAACCAAATCCAACCACTAAAATAATGATCTGGCGGATCAATTCCGCTAAAGTAATGGAGAGTACATCTTGCAATTGTTGCACATCAGCAGTACTGCGGCTGGTGAGTTCCCCTACTCTATTTTGATCAAAAAATGCAGTTGGTTGTGTGAGCAATCGCTCATACAAAGCTTTCCTAATATCGGCCATTCCTTTCTCACTTACATTCGCAAATAAAAGCACTCGAAAGTAAGAGGTTAAGGCTTGTAATATCAAGATAAACATGAGTACAAAACCAACATCTTTGAGCGTATAGCCCCATTTAGATTGGCCTAAAGCAATATCAATAAGCTCTCCTGCTGCCGCTGGAAATACCATAAAAACGGTACTTCCTGTCACCAAAAAGAAAAGGCCGCCAAAAAACGACCACTGATAGGGTTTTAGGTAAGCTAATATTTGTTTGGCTCTGAGCCAGCCATCTTTGCTAATCTTGGGACGCTCTGCATTAGCGCTTTTCCGTCTAGCCATAGTCTTTTTCTACCTGTTGTAAGAAAGGAATAATTAAAAAGATAAAGTTGTACTCTTATATGCGATTACACTTATCAAAACATTCGGCAAAGATACCATTATTAAGTATTAATTCTGTCAGTCTGCCGTAAAACTAAAAGGCTTCTATAACCTATATACAAAAAGTTCGTCCCCCTAAATGAATCTAGGACGACGAACTTTTATATTGTTAGGGTATTCCCACCCTTATTATCTATAGTCACGAACTATTCTGTCCCGCCAGCAGGTGCACTGCTAGGAAGAGGAGCACTAGTAGGAGTAATAGGTGCCGTAGGTTGTTGAGTAGTCGTATTAGTGGTATTAATATCTTCACCAGCGGTCTCTGTTGGACCTCCTTTGAAGAATACACCTGTCACTAAGCACAAGCCCAATAAAGCAGAGGCTAAGCCCCAAGTAATACGCTCCAACATATCGCTAGAGTTTGCTGCTCCCATAACTTGATTAGCGGCTGCGCTACCTCCAAAAGAAGAGCTTAATCCACCACCTTTAGGGTTCTGAACTAGAATAACTAAGATCAATAGAACAGAAATAAAAGCAATAAGTATGGTTAGTAATAAAACCATGATTTTGTAATGTTTTCTTGTATTAATAAATGATTATGCCTGTTAACAAGCACAATCCTAATAAGGCAAAAGCAAGTCCCCAAGTAACACGCTCCAATAAATCACTAGCACTAGCAGCACCTAACAATTGGTTGGTACCTGCACTACTTCCTAAAGAAGCATTTAATCCTCCACCTTTGGGGTTTTGAATTAGGATGACCAAAATTAATAGAACAGAAATAAATGCGATAGAAATCATTGATAATAAAGCCATAATTGTTCTATTTATAGATTGGTAATGGATTTTCTAAGGAAGTGATCTTATAAAGACATCATTAGATAACTTGTTCTTTTTTAGTGTAAAAATAACCTTGTTTTATACTTCTAAACTGGCTATTTTATCTGCAAATAAACGACTTTTTTCGGGAAACTTCAAACTTAGAGCCGCATACATTTTAATTGCTTTGGCGTTTTGACCTTGCAGTGCTAATAATTCTGCTAGGGTTTCAGAGACAAGCGAGTCATTCTCAGTAGTACTATCGTCTTCTATTTCTTTCCATTCTCGTTCTTCTTTGGATTCTTTGCGCTCATTTAAGCTCTTTAGAAAGCTATCGGTTTGTTGCATAAAGAAATCAAAGACATCTTCTTTTTCTGAAGTCGGCTCTTCCGATAAAGGCGTATTTTTTTCTATCTCGTCTTCCTTCTTTGGCTCTTTTTCTTCTACAACTGGAGTTGGTTCTTCTTCTAAAAAATCAAACATATTGGTGTCAAAAACAGGAATACGAGATAGTTTAAAGGGCTTTTTACCTAAATCTTCTTTCTCTTTCTCTGGGCTGCGATTGAGCCACTCTTCTACAGGCATAGCGCTGAGTTCTTCCCTGTCTTCCTTTCCATCAGAGGCTGTTAATTCCAATTCTTGAAGGGTGATAGGTGCTTGAAAAGCTAAGATTGGAGGATTTTCAGAGACCTTATGACTGTACAATGGTGGTGGTTCCACCAATAATACTTCTTGTTCTTGATTGGTATCAGAAGCCGCTAAAGGAACAATAGTTGTTTCTGCATTCGCCACGACAGAGGTGTTCAAAAAGTCGTAAAGACGACTGCGATTAACAGCATACATCGAAGCCAACATCAAATGGCGATTGAAAGCGATGTGTCGATCATTTTTATATTTCTTGAGCAGCAACATACGTAGCCCATTACAATAAGGATATTGTAAAAGCAATTGATCGAGCCTTTCATAGCTCCAATGGTTCAGTTGGCTAGGGTCAGTAAGCAGTTGTGTCAATTCTGTTGTTGTCATAAAGTAAAAGGCGCATTAAAGCGCTGTAAAGTAAAACAGCTTATCGCAAATATAAGGCTTTTTTTAAAATAGAAAAACGGGAGTCTTCTCTCCTATTACTACCCAAATAAATGACGAATACTGTCTTCAAAAAAGTACATCCCTATAGTAAGTCCAACAATAGGAATTAGAATACCGATCAAGTTGCCCACTAGATATTGACGCTCCTTGATATTAGTCAACGCCAATGTATACCCTACAAAAGGAGAAAGTTGCACTAAAATACGCAAAACAATCAGTGTTCTAATAGGACGCGTCTCTACTTCTGTTAATAAATTTCGTACAGTTGGATTAGTAATTTCAGCAAGTGCCTTGCCTCCTACTTTTCGACCAATTGCAAAGGTGGCATAAGCTCCTATCATCGCCCCAATATAGGCAAATAAAGCGCCTTGCCAGTAATCAAAAAGCAAAATAGCCAACAATAAAAAAGCGGTTCCTGGCACATTAAGTATAGCAGAAATCACAAAAATACCTATAAAAATAAACACGCCCCAAAAACCTGTTTCGGCGACCATATATTGTAAATTCTCCAGACTCAACCAAGTTCCTATGATGGTATATTTTACCAGTAGAATAGAAAGTACTAAGAAGGCTAACAAAACGCCCAAACGCAATAAACTATTCTTACGGCGTGGTTCTTTGTTATCATTGAATGGTATAGTCATAAATAAAATATCAATGGAAGAGCTAACAATTATTAATGGAGCAAAGTAAGGAAGGTAACAATTTTAGAGGTTTTTTCGTAATTATATCGCTCATTTTTGAGCAAATTGTAGCAAAAAACGGCGATAATCACTTCCATTCTTGAAAAGTAAGAACATCTTAATTGGGAGCGCGCTCTTTTAGGAAAAAAGTAAGGTTCTAAACCAAACCAAAACCACTTCTTGGAAATAAGTACTTTGAAACAAGAAGGTTCCTCCTAAAATAATCAACATTGGAAAAACCATAGCCAAACTATTTGCAATCAAAAACTGACGACTTTTCATTGGCGTAAGCGCCAAGGCATAATTAATCAGAGGAGAGAGCAACATAAAGACTCGCAACCAACAAACGGTTTGAATGGGATGCGTATCAATACGAGAAAGCGCTTTTTGTAGGCGTTTATTTTTGATCTCCGCCAAGCTTTGTCCCCCTAAAAAACGCGCCACCCAAAAGTTGATCAAAGCACAAATAACAGCACCACTATACGCCAATAAAGTTCCCCAGCCCCAACCATAGGTTAATACGGCAAAAATCACAAAAACGGCCCCAGGAACATTCATTAATGTTCCTAATAAGAAGATCAACAAATACAATAAAATGCCCCAATTTCCCGCCTGCTGTATCAAGATTTGTAACGCCTCTAGATCAAAGTAGGCTCCTAGAGGCGTGTATTTTGCGAGTGCTATCAAACCAAGCATCACTGCCATTAGCAAGCTGATTCGTAATAAAAGTTTCTTTTTAGGGTTAGTCATTATAAACAGTAATGTGGGGACAAATAAGACGCTAAAGTACTATTATTTCTTTATTAGACCTGATTATACAACTCCATTATTTCATGAACTACCTTTCATAATAAGGACTATGCTATAATCGCCAAAATTACGATCAACCCCCAAGGCACGCTTTTTCTATCCTAACATACAGGTTTATAGGCTTTTGCTGTTCCATAACACTACTCTAATTCAACATTCTCCCTGCTTATCCCTATATTTTTTAGGCTGGTTACAACTAAAAAGGGCTCTAATAACGTTATTACTAGAAGAAACCACACAAAGATTCACTCTTCTATAGCAAATACCCTTTACAAAAGCACGAATTGGCTAGCATATTGCTAGCAAAAAATCGTATATTTGCAGCGCTTAGCCCCTCTTACATCCAACAAGAGGAATAATTGCATTATTTTGCCAACGCACAAAAAAAGGTCATGAACAACATTATTACGTTAGACGAATTTATCATTCAGCGTCAAAAAGATTTTCCATATGCTACAGGCGAGCTTTCTGGCCTCTTACGCGATATCGGATTGGCATCCAAAATTATTAGCCGTGAAGTAAATAAGGCTGGTTTAGCAGATATTTCTGGTCGTGCTGGCACAGCAGAAAATGCTTCTGGTGAAGAGGTTCAAAAACTAGACGTCTTGGCGGACAACTTACTCATTTCTTGTTTAAAAAACAGCGGAGAATGTTGTGGAATTGCTTCTGAAGAGAACGATACATTCGTTCCTATTGAGAGCAGTATCAATGCTAAATATGTGGTACTTTTTGACCCATTGGATGGTTCTAGTAATATTGATGTTAATGTTTCTATTGGGACAATCTTCGCCATTTATCGTCGGGTATCAGACGATGGTGCCTGTCAATTAGAAGATTTCTTACAAGATGGCGTGGAGCAAGTAGCCGCAGGTTATGTTCTTTATGGTTCTTCAACCATGCTTGTTTATACCACAGGAAAAGGGGTCAATGGCTTTACCTTAGATCCATCTATTGGCGAATTCTGTTTGTCTCATGCAGACATGCGCATTCCTCAGAATGGTAAAATTTATGCCATCAACCAAAGTACTTTCCGTCACTTTGAGCCTTGTGTACAGGCTTTTGTAGAAGAGTGTATGAATCACGATTGCAACTTCCGCTATGTGGGGTCTATGGTTGCTGATGTGCACAGAACACTTATCAAAGGAGGAATTTTCATGTACCCTGCCACCACCAAAGCTCCCAAAGGGAAATTGCGTCTGCTCTATGAATGCAACCCATTGTCTTTTATTATTGAGCAAGCAGGTGGAAAAGCAACCAATGGTAGTCAACGCATTCTAGAACTAGAAGCCGCCCAATTGCACCAACGAACTCCCATCTTTATGGGCTCTCCGAACATGGTTGGCCGTTTAGAAAGCATTAAAACAGAACACCAACAAAAAGTAATGGCTTAAGAACAACTAGTTTCTTACCATAAAAAATACAACCTCTGTGTGAACGATCCTTTCACACAGAGGTTTTTTATTGTTACAATAATTTTATTAATTTTTTATTCTAAATAATTAATATTTATTAAAAATAACTTAGATTAGAGCTCATTGTTACTGTTTAACAACTACAACTTAAGTTCATTATGGAAAGAGATTGGAGTAAAGTCGTCTTTTTAGCACACGCCAAGGAAGACAAAGAACAAGTCAAAGAATTATACCAGCAACTCAAAAAAGCAGGCTTAGATCCCTGGATGGATGAATTTGACTTAGGTTTTGGGATGAATTGGGATGTAGAAATTCGACAAGCCATTCGAAAGTGTAATTTTTTCTTGGCCTGCCTCTCTAAACAAAGCATCAATAAAACAGGCTATGTGCAGCAGGAATTACGTTTTGCCTTAAATGAATTCCAAAACAAGCCTACCAATACCATTTATTTTATTCCTGTTTTGCTAGAAGCCATGGATTTGACCGATCTCTATGTAGATTCTATTGCGCTTAGTACCTACCATGCGGCCAAAGCTTATGAAGTGGATGGAAGGAACGATTTGATCGAATATTTACAAAAGGAAGCCAAAATTATTGGTCAAGTTCAACAAAAAATCAGCCCCAACTTTCAACAAATCCGCCAATCTGTTGCAGAAGGAGAACTAAAAGTAGCTTTGGAGCAATTAGAAGCCCTAGTTCAAGCCTCTTATCCTGAATTGAATAACAATGTTATTCTCTTAAAAGCAAGACGGCATCGAATTTTCCATGAACATACGTTATCGCTGATTTCGTCAGAAGATTATCAAAGAGAGAGCAATCGCTTGATTTATGCTGTTTTAGAGACGTTAACTATTTTGGAAGAAAAAAATAAGTAGTAGAATGAAAAAATGGATGCCTTTTTTTAATAGAAAAAGATCAAGTAGTTTATTTATACCAGACAAAAAAGGAGGTTTTATAGAATATACAGAACCTGTAGAGGGTAATGGTTCTATTAGTGCTATTGAAAAACACTTTGGCTATGCTAATGAAAGCACTTTCGTATTTAGTATAAGAAGTCCCTTTATCTCACCTAATTAATTCATAATTAGAAGCATTGCTCCTCCTACTATCTCATAATAACAGGAGCAGACGTTGTATTTTCGTAGAGATTATTGTATTTTAATTAGAAATCCAATTCACTCCCTACAAAAATCATTACTATGAGAATATTACTCCTGCTCAGCTTCCTATGTTTTTCCTCCTTCCTATTGGCTCAAGACAAGCTTCAACAAGCTAGAGAACTCGGGCGACAAGCCATCAAAAAAATGGACGCAGGAGAAATTGCGGCTTCTTTAGAGCTCCTCGAACAAGCACAAGAATTAGATCCTGACAACATAGATTATCCTTATGAAATGGCGTATGCCTACTATTTGGATAAGGATTATTTGCCCGCGCTCAAAATTCTAAAAAAATTAGTCAAACGAGAAGATGCCAATGCTTTAGTTCATCAAATGTTGGGCAATACCTATGATATGAACCAACAAACTCAAAAAGCTATTGCGGCTTATGAAGAAGGATTAAAGCTCTTTCCTGAAGTTGGTATTTTATATTTGGAACGCGGAAACATGGAGCTCAAAGAAGAACGCTATGTAGAAGCATTGGATTTTTATGAGAAAGGCATCGATGTTGATCCTACCTTTCCTTCTAACTACTACTGGGCAACTCGTATTTATTTGAGTTCTAGTGAGAAAATCTGGGGGCTATTGTATGGGGAGATCTTTATGAATTTAGAACGCAATACCTCTCGTACTTCAGATATTAGTAAACAACTGTATGATGCTTATACCAGCAGTATTCAAATTAATAAGAAAAATAAAAAAAAGTACAATATAGACATCAACATTTGTAAAACCATGATCATATCTGTGAAAGAACTGGAGCAAAAAGAAGGCCCTAAACTCCCCTTCTGCATGATTTATGGTACTAATTTAACACTCAGTGTCGCCCCTAACTTGGAGCGTATTGACATCAATAGTTTGAGTGCCATCCGTGGGCGACATATCGACAATTATTATGAGCAGGAACATCATAAACAATACGACAATCTGCTCTTTCAATACCAAAAATTATTACAAGAAAAAGGGCATTTTAATGCCTACAGTCATTGGATTTTAATGAAAGGAGACGAGCCTGCGTTTGGGGCATGGCTACAAAAACATGAAGAAGAATGGGAAGCTTTTTTAACTTGGTTTTCGGAGAACCCTTTAGAAATCACCAAAGATAACGCCTTTCATAGCAGTCAATTTTAACAAAAATCCCCCCTTTATTTAGCAATAGATAGAAGCCAATAATCTGTCTTCAAGAATCGAAGCTTCTAGCACCAATTGTTAGAAGCTTCGATTCTTGAGTGGAGCCCCCTTCTTAAAATAAAAATGTCCCTTCAAACACCAAAAAAAATAGAAGCCGCATCTTCCTAAACAAGTTCGCTAATCAAACACCACCAAAACACTCTTGTCCTCCCAATGGACTAACCGTTTCCCCGTTTAGATGGCGATTACACTATTTTCTGAAAATCAAGAAGCTTTTCTAAGACCTAACCAATCCATAGAAAACTTCTCTCTATCTTATTATTATGAAATTGACCACCAAAATATTACTGACGACCTTAGTCACTCTTATGGTTTTAAGTGCCAGCTTAGTAAGTGCTCTTTATTACCAACCCAACTTACTGTCTAATCATCCTTTCTTACAACAACTAGCCCAACAACTCACCGCTTACCAAGAAACTACAGCAGAGGATAAAGTATATTTACATTTTGATAAGAAATTCTTTGAGCCAGGGGAAGATATTTGGTTTAATGCCTATATCCGTGATGCCAAGAGCTTCCAAGCCAGTCTAAAAAGTGAAGTAGTTTATGTCCAATTATTAAGCCCACAAGGAAGTGTAGAACAAGAACTAACATTGATTGCTCAAAAGGGCCAAGGACAAGGCACTTTTGCACTTCCCGAAACCTTAAAAGGGGGGCTATACACGATTAAAGCCTACACAAAATGGCAAGCCAATAGCCAGACGTTTTTTAAACGGGAAATTACCATCCAAAAAGCAGTGCTTCCTAATCTTAATATGAAGCTCAACTTTAACAAAAAAGCTTATGGAGTGGGCGAAAAAGTAACCGCAACTCTCGACTTAAACACCTTAACAAAAGAAGCTTTAGCCAATCACACGTTTGATTATGTAGTGACTTTAGATGGTCAAGAAGTCGCCCGAAAAAAGGGCAAAACCAATGACTTGGGAAGAGCTTATGTTCAATTTAATCTCCCTAAAAAATTGGCAACCAACGATGGCCTTCTTAATGTCTTATTACCATACAAAGGACAAACAGAATCTATAGCTAGAAGCATTCCTATTGTGTTGGGCAACATCAACTTAGATTTCTACCCAGAAGGAGGAGAATTGGTAGCAGGCATGACGTCCAATATAGGCTTTAAAGCCTTAAATGAATTTGGCAAGCCTGCTGATGTTAGTGGTCATATATTCGACCAGCGAGGAAACAAAGTCGCGACTTTTGGTAGCTACTACCAAGGCATGGGCAAGTTTACGTTCACTCCTCAAGAAGGACAACAATACCAAGCGTATATTACAAGCCCTGCTAATAGTGGCAAAAGCTATCCTTTACCTCTAGCCAAGACATCAGGCTATGTTTTGGAAGCCACGCAGAAAGATAAAAAATCCCTACAGGTAACGGTAAAAACCAACCAAGAAGAAGAACTCTATCTAGTTGCTCAAAGTCGCAACAGCGTTCAGTTCTCGCAAGTATTGACCACTCAAAAAGGGTCCAACTTAGTCAATATCCCAACACAAGACTTTCCTATTGGAATCACACAAATTACCTTGTTTGATCAAAAAAAGGTAGCTAGAGCAGAGCGCTTAGTTTTTGTCAATCCCAATAAGCAATTGAACATAGAGTTGATCACCGATAAAGAAAAATACCTTCCTAGGGAACAAGTGAACATGACCTTAAAAGTAACCAATGAAAAAGGACAACCAGTATCAGGTGATTTCTCGTTGGCGGTTGTGGATGATAAATTATTGAATTTCGCAGATGACAAACAAGGCCATTTATTGTCGTATATGCTGTTGGAATCGGATTTAAAAGGAGAAATAGTTCAGCCTAATTTTTATTTTGATAAAGAAGATGATCCGACTCGTCTACAACCAGAAATTGATCGTCAAGAAGCCTTGGATCAGTTGATGCTCACCCAAGGTTGGAGAAAATTCATCTGGGAAGAAGTTACTACTAATAAGTATTCCAAACCTACTCAAGAAGGGGAATTAGCCAAGATTGCAGGAACTGTCTTAGACGCCAAAGGAAATCCTATTGCAGGCATAGCTATCAAATTAGGAGAAGAGCATAAAGCAATCACTACTAATGCTAAGGGGCAATTTAACATAGAGGATTGGGAATTATACCAATCGGTTAATCTACAAGCAAGTTCCAAAGACTATTATACTGCGGTTCAACACTTGGAAGAGTACAAAAACAATCTACGTTTCCAATTATTCAAAAAAAGAACCATTACAGGAGTTGTCAAAGGGAAGAATAAGGAGGCGCTCGCAGGAATTGCTGTTCGTGCCGCTGGGATTACAGCCACTACTACAAATGCAAAAGGAGAATTCAAATTGATGATCCCTGACAATGTACAACAACTGCAATTCTATGGAGGAGGATATAACTCTATTAATATCCCCCTCAAAGACAGCGATCAACTCCAAGTAGTTTTATCGGAACAACAACTCGTTTACGCAGAAACACTAAGTGCTGTTAGAGGTGTCAGAAGAAATCAAGTTTTTGATGCTCCACCTGCTCCATTAGGAAGACAAGTAGAGGCGGTTGAAGTAGAGCAACCTGATTTTGCCCCTGAAGACGATGCTTTTGATGTCTTAGAAGACGATGAAGAAATAGTAGAAATCGAAGACGAAGAAGAGCAAGAAGAAATAGTAGAAGAAGTAGAAGTTGTAATCGACGACGAAATCGCAATGGGGGCAAAAAAAGAAGTAGCTGCCAAATTTCCAGATAGACTCGTAAGAGATGAACCTTTTCTAGCAGATGGAAAAGTACAAGCGGCGGTTATCAGAACAACCAATACGCGCTATAACCGAGTCCGTGCCTTCCCTACTCTTTCTTATGAGAATGCTCCTGCGGTTAATACCCGCACCGATTTTAGATCTACTATTTATTGGAACCCAAATGTTGTTGTCAAAAACGGAGAAGCAACGATCAATTTTTATAATAACGATGCGATTACACAATTTAGAATTACGGTAGAGGGTTTTGGAGCACAAGGTCAAATTGGTCGCGTGGAGCACCAATACTTCACCCAGCTTCCTTTTGAGATGCTAACCAAAGTACCAAGAGAAGTGTTAACAGGGGATAAGATTAACATCCCATTGACCTTAACCAACAATACCAATACCACATTAAAAGGGCAACTAAGCATCCAAGTTCCTCCCCATTTAAAACTCTTAAAGGCCGCTCCAAAAACCATTCAGTTGGCAGCAGGAGCCAGCAAAACTTTGCTATTAGAAGCGGAAGTTCTAAATAAAACAGCAGAAGGAGATCTAATTATTACGCTAAAAGCAAATGGATTGGTCGATCGTTTTAAAACCACTATTGTAGCCAATCCTAGAGGATTTCCTGTCCAAGAAGTCTTTACAGGCGATCAAATGAAAGAAAGTTTCCCCCTAACCATTCAAGAGGTCTTAGAAGGTTCTTTAACCGCTAAATTGCAAGTTTATCCCAGTACTTTGGATGAAGTTATGAATGGCATGGAATCTATGTTAAGAATGCCAAGTGGTTGTTTTGAGCAAACCTCTAGTTCTAATTATCCAAATTTACTCGTTTTAGATTACCTAAGAGAAACCAATACCTCTCTTCCTGCCTTGGAAGAAAAAGTTGGCCAATACTTAGGCACAGGGTACCAGCGCTTAACAGGATATGAATCGCCTTCTGGAGGATTTGACTGGTGGGGAAGAGATCCAGGACATGAGGCCTTATCGGCTTATGGTTTAATGGAATTTGTAGACATGAAACGAGTCTATCCTGTTGATCAATCCTTAATTGATAGAACCGCCAAATGGTTATTAAGTAGAAGAGATGGCAAAGGGGGCTGGATTAAAAACACCCACGCCTTGCACAGTTGGGCTTTGGCAGAAGTAACCGATGCCTATATCGTTTGGGCCATTACAGAAGCAGGATATGCCCAAGAAATTCAAAAGGAGTTGAATCAATCGTATAAGGATGCCATCAAAAGTGAAGATCCTTATCGCTTGGCTTTATTAGCCAATGCCCTGTTTAAAGCCAAAGATCAACGCGCCAATACTCTTCTTCAAGAATTGGTCAAACTACAGAAAAAAGATGGTAGTTTTATGGGACTGACCAGCTCGGTCACCAACTCTACAGGTCAATCTCTAATGGTAGAAACCTCTAGCTTAACGGTATTAGCTATGTTGCAAAGCAAAGGGTATGATAAGAACATCCAGAGTGCTTTAAAAGCAATTCAAGGAGGGAAAAATTCCTATGGTTATGGCTCTACTCAAGGTACGGTCTTAGCCTTAAAAGCCTTATTAGAATATGCCAAAGGCAGCAAAAAAACGAGTGAAGCAGGAGATCTTTTAGTTTTTGTAGATGGCAAACAAGTAACCTCCCTCTCCTATACGCCTGATCAGAAGGAAATTGTTCTCCCTAACTTTGGAAAACACTTAAAAAATGGACGCCAAAAAATCACGGTTCAATATGCCAATACTACAATGCCCATGCCTTGGGATGTGGAAATAACCTATACCACTCGCCTGCCTCAGAATTCTTCTGATTGTCCTTTTTCTTTGGAAACTAAGCTTCCTAAAGCACAAGTCAACATGGGAGAAAACATTCGTCTAAGCACCACATTAGTTAATACAACGGATAAAGGACAGCCGATGACTATGGCTATGATTGGCATCCCAGCAGGCTTGTCGGTACAAGCTTGGCAATTAAAAGAATTGCAAGAGAAAAAAGTCTTTGACTACTATGAATTGTTTGAGGGTTATGTGGTGTTGCATTATGAACAAATGACGCCTAACCAAAGTAAAACCGTTCACTTGGACCTCAAAGCAGACATTCCAGGCAACTATGAAGCGCCTGCGTCTTCTGCCTTCTTATACTATACCAATGAACACAAAGTTTGGGCACAACCTGAACGTTTAGTGATTAACTAGGAATCCTACAATTAGTGTTTCTTTTACAGCCGCCTCTCCCCCACAAGAGGTGGCTTTTTTTATGCTCTTTTCGCTCCTCTATAGCACTAAGGGAAAACTCTTATTTTAACCTAGTAAGGGTTTTCTCTATAGGATAGGTGTGCTTGGCTACCGATATTTGTATCAGCGCAAAGGCACATAGGATCTTATCCCAAAACGAATCATTGCCCCCAAGGGATTAGGCAATAGTTAAAACTCTAGGATATCATTGGTGTGTGTTTGGGTGGGACATTATTTAGAAGGCGGAATCTGAAAGGCTGCCTTAAAGCAACGTTCAAATTGCATGCTTCAATACAGCAGCCATCTCTCCCCTAGAGATGGCTCTTTTTATGCTTTGCCTCAGTTTCATTCTCCCACTAGGATACCCTTTATTACTAAAAAAGATTAATTCATTCTCTGCAAGAGTTCCTTCAAGTAAAGGAAGTTCTAAAAAACACCACATATGAAAAACAAGAACAGCATCTATCTCGCACTACTAGGTCTACTTATACACGCTGCCTGTCACCAAGAATCGTCCTCTACTTTTGTAACACATGCACCAACACCTACCTTCTGCCACCAAGACTGGTTTCCACACAGCCAGACTCCCAACCCCAAAGAAGGCGATGGTAGCACTTTTGATACCAACTCTACCACCATGTCTATTTTCCATGAATGGGCTTGGCAAAAATTCCTTTGGCTCACTAGACCCGCTACGAATAACAAGGCTCTTTTTGAGCAGCAACTTATTTTAGTGAATGATGTAGTCGCTCCCATTCCTACTCATCTAGATAACAATGGGAATACGATTCCTCTAGTTTTATTAGCAGACAGCCAAGCAGGAAAAGACAGCATGGGTATTCTCATTTCTAACCCCAACTTTAATACGCAGGGAATATCAGATACTGTTTATTATGCTATTTATGTGGATTCCTCTTTCTTTAAAACAGCACAAACCATGAGAAAGGCCATCCGTCAAGATACCTCGAAATTAAACAATGATTATACCTTTCCTATTGGCGCTATGGAGGTCAAAACCTCTTGGATTAAAGCAGAAGTAATTCCTAGCGAATTACGCTCTAAATACTATATTACCAAAGCTTACTTTCCTAATAAAAATTCAGTAGCAGAAGTAGCTTTATTAGGAATGCATATTGCTAGTGTGGTCAAAAATCATCCTGAGTTCATTTGGGCAACCTTTGAACACCAAGAGCTAGCACCTATTTATCCTTGGCCCAACACCAAAACATCCCAAGACATTCCTGTAACCGTGGAGAAGGAGTTTTTACTATTTAGAAAAGGAGATACTTCCACTATTAACAACCTACAAAAACAGGACAGCTTCCAAAGTGTTTTTGCTGTTTACCAATATGGTATTCCTATTACGCAGCAAGATACGTTCCTAGAAACAAGTCAACGAGAGCCTCAAAATTACAACCACATTAATAGCGTCAATGCCTGTGTAAAAAGCAACCTAAAGGATGAATGGAGCAATTATTTTTACAATGGCGCGGTATGGCTAAAGACTGACAAACTTAGTCCTCAACAACAAGTAGACACCATTAATAGTCTTGCAAAGAAATTAGGCAATTTTTCTAAGCCTTCTATTGCTAGAGGCTCTGCCAATGCTTCTAATATAACGATGGAAACCTTTCAACAAGTAAAAAAAGAGGCCCATGCCATACACAACATTGATGTTAATCTACTTAAGAACTGTTTCTCCTGTCATCATGCCACAATGAGAACAAAGCAAAATACCTTTCAATCTCCCTTGTACATCAGTCATATTTTTAAGAAATCGCTTAAAGATAGCCTTCCATTGTCTGCCAAAGAACAAGAAAATATTCAAGGATTTATTAGCCAATAAATACCTGTTAATACAAGAAAAGAGTTGTTGGGGATTCATTTCTCAACAACTCTTTTTATAAGGAATGTTTCCTTATAAAGGATCTCGTGATTCTTTTATTTCAAATCGAAAGATTACATCTTTGAGAGACCAACATTCGTAAGTTTTTGTAGATTTGGGCTGCGCTAATAAAAAAATGGCCTATCAAAAGATGGGTAAAACAAATCTAACAAGACATTAAAATGAAGAAGCTAGTATTAATTAGTATAATTTTGATTGTAGGTTGTACAAAGATTTTTGGGCAAGAGGAGCAAGCAATTTTACTACCTATACCCAAAGATTGGAGGTATGAAAAGATTGACTTACCAATGGATTTTGCCCCTGAAATGACGCATAAAGGTTTTGAAGAATTGCGTTTTGGGCCAGGGATGTTTGATGCAACAACTGCTAGTTATTTTACCTATTTATTTGCCGTTTCATTTGAAGAAACCAACAAAATTGAAAAAAAAGTATTAGAGAAGTTTCTGTTGCAATATTACAGAGGCCTCTGCAAAGCTGTTGCTGGTTCTAAAGATTTTTCGATTGATTATACTCAAATAAAGGTTCGATTAAAAAAAATAAAACGATCCAAAGGTAGAGCAGCGCATTATCTCGCTGAATTGGTCTTTTTTGATGCTTTTACTAATGGTCAACAAATCGTACTACATATGGATTTGGAATTAACAACAGATCGTGCCGCTCAAAAAACGTATCTTTTGGCCTTGGTATCCCCACAAGACAAAACGCAAAGCATTTGGGCATATCTATACAAGACAAAAGAGGAATTGTATCAAAAAGGGGGATTTAAAATAACCTTATAGAAGCAAAATTACCCATGTACAATTGGTAGTTGTCAAGAAAGGCAGTAATTAGCTCTTTCGTAAGAAAGAAAAGAGTTAGTAGATAGAGTATTACTAAACAAGCTCTCCCTTCTATCTATCGTTAAAAAGAACAAGCAACAATGAATAATCACTCCCCAATATTAATGCCTCTTCAAATACCCCAAAATTGGGCAATCCTATACAACAGCTTTTATCAAGAACGTCCACGAATAGTCGAGGGGGAAATTGAGAATAATTTGGCTTACAAAGAAGAGGTCTTAAGTATGGTGCAAGTTACTTATCAAACAGGCAAAGGTTACCAAATACAACAAGAAGGATATTGGCTAGATTTGGGCTGGTATCCCGATTCAGACCCAGAGGGCAACTATAAGTTAGTGCTCTTTAAGAAGAATTGGGATACTATTTTAGTGGTTTTCCAATCCAAAGAACAAGCTACCATCCAAGCAGCCATCAATCAACTCCTTCATTTATTTTACCGATATCCACAAGAACAAGCCATTCAACTTTTTCAAAACTACCAATCCTCTTAAGATCATTGTTATCAAATACACAAGAAACTCCTGCTTTTAATAGTTGCCCCTAATGCAGATGCATCTATCAATAGATGCAGATAGAAGATTAATATTACTCCTTCTCCGTATGATCTTCCCCCTATATAATCTCTTCGTCCTGTTGATTACATCATGATTAAAAGTGAAGAAAAACAAGTAGGGTTTATAGCGCAAGAAGTCTAAAAGATAATTCCAGAAGCCGTGTATGGTTAAACAAAAAATGAGACATGGAGCCTCTCTTACGGTCAGTTGGTTCTCGTCTTAGTGAATGCCGTTCAATAGCAACAAAAAATGATTCAGCTTCAAAAAGAAGCTATAAAGATTCTTTAAAGCTATTTATTGGCCTCATTAACAGACGCTCCTTTCATACAAACACTCAAAAAAGCAATCTACACCTACTAATAATAAAGGTTTTGCCTTATGCTAATAAACAAATAGCATTCTCTTCAAAGTTCTAAAATAGCCTTCCTAAAAACATTAATAATGTACTCTAGAATTTTCCTTGCGCTCCTTGTAAATTATATTTTTTTTGAATTAGTAAAAGTAAATTTAATTGCCTATATTTAAGGAGCCTTTTTAATCTCTTTATGCCGTACTAATTATCAAACAATGGATCACGAACAGCAACAGGTAGAACAAGTGGATCAACAATCCCTCAATGCTCCTGTAGAGCAAAGTAGCCAGTCTCTTTCTTCTTCTAGCCCTCCCCCGTCGTCAGGTGGTGGTGCAGGAATTGATCCCAATGATCGAGCAAGACACTTCAAGCACCTTTCAGATACCAGTGTTCAAGCACAAGAAGCTGCTCGTTGGCAAGAGATCGCTAATAATAGTCCACAAGCACAGCAAGGAGCTCAAATCAAAGATTCCGCTGCCCATAAAGCCGCTAGTGATTCGCCTATAACCGTCCCTGACGAAACAGGCATTCCCAAAAACTTACAGACGAGCATTGAATACATGGCTAAAGTCTCTCTAAAAGAAGTACGGGTAGAATATGATTCAGAAAGAGCAGTAGAAGAAGGCGTTCCTACTTTTAATGAATATCCTAATATCTATGTAGCACCAGGGCAGAAAAAAAAATTAGGAGAGGCCTTATGGAAAGTAGCAGAAGAGTTAAAGAAACAAAATCCTGATTCTAGTAATAATCAAGAAGATAGTAGCCATGCTCCTATCAGCGACATCGATGGTTCTTCCAACATAGAAGTTCCTGAAATTGACAATGCTCCTAGTCCTATTTCTGATACCAATAATCTATCCTCTGAAGAATCTGTTTTAGAAGGCAACAATGACCAAGAACAACCGTTAACAGAGGGAACACCAACTATGGGCGGTGTATCCAGTGATCCATTACCAGAAGGCGTCGACTATCAAAGCGAAAAGCCAACACCCGTCACTCCCAAACCCTTAGCAACAATAGGTACTGATCCAGAATTCCAAGCGGTTAAGACGGCTATTAATACAGAAGGAGATAAACAACAGCAGCACCGCAGCAGTAGACACCAAGTTGAAAACGCAGAAAAAGCAGCCACAGAACCCGCTAATAAAAAAAGTAGTGTTGCTCAAAACAGCCACATGGGGACTATTGAAGAACAAAATACCCCCAACTTTGAAACAGGTGCTTTTGTAGAAGCGCTGATGGCGCGTGTAAGAAGTATCATGCCTAAGGACAAAGACGAAGCCGATAACTTTAAGAAAAGTGGCAAAGTCAACCAAGTCAAACGAGCAGTTACGGGCACCATTTCTACGGCTAAAGAAAAATCTGTTGGGCCATTAGAACAAGTCACCCAACAAGAACCCAATACTTCGGGAATTGCCAGCAAACAAGTTTCACCCTTGCCTCCAGCCGCTATCGGTGCCAATCCTGCCGACATTCAAGCCAAAAATTCGGTTCCTAAACCCTTAAATAAAGATCGAGTAGAACAACCCTTACAAAATAATTCTAAATCTCTAGAGGAGCAAATGGCGACCAATGAGATGACAGAAGAACAATTGACCAAATCAAATGAGCCAAGCTTCCAAGCAACTCTGGACAGTAAAAATTCGGCCCAGCAAGATAGTGAGGAAAAGGCCGTACAAGCAAGGCAAGAAGAAAAGCAACAACGTCAAACGAATCAACAAGAAGCAGAAACATTAGGAGGCAATCAAATGAATGCCATGCATCAAGATCGCGCTTCGATCATGACTAATGTACACAGCAGTCAACAAAATGCAAGTACTAGTTTCACCGCAGAAGAGAAAGTAGTTGCCGACAAAATTAACAACCTCTACTCTACCACTAAAACAGAAGTAGAAAGCCGTCTCAGTCGTTTGGACACCCGTGTTCAACAACTCTTTGACAAAGGTGCCTCTGCTGCTCAACGCCAATTTGAAGCCTATGTAGAAAGTCGTCTCAATGCCTATAAAGAAAAACGCTATGAAGGCGTTTCGGGCAAAGTGAGTTGGTTAGGAGATGTATTTACAGGGCTTCCTGATGAAGTAAATGCGTTCTTCGTAGAAGGACGTGATTTGTATGTACGTAGTATGAAACGCGTCATTCAGAACATTGCTAGACTAGTCGCTAGAGAATTGAACGCCGCTAAGAAACGCGTGCAAACAGGCCGTCAAGAAGTCGCTGATTATGTGCAATCTTTGCCTGATAACTTAAGAAAAGTAGGACGACAGGCTGCCGAGGAGATTAACCAAAAATTCGATGAGCTCAGCAGTCAAGTAGATGCCAAGCAAGAAGAGCTAATTGATACCTTAGCTACCAAATACACGCAGAATCTACAAAAAATAGATCAGCGCATAGAAAAACTAAAAGCAGAAAACAAAGGCTTAATAGATTCCGCCTTTGAACACCTCAAAGGGACTTGGGAGACCATTCAAAAGGTCAAAGCCATGCTCACAGGAGCGCTTAATGCTGCTGGAGAAGCCATCAAAGCGATTCTGTTGGACCCTATTGGTTTCTTAGGCAACCTTATTGATGGAGTTGGTCAGGGAATCACTAATTTCTTAGGAGGTATTCAACAACACCTCACGACGGGTATTGTTGAATGGCTAACAGGGAGCATGTCCAAGGTGGGCATTCAAATGCCAGAGGACATTTTTAGCCTAGAAGGTATTTTCAGTCTTACCACACAAGCATTGAACTTGACTTGGGATTTTGTTCGTGATCGTGCGGTCAATATTTTAGGAGAAAAACCAGTAGAAGCTATTGAAGAGGGCTTTGAAATTTTCCAAATCATCCAAACCGATGGTTTTGCAGGAGCATGGGAACATTTGAAAGAGCAATTCGGTGACCTCCAAGAAACCATCATGGATTCTATGATGGGCATGTTGATTTCCGAAGTTATCGAAGCGGGTATTAAATCCGTCTTAGCCCTCTTAACACCTGCTGGTGCTTTTGTTAAAGCAGCCATGATGATTGTGGATGTCGCTAAGTTTTTTATCAATCAAGGCAGCCAGTTGGTGGAGTTAGTAAATGCATTTACGGCTTCTATTAGTGCTATTGCAGCAGGTAATATCGGTCAAGTGGCCAAAGGTATTGAAAAAGCGCTAGCTATTTCTGTTCCTTTATTAATTGGTTTCTTAGCAGCCCTCGCTAATGTTGGTGATCTCGTTACCAAAGTCCAAAAAATCTTTAAGAAAATTAAGGGTAGAATTCACAAGGCTGTCGATGGCTTTATTGAAAAAGCTGGGGCTTGGTTTAAGGATAAGAAAGGTCGACGTAAAGCCAAGAAGGATAAGAAGAAGGCGGAGCGGGATAAGGAGAAGGGTAAAGATGGAGAAGATGCTCCTAAGGATAAAGACAAAGCTAAAAAAGGTTTGCGTTTGGGTGCTGCTGTCGTCAAGAATGAGCAATTGACTAAAGAGCAGATCAATGTAGAATTAAAAAAGATAGAACGCCGAGAAAAGCTGAAAGACTTGGAAGCCAGTTTGACTCAAGAAACAGAGCAGTGGCATACTTTCATGCTAAAATCTAAGGCTGGTAGCACTAAGAAGCAGGAGACCATCAAAAGAAAACCTACTAAAGCTACTAATGAGGAAGAAGTATCTGAAGCAG
>JBOEFW010000048.1:0-10273 GCA_050633105.1 Aureispira sp. | reverse complement strand
CATCAAGATTCCCAAGACTAAGCATTTACGTGTAACCCAATAGTTGAAATACATCTCCTGTAGATTCTTCGCTCCCATAGACAGATTCCACCAAGTTTCCTTCCACATCACGATCCAAAATAAGATGCTTTGGAGCAGGAATCAGGCAATGTTTGATGCCTCCATATCCACTAATAGCATCTTGATAAGCTCCTGTATGAAAAAAGCCTAGATACAACGGTGTTTCATTTTTTTCTTCCTCGTAAGAAGGCAAGTGCAATCCTCCTTTAGTGTATTCTTCTTGATAATAATCGGCATAATCACAACTAATACCACCAATAGTAACCGATTGGTATGATTGGTCCCACTTATTAATTGGTAAGAGAATAAACTTTTCTTGGATCGACCAAGCATCAGGGATCGTATTCATCAAACTATTATTGATCAGATACCAACACTCTTCTTCGTTTTGTTTTTTCTGCCCCAATACTTCAAAAATAATTGCCCCTGACTCCCCTACCGTGTACCTTCCAAATTCCGTAAAAATATTAGGAACAGGAACATTTTCGTTCTTACATGCAATTTGTATTGTTGATACCATTTTATTAACAATACCCTGATAATCGTACTCAAAGCCCAATTGGTTAGCAATAGGAAAACCACCACCCAAATTAAAATCGGTTAAGCTAGGCACTTCTTTTTGAAGCGTAATATACAACGTTAAAGCTCGTTGAAATTCGCTCCAATAATAGGCCGTATTTTTAATGCCTGAGTCAACAAAAAAGTGCAGCATTTTAAACTCAACCTTAGGGTTATCAAGAAGTGCTTCTTTAACAAAACTTAAGATATCTGCTGCTGGAATTCCTAGCCGAGAAGTACGATAAGGAGCCGTTGATTCTTGATTAACAGCCATACGTAAACCAATTTTCATAGGCGCATCTTGGGGAGTCCAATAACGTTCTAAGTGATGCAGTTCTTGTTGGTTATCTAGTATTGTAATAGACTGTTGATAGCCTGCTTTTGTCAAAGCTACAATCTTCTGTAAATAAGCGGCTGTTTTATAGCCATTGTGCAACAAAACCGTCTGCTCTTTGGTCACTTTCCCTTTTCCCTCTAGCTCCTTAATCAACTCTATATCAAGCGCTGAAGAGGTTTCCAAATGTATACCCGCCTCTAAAGCTTTATTAACAACAGGATATAAATGGTTGCATTTCGTGCAATAACAAAAGTAATATTGTCCTTGATAATTATAGCTTTGGAAAGCCTGTTCAAAAAGGTCTTTTGCTGTCTGGATTTGTGTGCTTATTTTAGGTAAATAAGTCAACTTAAGAGGCGTCCCATGTTCCTTAATTAAGCCTTGAATATCCACTCCATTAAAGGTTAGTTGGTTGTTTTCCAATTTCAAGCCTTTTTGAGGAAAATCATAGCGCTCCTGTATAAAATCTATGTAGGTCTTTTTCATTCTGATAAAACAGCCCAAGCTATACCATAGCTCCATGCTGGATTTGTTTTTTTTGACGATTAAAATGCCTCTTGCTTCTTAGAACAGATTTAAGCCGATCGAAAATAGTACTTATTACTCCAGTGAGTGCATTCTTAGGATTATTTTATGTATTTTTTGTGTTTTTTTTCCGCAGTCCTTTCGCTATTTTTGTGCCCTTTATCAGGGAAGTTGTACTTTGCAATTGTTTATTCGCATCAACAAAATACTATCCACATGTCTACATGGTTTGCTACTTGGTTTGATTCCTCTTATTATCATCTATTATACCAACACCGCGACGATACAGAAGCACAATTCTTCATGGATCAACTGGTGAATTACCTAGCGCCCGCTCCTACCCATCGGTTGTTAGATTTGGCTTGTGGTAAAGGACGACATTCCATTTATTTAGCCCAAAAAGGCTATGAGGTGGTAGGGGTTGATTTGTCTCCAGAGAGCATTGCGCACGCCCAAAAATTTGGACACGATCGCCTGAGTTTTGCAACGCATGATATGCGCCAGCCCTTAGAGCTCCCTGCCTTTGATTATGTGTTTAATCTCTTTACTAGTTTTGGCTATTTCCCCAATGAGGAAGAACATTTACAAACCCTACAGGCCATGCGCCAAAACTTGAAGGGAGATGATAGTCGCTTAGTTATTGACTTTTTTAATGCCCCACAAGTAATTTCTAAATTAGTATTACAAGAAGAAAAGACCTTGTCTGGGGTTACCTTTCGTCTTCAGCGTCGGGTAGAAAATGGGTATATTATCAAAGATATTCGTTTTGAAGATAAAGGGCAAGATTTTCACTTTCAGGAGCGCGTACGCGCCTTTGATTTAGCCGACTTTGAGCGGCTATTGCCACAAGCCAATTTGCGGTTGTTAGAAACATTTGGAGGTTATGATCTTAGTCCTTATGATGCATCAACTTCTTCTCGTTTAATCCTCTTAGCAGAACGATGCTAGAGGCCTTACTAGAAGCTGATCGCGCCTTTTTTCTAGTCTTAAATCAACAAGGACAACACGCTTGGCTGGATGTAGTGATGCCACTTTGGCGCACCAAAACTACTTGGCTACCTCTATATGCCCTCCTTTTACTGTGTATTGCCAAAGACTACAAATGGAAAACCTTTTGGGCCTTGGTGCTTATTGCCACAAGTATTGCTTTGGCCGATCAAACCAGTAGTGTTTGGATTAAGCAAAGTGTACAACGTCTACGCCCTTGTCGAGAACCATTGATAATGGACCAAGTAAGAGCCTTAGTGCACTGTGGAACAGGTTTTAGTTTTACCTCTTCTCATGCGTGCAATCATTTTGCTTTAGTCATGCAGTTGTTTTTATTGTTTAGGAAAGAGTGGAAAACACGGTATTGGATTTTTTGGTTTTTGTGGGCCGCGTCCATTGCTTATGGACAGGTCTATGTTGGCGTACATTACCCATTGGATGTAGTAGCTGGGGCATTGGTTGGAATGGCACTAGCCAGTTTAGTCTATGGATTAGGGAAACTATTGGGCCTTGTTCCCCGTTTGCGAGCTTCCTGATTTAGCGCTATACTGTCTCTTTATACCAATCAAAACCATCCATTAATCTACCAGTAGGCCTTATAGTTTTTCAACGCATCATTCACCAAAAACACAACATTTATGCGCGGTCTTTGTTTTAGTATTCCTGGTCATGGGCATGTCAACCCAAGCTTAGCTCTTGTACACCAGTTGGTCGCACGCGGAGAGGAAATCGATTATTATTGCACAGAAGAATTTAGGGAAAAAATAGAGCAAACAGGAGCAACGTTCAAGGTGATTCCTGATTATCTAATTGTTAATAACAATCTAGTCCATTTTAATACATTAGGGGTTTTCGCCGATTTGATGGAGACAACAATGATTGTTATGCCCTATTTATTAGAACATACCAAAACAGAGGCCTACGATTATATTTTGACAGATTTATATGCGATTTGGGGATTGGTTTTAGGAGAGCAATTAAAAATTCCTACCATCCGTTTCTGTCCTTCTTTTGTTCAAGTCAAAGGCATGAAACAGCCGCCACATTCTCTTCTACAAGCATTGAGTAGTCCTAGAAAATCGGCGCCGCATTTGCTTCGTATTAGCCAGTTTTTCAAAAAAATAAAACAACAATACTCCTTAGCGCACATTCATAAGTTAGATGACTTTTTGATGAAAATTCTACCTAATTTATGTTTGGTGCTCACTTTGCCCGAATTACAGCCCCAACCCCATTTATTCCCTAGCCAATATAAATTTATAGGCCCTAGTATCAATCCTGCTGTTCGGGCAGAAGTTGTTGACTTTGATACAGAACGCCTCAAAAACACGTCTGTTATTTATATCTCTCTAGGTTCTGTTCTCTCCAACAAACGGTTTTACAACAAGTGTATTAAGGCTTTTAGCAACACTCATTTTCTAGTTATTATCAACATTAGTGTCCATCTTGATGTTAAGGATTTTCCAGCACCTGCTAATTTTATTATTCGCAACTATATTCCTCAATTGGCCATTCTACCAGAAGTGAATTTATTCATTACACATGGAGGGATGAACAGCGCCCACGAAGGACTGTTTTATGGGGTACCAATGTTGGTCGTACCACAAGTTTCCGATCAATTTATGGTCGCGGATGCCATTCATCAAAAGCAGTTGGGACAATGGGTCAATGAACGCTTTTTCTCAGCTAAACGATTACTTCAAGTAGCCAGAAAAATAATAGCTTCGCCTTTAATCAAACGCAACCTAAGGGCTACTAGTAAGCAAATACAAGACAATAACAGCGCTCAAAAAGCGGCTGATCTTTTATTAAATAGTGTTCAAGGGACACTACCTTCTTAATACTATTCTATCTTTTAAACTAAGCTATCGTGTATCTTTCTTTTAATAAATGGCTCCTCTTAGGTATTCTTTTGCTCCTTTTCATAATTGGCATCGGATGGGGATGGCGTTGGTACAAAGCCCTCACCGCTTCTACCTATAAAGACTTACTGAGTGCCTTGTACGAAGACTCTGTTCCTAGGCTACAAGTAGCAGAAATAAGTGCCTTGGAAGACTTTACCATATTAGATACCCGCTTACCTAATGAGTACGAAGTAAGTCATTTAGCGGGGGCACAATTGGTCAATTATAACAATCCCAACTGGGAGGAGTTAGAGCAGTTGGATAAAACTCAAAAAATCTTAGTGTATTGCTCCGTCGGTTATAGAAGTGAGCGCATTGGTGACCAATTATTAGATCGAGGATTCACCAATGTTTACAACCTACATGGGGGGCTTTTTGAATGGGTCAATCAAGGCAAAAAAGTGGTGGATAAAACAGGAAAAAACAGCACAAAAATACACGGATATTCACCTCGTTGGGGCAAGTGGGTAACTGCGCCATTAACGATTGTTTTTGATTAATTAATGTCGCTATTTTGAGAATATATTGGAGTCTAAAAAAAGGTCCAAATAAGTTGAAATTAATCCCTTTTAGGCGAACTTTGTGAGCGCGTATATTGTTATAAATAAGCACCTTGCACGCAACGAGTGTTTACTTTTCAGCGACTTATATTCATCTTACAAAAAACTTTATGCTTAGAAACTCCATTATCTCTTCCAGCATTGCTGGTATCGGCTATGATCCTAACCAATTGACCTTAGAAGTTGAATTTTTAGAAGGCATTATTTATCGGTATTTTGATATTCCTGCCTCGGTGTATTTGAATCTTGTTAATGCTCGTTCTCGTGGGCGTTTTTTCAATTATTACATCAAGCCCTTTTACCGATATAATCGAGAGAATTAAGGGCAGAAGCCGCTTATTTCTTATTGAAGATATCCAGTAACTTTAACCCATTTTTGAGCTCCTGCTCAATATCTTCCAATTCCACCACGGCTCCCATAGCTGCCATGTTCATGATATAGTCTTTCATCGAGTGTTTAAGCGCGTCTTCTAGCAAGGCGATAGCGGCACTTTCAGGATTTTCTTTCTTCAGAATTTTAAGGGCAGCTATGATAGCTTTGGTCGTTTGTTGCATTTGTTCAATTTATTTAACTGTTATCTTACAAAAGGAAAGAATCTAAAGGCTTAAAGTTACAATTATTTGTCTAGCTTTGTTTTTATTTTGCTAGTTAATAATACTCCACTATGTCTTCTTCTACTTGTCTTCTTATCCTTTGTAAAAATCCCATTCTAGGAAAAGCAAAAACACGCTTGGCTAGTAGTGTAGGAGATGAAAAAGCGTTGGAAGTTTATCGTTTTTTATTAGAACATACGGCCAAAGTTGTGGCGGGAGTTTCTGGAGATAAACGTATTTTTTATTCCCATTCCGTCCTCGCTGATGATGCCTTTCAAGGGCCTAATTATCACAAAACACTCCAAAGTACAGGTGATTTAGGCGCACGCATGCAAGCCGCCTTTGAAGAAGCCTTTGCGGCAGGCTACGAACGCGTCGTTATTATTGGCAGCGATTGTTATGACTTGTCCAGCCCTGTGTTAGAAGAAGCCTTGGCGGTCCTCCAACAGCAAGAAGCAGTTTTTGGCCCTGCTAAAGATGGTGGTTATTATTTGATGGGCTTAAATCGAATGATTCCTGCTGTTTTCACCGATCAACCTTGGAGCCAGTCCAATTTGCTAACCAGCACTAGAGATACCTTAGACCAATTGGGGCATTCTTACCAACTTTTATCGGAACTCAGTGATGTCGATTATTTAGAGGATTTACCCTTGGATGTACGGGAAAAATTTGGTATTTAATAGAGATATCTCTTTTTACCAACACCTAATTCTCTCCTATTCACGTCTTTTCATTTATTTTGCTGTATGATGAGTTCTATTGCTTCAGAACAGCAGCACACCGTCTATTGTTGAACCAACCTTAGATAATCTTCCTGTATTTAGAACTAGGCCAATAAAGAACCCATTAAAGGGTAATACATTGATGGTCTAGCCCAATTATAAACCATCCAACAAATATGGTATTGTTCAGGCGTTCCTCCTATTTATCCTTTTTACTGTACTAGTTATCATCAATACTTTTGGTATCAAGCAGATACAATAGCCTCTACACTAATTCATCCCCAATGCTGCCAAGCCTATGTGACCAAAGAGCGCCCTAGTTTTCAGTTTTAAAATGTCTACTTATATTGTTCTAAAAGAATGGCTAAAAAACTAGAAGAAAACAAGTTAGCAGAATGGAAATTAGGTCCTTGGAATTCTTACAAAACAGCAACGCATGATCTAAGGACATTTACATTTTGCAGTTATTGGAAGGACAACTAGAGATTGATAGGATGCCTCTTTGCTCTAGTTTCCCACTTTAGGAGAAAAAATTGTCCCCCTTTCTGTCTTTGATTGCCTGCTATTTGGAGAGTCTCTAACTTATTCCCTAAGATTGTTGTTTACTTAAGCTTGTAAACTAGGTTGGGGTGCTCTCTTTTTAATTCCTATACAACTCCATTCTTAATAAGACCTATTGGAAAGAATAATTTCTTTATTTTTAAGCAGTTGCTAGCGTAACAACAGTAATTACAACACACAAACCAACACTTTATAAACTAACCAAGACGAATATGGCTATCAGATTTAGACCAGATGAACAACCCAGCAACAATAACAATCCTAGAGGCGGTGGCAACCGTGGTGGGGGAAATAATAGCCGTGTTATTATGGCTGTTCTACTCTTTGCTTTTCGCTATCCCAAAATCGGTATTCCATTAGTAGTAATAGGTGGATTGGTCTACTTCTTTATGGGAGGATTCTCTGGGAATAGTCCAGCGCCACAAAACCAAGAACAACGCTATTCTATGGGAGGCAATATTGACCCTGATCGCTATAAACAATATAAAGTTTTTGCCGCGCTCTCTTCTGCCAGCCCTAAGTATAATTTACCTAAAAGTGTTTCTCTAAGGCCTTTCGCTCCTACACCACGCAACCAAGGACAACAAGGTTCTTGTGTGGGGTGGGCCAGTGCTTATGCTGCCCGTACCATTTTGGAGGCCGTTCGGACAGACCAAGATCCCAACCAATTAGCTTATAGTCCTTCATTTTTATACAATCAAATTGGAGTACCCAACTGTCAAGGAGCATTTACGGGAGAAGCGCTAGAGCACATGAAAACAAAAGGACTCCTAGAGTTCTCTAAGTTTTCTTACAATCCAAATAGTTGTAGCAAAAAACCAACTTCTCAAGAACTCCGCTCGGCTTTAGGTCATCGTATAAAAGGATACAACCGTTTGACAAAAACAGGACGTAATTACGATGTAGATTTAGAAGCCGTCAAGCAAAACATTGCCCAAGGGGCTCCTGTTGTGATTGCAGCCAAAGTCCCTAACTCCTTTCAAAACATGATGGGTAAAAAATTGTGGCGCCCCACCAATGCCGAACGCGGTCGAGTGGATAAATTGGGCGGTCATGCCATGTGTTTGATTGGCTATGATGACAATCAAGGTGTTTTTGAGATTCAGAACAGTTGGGGAACTGCTTGGGGAGACAATGGATTTGTATTTGTGAAGTATGAAGATTTCAAAATCTTTTGTAGGGAGGCTTATGGTATTTTTCCAGAGCAAAGAGCCAGCACAAAAGCTGCCACCGAAATTGCAATTGAATGCGGCATCTACAGCCCTGATCGCAAAAGTGGTTTTGAGTTGCGTCAAATTCGAGGGAATTTATTTGAGACCACTAGCCCGATCAAAAAAGGAACCCCCTTTAAGGTAGAAATCACCAATTCTTTAGAGTGCTTCACTTATGTTTTTAGTAAAGAAGTAGATAAAGGTGGACGACAAGGAGCAGCCATCAAAGTCTTTCCTCCTTCCAATCAATATTCTGCTTATTTAGGTATTGTAGGAACGCGTTTATTCCCCAGAGAAGGGGTTTTAGAAGCAGATAATGAAGGTAATCGCGATTATATGGCGATTGTGTATTCTAAAAAAGAGCTCAATCCCGATCAAATTCGCCAGCGAATCGACCAAGCAGGACAAGGCGATTTCTACGCCAATGTCATGGCTGCCTTGGGAAATCGTGCTTTTGGTAATTTAAGTTATACTAAAAAATCAGGCAATAGTATTGCCTTCCGACAAAGTATTAGTGCCACTCAAGATATTGCCGTGGTAGTAATTGCTATGGATAAGCAATAATTTCTCCGTTTATTGTATAAGTAGGAAACANNTGTTTCCTACTTATACAATAAAGTTATTAAAAATGGAATTGCATTGCTAATGAGTACTAATTAGTTTATTCTTACAACTAGTTTGTTGGTTTCTTTGTCCAAGTGTTATTATTATTATTATAAGAATAAATACCTGCATAATTTCCTGATTGATCAAAATAAGCAAACGCTAGTTGTTTTTCCTTTAAACAAGTTTCTTTAGCAGCTTCTAGAGTAAAATAATTGTGTACAGAATCAAAATAGACCTTTTCATCCTCATACCAACCACCAATAATCATTTCTGAAGTATTAGCTATTTCCAATGCTCTACGAAATCCTTTTTCCCCAAAACTGTTTTGTGTATCAGCAAATGCACAAAAATATTTTCTCCCTTCAGCTACCCGTTTTTTAAAAATATCCTTAGACGCTTCTATTGCTTTTTCGACTTCTCTTTTTTTAACTTTTGATTGGTCGTTTATCATTGTAGATAATGCTGTAAATCCATGATTAGATTTAGCTATTTCTAATAACCATTCATACATCTTTTTCTCTTCCATTGAAATTATTTTAATTTTGATTTCTCCTACTCTATAAAAAGATTTTCGGATACCTCTTATTTCATTTGATGAACAAATATAATTGAGTTTTTCTTTACCCATATCAGGGTAAACACCTATCTTATAAAAACAAGGGATACCCCTATATCACTTATACTTATTGAAATTTAATCCTAAAGAGAGCTACAATAAATGGTTTAAGTTTCAACTTGATGCTGACCAAAATCCGACTTTTGTTAAAAAACGTTAAGAAGAAAAGTGAAAAATAAGAAATGCGGCATTTTTTTTGACTACTGTTGTTATCAATTCAATGCCAAGGCTTTGTAGGGTTAAAGATTGGCAACGTAATCCCTAGTTTATTATTTTAATACGATTCTATTGGTTGCTATTCGCCTTTACCATTGTTTTTTTATTAGAAATAGCTTATCTTATAGAATCATTCTCTCACTTTTTACAACTGTCGTACATGCACCTTTTGTCTCCTTTCAGACTCGCTTTTCTAGCGGGAGCTTTCCTTTTTCTACTACACTCCTCTGCCACTGCCCAAACTTGGACCTTAGCCAAGAACAAAAATGGCGTTAAAATCGAAACGCGTTTCTTAGAAGGTTGGAGCATTAAAGAGTATAGAGCTACTGTTTATATCAAAACTACTTTAGAAGAAGCGGTAGAGGCCTATCGCGACCCGGTGAAACGCAAAAGCTTTATGGCAAGAAGTTTAGAAGTTTCTAATCTCAAAGAAAAATCTAAGAATGATATTATTACGTATAACCTAGGAAAAGCGCCTTGGCCTGTTTCTAATCGCGATAATATTACCCATTCTATTTTCATTTACTCTGCTCGTCAAGTACGGGTAACGATGGAATCAATTCCTGATTACATTCCTGAAAAAGAAGGTATTGTACGCGTCCCTAGAGCGAAAGGATATTGGTTATTTACGGATCAAGGGAATGGTACCATTAAAGTGGTGCAACAATCGGTAGCCGATTTGGGAGGGAGTGTTCCTGATTGGGTCGTTAATTCCACCATTGTGGAAGGACCTTATGATGTTTTGTTATCACTGAAAAGAATATTAGAGTAGACTTCATCCACTACATTATCCTAAAAAACATGAGTCATCCCGAA
>JBOEFW010000047.1:48535-96944 GCA_050633105.1 Aureispira sp. | reverse complement strand
CCTTTTCGTGATTTTAACCTGTCTCATTACTTAGATAAGCACCAGTAGCACTTTTTAAACTAGTTACGCTGTTAAAAATGGTCATAGCATTTGCAGGGTTTGTTGCTATCATAAACAAACCTCTACCTCCTCCTAAAGTAGATGAGAGAGTTTTTCCACCGTTGAACAACACTTTGCCTTCTTTATTAAGATTACGTTCTATAATTCCTTCTCCTGTAACCCCGCTAGAACTTTCTGCACTATAAAGCATACCTATTATAGCATTACCAGCAAAAAACTTTGCAGAATTTAAAGTGCCAGTTGCACTTACTACTTCTAGGGTTGTTCCAGAAGCTTTAGCAGCGGTTAGTGCTGCACTTGCTGCTCCAGCACCATAAAAACTTGCTCCAAGCGACAAAACACTTACTACTGTAAAAGCAGTTTTGCTTGAAAGAGCCATTCCTTCTTCAAATGTTTGATCAGTATAAGATGAGGGCAAATTAGCATAAAACTCTGCATCCCATTCTACTGGCTGCATTGTATTAGGGTCTACTTCCCAAGTGTAAAACATTGTAGGTGCGTTTTTTTCTTCATTCCCTCCAATAATTTTATACCTCCACAATGATCCATTATCAGAAGCATTGTAATACCCATAAATTGTCAAATCTTCACTAGTAGAATTTAAGACACTTACTACTTGAGAATCTCCATCTTTATCTATACCTCCTGGAGCATTATAGTGTTGGGTCGCATAACGTTCTGCATCTACATCTTTGAAGCCTTTGCCTTTTATTCGTTGTATTTCCTTTTGCAACTCTTCTGAAGTAGAAAGTTTACCAGATAAAAGATCATCGACTAACTTTTCTGAAAAAACAGCACTATGAACCTCATATGTTTCTCCATAGACAATAGGAGATATAGGCTTTTCTTTTTCTTGTGATAAGAATCCATAAGGGGCATAATTTTGTGTAGATTTTTTCTTTGGTGGATCAACTGGTGGTGGCTTAGGCTTTTCCACCTTCTCCGTACTATAACCCTCCGCGTCAATCCCATTAACAGGATTATTCCTTGTGTATCTGTAAAGGTTGAGACCATCCACAAAGCCCCCAGGATCGCCACTCGTCCAACGACCCAACCATGAAGCATAATACCTCACTCCAAAGTAATCCAACCCAGTTTCCTCATCCCTTTCCTTTCCCGTAAATCTGTACCTTTTCAAGCTCAAATCAACCCCAGAAGCAGCCACCCGATAAGCACTAGCCCCATAAGGATAATACTCCTCATAACTAATCACTTGGCCTTGCTCGTTCGCCTCAATTGTACTCGAACCCAGCCGATCCCTATATTGATAATACCCCGCAACATTTTTTTAAATGCCTCTGCACACTCTCCAAGCATATAACACACTAAAGCTGTATAGTCCTTGCACACCTGAACACTTACAGGGTTGTAAGCATGGGAACAGCTGTCGGGCTGGCTTGTACTTGTAGCACAAAGGAACTGCGAGCATGGAGCACCCAGAGCCATGATAGAACCGTGCTCACGACCAAAGGGAGTAATGCTGCGACTGGCAAATGATAGTTTTTCAACTACTCGGGATAGCTTGTACCTGTGGTACAAAGAGCGTAAGCCTAGGCTATGGATGGCCACTCCCGAGGTGGAACACCGCTTTACTTTTTTTTCATTTTCTTAAGGTATTTCAGATTTATATACCCAACTCGTAATTGAACTTCACCATTTGTAAGTCTTTCTACTTTTCGTCTAATTCTATTAGCTTTCAGACGAGTCCAAAATCCTTGAGGCAATAAAAAAACCTTATCAATTTCCTTTAAAAGAACAATATTTTCTGCTATTCTAGCACTTGTATGCGAGGTTACTTCTATATGTAATTTTTTTAAATTAGATAAGGCAGATAATGTATTTATAGTTTCCTTTTCAGAGAAATCAGTATTTATAAATAGCTCCTCTAATTTTAATAGAAGCCTCAAATCTTCATGAAGATATTTGTAATAAACTTTACTCTCATCTGAAAGCTTTTCTAAAATTGGTAATTTTGCCAGTATGCTAAAATTAGCCCCATTATTCCAATTGAAACAAAGTCCTAATTGTTCCAATTGCTTTAAGTTAGATAGAGTTTTTGGAATTTCAAGTAGCTCATTCGTAATAATAAACAGACTATTAAGAGAATCCATACTACCTACATCACTAGAAATGTTATTAACTTTCGGAATGTTTAAGTATAAACCTCTTACATTCGGAAGTGTAGCTATAGTTGAAAATATAGACGTTTTTGTACAGTTAGGTGCTGTTATTCTTAATATTTTCAAACTATCCATTTCAGACATGTCATCAAAAAAAACATCCCCATTAAATATAGAATCAGTATGCAAATCTAAATATTTAATATATTGCATACTATTTAAACATTTTGGTAAAATAGCATTGTTTACTGATATTTTTATGTATTCCAAAGAATCCAAGTCGCACAAAAAGTCTGATATCTTTAGTTTATCCTTTATTCGATTCTTCTTTTTGTAACT
Source organism: Aureispira sp. (assembly GCA_050633105.1). Lineage (GTDB taxonomy): Bacteria > Bacteroidota > Bacteroidia > Chitinophagales > Saprospiraceae > Aureispira. Next base: position 94,425 of record JBOEFW010000047.1, on the reverse strand, counting down.
GACAAATCCAAAACTTTTTAAATTTGGTGTAGCTATAAAAAGTGAATCAAAATCTATTGTATACATTTTTTTTTCCTCATAATCTAAATTATAGAAATAAGGAGTAATCGTTTTTTGTGCAAACACTTTAAAGTTTCCAAAAAATAATATAACTAAGCTAAAAAAAAGTCTAATGTACATGTCCTAATCTCATTTTTACATAATCAATATTGAATTTTCGCTCGTCTTTAGTCATGTCAAAGATGGGTTTCAATACTCTGCGCCTACTCTTTTTCTTGTAATATAATAATCCACCTAAAGGATTTTTCATTACAAAATGCAATAGCTTACCTTTTTTAGTAGGCACTCCATTTCTCTGTATATACGCTTGAGGCGTGTGAAAAAGTCCATTATATTTAATTGCATCATATTTTTTAGGAAATCTTTCATGATCAATATATATTCCTGTGGGATATTTTTGCTCTTGTAGAGAAGCATTAAATACAATACTCATTTGCATTGGTGTTAAATCATTTCCACTTCCTGCATAAAAATTATTGAAAGGATCATAATCTTGATCTACTGCTTTATTTAAAATCATTGGAACAGTTAAACGGCCTGTTAATCTAGGATCTCTATTCACCTCCGTTCCACTTCCAAGTACACCTTCATGGTAGCGATCTGATAAACCAAAAATATGTCCGAACTCATGAGCAGCATAACTACTCGGATTTCCACCTAGATAATACATGTATCCTTTGTTGCCTTGAACATAAGAAGTTTGAGACGTATCTCCTTGTTGCCACATTGGATCAGAAACACCTCCTCCTACTGTAAAAAGATTATGATAAGGATCACTAGCATTATAAGTTTCATCTAATAGCTTAAATGTAACTCCATCTAAGTTAACAGGAGTACCATCAATCGTATATGTAGTCCATTGCTCTGTTACTGCTTTTGCAAAAGCATCTACATAAGCTTGTTTTTCCTCTAAAGATACTCCTTCCATATCTTCATCAAATACAAAATATACACTAGTATACAAAGTTCCTGTTTCTCGATCTCCCCAACCACCACTAGAATCAGCGTCCATTGTATCACTATTAACCACTATTTCACTAGCCGCATCTCCTAGAGGATTACCTCCTTCTATTGTATTTTCTTTCTTCTTTACTGGCGGGGGGTCCACATTCTCCGTACTATACCCCTCGCGATCAATCTCATTAACAGGATTATTCTGTGTATATCTGTAGAGGTTGAGTCCATCCACAAAGTCCCCAGGATCGCCCGATGTCCAACGACCAAGCCAAGAAGCATAATACCGCACCCCAAAATAATCCAAACCTGTTTCCTCATCTCGCTCCTTGCCAGTAAATCTGTATCTTTTGAGGCTCAAATCAACCCCAGAAGCAGCCGCCCGATAAGCACTAGCCCCATAAGGATAATACTCCTCATAACTAATCACTTGGCCACGCTCATTAGCTTCAATAGTGGATGAACCCAGCCGATCCCTATATTGATAACGCGCAACAGGCAAAGGAGTTCCAACAGCAACAGAATTATCAACTGTCAGCGTATCCACTTGCGCTAATCCCTCTACTTGCAACGTCCAACGCTCTAGCGTAACCACCCCATTATTATCATACTCCTGATAACGCTCAACCCCTCCAAGATACAACCTTTCTTTTTTCTTAAGGCCATTGTTCGTGATAATTTTACGGGTACGTTGACCGCCTCCATCATAATTATAATGCACGACATTGCCGCTGGCATCGAGCTTTACTTGCACTAATTCATCTTGGTGGTTCCACTCCAAGGCCTGCAAATGGGGCAGAGCTTTCATATTTCCATGATGATCATACGTATAAGTAATCTTAGTATGACCACTTAATTTGGTTTCTAGGAGTTGATTCGTGGCATTATTGGTTGCATAGGTATAGCTGCGATTCCAAGCATTAACTTGGTTTAGAAGGATAATGTTGCCAACCTTATCATATTCATAGCGTTGCGTGTAGTTGGTCACTGCACTTTGTATGCTGTGGGCAGGTAGGTCTTGATAAAAATCTTTATTGGTATTTGGAACAATGCCTGCATTGGCATGTTGTCGACCTGTAGCTGCTGTTAGGCGATATAACGCATCGTATTGAAACGTCTTTTGAGGACTGACGGCCTCATTGTTGTAATAATAAGTACTTTGTGCCTTGTCCTTAATGTCAACCGCATTACCTACAGCGTCATAAGTATACTGCAAGTCTTGTAGCTTTTCACTGTTCTTAGTCGTTAGCAAATTGCTTAAGCGAAAAGTGGTCGCCTCATAAAAGAATTGTGTTACTGTCCCATTGCCCAATTTTAGATGCTGCTGTTGGCCTTTGGCATCAAAGTCTTGTCCCTCCAAATAAGTGACCGAATTGCCCAAACCTAGGACATCCACATTTAATTGCTCCATATAGCCCCCTACATTGTAGGTTGGTTGAAGGATACTCCCATCAGGCAACGTGGTTACAACAGGGCGATTCAGGGCATCATAACTACTCTGAGTAGTAAATACCTCGGTTTCTAAGCCCACTGTTCCATCCCAATCTATCAAGGCATCATAGGTCGTTGTCATTTGTCGATTCATCTCCAAGGGATTTCCTTTGAAGTCGATAAGTGTGGTCGTAATCACTCCTGATTGGTCATAACTCTGGTACGCTTGTCCTAGTAAATTATTGGCGCTAGCATTAATCCCTGCACTAGCAGGAATATCCTCGCCATAAATTGTCTTTGCAAAACAGATAGGTGTGCCTGTACTTCCTTTTTTGACATAGGTTTTTAAAGGACGATGAGCATTGTCATATTGTGTAGAATACTCTACCTTATTGATCGTATCATCTGGATTATCCCAGAGCCGTACCAAACGCCCTAAGGCATCGGTAAACGTCCAAGCAGTTCCTTTTACAGCCGTCCAACTCTTGACTCCTTGTCCTAGCAAATTGCTTTGAGCAATACTACTTACCCCTCTGTTCGTCGTGTAATCACCTACTGGGTTTTGAAGCAGCTCTGCGGTCGCTAATTGATCGTAAATACGACTTGTTCGGCCTGCTAGATCTGTTTGGGTAAAGACTGCCGCATAGGTTATTCCTGCTTCTAATTCTTCACAAGCATAAATCGCTCGTCCTAAACAATCTGTATGCACTGTTGTAGGGGTATTGGCATGTTGTACGGCCTGCCAAATAGCCCGCAACCTAGCATTGGTTGGAGGCGTAGAACCATCTACAATAGCTTTATCATTACTGGATAGAGTGGTATACAAGACACTTTCCTTGATGGTATCATTGGAATCGTATTGCTTAGAATACCAGCTATCAAATTCCGTCTTGACAATAGTTCCATTGGCTAATTCGGTATAGTTATTTCTCCCTGCGGCATCATAATAGAGCGTAGGGCTGTAGCCAATTTCTACCAATTCTGGAGCGGACTCAAATTTATGAGTGACTGAAAAATAAGGCTCATATTGCTTGATAGGTAAGCCTTTATTATTAATAATAGTACGCCCATTGCCAATCCAACGACGCGGATAATCGGCATTAGTAGTGGTGTCTATATCCAAAAGGGTATTGGTGGTGCTGTCCCATTTTTTCGCTTTCCCTCCCTTGGTTTGCACCTTGGCCATAATGACCTCGCCCATACCACTAGAGTATTCGTAACTTTCCTGCCAAGTTGCTACTGGGTTTTGGCTGTAATGTTCTTCTCTTACCTTGGAATGGATATAATTGGGTTGTCCACGATCTTTATAATTATAAAAATCATAGCGCAGTTCTGCCGTCGGATGCTCTAGGGTATCGCCTTCTACTTGACCAATTTTTCCTAGAATAGCCGATTTCGTAACGATCCCTAATTCATCAAAAAAGACAGCGGATTGGTTGTCGTTGATATCCGTCAGTAATTGAGGTTGTAATACCCGATAATCGTATGCAGCACTGCTCGTATTTCCCAATACATCCGTTACCGAAGTCGGAAGGAGTTGATAAGCATCATACTGCATGGTGCTTTGATTGCCCAAAATATCTTCCACCCCATAAGGCAAGTAAAAATTATTGGCCGCTTGGACATCGTATAGGGTTGTCCCCGAATGCAGCCACCAATTGCCGTTGTTCTCCAAATCTGCATAGCCCAAACTAGATAGAGCAGGCAAGCCTTGTAGTAAATTGGTTCCAGCATCGGTCGTAAATAAACCCTTTAATTGTTGTGCAGGGTCACCCGTCAATTGTAAGGCCGTATAAGCCAATTGATAGGTTTTATAAGGGATTCCCAAACTACTCAAGCTACCAATAGGCAAGGGTCCCGATAAATCATCTTTAAGCAATTGTACCTTAGTATGTCCATGCAAGCGTTTATAAATGGTTGCTGGTAAATTGGAGTCGGGCTCTTCTATATAATCCAACACCATAGCAGTATCCACTACTTGTTTTAAGCCTTGCGGCTCAAAATAAGGAAGTCCTGCAGCCCAACTCGCTTGCAAAAGTTCATAGGCCTGCTCTTCATACGCCGTTCGTAAACGATACGCATTAGGCAAATCAATATCTTCTGTTAAGCTGATTTTCCTAGTAATAATATGCAGCTTACGTTGTTCTTCTTCTACCATCCAAGGCAAGTCTGGAGCAGAGGGGGGCATAAAAAGACGCGGATAAATGATACTCGCGGTTTCTATTGGAATGCCGAGTTTGTCGGTTGCTAAAACAAGCTCTTGACTGATGCGGGGATCATCGGGATTCCGTTCATAATTGTAACTAAATTGCTGCTCAGGAACGACTACAAAGGAAGCATATTGTTGCCCTTCATGGGGCTGTACTTCTTTTAGGGCATAACTTTGACGACTGGTACTATAAGGGTGAGGATTATTATCCAAACTGTAGACTTCTTGGCGCAAAGGCAAACCTTTTAAGGCACGGTGTGCTTCTATGTAGGCTTTTCCAGTCAAACCAGCAGGCAATATACGCCCTGCTATAGGTTGCTCTATTGGACTGTTCTGATAATACTCTTCTTCATAAGCGGCAATTAAGTCTTTTTCTTTAAAGCAAGCGCCTGTATGGTACCAACTAATGGTTTTAATAGGTACTTGATAATGGTCTATTTGTACATTATTCGCTCCTGTAGACAACAGTTCATCCAAGGAAGTTGTGTCCAAAGTTTCTACGCGTCCAAAACCTCTAAACTCTCGTTCTATTTGATCATAATAACCATGCGCATAACGGTATTGCTGGGTAAAAATGGTTTGCTGAATATGATCGATACTGGTCACTTTTTCCACCACATGCACTGGAAAAGGCAACTTAGTTGCCCAAGGGGTTCCAGCCTGCTTGTCGGCTAGATAAAATTTAGTAGAATGACTGTAGGTCAATTCCGTACTCGCCCCTAAGTTATTGGTATACTGGTATAATAAATGCGGTTTTTTACCTGCCGTCAGATGGATGTATTTTAAGGGGGTGTTTTGATCTTTCTGATGACTCGATGACCAGACCAAGCAACTGGTTCCTGTTCCCAACAAATCCACTACATCTAAGCGCGCTCCTGGTGCTAGGCTAGGAAAGGGAGCAATAATTTTGGGCGCCTCTACAAACTCATTGCCTGACCAATTGCACCAGACTTGTAAGGCATTTTTATGATAATAAGCCAAGTCGGTGGTGCCCGAACCATCAATATCTAAGAGGTATAAATACTGGGGATTAAACTGCTCTTCATGGTCAAATAGGGGAGCGTGCTGCATGGTAATCTTAGCAGAGAAGTTCCCATAGCCCTTATTCGCCCAATAACAAACTTCCCCATTTCTAATACGGACAATATCTGTCATACCATCACCTGTCATATCCGCCAAAAAAATGGACTGCTCCTGATCAGCAAACACGATTCTTGGCCCTTCTTCCTCGTCTAAAGGCGTATAGACCCGATTGGCGGCTCCAAAGCCTTCTTTGCCCTTGGATGGATACCATTGGAAAAAGTGATCTGCTGTGATTAACAAATCTGCGCGGCCATCGCCATCTAGGTCGATAAAGCGGGCATAAGGATCATTGCTCAAATTGCGATTGGGCAATGCTTCAAAGTACTTAAAGTTATTCCATTGCTCCCCATCTTTCCATTCAAAAAAGCCTTGAGGCGCTTGGCTATAATTCACCAATTGGCGCTCGCCATTGCCTTCCAAATCTTGAAATTGCAAGCCTGCAAAAGAAGGTTTCTCAGCCAGTAGTTTGGCAGGGCTAAACTGTCCACCTCCTAGATTTTCTTTGTAATACCAAGCTTGGTTTTGTTGACTCAAAACCCCTGCAATTCCTTTGCCATAAAAATCCATCCATTGGTAACTGCCTTGATTAAGGCCTACAGGCATCTGCTCGTAGTTATCCAACTCTTTTAAAGTCGTATCCCAAGCATGTCCTTGATAATAAAACTCTACAGGCGGTTGGTCTTTATCTTCATAACTGTTCGTTGCTGTATCGTATAAATAGCCCCTAGTTTGCGCCGATTTAAGATAGGTAAACCCCTCTAAAGGATGACTACTGGGAGTTTTTTCTGGATAATCTTCATAAGTCAACTCTAAGGCGCTAACCAATAGTTTTTTGACAGGTTGATGCGCCAAATCAAATTTATGAAACAACAAAACGCGCGCACAAAGACGATAGGTTCTCAGATCAAAGCCAGCTCTAAAATTCGAAAAAGCATCGCGTCGCGCTACCCAATCTTGATCTGGTGTGGTACTGACATTACTACTAGAATGATCGCCATAATCTAAGAGGGTTTCAAATAGAAATTCATCGGAAACAGGCAACGAATCACCATGATGATAAGGTTCCTTATTCCCATAATGGACCCGCTTCAAATAGGTATTAACCACATTCCCTCTATTCCTGTTTTTCTCATAAACCGTTGGCAAGACCCCTACTAAATCTTCTTCCTGATATTCATAGACGATTAGGTTGCCTAAGTTGTCATAACTGTAAGAAATCTTCCATTCAAAGATTTTCTGCCCATTGGGAGCTGCTGGATCTTGGATACAACTGCTTGGGGTGTCCCCATAGACGGTAATCGTATTATTGGTGCTAATTGTTCGCCAATGCAAACGATCCTTGTTGCTCGTGTCCACCCATTGTTCGATGCGCAGCCAACTGCCTTCTATTCGAGGTCGGTATTCTTTTATAAGAAAATCTCCTTCTTGGCGCGTAACAGGATTCCATTGCCCTGTATTTTGATCTTGTTGCAACTTCGGTACTAGATCTTCGGCTCCTGCCAGAATAAAGGTATCAGACTCTTCCTTATCTTGATATGTAGGCAGTTCTTGGTTGGTTTTGCGCTGAATGTTGGGCAGTGCCAAGCCCCAACCCATTCCAAAAAGGCCATTGCCTGCTCCAGAACTGTAACTAATAGATAAAGCAGGACTAAAGCCGCCTCGTGCAGGAGCGACAGGCAAAGGAATGCTCATCCCACTACTTCCTGTTACAGGGTTAACATTTAATTTTTCATCAATGCCCTTTAAGGCACCGCCACCTTTGGGTAGGCTTATTTCCGGGGCTTGATGTTGCCCGTCCTGTGCTAAATTACTAGCAAAGGGTTGAGGGCCTTGATCTTGGTTATTGGGTGTATTGTCCATGAAGCAATGGATTTAGTGGTATAGACAAAGGGTTATAGTATTAGACATTATTTAATCTTGCCTAATCCATTACTAGCAACAGATTAGGCAAGAACATTGCAAATATTAAGCTGGAGGAGCTGGTAACTTATAAACCAGTAAAAGGTAAATGTCCTCTATCGCTTCAGCATCGACAAGTGTATTAGCCGTGATAGCCCAAGAACCAGTACCTACTTCATTCAATGCCCCTAAATCCTGTGCTCCATAGCGTGTTTCTGTATTGATGACGATTGAAGCTGGTTGATTACTCAAGGTTGTTGCAGATACTACTACATCAACTGTATTCTGAGCGCTGTTTTCTTTCTGAACAACACCAACCATACCGCCTACAATTGTTGGTGCACCAAGTACACTGGTAAAGTAAGGGTAATGTTGTTGTTTAATGTCCAAGACCAAGGCATGAGGATCTCCTGTAGCAGGATTCTTAAATTCATACCAAGCCGTTGGAAAAGCCGTACGAGCACTCACTAAAATAGAGGGTGGTTCTTGACTTGCGGCATTGGTCAGGTTCGTAAGAAGATTCGTCTTGGCCGCTTTTGCCAATTGTGTTCCTCCATCACGTGCTGTATAACGCAAGTGCATCACCACATCGGTAATGCTTTTGTAATCAAACTGAGCATATTCTGGTAAACTCAATTCCCAAGTACTGATCGCCCCTAATCCTTCAAAAGGTAGGAAGCGTTCTGCATTGAAATTCAATTCAAACACCCCTGCATCATTTTGTCCACTAGAAGTAGCAATATTGTAGCTGTCATAACGCTCGTCTAGGTTTAGTACATCGGTATAACCTGCCCCTTTGACTAGACTCTCCCGACGGAGGCTGTGGCGGGACAAAGTGACCGTACAATTAACATTGGTATTGGGGCCTACAATACAAGGAATAGAAATAGTCAATGCCTTAATACGACGCAAGTAATGCCCTGGATAATCGATATCAAACCACCACTCAGGAATATGCAATTGGCATTTGCCAGTTGTTTTGAGTTGCAATAAGGCATCGGGTGCCCATTGATGTAAAGAAATGTGCTTGGTTAACTCTAATTCGCGTTTGTTGAGTTGAACATATTTGTCTTCCAACTGATTAATGGACAACATCAATTTATCCCCAGCCAATAAGCCTTTGCGCAAACTATCCCAATAGCCATTTTGTATCATAAGAGGCGTAGCAAGCGGTAAGCCCAATTCATAATTAAGGCTTTGTTCTGCTCGTTTGGCTAGGTCAAAAGCTAAATCGTAGGCCTGTCGGTAAATGGTAGAAAGCTGTCCTACCATCCAGCTGTACAACTGCTGGTTGGTGTATTTGGATTGTAAATAGGCCAACTCTGTTTCTGTATTGTCAATTTGAAGTTGATGTGTTTTTAAGTCTTTTTCCGCAAGGGCTACCCGTATCTGTGCTGCTGCAATTTGTTGTTCAATTTGTTTAATATCCTGCTCTGCCAACTCTGCTTGGAAATCCCACTCTTCTTGACGGCGGTCATAATTCGCTTGGGTTCCAACAATGCTAGCCGTTTTGCTAACCAATCCAGAGGCTTGTGCTGTCGCTGTGCTAATTATCGATAAGGTGTTGGCTAATTTTGTACCATCGATAATTTCAGTTTTGACGAAGGGAACAGGCCCAAGTGCGCCACCTTCTACTTTAGGAATTCCTGCTAAAAAACTTCCTATGAGTTGAGTGGCCATACTTACTGTATCCAATCCGAGAGAGGTGCCTATCAACGTTTGAGCGGTTTTTTCACCAGCGTTCATATAAGCCCGATTAGCATAGAAATCTTGACGGAATATGGCCGCAGTCCTAGCGGCTTCTAAAGAAAGAATATGCGCTTGTGCTTCTTCTATTTGTAGCTGCTTCAACCCAGTAGTCGCATTTAGGACATTCATCGCATTTCCTACCTGTAAAAGCGCCATTCCTTCAGCATCTTTACTCTGCAAGGCACTCAATAAACGTTGTCCTAAGCTTTTAACTTCTGCACTGAACTGTGTTGCCAAACGAACCAAAGGACGGTACTTATAGTGAGGAGGAAAAGCGGAGATATTTTGTACCACACTACTGATATCTACACCATTGGCTTGGGCATTAACCAGCAAAGCAGGATCAATAGGAGGGGCAAATAAAGGTAATTGACGAACGCGCCCATCAATGTTCTGACAATGACGGATTTTAAACAAACGGTCCGCTACTGTATCCCAATAGCCTAACAATTTTTCATTGTGTGGAATACAGAAGTATTGGGCGTTGTTGGGTAAACTATAAAGCTGAACAGGGTTTTCGTCTCCTGGTATAAACAGCCCACTTTGACTGGTGCTAATCACTAGATTTTCATCCAAGGCAGTATTAGAAAAATAATGGTCTAAGTCGGCTTTAATAGTGTTGTAGTCTAGCTCTGTTGGTGTTTTGCCCTTTAATTCTTTAGGGCGCTCTCCTAATAATTCGGCAGCCAAGACATACATTAAACTCGCTTGATTGATGGACTCTAAAGTGTCCTGACGGAACAGCTGGTCCCCCCAAGCTAAAAGGTTGTCAATGTATTTCATGACAATGGCCTTTTGATAGGCGACAGGGCGCATCCGTGCAATAACGTGTGGTTGGAAAGGATGATCTTTCCATTTTTCAATCGCTTGTTGTGTGGTTTTAGGCAATAGTCCACTCAATAAATTTTGAATCTGCTGCACTAAATAATTACTTTGACTGTGCTCGTAGAAGGGCTGCGTAATCCAATAACGACTTACATCCGAAGCAGCGGTATTCAAAGAGTCATCTATTCCTAAAGGATTAAAGACACAATGAAACCAAGCCATGGCTTCTTCAAACCGTTGAGTTTTACTTAATTCTGTGGCAATAAGAAAAGGAACATGGAAGAAAAGCTCCCAGTTGTAAAGACCATAACCATCACTATACTTAAAATTAATATCTTCTATGCTGTCCTCTAAGTGCATATTGGCCGCTGTATAAACGGTTGCTAGATCTATCCCTTCTTGTTGTTGAGTAGCACGGGTATAAAAGCCTTCTACCCCTGTACTACCAAGCGTTTGTAAAAGCGTTCGAGCATGGGGATGATACAAGCGGTATCCCAAATGAGTATTGCCCGATTTATGTAAATAAATCGAACGGAAATGATCTTGAAACGCAAGGTGGTTGCCCCATCTAGTATCTCCTGAAGTATATCCCATTGGAAGGACTACTTGGAAAGGATTCTTTGCTGTATTAAATGGATGGGCTATTGTATTTCCATTGTCTTGAAGAAGCAAATCTTGTTGAGAAGGATTCCCTGTTGTTAATAAGTTATGACGAAACTGCAAATTATTCGGTTTCTCTAAATCTACTGTTACTTCTGCTACAGAGAGTTTTTCTAGGTGTTGTCCATCCTCTCCAAAGGTATTGTGTATATAATCTATTGAACTGGCATTGTTATGTCTAATATATTCTTGTGATAAAGTAGCATTAGAAGTAGAATAGCCTGCAAACTGTTGAATGGTTTCTTCAGGACGTACAGCACCATTGATGTGGTTGATGCTGTTGTTTTGTAGGTAATTATTAATGGATTGAAAAGTCCCTGTTACCGTTTGATAAGTAAGCGTTCCATGATAATCCTCTGTGTAATATTCTATAGAAATTACAGGCGTATTGTTGTTGTTAGAAACAACCCAAAGATTTACAAAGGTCTGTTCCTCCTGTAAAGAGATCGCATTACCATGCAACTTCCCAAGAAGGTTGTTGGTATCATTGACATTAGAAAGATTAAAGGATCCATAGTTGGTAACCACCGTATACTGAGTTGGAGTGCCTATAGAAGCCTGTATGTCATCCAACCAAACAGGGCCTGTCGCTGCTAATTGGGTGATGGAATTATAAATTGGTGCCCCTCTTAAGATTGGATACCAGTAAGTCCCTCGAATTTCACGAGCTTTGATTTTTCGAACAAATCCATCAAACACAAAAGAACCATAATGAACGGCAGGAGCTGCCTTGTCAAAGGAATCTCCAGACAGCAATTCGTATTCGTTTGTAAACTGGTTGTAGTAATAGGTAGAATTAAACTCTACCGAACGAGAAACATATACATCCATCCACAAATCATCTTGCTTTGGTCTTGGACGAAGTAAAATAGAATGATTAGGATGCGGCCAAGGATGAATAAGTTTTCGTTTGGATAATTTTTGGGTAGACCAACCACCTTCATGTAGGGTAGACCAAGCTAGTTTAACCTCTTTGTGAAAACGGTTATTTTTGACAGTGTTGCTTTTTACTCCTCCATTAGAAGAAGTACTGCTTGTAGGATAAATACCATTACTATGCGGTAATCCTACCCCAACTTTCTCATGGGTAACTATGATTTCTTCTGGTTGCTCCACGATTTGCAACCAAAACAGGTGTAATTTATTTTGATATACTTGTAAAACAGGGTGCTCGCCCTGTACCTCAAAGGATAGTTTTTTCCAGCCCGTCCATTCCATGGAACGATCATCTATCTTACGGTAGTAATACACCGCAGGATGTTCCTTTGTACGTGCCAACACATGGGTAACCGCACTTCCTTGTTCAAAGCCACGTGCGATACTCATTATTTCTAAGTTTGAAATCTCATTCAACTGCACTAGATAGTTTTCTAAAGCCAGTTCAACATTTTCTTGGGTCACTTCCTGTTGAAGAATTTCTTCCTCAAACTGCTTAAACAATTCCGACTTGTTGTCACGCAAGCTTGGTTCAATCCAATTCTCAGGATAGAGGAAAACCTTACGATTGGCCTCCCACACTCGATAGTATTGCATCCATTTCCATTCTGACCACCCATATTCTTCGTTCACTTGTATTTGATCTTGCTCCAATCCCAAACGGCAACGTTGCACATAAAGCTGGACCGCACTAATGGCTTGTTTGATGCGGGAGGTCAATTGGCAAGCACTCATCTGTGGATCGATGAGATGTATATGATAAAGGTCGTTGGTGCTGTAATAAACACGATTGCCTTGTGCATCATAATTGCGGGCATAAGCTACCAAGGCATTGCGCTTTTGGAGGCGAATTTGATCTTGAATTTCTTGCTGGAAGATGCTCCATTGTTCTGGGGTAGCCGCTTCTCGTACCGCATTTTGAACTTGTTGTGCGATCAACTTCTGCTGGGCAAAGTAATTACTATTAGTGGTGTCATAAAGGGACAACCAACCCAATACCTCTGGAGCGGAAACCTGTAATTGCTGTATAAGTTGTACGGCTTGGCGCCAGTGTTCCCAATGCCCTAATTCATTGGTATAGCTGTTTGCTGTCCATTGAAAATGTTGGTGTAAAGCAATCAGATCATCAGGGTTCCAACCTGTCCATTCTGCGATGGTTTCTAAGAAATCATTGACGGCATTAGTGGTATTTAGTGTAAGAATAGCTTCTACTAAATTAGCAACAGGAATGTTGTGTTGTTTCGCAAAACGCACCCATTGAGTCGTGTTGAGATATTCTGTGACTTGAGGAATGGTGGTATACAGTGCTGCCGCTGTTGTATTAAATAGGGGCAAAGTAGCCAAGTTCAGCACAGGCAGGGTTCCTACTGCCAACTCCAACTGTTCTAAATCCTTGCCATTCAATTGCCAAGCCTTAGCCCAGAAAACATATTTCAACAAACGACGGTAAAGGGTCGTAAAATCAAGCGAGGAAGGTGTTGTATTAGGCAATGAAGGCCCTGTAGGAACCGTAATCATTGGATGGGCTGTTGTGCTGCCAGTAGGGGAGGCCTCCATCAAACGATGGCGAGCAGCTTGCCCTAGCGTAGGATGGTTATCTCCCAGTAAATACGCCAATACATCTGTAGGGGCATCCCATAAGTCTGCTAAATGGTTAATCACTACAGTACTATGCAAACGACGGTGTAAAATGACTTTAAGGGTAGCAACAGCGGCATTGATGGAGCCAGTGGTACTATCCAATTCATTTTTTAACTGATCGACGGCTGCTGCATCGGCGTAAGCAAAAAGGACACCTAATTCCGTCGTTAAGTAATCGGTTCGATCCGTACTGCTCCATTGACTGGTAAAACGTCCATTGGGTGTTTGGTACAAGACTTCCAAGAAAGTCTCTATTAATTCTCTAGTATCAAACGTCTCTGTTTTACTCAACAAATCCTGCAAGACTTCTGCTTCCGTTTGCTTGGAAATCATGACATTATCATAAGTAGCTCCAAGCTCTTCAAATAAAGCAGCTTGCCATTCGTATACTTGAACCTCACTAGGCTGGTATCCTTCTAACTCCTTGCCTGACAATAAAAACAACCGTTCATCAAGCCCTAAGTTAGAGGCCTGCAAGGTTTCATAATGGTCCAAAAAGTCATGAAACTGATCTAAGCTTACAAAAGGATTCGCGCTATTTATTAATAGACGGAAGTATCCTTTTAATTCTTCTACCGATACATTTAGGTATTGGGCTAAAGTAGCATAAGCATATAAAAGTCCCAAACCCTCTGCCGTTGAAGCCATTTGGTGTACTCGCTGTGGGAGTAATTGTGCCCATTGCCCTTGTTGAGGAAAGCTTAACAAGGTTTCAATTTGACTAGAAGTCATGGATAAGGCTGCCCCAATGTAGGCAATTTGCTCCGAAGTAATCGTTCCTAAGTCTAGAGAGAGGCTAAGGTTATTTTTGTCAAAAAAGTCTCGTTGGCTCTCTTCTAACAACCGATGAGAAAAAACCACTTCATAAAAAGAAGGCACCAAATCTCCATTACTGTTATAATAGGCCTTGTTATCAAGACTCCCCATCATACCCAATACTTCATCAACACTTTTTCCAAGTCGTTTTTGAAGACGCTGGAAAGTCGATAGACGCTCCAACGTAAAGGTATTTAAGGTACCATTGCCCACTTTTGGATGTACCAGGAGGTTGTTCAATTCTCTCATTGTCCAATTGGTATATTTCCACAACCGTAAGAAACGCCACCAACGATCCAATTCGACTGCCGTCATATTGGTAATAAGAAGTGCCTCCAAATCACAACTGTCTTCTGGTTCAATGCTCAAAACCTGATTAGGATTGGTATAGGCACCTTCCAACAACAGTAGTAATTGCTCATAACTTAGTTGATGGTCATGCAATAATGTGGCAACATTACGACTGGGTGTAGAGAGTTGATCAACATCCGCATAAGGCGTTGTAATGGCTATCGCTTCATGGCTCGGCAATTCAAAAACGGCTGCTCCTTGTTCTAAGTAACCTAAGCCTGGGTGCTTCAACAATTGAACAAACTGACTAGAGCTAATGCCTAATTTTTCAATAAACAAATGTACCTGTGCCTGCCAGATATTAAATCCATCATAAGAGGCATAAGGCCGATAAGCAGGATGATTGGGCAATTGAGCTAATTGCTCATAAACAGTATCCAAACGGTATTCTGAATGCGCTTTTAATTCTGATTCGAGCCAAGTGGTATTGCGCTTTTCATAGGCTGGGGTAGGCTGGATCACATATTCTAAGACCTCACAGACCAAATCAATATAAGGCATGGGAGTATTCGCATTCTTACAATTGAGTAAAATATGCTCTAAATCTGGGCGGCGCTCTAGCAATACATCTAACGCATTTTTGTTGGTAATTTTGCTAGGTTTGTTTTCCAACCAATGCAGCAAATCCGTTAAGTAAGCCGCAGGACTATACACAGAACGGCAATGCACACAACCACAGAAGTCATTGTTCCCAAATAAGTCTTCAAGATTGGGCAAAGGGGTAACTGCTGCAGGCGTAATACCACCGCCATCTAGTAATCCATAAGAAGCAGAGATTCCTGTAAGGGTGCTTAATGTATTGGAGGCGGTTACAAAAGTATGGTTTGCAGAAGCTTTAGCTAAGGCTTCTTCCAAACCTGCTTGACGATAAATTTCTACTAATTGAGTCTTGCCTGTACGATGTACTTGATAGGCACTATGTATATTGCTTCCCAATAAGATAGGTGCCAAATCTGGGCGTGGTGCCAAGTGCTCCACCCGTTGGATTAGTTTTAACTCGTTTACAGTCGTTTGGGGGAGTTCAAGGTTCTTTTCTTGAAGATAGGTATCGATGGAGACCGCTCCTAAAGAGAGGAGTTGTTGATTGTCCACTAAAGTCGCCAACTCTTGAAGATGTTTTAAACCATGTTCTCCATGGCGTTGAAGAGCCGCTATGGCAGCAACCGTAGGAGCAAGCGCTGCTGCTCGTTGCACAAAATCACCTGTGGCATCATCAGGATCATACCCCAAATTCTCCCAATCTTGGGAAGTCCATTTAGCAAAGTCACTAGCTTGAGAAATCGTTGCACTAAATTCTTCCTTATTATAACCCGTTCGCAGGTTCTGAATGACATTTTTATCATACAAACTCAACACTGCCAAGTGCCATTCCTCTTGTATTTTTCCGTGCTCTTCTTCATTGATTAATCCTTCCTTATGCCATTCTTCTAGGATAGTCGGATTGAGTTGTTGCTTATTCGCAAACTGGGTTGCTATACTAGTTTTTTTCGCAGCACTAATTCCTGTTTCTTTTAATAAATCATTCAAAGATAAACGCCCTGCAATTAATAGTTTTGTTTGAGCATACTCCAATCGAAGTTCTTCTAAGCGCTGCAGAATAACGACTTTATTTTGCTGTTCTTCAAGTGGAATAAAATTGTTCTGAATCGCTTGCTCCAAAGCGCGTTCTTGGAGTTGTAAGGGCATTAATGGAACCGCATCAACCAATGTTTGAGTGAGTGTTTCGCTCCATTCATTCCACTCCTGAGGTTCATCAGGGAGTAAAGAGCTGGGGAGTATACTAGGCAACTGTTGTCTAAAGAAAGCAAATAAAACAGCCGCAGAAATACCCTCTAGTTCACTAGAGACGCGCTCAGCAAAGTAAAATTGTAAGATGGTTTGGATGGGCACCCCTGTTTTTTGATACAAATAGGTAACATCTTGATGTTGATCGCTTTCTTCAATTTGCAATAGAGCTGTCCCCTCTAAATAAGGTACTAATTGTGCTTGTAATGCGATATAAATCGGCTTTCCTTGATAAGGACGATTACCTGCTGTATAATTCACCCAAGTTACTGGTGCCGCATGATAAATATCTTCTTCTAATAATAAGTTACCTTCTTTATCTTTAATAGATACAAGGAGGTGTACCTCTTCTATAAAAAGTCCTGTCTCTACATCAGTAGGGGGATGATAGGAGAGGGTATATTCTCCTGTTGTATGGGTAACACCACTTTGTAACAAAACTCCCGTCCCTCGGAATGTTTTAGTCCAAACCTCTATTGACGCATCACTAATACCTTCCCAATTCTCATCATGGACTTTGCCCTTTACTACATAAGCAAGATTGGCATAAGCTTGTTGTAAGGTTTGTTCAGTAGATAAGTCTATTTTTCCTGTAACAGAGAGTCCTTGTGTCTTTTGAAAACTACTGACAACATTAGTCGTTCCATTACCGTATTTTTTGTTTTGATATTCTGCAAGGGGCAATTCATAGCGCAGTGGGCGTAACCAATCGTGTAGCACTCGAATATAAATAGGATCTTGGTATTTTTTATGGAGCAACAATTCATTTAGTAAATCCACCACCGCAGCACTCATATCGGCTTCACTGCTTAGTTGATTTTCTTCTTGTAAAGCGTGGATATAAACGAGTACTTCTTCAGGAATACTTCCTGGTTCATAGGTTTCAATGTCAAAGGCTTTGTTGCGAATATAACCAGCTACTGCCGTCAAGTTTTCTAATTGGGAATGGTCTTCCATGTTAAAGGGGCACTCAATAACTTGCATGGTCTTAGTTTTTATGGTGGGTTATCAATGATAAAGAACAGAACTGTTTTCTGTTTATAAATGGAATAACGCAGATTATTTAAAAGGGAACACTAATAAATAAGAAAGATCTGTTTTATAAAATAGTATTAAAAATATTCTTAAAAATAAAACAAAGTATAATTCTGCAAATCAAGCTTTATTTAAAAAACTAGCAGCAGTTTCTAATAAATATTCTTAAAATAAAAATCAATAAAAAAAAGAGGTATTTGGGAACTCTAAATTTTAAAGCGGCACTATTACATTATGTTATGTCTTAGTTATAAGTGGGTTTTGAAGTTCGCTTATTTCCATAGTCACGGTTACTATTTTAAGTAGGAGGGGCTGATTGGCTGGTGTTTTGATAGTTTTTTTATCTTCTATTTAACATAAATTAAATTATGAGCAAAAATTTTGCCTATTTTTGATAGGCACGAACAATCTTATGAAGAGATATGATAAGCCGTTTTTCAACCAAAGTCATAACTAATCAAAATTATACTGTCTAAAAAAGGGTTTGTCATACGGATGGCCAAAGGCTTTTTGTTCTCTAAGAAGAACTCTTTTTTAGATGCTATTTAGGTTGCGAGTAATGTAGGAACAGCTTTCTCGGAGAATTGGAGACTATACCGTAGAAGACGCTGAAAAAGGACATAGACATGCTCGGAATCTGATTACACCAAGTGAGCTACACCTGATGGGAAACAACGCCTGTCTGATGTTGTACAAGAACGAGAAGCCAGCTATTTTTAGAATAACTCCTTACTATGAGAATCCAACCTTAATGAAATTGGTTCAACAGTCCTCTAAGGAGCTTTCTTTAAATTATCCTGATCTCCCTCCCTTAGATTTTGTTCCGCTTCCTCCTCTCCCACCAAAAGACAGTGGAGACAATAATCACAACAATATTACTTTTGATTTGTGATGGTTTGTTCAATTTTTTTTGTCCCCATCAAGATACATTGCTTGGTGGGGATTTTTTTCCAAAAAACACCCTTTCTCCAAACACAGTAAAAAGGAGACTTCCGAAGAAACCTCCCATGCTATAGCTCCTCTCCTATTTCTTTAGTACGATAATAAATATTGAACAGCCTTCTGTGCTTTGGAAGCCACCCGAAGAATAAACCGATTGTTTTCTTCAAGGGCCTGAATCCAAAAAGACAGCATTTCTTCGTCTTCTCGGTCAAGGGCAGGATCTAACTCTATACCAACCAGCCGAGCGAGCATACTTGCACCAATGTCGGCCACCATTTGTTCTTCGATATCATAGCCACAGTCCAAACTGTTGTTCATAATACCATCACGCGCTAATCGACTTTCATGACCTGTCCAATGAACCAAGTGGATAAATAATACATAATTGTATTCTTCTTCCTCTTTTGAGTCCTCTGGTAAAATGATCGTGTCCTGTGTTGGATCGTAACAGCTCTGCGTAATGGTTTCATAGCTAATTTTATGTTGATCTTTGATTGCTTTGAGAAGTCGTTTGATTGTTTTCCAGCGCGTCCTTGTCGTCAGTTCCCAATTAATGCTTTTTGTTTGGGTCAGATTGAAAAGTTGGTGTGGTTGGAGGTAACTGATTTTCTGAACGTCCTCCAGTTTTTGCAACAATTGTTCGGCTCTCACTTTGGGCATACGCTTTCCTTCTTGGTTTTTATAGAAGGTCTTGAAAGAGAAAACCGTGATGGCTTTTGTACCCTTCAAGACGCTTCCACCAAGCATCTGCGTCTGATTCCATGTGAGATAATAAGGCGTTTCTTGAGCGGCAACAAGATTAAGATGCAGCCAATTAATTCCCTGATACATATGTGCCGAATAATAGTTCTGGGCAAAATCATGAAAGGGAACAGCAGTTCCAGCTCTCCAAGGAATAATTCCTTGATGCAACGCTTTGATGAAGGTATTGGTGCTTGATTGATAAAAATTGATAGAGACCCGTTTTTTTTGAGGGTTCTCCGTTGTATTTGATTCCATAAATAGAAGATTTGATAAATGAAAAGGTAGAGGTGTGAAATAACAAAAGCAACCTTCGTGAAAAGATTGCTTGCAAGAGGGTAGCACAGCTGCCCCCTTTCACCAAACCAAAAAAAAGAGCGGCTTCGCTCCTCTCCCATTCTATACCTGAAACTATATTTTTAGGGGGAAATCAAGTAGTTTTAAAAAGCACACAATGCAGCGTTGTAATGCCTTTTTTTCTCTATTTGTACCAAAGGTTTTTCTTCTTTCATTTGGTCAGAATATGGAGCTAAGTATACTCACCCGAGCTCTTATCCGTTCTCTTTTTTACAGCACGTCACGTGCTGTTTTTTTATTCCCTTATTTAGATGTATTTCCTCATCCATTATTCCATGAAAAGCCTTGTAGTGTGTAAACGAATTCGTGCAGAAAGTACAGAAATAGGAACAGGGGCGGTAGTTGCTCTTGACCGAGCTACCAGCCCCATTATTAAACTTCTCCAAAGAAAATACAGAGAAGACAAGACGTATCTCGAAGGAGACACCGCTTATCTTTTTAACCTCTAGGCCATAGAGCATATTTTTCTGAGAAAGGATAAGAGCGGCCTTTTTTCTGTACCTCCTACCAAGGAAAAGCATATGGCTTTTTAGAGTCCTTGTCAAAATGCACTTCTATCTGCGTACAAATACACGAGTTGTATTTTGAGAAACAGACAATAGGAAAAAGATTAAAATTCACATATTGACGAGAAAATATTGGCGGAGGAAAAGAAAACAATGATTTATATCTTGTGATCCTACCGTTTCCATTCTTCTAGCACCTGAATACGAACAAAATGACTTTCAAGATAGGGCGTTCCTCCGATCTCTGACAAGGATTGGCTTCTGTGAATTCCTCCTTGCATAGGTCTACGTCCACCCTTGTTCCAGAAAGCAGTTTTTATTTCTTCATTCAATGCTTTCACTTCATGGAAAAGACAACGTCTCCTTTTATAAAGTACCTTCAAAAAATAGTTCAAGATCATCCCAATACCATTGAACACGCTGTTGCAACTTGGCTCCTCTCTTATGATACCCCAGAACATTATCTCACCAAACTTTTAGAACAGGGTTGCCAGCATGGAATTGTTCCAACATTAAACTACTACCGTGATACCTACCTATTCTTTGACACGCACTATCGTCAAATCGTGGACTTGTATTATCAATATAATGTAACCATACCTGCCCAGACTGATATTAAAAATTATCTCGCCTGGTGGAGCTTTGAAACCGTCGCGCGTAGCATGTATAACAAAGCAAGACTCTTTTATTAGATGTTTCCAAGAGGCTCCTTTGAGTAAAGAAAAGGAGTTTCTTATATAAAGATATAGAGCAATTTTGTTGACAAAATATCTGACTTTTTAGTGTCTCAACATAATTTTCCCAAGGGGGGGTACAAATTGTACCCCCCCTTGGAAGAGCGCCATTATTCCTGTATATTTGTTGTACACTTTAAACCAATCTCCGCATGGACAAGATCACTCCCAAAGAAGAAAAACAGCTTTTTTTTGAAGACAAAGCCTTTCGCTCTGTAGAACACGAAGGCGAATTCTGGTATGTCGTTTCTGATGTTGTTGGCTTTATTACTGACAGTAAAGATGTCAAGCAATACATCAAGAGAATGCGTAAAAGAGATGAGGGATTATCTCATGTCTGGGAAGAAATCACCTTACAACTCCCGATCAAAACAGAAGGAGGAACACAGCGCCTTACGTTCTCGAACAAAGAAGGCCTTTTTAGGATTTTTCAGTCGATCACGTCTCCCAAATTAGAACCCTTCAAACTCTGGTTGGCCAAAGTAGGATCACAACGGTTAGATGAGATCAATGATCCCTCTCTTGCCGTTGAGCGACTACGGGCATACTACAAAGATTTAGGACGAAGTGAAGATTGGATCAATAGTCGATTGGAGTCCATTAAGGTTCGAGGACTTCTTACCAATGAATGGAAAGAACGAGGCGTTGAAGAAGGACGAGAATACGCCATTTTAACGGCTGAAATATCGAAAGCCACCTTTGGCCTCCTTCCCTCTGAACATAAAGCGCTCAAAACCCTTAAAAAAGAGAATCTACGAGATCACATGACCAATCTTGAACTTATCTTCACCATGTTGGGTGAAGAAGTCACTCGTCAAACAGCGCAGAATGAGAACGCACAAGGTTTTGAAGAAAATAAAGACGCTGCCAAAAAAGGTGGAAAGGCTGCGGGAGCTGCACGCAAAGCCGTAGAGAAAAACACAGGTACAAAAGTTGTATCTTCTTCTAATTTCAAGAAAGAGATTGAGGAAAACAAAACACAAGAACCACCAAAACTACTAGATGATAAATCGTAAGACGTTGTACTATATTTTAAACCTATCGAATATAATGGGTTTAAAAAGATAGGCATCTTGTTTTCCTGTTTTTTAATGCACGACCTTCTTCAAAACCTTTTCATGATAAGTATTAATCGTTCCATACTTAGCATCATAAGCTTTGCCTACAGAGAGTCCTTGTTGGTTACTTTCCTTAGTGGCGTTATAGCCCCATGTTCTTGCTTTATCCAAAGGACAGGCGATATTATTTAGAGCACAGTATCCAGATACGGTATAATATTGTTCATCTATGGAGGTGATTTTTGCTTCTAAATCAGAAACATAGTCCTTGATCTCTCCTATATCTGTTTTCATATCTGTAATGTCCTTATCATGTGCTTCCAATTGATCGGCAATGAGTCGGATACTTTTCACAAGGCTATTACTTGGTTTAACAGCTTGTAGCTCTGTTTTTCCTGTAGTTAATAATTCAAAAATGCGATCATAAATCCAGAGTTCAAAATCTATAGATAACCAGGCTGCAAATTTAAGAGCCAATTTCTCATCCATCCATGTCCCTTGTCCCCCTTTAGAAGCATCTCCTCCTTTGACAACCCTCAATACTTCGCGTTTATAAGCGATGCGCGAATCCGCGTATCGCTTTTCTAATGCCTCTATGTATTCTTTTGTTTGTTTGCTTCTCAAGAAGTTATTAACCCGCTTATCTTTAAATGACTTTACCATCTCTGTGGCATTAATCATTTTGTTCCCATCAGCAAACTCGAAGGTGATCTCTTGTCCTTCATATTCATATGTTGTTAGTTTTGCCATCCTCTTATTTTTATCTCCTTTGAGAAAAACAGCTTATCGCTTTCTCCGATACTGGAATACCAGTATCGTTCATTTTTAGTTTTTCTTCTTTACTTGAATCTATTTTAATACTTTTCTTCTTTTCTAGAAAACTTCCTTTCTAAGAATATATTTCATATTGTTCCAGATTTGAATGTTCTGCCTCTAAAGGCTTATTCATCTCCATATTTTTCAAAATACCTATCTAGTATCTTCTCTAAAAGATCTGTAATAGTCATATCTCGGTTAAGAGCTGTTCGTTTAAGTTGCTTAATCAATTTTGGTCGAAGTTGTGTTCCAAATTTCTTCCTTTCTATTTTTTTAGAAATCTCGAAATCTTCTTCATCTACACTATCAAACAGCTCATTTACCTTATCTGGGGTAGGAATATCTTTATCTAGCATATCCGCTAACTTTTGGCCTCTTTTTCTTTTGCTCATAGTTCTGCTGTTTTAATTAGTTCGTTAATCCAAGTTCTAAAATTATACTTTGCTGTATCTTTTTTCTTTTCAGAATACATACTTGTAATAGTGTCTGCATCCATAAAAGCAGAGTAGAACCCTAAGTTATTCTCCAAGACTGTTACATAGCTCTTAAAAGCCTCCAGATCTTCTCGGGCATCTCTGTATCGGGTTCGGCCTTTTATAAACATGTTTACAAAACCTACCATGGTAATAGGCTCCATATTGACACTTTCCCGTTTTTGGGATACTTTGAGGGCAAATTTTACATAATCAAAGGTCGATTCTAAAGAAAAGTTACCTGCTTGAAAAGGGATCATAAGCACATCTACATAAAAGAGTACCTTTTTCGTAAAGTCATCTAATCGCCCAGCTACATCTATAAATATATAGTCGTAACTCCCTTTAGCTCGTTGAATAATCTCATAAAGGCGATCAATATCATTCAAACAGGATATGATTTTATAACTTGGTTGCGCCTCTAAGTCCTCTGAGAGGTCATCATTTCGGAATTTCACTAGGCTTTGCTGGTCATCAGCATCAATTACCAATACCTTTTTGTTAAAAGGGGCTTGACTTAGGGCAGTAGCCGTAAGCATAGTGAGGGTAGATTTTCCAACACCACCTTTTCTATTCCCGTATACAATTACTTTTGTCATAAACAGTGTTCTTTCTAGAAAGGAAGAAATATATTTTCAAAGATTTCTCGAAAATAGAACCTTCTTACCTAATCTCAAAACTTCTCCTTTATTAATTTCTTCTGAGTATACATTTTTGTTGAAAAGCAATTGGAGTTAACAATTAGAAAAGTATAAAAATAGAATTCTTTTTTTCTAGAAATCTTACTATTATTTTCTAATTTTTTAACCAAATCACATCTTTGTCGTAGCTCAAAATAGCTACTCCATTTTATTTTTCTTTAGGCCGAACATAAATTTCAATATTTCTTCTTTTCTAGAAAGTAAGAAACAAAGGACCTTCTTTCCTTGTTTCTTACAAAAAACAAGAAGCTTTATTTGTTAAAAAGGCCTTCATTAGGCTCTAATTTCACGTCTAAGGACTTTTAATGGCTAAAATAGGTACTTTATTAACTTTTGCGTCTAAACTTTATAGAAGCTATTTTAAGAAAAGGCTCTTTCAAAGGAATATTTCTAGAAAAGAAGAAATCAAGAGAACAACTCTATTTTAAATTCAAGGAACAGCACATTCTCAACTTTCCTTGAGATGGGAAAAGTTTGACAAGAAACTAAGAAAAAGAAATCAAGAAAAATATTTTTCTTGATTTCTAGAAAAGAAGATTTTTTTTTAGTTTGAAATAGAGCTTCTCTACCAAGAAAGAAAAATGATCTTTTAGATTCTTTCATTCTGTTTACTTCAAATTCTTCTTTTCTATTTTTCTAGAAAAATAGAAAAGAAGATGAATATCTTTTTCAAGCCAACTTATGTTCATAAGAATTAATAAAAGGAACCTTTTATTTTTAAATAAAAAAGCAACAACAACCTATTACTATGTTGTTGTTTTCTTTATCTGTTTATTGTTATTTGTTAGGAGCTAGGTAAGTTACTGTAAACGAGTTCTTTGTAAAGTCAATTATCCAAGAAACGGGAAGAACTATCCCCAAAACAGGACTTATTATCCAAAATACAGGATTGAACTATCCAAGAAACGGGAACAAAAGTCCAAGAAACAGGAACTATAAACTTTAACTATCCAAAAAACGGGAAAAGGTTCTTGGAAGAATTTGAACTATCCATAAAAATAGTAGAGAATAAGCAAATAGGAGTGGAGCTAGATGATCCACAAAACGGAGAAAAAAAGCTACTATTTGTCCTTTGAACCCTTTTTTTAGGCCTAACTATCCAAGAAACGGGAAGAAAAGAGCTCGTTTTTTGTCTTTATGGCTAGATTTCCTCCTAAGATAGGTCATTAGCAATACATCTGCAAAGAAGTCCTTTTTTTCTAATATCCAAGAAACGGGAAGAAAGCAAATGGAAAACTATTTAAGGAGTCTATAAAGGTTAAGAGTAGCTTTAAACAGTTGTTATGTACCTTAATTATCCAAGAAACGGGAAAAAGATAATGCTGTAATAAAATGAACTATCCTAAAAACGGGAAACTATTTTCATTGCCCAACTATCCAAACCCTTATTAGGCATGGATAGTTATAAGTTTTTCACTAGCTTTGGAGCTATTATTTTTGTACACAGTAGAATTGAGCCTTTATGCAACTGGTCAATAAGAGAGATATTAAGGATAGAAATGTCGCTAAGGCACAGCCATTAGTAGAGGCGGCTTACAATTTTTCTTTATGGGAAAAGCGGGTTTATACCATTCTTGCTTCTTTGGTGGATAAGAAAGATCCAGATTTTAAATCCTATCGCATTAATATCCGAGACATCATAGATTTCTATGAATGTAAAAGCCATGATGCTTATGAACGGATACGTGAAGTACCCGAAAGCCTCCTTACAAAGAACAAAATTATTCAAATTCCTTATACTTCGGAAGAAGGGCACAAAAGGATATTGAAAACGCATTTAATTACTGCTATCACAGAACCAGCAGATGGAGATACTAGTGAAGGGAATGGTTATATTGAGCTAGAGTTTCACCCTAGACTCAAACCATTCTTATTAGGACTCAAACGTTATTTGTGTTATGATATTAAGAATACTATCGGAATTTCTAGTGTTCACACACTCCGTATATTTGAATTCCTAAAACTCCATCAATACAAAGGCCAGCACAAAATCACTGTCCAAGATTTAAAAATCATGCTTGGGTTAGAAGAGAAGCATAAAAAGTATGGCCATTTTAAACGCGTTATTGTAAAGGCTCAAAAGGATTTAAAAAAGCATACAGACATTCGCTTTGAGTTTGAGGAGATCAAGCAGGGGAGAGCTGTTCACGCTCTGCTATTTTTTATTTATGAAAATGTGGCAACTCAAGAGGTTTCTTCCAAAAGTACGCTCCCAACAGATCAAACTATCCAAAAAACAGGACTCAAAGATGGGGAGAGTTTGTATCAATTAGTAAAAGGGTGGGGGGTAACAAGAGAAACTTTTCTTGGATTTATGGAGCAATACGCTTTGGATCATATCAAAGAAAGAATTAATTACATCCAACAACTTCCTAAGAAGAATACGATTAGAAATAGAGCGGCTTACCTTCGTACCATATTGGAGCAACCAACATTGTTCACAACTCCTAAAATTACTCAAAAGAGGAAACAAGAAAACAGCCAAGCAAGGAAAAAGAAAGAAGCATTAGTAGAAGCGAATAAAAAACAGTTAGTAGAGCTGCGAAAGGAGCAAAGTAAGGCTGAGAATGAAGTTATAGATCAACTCTTTAAAAATGACGTTACTATATTAGAAAATATAATTACTCAAACAAAGAAATCTCGTCTAGCCAAAAATAAATTTGATGAAGTTCTAACAGATGAAGAGAACTTTTATCAGAATACAGGCTTTCAATTGTTTGTCTATGCAGAAGCAAAAAAGACTTATCCTGAATTATTGAAAAAGGTGCAAGTGTCTTACCAGAAGAAGATTGCTGCTTTGAAGCGTTTGGTGTAATAAAAGTACAGCTAGATTACCTTTTTGAAGAGAACGGTATTTGGTGTTTCCATGTACGAAAAAGTCTATGAGGGTATGATTCTAAAGTACTCGAATTCGAGTACTTTAGAATTTAAAAACTACTACCAACAAACAGGATGTTTGAGTATCTGATGTTTCAGATGTTTGGTAGAGACATTCAAGTAAATAGTGGTGGTCTGAATATCAGAATGTCCCATCATTTTTGAAAGACTGTAGATGTCACATCCACCTTCTACCATGAGGGTGGCAAAGGTATGACGCAATAGATGCGGATAAAAGTAAATACCACTCACTTCTCTGAGCTTCTTCACCAATTTCTCAACTGTCTTTTGACCCATTTTGTCATTTTTTCTTAGGGAAGTGAAGAAGTAGGGGGTTGTTTTGTGGCGTTTCTCTCTTTGGCGTAGGTACTCTTTGATGATGTGAATGAGTTGCCCATTAAGAGGAATGATTCGGTCTTTATTGCCTTTTCCAGAACGAACGACTAATACCTTATCCGTCACATTTACATGGCTCACTTTTAGGTTATACAGCTCTTGAAGCCGAATCCCTGTGAAAATAAATGTAGCAATGATACAGATGGCTCGTGTTCTCTCAAAACTATAGTAATAGGAATAATGCTCCGCCCATTCTAGGAGGCGGGTCGCTTGGTCTTTACTCAATGATTTGGGAAGTGTTTTAGGCAGTTTTGGTTTCTCAATCTCCTTTGCATAATTCTTCTCCAGGTGATTCCTCTTGACGCACCAATCCAAAAAAAGACTTAAGTACTGCAAATGATTCCGAATGGTTTTAGGCGACCACTTTTTTTCTAATTTTCCCTGTATGACATAATCTTCAATGCACTCTTGTGTTATCTGATCAAAAGAGCTCACGCCTGTCATTTCTAGGAAAGCCAGAAAGGTATAACGGAAAGATTTTACAGAGGTAGGTGCGTTGTTTTTAAAGACTAAAGAATGCTGACAAAACTGTTCATGAAAACGAAGAATACTGGACATTTTAAGGGTGTCGGGTTACGCCCGACGTGCGTAGGATGTCAAGTTTGCTTACACAAAAACGCCCTTAAGGCGCTCATAGATTGAAGAATGGTTGCGGGGGGAGGAATCGAACCTCCGACCTTCGGGTTATGAGCACTACCTATCAAAATAATCTTGCTTGAAAAATCATTGATGACAGATATAGAGCGAAATAATCTACTTTAAGAAAAGCAGCAAAGTATATTGTCTTTCACACGTCGGGATGATAATAAGAGCTACTTTTATTGTGTCTTGTTTGGAATTGTTTGTAAAGTGTTTTTTAGAAAAAAGTCGCTCTCCGAAGAGAACGACCACACAACAATTGGCTTCTAATATTCGTGATTGAACATTAGGGTGCAAGCGTTGTGTTCGGAGGGAATCTCCTCTGAGAGGAGTGATGATCTGGTTACGCTATCAATAAGGAAAAGTTTATAATTTTTTTCCTTTTGAACATACACTTGAAGAAAATCCTGCCCTCCATTTTGCCCAACTTCATTTCTGATATCAGCATAAAGAAGTAAGAGTTCGGCTTTAGACAATTCTTGTACTACAAGAGCAGTTGCTAAGAATTTTCCGTCAAACCAATAATCTCCTGTTTCTATTTCTGGCGGGACTCTTTCCCAGCCAAAATCTTTCATATCCATGGTATCGTTTTTTGAATGAATCTATTAAATGAGCCAAGACAGAATAGGAGGGAGGAGCTGTGTTGTCAAAAGGGTTTATGTAATAAAGAACAGTTGGCTATTAATGACTCCAAATGAGGTCTATCTGAGAAAAACTTTCCTGCAACCCTTTAACAGAAACAGAAGCATAGCGCTGCGTTGTAGCAACACTACTGTGTCCCATGATTTCTTTAAGCTTAAAAAAGGGGAAATTCTGATCGGTGCATTGGCGGCCAAAAGTATGGCGAAGCATATGGGGCGTAAACTTCACCCCAGAGGCAAGAGAGAGTTGCCGACACCATTGATGAATATACTTGTTACTGAGCTGTGTATTTTGTCTACAACTTGGGAAGAGCCAAAGTGCTGTAGAGTAGTTCTTTTTTCGGATAGTAAGGTAGTTATTGAGAATAGGAAGAAGGTTGAAATGAAGCGGAATTAAACGCATTTTACTACCTTTTCCTTTTTCCACTTTAATGGTTCTTCCTTCTAGATCTATGTCAGAATATTTGAGGTGGCGCAGTTCATTGAGGCGGACTCCTGTTTGTAGGAAGGTTGCAATGATAGTATAATCCCGAGCCGATATAAATGCAGATCGCCCTTGGGGCTTTCTTGCTTCTTGAAGAATAAGGGTAGCCTCTTGTTGGGTGAGATAACGCGGAAGTGGTTTGGGGAGCTTTGGTTTTTTGATCCGTTTGGCAGGATGATGTAAAAGATACCCTTTTTCTTTCGCCCAACGACAAAAGGTATTGATGCTTTGCAGGTGATTTCTAAAGGTCTTGGGTTGCCAATCATATTGATAAGACTGGGTATAAAGGTACTCTTTTACGTGAGGCGTTTTCAGGCTTCGTAGAGTTTGAACATTACTAGAAGAGAGGAGGCGTTGTACATGACTGATGATGGTTCGGTAGGATTTGGGCTGGATGCCTTTTTCTCGTAGACAATAGTGTTTGAATTCTGGAAGGAGCAAATGAAAGTGCATAGAGGAAATCGAGAGAAAAGAAAGAGGAATAGGGGGCGCATGGAAGTAGCCCCCAAGTATGCAATGGAACTGGTTTTTAGAGAGAAATACTACTTGTTGAACAAATAAATTGTTCTTATTTTTTAGAAAAAACACCTCGCTTTCTAAGCCTCCATTGTTTAAACCAAGGTCTTGTTTTTAGAAGAATAGGCCGTTTATTACCACTGATAAAAAGTGCCTGATTGGATCGAAGTGTTCTAATGTGGTCACTTGCCATAAGTGGTTTTCGATTATCAGTATAGCCCAATATTTTTTCAAGTTTGGTGCAAGTTTCTAACCCAAGGCCAGGATAATACAAATGATGGCTGCATCCCCCATCAATGATGGTCTGTGCTTGCTGTTGGTATTGGAAAAAAAGCTGTTCCAACTCTTGAATAATAATGCTCACGGATACTTTGTATTTACGGAGAACGGTAATGTAAGAGGGAAAATGAGGGATGTTCATATTTCCAAATTCGTCTAAGAAAAAGCGTATAGGAAGAAAGACCTTATTGGGTGCTTTAAAATGAAGACAAGCTCGGAACAATTGGCTGTAAAACAAAGAGAGCAAAAATTGAAAGTAGGGAATATCTTGTTCGGCTACAATAATGAATAAAGCGGTTGGTCGTTCTCGGAGCTGTTCAAAGTGAATGGACTCTTTTTGGGTGATGGCTTGCACATGAGGATCAGCTAACATATGTAAAGCGGCCTTACAGGTAGAAAGTGTTCCTGCAATGATTTTGCTGTCTTGGGCACAAAAGGCTTGATAATGGGCTTTTTGCAAAGGGGTGAGGTGTTGGAAAAAGGAAGAAGAGCATTCTTTGGGATTGTAGCTGAGTTGAAAAAGGAGTTGATAGAGATCTAGAAGGGTAGGAGTGGAGTGCTGGTCTCTTTGGATAAGATAAAGAATCAAGAGATTGATAAGTGCCTTCGCTCCATCAATCCAAAAGGTATCGCCCTTGATATTTGGATAGGCCGTATGAAGAAGAATATGTGCCATCTTATTGGCATCGGAGGCATTTTTAACTCGGAAAAAAGGATTGTACTGGAGACCGGTTTGATGAGGACGTAAATCAAGGCGTTGAATATTATAGCCCTTGCGTTTCAAGAAGGGAGCACAGGTATGAAATATTTCACCAGAAGGATCCGTAAAGACCGCAGAGCAGGTTCCATGGAGTTGTAGAGCATTGTTGATTACATAACGGGTAGTTTTTCCAAAACCAGAAGGGGCGACTAATAAAAGATGTTGATAAGAAAGTGCTTTTGGAAGAGCATTCCGGCCATCAATGACAAGTCCTTTATTCAAAGGGTTGAGCAGGAAAAACCGTTTATAAAAAGGAAGAAAGTGGGCGGTTGGTTCAGGGGAACCTATGAGCATAGGAAAGAGGAAAAGAGGTATTAACGTTCGATAGAGCGCGATTGATCTGGTGGACTAAAGTGAGGAAGGCGGTGTAATTGTTCCAGTTGTTGAAAAAGATGGAGGTCTATTCCTAAGTCTTTGAGCTGAAAAGGTTGTCCTTTCCATATAACTTTCTCTGGTGGCTGTAATAGGAGCTGTGGGATGTTTTGTAATGCAGTAAAAAAAGCGTTTTGAGTGAGGGCTTGTTCATAAAGAGGATAAAGGAGCGTGGTTAATTGATGTTGGAGCTGTTGGTTTCGTTCTTGGCCAAAGGTCTTCATGCGCGTATAAATAAGACTATGCGTCAGTTGCGGAAAGTGTTCTTGCTGATACTGTTCTAAATCTACACGCAATTGATAGAAAGCTGGCCGGCCCATACGACTTGCTTTCCGACTATGGTACTCATTCCCTGATAGGAGCAGATGTACATGAGGGTGCTCTTGGTCGGTATGGAGTTGCCCAAACCAAAGAGATTTGGGGGCACGAAGCGTGATGTATTGCTGTACGAGATCATGAATAATATCGTGCGAGAGTTGTGGGACATCCAAAGGATGAAAGGAAAGAATGTCATGGTAGGCAGTGAGTTTGTTTTGTGGAGTCTGAAAAGATAGATTCTCTTCAAAGGCTTGTGTGATGTTTTCTATCTCCGCAGAAGGTAGATTTCGATAGATTTGCAACGGTTGTTCGTGGGCTTTGTCTTTATCGGCTATATAGTGGACGATGTTTTGCATATTGGGGCTGGTACGAGAAAAGGTTTTGATAATCATGAAGCAGTCGCTTTAAGCTGTTCTATGTTTTTAATCAACCAAGGGCGAAGTTTTTTGTCTTTGAAGGCTTGACGCAGTATATCCGCAAGGTGTGGAGGGTGGTTGAGAATATGCAAAAGTGATTGTTCCAAGACAACTACCATGTCGTTGATGTTTTGGAGGTCGTCTTTGGTGAAAGTGGGGTGTTTGTAAGCGATTTGATATAAGGCATTGCTCACCTCGCGACAGCTGAGGGCTATTTGTTGGATTTGGTCTTTATCAGGAGTAATAAAAACCTGGTTACAATAGGAGAGCGCCGCTTGTGGAATGAACCGAGAAAGCGCGGTTGCATGGTTGTTGGCTCCTTTTTGAAGGATGCGTAGGTGTTCTGGCAACAATCGAATTTCTTTACGAATCGTACTTTTTGGAAGCTGGATTTTCCTCCGCCGAAGTTTTTGTGGTTGTTTTATGGGATAGAGTATGAAAAATTAAAAAGAGAACGACCCCGAAAGCTAGAGCTTTGAAGTCGTTCATTACGCAGTATCACAAAAGTTTTCGTACTAAAAAAACAGTTCTTTTTTTTCTCTTTCAGCGTTAAAAATACGCGCTTTAGCCCGCTAAAGCTTTGTTTTTTGCCTTGAACGAGTAAAAAATATTCTGTTTTTTATTGTCCGACTCCTTTTATTCTCCTGCTAGAATAGGTATTGCAGACGCTGCCTAAAGAGGCACGACTACAACAAGCCTTCATCACTAAAAGAGAAATATGCTTTTGGAGTGATGATGAGGTGGTCATACAGTTTGACCTTCAAGAGCGCAGCGGCTTTTGCTACTTTCTTGGTAAGCATCTTGTCATCCTCCGATGGGTGCATTCTTCCCGAAGGATGATTGTGGGCAAGGAGTACGCCTGTCGCATTGGCTTTCAGGACAATGCCAAAGATTTGCCCAATGTCAGTCAGGACATACATACGTCCACCAGTTGCGTGATGATGGACTCCAAGCACCTGATTGCTGGCGTTTAAGAGCATGATATACATGCGCTCTTCGTATTCGAGGCTTTCTTTCTCCCAACAATGAAGAAAGATTTGGTAGGCATTTTCAGAACCATTGATAATTGGGGGTTCTTGATGCGCCTGATTGGGAAGCGTATTAAAACGAAATGACACAGCAATCTCAGGTATTTGAGCCAGTTGGCTCGCGGTAAGTGCACTCATAATGGGAGCTATTTTTTAGAAAAAAGAAGCTCTTGAAGATCCAGACGAAACTGTAAAAGAACGGCTGGCACAAGAGCTGTGAAGAAATAAGGAGCTTGAAAAAGAGAACTCATTTTTTACTATGAGAATCTTTATTGTACCTCCATTAAAAA
This sequence comes from Aureispira sp., assembly GCA_050633105.1. Lineage (GTDB taxonomy): Bacteria > Bacteroidota > Bacteroidia > Chitinophagales > Saprospiraceae > Aureispira. The sequence goes on along the minus strand of JBOEFW010000047.1, from coordinate 61,647 downwards.
GCACAAGACCGTATAGGTGTCTTGCGCCAGCGAAAAGTACCTTACCCGAAAAAGAATCCTAGACCAAACGTTTTTTGACAAAAAGATAAATATTCTCTATTCATTGAGATAATGCTGACAATTGAATGGCTCATGGAAGGGATAACAGAAAATAATCGACACGATCTTTTGTTAGATGATGTTTTGGTAGGTCAAGAAAGAGAGGGGGCTGAAGAAAAAAGAGTATAGAATAAGTCATCTTATCTTTGTATCTTTTTTAGTGCTTGCCAAACAAAAAATGAGAAAGGGCAGGAGGACACCTCTCTCTAGACTAGCTTTATTCTACTGTGCTCTTAAGAAAAAGAGCAACTGATTTTTCTTCTTTAGCTAAGATCCTTGCGAATTAAAGCTCTCTTGCTTTCTCCTTTCATTTCCTGCCAGATAACTTCAAAGAGAAGCCCTAGATCTGCGATATGCTGATGAGTAGAGAGTAAAAAGAGTTGTGGATAGTTTATTTTGGGCGCACATTTGTGATGGATGGATTGTATATGTCTTTCCGTTTCGGTTACGGTGAGAACTAAAAAAGCTTTTGCTGTGGTTTCTAATCGATTTTTCCAACCTCCATCTATTAAGATGCGTTCATACGTTTGATATTTGTGTAAAAGAGAGCCAGGTTTAGAGGCTTTAAAACGGCCAGCGATGGTTTCTTTACCACTATCAATTTCTACAAAAAAGACGACTTCTGTTCCTTTTTGTGGGTTTTCGAGTACAAAGCAAATATCAGGAATGAGAGTGTGCTCTCCGTCCTTGGTAGAAAGCATGGTTTGTGAAACGTATTGGCCATCTTCCTGTCTTTTATGCGCTTCTGTGGTGATGTATTTTAACTCAATATGGCTTTGTTCGATTTCGTTATCCAATTGGATCCAAAAATCGACCAATCGCATTCGATGATAAAAATGGTTGACACTTTGCAGAGGGCGAATGATACGCTTAAATCCCAAAGCTTTTTTTGTCATTCCCCATTCGTTGGCAAGGCATAGTGCGCCCCGTGGTTCTAAATAGAGAAGACTCCCAAAGTGGATGTTTTTGGTTTTTGGAAAGCGGATGCGCTCTATCAATTTGAGTTGCACCAACTTTGTGAGTATGCGATGCATATTGGCATCTGTTTGGCCTTCAAAAAAGAGCCTTTTTATTTGATGGGTGTTCATATACTTGTAACGAAATAGGTAGGCCAGTATATTGATTTCACGTTCTTGAAGCGTCATGAGGCGTGTCTTTAAAAGTGTTTTATAAGTCGTCAATTTCAGGGAAAAAAGTATCGTTTGATGAAGATTTGTGCGTGTCTTCTGGATCTGTCTTTTTTGTTTCGCCTGTGTATGAATCAATTTGGTGATAGTATTGCTCTAATTGCTCTTGGAGGATTGTTTTTACTTTTTCTTCTGATGCATAATGTGGATTCTTTTCAAGAGGTGGTAAAAGTTTGTTAGAAGCCTGAATGAGTATTCCTTTGTATCCTTCGATGCCACAAACAAAGCGCCCTTTGCCTAATTGAAGGTTGGAATCAAAGGTGTATTTTAATTCTTTGGCCATAGCCGTTTGGTCTTTCACAGAAGCACTCCCACATAGTTTTATAGCCGTATTGGCAAAGATGGACTGTTTAAGCCGTGACATACCATCAAATTGACCTAAAAATTGATTGGCCATAAGGAGGTGTACCCCATATTTTCGCCCTTCTGCTAATAACTTATCAATCCCGTCATTGAGAAAATTTTGACACTCATCAATATAAGCAAAGATTGGCTTTCGTTTGGAGGCCGATTGATTGGCTCTGCCAAGAGCCATGATAGTCATCTCTGCGGTCAAGAGTGCGCCTAGTATATGCGTGCCATCCCTTGAAAGTTTTGCTTGGGAGGCATTGATTATGATGATGTATCCTTGGTCTAATAATGATCGGAAGTTGAAACTAGATTTTGGGGCATAGAGCATGTGTTTAAAAAACTGGTTTGAAGTGGCTTCATCGAGTCGTGTAATGAGGGCTGTTTTGGCTAGATCAAGTCGGCCAGCAGGGAAAATGTGTTCAAAGTATTGGCGAAGGGAACTGTCATGGTGTGTGGCTAGAATATCTTCATAGGGGTCTGTTCCTGTTCCATTGGGATAGAGTAGGTCTATAAGGTGTCCTAGATGAACATGAGGGGCTTCAAGCAGCAGTTTTATACAATTACCAAGAAGCAGCTTCATATTGGGCGTAAAGTCATTCCCAAAGAAGGACTCAAAGGATTTTGATAATTCCTTTGCCCGAACAGAAAGGGCATTGCGCTGCTCAAAAATAGTTGTTTCTGTTGGAACATAATCAAACGGATTGTACTGAGGAACAAAACCTTGGTTCATGTACTCAGGTGAAATATAGACCAAGCGATCTTTGTAAGTAGGTTGCTCAAAAAGCTTAAAACGCAAGCATTCTTGGGCTAGGTCGCCATGTGGATCAAGGACGAAGACTCCATTTCCTGCTTGGATGTCTTGATGTATGAGGTATTTCAAGAGTTCTGTTTTTCCGCTGCCACTTTTACCCAGAATATAGGTATGTCGTTGGCGACTTGATAGGGTGATGTATACAGGAAGAGCAAGCGCTTGAAATTTTTGTATCATACCATGAGAATAAACAGACCTGCTATGCTGTTCCAAATAGGTTTGGACAGAAATACCTTTCTTAGAAGCACTTATTGCTCCATTTGAGGAAGAGCAGAGCCTTTTTACTGTATTTTGGGTATAGGAGCTTAAACGATCCAAGTCTTTGTGAAGGATATCTTCAAGCTGTGCCTGAACTTTGTTATCATATTTATTGCTTATGGAAACAATACGTTGGAGTGCCCTTTTCCATAGCGTAAGGTTGTTGTTGAGTATGCGATGGCCTGCATTTTCTGTGAGCATGGTGAAAATATGATCCAAAAAACACTTTGTTTGAGGATCTTCAAACCAATTCTCAAAGCAGATTGAACCTATTGAAAGTGCCCCTTTTGTTTGTTTTAAAGGAACACTTTGTACAAGGCTTCTAAATGTTTCAAAGGCTTCTTTTTTTAGGCGAAAGAATTGGCGAATAGTAGTTGTATGGTTCGCATATTGATTGGCTAATTCCTTTTGCTCTTTTTCCCAGTTTTTCTTGTCTTGAAGGATGGTGTAAATGAAAGGGTTATCTTTCTCAAAAAGAGTTTTGAGTCCTTGAAGGTTTATATCTTCATTGCGTTGAAAGAGCTGAGATACTTGCTGGACCTTTCTTTGGTCTATAATAGGATAAAGGCCGCGTTGTACTTTTTGTTTGATTTTGTAGACAAGGTGGTTGTCGGATGGTGTAGGGCTTGGTTGGTCAAGAAGCGCTGTGCTTTCTTCTAAACGATAGAGAGCAAGGTACACATTGATATTTTCTTTAAAGGCAATCGTGAGTCGAGCGCGAAACCAAGAGCTCCAGTATTGTTCTAAAATTTCTTTTTCTGAGGGCTCTAATTTTACGGTAAGGTTTTTAGGAAGATTCCATTGAGCGGCTACTTGAACTTCATAAAAACCTTGTTGATAGAGCTGTATAATTTCTCTGTGTTGTTGTCCTAACCAGATGTTGAGGTGAACCAATTTAGAGGCAGAAAGAGCTTTGTGCCAAGGAAAAGCATACCACTGTTCTAAGACGCTTGATGTATACTGTGTAAGAGTATTGATGACTGAATGAAAAAGACGAGAATCTTTCTTTTGAAGCGTTTTTCCCCAGATATATATTCGCTTGGAGAGGTCAAGGAAAAGTACTTCATTATGGTGAAAGTCAGCTTCGCTAATCCAAGTACTTTTTCTTGTGCGGAGTGTTTGCAGACAAAGTTCTGAAAGGCCTGTTGTTGCCTTCGCTTCGTGGCGTATTGTTCGTAAAAAACTGTAGTATGCTTCCATTGATATCAGTCTTTTTTGTGCCTTATTTAGACCTTACTTAAGTATATTACTAGTAAAGTTATAAGTGGTTGAAAATCATTGAGTAAGTGCGTATTGTTGTGCTCAAATAAAAATAAACCTTGTTTTGATTGTTCCTATGCATCCCTCTTTCACCTTGTTCACTCCTGATACCTATCGAACAACCAAAACAAGCACTCCATTTTTAGCCCTAGCCAGCCAGGCGCTTAGCTCTTTTGTTTTTGGCGAACGCTTTGTGAGAAATAAATGTTGAAAAATGGTTGGACTCTTGATTTATATAACTCATATTCTGTTGAATATCGTTCCCTTTAAGAAGTTGAAAAAGTATATATATCGCTTGTGGACTCGTTCTTTTTCTGATTTTTACACCGTTTATAAAAGAGAAAATTATGCTTTGCACTTCTTTTCCTGAGAAAATTCAAGATTGTTATATTGATTATAACAAAGATGCGGAACAAAATCTGGAACACTACGTGAAAGAACGTCTCTCGTCAGAAAGAATACTGGTGCGAGGGAAGTGGTTGGCCAAGATTGATGATTCTTTGGAGAGCCATAAAACGGTTATTGTTTTGGGGATTGCAGCTGTTGTTATGAGTGGATTGTTATTCTATGAGAGTCTGCTAAAATCTGATGGATTAGATGGAGAAAAAGTATTGCTTGTTCTTGATTATTTTTTAGTAGGAGTAGGGACGTTGTGGTATTCATATGGAAAAATAACAACAGAGAATCGCTTGAAAAAAGAGATCGAAAAAAGTGAAACGTATTATTATGTGAAGGCCTTTTTTGAGAACAATTGGTTTGTTATGAGATGTCAACCTATAAATAAGCAGCTTGTAATCGGTTATGAGAAGGTAAAAAAACAACAGGAAGATTATTGGATTGAAACGATCGCGAATGAAGAACAATATGGAGCAAATATCCCCGTGGTTATAACAAAGGCTTTGCAGGAAAAGAAACGATTAAAAGAAGTTTCACAGCAATTTTACACAACACTTCAAGAGTCTACCAATACGCTTATAAAGCATCAACAAAAGAATGCACCTGCCTTGAATCAAGAGAAAGTTTTTTATTTTTCTCAGGCTACGATTTTTGAAACACTTGCAGGTGAATTTGAACAAGTACAAGCTTCTTCTCAGGCAGAACAACTTTTGCAAAAATTGAAGACTGCTGTGAAGAATATGGATTTATAGTTCTTCTTTCTGCTCTACGTCCTCAAACCCAGCAGCAAAAAACTCTTGAAGCGTGATCCCATGCGCGAACAAGATTTTTGAAAGACTACTAATTTTTAAATCTATTCCACGTTCATAACGGCCATATTGCGCCCGAGCAATGTCTATCTCATAGGCAAATTTTTCTTGGTTACTATACCCTCGCTCTTTTCGTAAGGTGCGGATACGTTGGGCTATCTGCTCTATATTCTTCTGCGTGAATTCGTCTAAGTCGGCCATTTATTATGATTTTAAGCATAAAAATGGCAGTATCCCCCTTTAAAAACAACGCCTTTTAAATTCACGTTCTAAAAGTAGGGTACTTTAAAGTATCTTTTACTCTTTTCTTTTTATCTTCGTACAAGAAATTTTCCTTTCCAACAAAAACGAAAAACGTATGAAGATTAACAGGTATGCATGGAGCATCTATTTTCTTTTCATAATATTAGGTGTAGCTAATGCTCAAAATGAAGTGATAGAACTTCAAGAAGCTCGCATTTATATTCCCCAAGATGAAGAATCCTTAAAGACATATGTGGAAGAAGCAAAAAAGAATAAAAGATACACTTACTGTGGAGATTTCTACAGGCGTTTTCGATCAGAGAGAGATCCACGAAGAAGGGCAGAATTAGATAGACAAGCCGTTAAATTTTACAAGAAAGCAATAAAGAAAGGAGAAGTAGCGGCATATCATCGAATGGCCTATATGTATTACAAAGGAAGAGGAGTAAAACCAGATGATAGAAAATGCTTAGAAGCATTGGAGCAAGCGTCAAGAAATAGCTATGCGCCAGCAGATCACAATCTTGGGATGTTGTATTTATTAGGCAAAAGTAGACTGGTTTTAAAAGATGCAGATAAGGCAGAAACCTATTTTATCAATATAGGAAGAATATACTCTAAAGTTACAAGTGCTTCTTCGAATGATATATACACAAAAAGTGCGGTGGAATGGCTTGTTCAGATGTACACAAAACCTTATTACAGTAAGGAGGGTAAAAAAATGAATCTTAAAGATGCAATGATATGGAGTAAAAGACTAGAAGATCAATCTATCCTTCATGAGCTCTATGACGAATTAAGTGATTATGAGATATTAGTCTCAAAGACGACAGTCTATCCTCATCTTATTCCAGGGTTATCTTTGAAAATAACACATCAAAGTTTAGAGGTGGTTGATTCTGTATTTAAACAGATAAAGCACTATTTACCTATGCTTGGAGAAGAGCGTTTAAAGCATCTAAAAATTTCCCTTTTTGAGCAGTACCTTAAAACTAAAGAAGATACTATAACACAAGAATCAGCCTGTGTTTTTCTTAAAGAGATGAAGGCTTATTTACATGGAAATTATGCTGCTGGATCACCAATACACACAAAGTGTATTGATAAAATCAAAGAGATAGAAATGCAACTGGCTCAAAAATATACACTGGTTACTATTGTACCTTATTTGAAATATGCTCATGAGCGAATTATACATTACCCGCAAATGACAGCAGGAGATTATGAAGCACTCCAAAAAATAACGTTAGGTTCAATAAATATAATCAACCTTACTGAAAAGACTCTTAAAGATATCCTGCCTCTTCTTGCACAATCAACATGGAGACAGAGTACATTGAGAGAACAAATGATTGAAAAAGGCGAAGAAAGACTGTGGGACAAAGAAAACGATAATTCTGTTACAGTATACCTTCAAAGTGTTTATGCCCGTTGGAAAAAATACTCTCCATTCCACCAACAACAAAGCTTTGATATGGTATTGCGTAGGTCTATATCAAAATGGAAGGCTAAAAAAACAATAGAAGCAAGTGCTGATGTGCGTTTGCTTATACCTGTTCCTGAAAAAGGAATACGTAATGCACAGCGGCTTCAAGCAGAAGTATTAGGTCTTATAGATATTGCAAAAAAATTAGGACTCAACTATAAATTTTCTGTAGTTGAAGAGACGCTCTTAACAGCACAAGGGAATCTCTGTTTTGAAGCCTATAAGCGAAATTTTACTGTTAAAACAGATCTCAATTGTACTGCAGATGAAAAGCATTATGTATTAAAAAAGGCCTATTATAGAGCACTCCTAAGCCGTATTCGCTCTGATTATAAGTATCCAAATCAAAAAGAAATGGCGAATTTTTTAGGAAAGATATTTTGGATAGAGCGGTTCTCCATAAGTAGTAAAGGGAATGGACATTCCTATAAGAATTTATGGATATTTATTCAGGAGTTTATGCTTCAATTAACTCCTACAGAACAAAAATGGATACAAGCTTTGATGGGTTCTTCTTTTCAAAAAAAGTTGTGTCAAATGATGAATGAATCAGGCAAGATTCGGTTTTATGCTTTGATTCGAGAAAACGCACAATTTAGTATTAAGTGGCATGCAGAGCATACTTCGCCCAACTGTCTTCCTACCTGGTCATCAGCTGTAAAGCAGAGCTGTTCTTTTTGTACATTGTATGAAAAAGAAAATCCTCACTTATCCGACAAATACTATGAATCGCATTCTGCCCTAGCTTATGCAGAGGAAATTATTGGTGATGAGTCGCTCATAAAGCTTCTTCAAACACTAGGAGCAAAAGAAGAACCACGTGATTTAGCGCGTAAAGCCCAACAAGAAGTAGAACGACAAGAGCAAGAAGAAAAACGTCTGGCGGAGCAGAGAGAAAGGGAAGCACATGGACGGTTTATTAAAACAATCAAAACTGGAGACTGTGTAGAAGGGTATATTTATTATGATTGCAAACCTCCTCTTGTAAGGCATGAATATTATAGAATCAAAGTGAAAGGGCGTTTGACATCTGTTGCTCAAAGCAGCAATGATTATTGTTTTATAAAAATTACAAGCATTGAAGGGATAGACATTCGAGTGTCTGCATATGGTGATTGGGAAAAAAAAGGATACTTTATGTATTGTGAAGAAGATGAACGGAAATTTCTTAATAAAGAGTACCAAATCATCAAACGAGAAATACTCTCAAAGTGTTATTAGAAAGTAGCACTTCACGAGAAAGCCTTCAAAAGTGGTATTTATGCGCTTTTGAAGGCTTTTTGTTTTGAGACGAAATATGTTGCCCTGCTTTGTGCTATTCTCGTTTGGGGGACTACTTGGGAAGGATTATTTGTATAGTGGTATTGCGGTTTACACAAAAACAGGGCAACAGTATTTTGCACACCTGTATCTGTAAATCTCCACAAGGGGACTCATATAGCAGGAAAATATGTTGCCCCGCCATTGAGATATAGTGAGCTATCTTATGGAATGTTTTCTACAGAAATTGGTGTGCAGGATAACAGTAGGGCAGCGAAAAGAAATAGTCAATAATATCATGTGTAAACAACTTCACCATAGCTGTAGAAGAAACTGTCTACATTGCAATCTATATGGTATCTTTGCGATGGACATAATTTTAATAGAAAGAGCATGAGTAAGATTACTAAGCTTGATTATGAGGGAAAAACGATCTCTTTTGAGTTTTCTGATGGAAACCGAATGGTGAATGCTACAGAAATGGCAAAACCTTTTGGAAAGCAGGTTGGAGGATTTCTTCGTACAAAGGAAACCAAAGAGTACATTGGGCTCTTAGAAGACCGATATGCAAATTTGCATATCGGTCAGAATCGATTGGTTTTGAGGGTTATAAAAGGAGGGTATACTGTTAAAAATTGTGTGGCGCAAGGTACTTGGATGGATGAAAAATTAGCCCTCAAATTTGCATCTTGGCTCTCTTCTAAATTCGAACTTTGGGTTTATGATCGAATTGATGAATTACTCAAAATAGGAAAAACAGAGCTACCAGATTATCGACCGTCAACAGAAATCATTAAGAGCATTCGCTTGATTTCAGACCAATTAGAATATCATGAAAGAGAGATAGGCGAAATCAAAGAAGATATTGGTCTTATCAAGAATTATATGTCAGAGCTTGAAGCAAAGATTATAAGTATTGATAAGAAGTACTATAGTGTTTCAGGGTATTGCTCGCTTCATTCAATCCCTTGTCCGTTAGATAAAGCCCGCTCCTGGGGATACAATGCGACCAAAGAAAGCAACAAAAAAGGTATGGCCATAAGAAAGGCATATGATGCTAAATATGGGGAGATCAATACCTATCACGTTGATCTCCTTAAAGATGTGATTCAATGAGTAAATAAAGAGGTATGGCAATGGTAGAAAAACGTCTAATAGAAATTGGTTAGTAAAAGCCAAAGGGAAGAATTTGCCTACGAAAAATCATGACTTTTGCAAATAGGCTCTATACTTATTTCTATAACGTATCTAACCCTCCTTTATTTAAAATTGGCCATTTTTAAGCGATATGTAAATATTCCCTTGTAAAAGATAATTGTATCAATTTATTTTCTATCAATAACTTTGAGAGCGAAATACTCTTTCACAATATACTATTCAAACAATTGGCTTTGAAGTTAGTAATAGACTTTGGTCTGTTCCCTGTTTTTTGGTATTGATAAGTACATCTAGTAAGGTAAAGGGAACATTTTTTCTCCAAAAGCTCTTAAAAAGAATATAGCTAGGGGAAAAATTATCCCATATTTATACCAGCCTCTACTAAAACATTTTGAGCATAATCTACAACATCTAAGACATCTTCAATTGATGGCTGTACTAATAGTTGGCTACATTTTTCCAGTTTAGTGATTTGCTCACTCGAAAACCTGTCTTTATGACTAGAGAGAGTAAAACGTAATCCATTACGCAAATGAGAAACTACATCTGTCATAGAACTTTCGTGTATAGTTTCTAACTTCTCTTTTGTACGAGTGTTGTTAACAAACTTACCATCTACTTTATCTCTGTAGGTAGAAGCATTTCTCATGAAACGTCTAAAAATATCTGCATCTGCTCCTTTCCTGTAGTTTCTCCCACAATTGTAAATGCGCCGCATAACATACTCGTATTCCATAGCTTTGAATGGTCCACAATCATCTATTGGATTCATTTGTATCATTTTTAGTTAATCAGTCCAATTTGTTTTTGTTTTAACGATTTTAAAAACAAAATGTTTCGTCAAGTCGCTGAAATATTATCTTAACTTAGATTAATTGCTTACATTTGATCTGAATCTCTATTGTAATTATCATTGAATAGAATAATCTACTAATAATCAAAATAAGGCAGTTATGGTTAGAAACGAGATTTTAAGCGCAGTAAAGAAGTATTTTGCACAGCTAAAAGTGGAGGTTGAATTAGGTAGCAAGAAGAATCTGTTAGACACTAACGTATACGCAGAAACCACAATAGCACGTATTTTAAACTTGCTCTATGATTTAGAATTGGAAAACGCTAATAAAGGGACTGCTAGTTTTCCTGCTATAGATCTCGTAGATGTAGAAAATCGAGTTGCCATTCAAGTATCTTCTAGCAATACAAGTAAGAAGGTAAAAGATACATTGAAGGGATTTATGAAGCATGGAATGTATGAAAAATTTGACACCTTGTATTGTTTTGTTCTTGGAGAGAAAGCCAATTTACAAGGAACAGGTTTTGATCAAATAGTTGGAAACTACTTATCCTTTGATAAGAATCAGCACATTATTGACCTTGATACGCTCTTTGATTGGGCGGTAAACTCTCCAAGTATAAGGAAACAAAAACAGCTATTAGGTATTCTAGAAGAAGAAATGTCAAGTGATGCTGTATCTAGCCGACAGAGTAAAATCCTAAACAAAAGTAATAAAGAGGAAAAAAAAGACACTGTCTACTTAAACTTAGTTGGATTACAATTGCCCGAAAGTATTTTTTCTGCAAGTTTGGACTTTGACACGAAATCTGTTATAGAAAGGGCTAAGGAATATGAATGGGATATCAATTATAAAAACTTAAAAAATCCCAATTATGTAGCAATGCTTGCTCATAAAATAAGCGTGGACAAGGATAATAGATGTAAGGACTGGTATGTGTGGAATAATAGACTCTTTACTTTTAGGAATCTTCACATTGATAGGAATCTTCATTCGGTAATAGACATAGGAACAATTGAAGAAGAAAGTTGTGAGGATTTTTTTGAAATCGATATCAATTACACCAATACTTTTAAACATCTTGTTCTATGCCTTTTAAAGGAAGAACTTCCTAAGATAGGAATAGAACAGTTTAGCTATAACAACTTGTTTAGGTTTCAAACTAACCGTATTACTCCCAAAGAAGAGAAAAGAGATTGGAAAAGGGCAAAAAGAGCTACAAAAACAGTTGTTAAAGAGATTAGGAGTAAGGATGGCATAATCACTTGCTTTAGACACTTGTCAATGGAAACAAGTATAGTACAATTTGGTGGCAAGTGGTACATGAGCATATCTCCTACTTATGTTGTGTCATCGGCACAAAATATATACAAAACCCACCCATTTCAGCAAAAGATTGTAAAACAACAAAAAAACTTAGAGTTCAACAAATCAGTTTTCTATCTTTTTTTACTTTTTGAATACGTCTTAACTAACTGTGATGATTTCAACTTCATTAAGTTTAACTCCTTAGATTTTTTTGAAGTACCAGCTATTACAATTCAACAATAATAATGAAAATAACATATATAGAAGAGCCATTACTACAATTTGGCTCTGGTTCACATGTCTGCCCTAAGGGAGGAATAAACACCTATTCACCATACGACTATTTTCATGAAGATAGGCCAGAAAAAATAAGGCTAGGGCTAATAGGAATAGGTGAGAGTACTGATAAGATTAACCATTGGGTAGATAGATGCAGACACAATATATCTTCTGAAAAAGATAAATTAAAAAACCTGTTTTTATCCTTTCCAGGATTCAATGAAAATACAGCATTTAAAGCTCGGATTGTTTGTCCTGAAGGTTATATAAGGAAAATACGAAATTCTTCATTTAATAGTGTTCTTAGTATAGGTAATCTCTCTGAAAGACTGAATGAACTAGTAGAATTATTTTTAACAGAGATAGAATTTCTATCACAAAATAAAAAGCCAGATGTAATTCTCTGTATTCTACCAGAAGAAAGTATCAGTGTGATCTGGGAATCAGCAAAAAAAACTCATAAAGTCAAGAAGAAGGTTACTAGTGAGGAAATGGAAGTTTTAGGTATTGGAAAAGAAAAAGAGCAAGTTCAATTAGAACAAAATTTTCGGAGAGCACTGAAGGCAAAAACAATGCAACACAATATTCCCATACAGATTGTTCGTGATAGAATTGTAGAGCCAAAGAGAGATATGCAAGATCCAGCTACAATAGCATGGAATTTCTTTTCAGCTCTTTATTATAAAGCAGGGGGAATACCATGGGCTTTAGAAAGAAAAGTAGAAAACATAAGTTGTTATGCTGGTATTAGTTTCTATAGAAGTAGAGATCGGAAAACAACAGAGACTAGTGTCGCTCAAATATTTAATGAACTGGGCAAAGGTGTTATCTTGAGAGGTGAACCCATACAAATTAATAAGAAAAGTAAAACGCCACATTTAACAATAGAGCAGGCAAATACACTTCTCTCCCAAGCTCTGAATGAGTATAAAAAAGCAATCAAAACAATGCCACAAAGGCTAGTTTTACATAAGACATCTAATTTCAACGATGACGAGCTATTGGGTTTTCGTTCTGCTGCTGACAGTTTTGGTATTGATATGTTAGACTTGGTAACAATACAAGAGTTCACCCCTCTGAGGTTATATAAAGACAGTAGTAATTCTCAGGCTAAGGAGTATCCACCATCAAGGGGTACAATGCTGTCACTTGACGACAAGAATCATTTGTTGTATACAAGGGGCTATATTCCTCACTACGAAACATATCCAGGAGGCTATATTCCATCTCCTTTACTTGTAAAAACTTTTCAAGCAGAAGAATCACCTAAACTTATCTGCGAAGAAATTTTAAAGCTTACTAAACTTAATACACTGTAACAAAAGTTTCTGTTAATTCGCAAACGCATCATTTTACACTTTTAATTGTTAGATAATCGCCGTTTTAGCTAAGGATACAAGGCTTTTTCTACCT
>JBOEFW010000047.1:48032-48520 GCA_050633105.1 Aureispira sp. | reverse complement strand
ACTTCTGTTACACGGTACTTAACTGGAATAATACACAATTTGATGGTAAGTTTCCTATTTCTATAGGCTGTGCTCGTAATGTAGGTGAAGTACTTAAGTATGTTGATCGAGATGTTATGCCTCAATTGAAATACAGTTTTTACATGTAATATGGCTCTCGAAATTGTGCTACAATACTTTGCGATAAGTTAAATACTATTAGATTTTTGTATGAATTTATATGCAAGTATTTATCTTATCAGTTAATATGGTAAACAAACTTTCCATACAGGGGATGTTTTCAATAACTCGATCATTGATAAAATTTACTTAACTGTATCAAAAAAAGGGTAATCAGAATAAAACTGAAAAACACTCAATCCTACTAGATTAAAAACGTCTTTTAGTGTATCATGGAAATCATTAGATTGTTTTGATACAACTCCCTATCTTTGCACACTAATAATTGATTTATGAAAGTAGCCATCTTAGTACCGTGTAACAGAAGT
>JBOEFW010000047.1:0-47919 GCA_050633105.1 Aureispira sp. | reverse complement strand
CTTTTGTTACAGTGTACTTAGTTCAAATATCCTCCAAATCTAATCGACAAGATTATGATCGACAGATTAGTGATTTAAAAGCTATTGCCAAAAAGAATAATTGGACAGTTGTCAAAATCGTGACTGCTAAAATTTCAGCTACGAAGATTCGATTATCAGCTAGGCAAGATATTGCTGAGTTATATGACTTAGTAGAAGCAAAAGCTATTGAGAAAGTGTTGGTAACAGAGTTATCTCGATTAGGAAGGATGGCAAAAGAGATCAGAGAAGTGTATGAGTTTTTACAAGAAAGTGGGATTTCCATTTTTATTCAATCACTCGGTTTGGACACAGGATCAAAAGGAGCCTTTCAAAAATCTATCAATAATATTATCATTACCATCCTTTCGGAAATTACTGAATTGGAAACCGTTCGTTTATCCGAGCGAATAAAGTCTGGAATGAAAGAAGCTCGCAGGAAAGGCATTGCTATTGGTCGTCCTAAAGGAAGTACCTCTGATATGACGTTATTGATTCAATTGAATCCAAAATATAAAACGGCTGCTAAAGCTCTTAGAGAGGGGCTGAGTTTACGAAAAACAGCCGCTTTCGCTGGTATTTCTGTCAATACAGTTAGAAAAATAAAATTGGAAATAGAGCAATCTAAATAAAGTATTAAATATTGAAATAATTTTTATTCTTTCTCTTTTTGGCGGTACTACTCAATAATAGCCCATTTGTATATCGGTTAAGAGAAGCATAAAAAATGCTCTTCAGAATAAAAGATTCTCTCTAAAGAAAAAACGTTTTTTTTGTCCTACAAAAGAGTTTCTGAAAATCTCCTAAAAAAGCAAAATACAGAGAAACAGAAATAGCATTTCTGCTTTCAGAAGTGTATCTTTGTCTTTATTCAAAAAAATTACAAAAAACAATTAGATTAACAATTAAGTTAAACTTTGTTCATCTTTGTATTATGAAAGAAAAACTATCCTTTTCTGGACACGACAAGTTCCATTGCAGACAATTTTGGTTGAAAAAAGGAGTTGACCATATAAAAGATAATAAGTCATTTAATAATGAAGCTGTTACAGATTTAGGTGTAGGTCGTAATATGGTTACCTCCATACGGTATTGGATTCATGTTTTTGGCTTAATGGAAAACAATGCCCCTTCTGAATTAGCAACAAGACTTCTATATGATGATGGATATGATCCTTATTTGGAGGACTTAGGAAGTATCTGGTTACTGCATTACAGTTTGGTAACTCATAAAAGAGCATCCTTATACTGGTATACATTTAATGAATTTCTAAGAAGTAAGATCGAATTTAATAAAGAATTACTTGCCTTGTTTTTTAAAGACTTATGTTCTAACCAAGGAACGCTTAATAATGATATTACAGTATTTATCAATAACTATCTCCTTCCAGAAAAAAGGAAAGGAGTGGAAGCTGATTTTGCAGGATTACTTTATGAATTAAATTTAATAACAAGAATAGAGCGATCTGGAGGGTGGTTTAAAATTGAAAATACAGAACGTCCTTCTTTATCTCCGCAAATAATATTATTCTGCATATTAAAAGACCTCGAAGAGGATGTAAGAACCTTTAGCTTTAGAGACCTATTACAGAATGATAATAGTGTTGGACGTGTTTTTTGTTTGAGTGAAAACGGCCTAAATGAGAAGCTACAAGAATTAGTATTACTTTATCCTGAGAACATTGTTTTTTCTAAAAATGCAGGGGTTAAAGTTTTACAAATCAAAGGCGAAATTAATTGTTGGGATATATTAAAGGATTATTATGGTAACTAACTTTTCACCATCAATCAATATACTACGAGATATTGATAAAGATGTTTATTATGTTCCAACTCCAAATTCAAAAGAAATTTATAACCAAATTTCTAAGCAATTTAAATCAGGAGTACACTCTTTTAATTTAATAGGGAGTTATGGTACAGGGAAATCAGCTTTCTTACTTGCTTTAGCAAAGCATCTCAATCAAGAAGCAACTTATTTTAGCCCAGTAAATGGTCAATTTAATAAGTGTAAGAAGTTCAATTTCCTCAATATTGTTGGAGAGTTCGCTTCTCTTATTGAATCCTTTGCAGGAGAGCTAGAAACAGAAGCAACTTCTCAAGCAATTCTTAAAGACCTCCAACTAAAACATAAGAATCTTAAGAAAGATACGTGTTTGGTTATTGTTATTGATGAGTTTGGAAAGTTTCTAGAATATGCGGCCAAGCATAACCCTGATGCAGAGTTGTATTTTGTACAACAACTAGCTGAATTTGCGAATAACAAGAAAACCAATGTACTCTTTATATCTGTTTTGCACCAAAACTTTGATGCTTATGCCACAGGTTTAACAAAGAGCCAAAAGGCAGAATGGGAAAAGGTTAAAGGACGAATTAAGGAACTGACCTTTAATGAACCAATAGAACAACTACTACATCTAGTTACAGAGTTTTTAGAGGATAAATTCACAGAAGGAGCAGAGGTCAAGTTTAATAAAGAATTAGTAGATAGTATTCAAGAGACTGGGGCTTTTAATCTTCTAACTGATATTAATAAAGAATTTGCAGAATCTCTTTATCCCTTTGACTTACTCTCTGCAATGGTTCTAACCAAAGGCTTACAAGAGTATGGGCAAAATGAGCGTTCCTTGTTTCATTTTTTACATCTAGATGAAAAGCATGGCCTCTATGATTATGACAAGGACACTAACCCTTATTATAACTTAAGTTGTATTTATGATTATCTACAATACAATTACTATCGTACGTTAGCATCTAAAGATAATTTTTCAAGATACAAGTGGAGCCTTCTACGAAACTCATTAGATAGAGTAAGACTAGAGTTAACAGATCATATAGAAGGTGCAGAGAAAATTATAAAGACCATTGGTCTTCTGAATATCTTAGGTGCCAATGTTGCTAAAATAAATGATGCTCTTTTATTAAATTATGGGAAGCATGCACTAGGGTTACAAAATACAGAAGAAACGCTTAATCTATTACTCAAGAAAAAAATATTACGCTATCAGAAATATAACGATCAATACAAGTTATTTGAAGGCACAGATATAGATATAGATGAGCTAATAGAGGATAAGAAAAGAGCCTTAGAGCCTATTGTGGATCTAATCGCTGAGTTGAAAGGGAAATTTAATCTTGGAATTATTCCAGCTAAAGCAGTAACGTATAAAACGGGTACTCCTAGATTTTTTGAATTTAGAACGAGTACGGAGCCTATTGAAACCTTCAAAGTTCAAGATAGGTCTATAGATGGATTCATTAATCTAATTTTTAGAGAAAATGCCCCTCTTAAAGTACTTAAAAAAGTTACAGGAGAACCTATACTTTATGGGGTATACCAAAACACGACAACAATAACTGCATTATTAGAAGATATAAAGGTTGTAGATTTAGCATTAGTTGATATAGGTGCTGATAAAGTAGCAAAAGCGGAACTAGTAGAACGAAGAGATTATCATATAAATGCTTTAAATGAAGCCATTAATAAAGAATTATTTGATAATGAAGAAAAAATAAAATGGTACTTTAATGGGGACTTAGTGAAAATTGATGGAAGGCGAAGTTTTAATAAACAACTTTCATTGATTTGTGAGAGGTTGTATCCAGCGACTCCAATTTTTAAGAATGAATTAATGAACAAGCAGAATCCTTCCAGGATCATTAATACTTCTAAAAAATATTATTTCAAAGAGCTTCTAGAAAACTATTCAAAACCTCAACTAGACTTTACTAAAGATAAGTATCCAGCAGAAAAGACCATTTATCAAACCTTATTAAACGATACAGGAATACATGTATCAGATCCTAATGGTATCTATGCTTACTTCACAGAAAAACCTACAAATGCAAGCTTTTTACCTCTTTGGGAGGCCAGTAAGGATTTTTTAGAAAGTGCTAAAATCGGAAAACGTTTTATTAGTGAGTTTGTTGATACACTCAGAGCTCAACCATTCAATTTAAAAGATGGATTTATTGAATTTTGGGTAGGGACATTCTTGTTTATCCATAGAGAGGAATTTGCCTTATTTGGAGACGCTTATATTCCTAGTTTTTCTACAGAAGTATTGGAGTTACTCTTCAAATATTCGCATAAGTACCAGATTAAGACATTTAATGTAGAAGGAGTAAGGCTCGCTTTATTTAACAAATACCGAGCGTTAATAGAAGTTTCTTCAAAAGAAAAAGTGACCAATTCAGGTTTTAAAGAAACCGCTGCTCCATTTTTGATGTTCTATAAACAACTCCCGCTCTACACAAAAAAAACAGACCGCTTAAGTAAGGCAACAAATACATTTAGAAACGTTATTAGTAAAGCAAAAGAGTTAGAGAAAACCTTTTTTGAAGATCTTCCATCTGCTTTTGGAGTAACATTAGAAGACCTCCACCAATCTAATAGTCAACTAGAACTATTTGTAGAACAAATTCAAGGTAGTATTAGAGAGCTAAGAATGACCCTCTCTATTCTTATAGATAGGGTAGAAGCGGCTATTTTGGATATATTAGGTTTGTCTGAGGAGGTAGAATTTGAAGAGTATACGGTAACGATCAAAAAACGATACAACAATATAAAGGAGCATCTTTTATTGCCACACCAAAAAGTCTTTTATAATCGCATCTTTTCTGAGATAGAAGACAAAGAAAATTGGATTAAAAATGTCGTTCATGCTGTATTGGGTAAGAAAATAGAGGATATAACAGATCAGGATGAAATTAAGATCTATGAGAAATTAAACTACTCTTTTCAAGAACTAGATGATTTAGTGGCTTTAAATAAAGACACCATTAATGAAGATGAAGAAGTCATTCGAGTTAAATTATCAGGGGTACAGAAAAAGCCTTTGAGTAAAAACATTATCATTACCAAAAAGCAACAAAAAGCTGTATCAAAGTTAGAGAAAGCATTAACTGAAATGTTGTCGAAGGATGATAAAATTAATCAAGCAGCTTTAGTGAATTTGCTCAAAAAATATATGTAGGATGAATCAAAAGGTAAAACATGTACTTGGCATATCAGGAGGGAAAGATAGTGCTGCTTTGGCTGTCTATATGCGTCAATTATATCCTAGTTTTGATATCGAGTAC
Organism: Aureispira sp.; assembly: GCA_050633105.1. Lineage (GTDB taxonomy): Bacteria > Bacteroidota > Bacteroidia > Chitinophagales > Saprospiraceae > Aureispira. The sequence continues at coordinate 42,819 of JBOEFW010000047.1, read as the reverse complement.
TATACTTGTGATACGGGGAATGAATTGCAGGAGACCTATGATTTAGTAGATAGTTTAGAAAACTATCTGGGGAAAGAAATCAAGAAACTCGTTGCGGCAAAAAATACTCCAGAGAAATCTTCGTTTGATCACTTTTTAAGTGTGTACAAGGGGTATTTGCCTTCTTCCACTGCTCGATGGTGTACCAAAAAATTAAAACTAGAACCTTTTGAAAAGTATATGGCATCTGATCAGCCAACAATCTCTTATGTTGGAATTAGAGGGGATGAAGAAAGGGAAGGCTATATTTCTAAAAAATCAAACATCCAGTCTATTTTTCCTTTTAGAAAAAATATTTGGAGTGAAGATGTTATTCAAAAAGTTTTAGCGAATAATAAGATTCCTTTTATCACTAAATTATATGAGGAGTACAGCCAGTCAACAAAATTAAAGAGAATCATAGAAGTTGTACAGCAACCCTTATCCTCTCGTTTTACACAACCTCAAAAACTAGATACGCTTTTAGAACTTGGTATAAAAGAGTTCAATAGGGTTGTTTTTGCCTTCTTGAAAACAACAGACTATCCCTTGAGTCATGCAGACTCCTTTCCTTTAGTTGAAAATGAAGACATCTTAGTTCGAGAAGATATTTTTCAAATTTTGAGAGAAACAGTGGGCGTACCTGCTTATTATGAGTTAAAAGAATATCATGTAGAGATAGAGGGAGAATTAAAAACAGGGTACTATTCTCGAAGTCGCTCTGGGTGTTTCTTCTGCTTTTTTCAACAAAAAATTGAATGGGTTTGGCTCTATGAAACACATCCTAAGTTGTTTCTAGAGGCCATGGAATATGAAAAAGAAGGGTATTCTTGGATGGATAGTGAAACCTTAGAAGAACTTTCCCGTTCTGAACGAATTGTGAGCATAAAAAAAGAACACTACCTCCGAATGCAACGTAATAAAAACAAATCTAAATCTGATTTACTATCTGATATATTGGATGATACGGAAGGCGAAGGTTGTGCTGCTTGTTTTATTTGATTTATGCAATCCTTCTAGTTTAATTCTAATTCTCTAAATACCTCTATAACCTCTACAATAGCTTCATTGACTAAGTTGTATTGTTGTCTTAAACACATTAATGTTTTAGGGCTATAATTTCCACTCTCTATTTCCTCTTTTAATTCGTACTTCAGTTTAATTAAAGATTCTATTTTCCAATTTAAACTATGTCTTTCAAGACCTAAACATAATTCTTTATGCATATACTTCGCAACACAGTTTAATGGTACTATTTCTCCTTCTGAATTACGAGAAAAAGAGCTGTTATAAGTTGCATCACAGGGATCTATAAATCCATTGATATTATCATTGTGAACATAAGGATCTCCTGTTGGCCATTTTGCGGCCTTATGAGTATTACAATATGGACAAGAAAATACTAAGTTATTATAATCTAACTTAAGGTTAAGATGTGAATGGCTCACATTAAATCGTTTCCATGGAACAAAATGATCAATATGAAATGCTCTATATCCTCCCATCCAAGAAATAAGACCATCACAATAACCACACCTATCATTAAAATCTTTTCTTAGGTATTTTTTATATGTTCTATATCTCACGTATCTCTTCTTGTGAGTTCTTACAGGAGTATTTGGTCTAAGCATGTTTATTTATTTTGACTCTTTATTGCTGCTAGTATTTTTTGAGTGGAACTGATTAATATATTTAATTTATTATTTTGATCCTCTTTTATGTGCTGTGGTATAGATTGCCCAACTCCTCCTGCTATTCGTTCAATGAAGCCATCAAGTTCTATAAGGCGTTCTTGCTCCTTTATTGATAGAGGTTTTCCTCGCAGTTTTTCTTTTAAAAAGAAAAATTCTTCTTTTAAATTATCAATTAACTTTGAATAATTTTTAATTTCTTGTTTAACTCTATCTAGAAAAATAAAATTATTTTGGTTATTCCCCATGAGATTTTTATCGTAAATATAATGTACACTTGAAGTTCGAGCTAAGGCATCTCCTTCATGACTTGTGAAGATAAATACGGGAAAATGTGGCCTATACTTTAAAATTTCATCAATAACCTCGTCTCCATAGTAATCCACATCTTGCTTTTCTCTTAAATCAAAATCGCATATAACAGCATCTATCTTTTCTTCGTCTAACAAAGAAACTACATCTTGTGGTTCTGGTGGAGGATCTATTGCTAATAAATCAAAGCTAGGGTAGTTACTTACATACCTACTAAATCTTCTAAGTTGTGCCTTATCTTCATCTATAAAAAGTATCTTATGTTTATATTCTTCTGTCATTTGTCATTTATTTTAGGACAGGTATAATTAATTTTACTCTAAAGCCTGGACGTGATACTTGAAAAAGTAATTGGCCATTGTAGTCATTGATTACCGAATTGACTAGCCACATTCCAATACCTGTTCCAATAACTTCACCAATGTCATTTCTTTTTGTTGTAAAGTTGAATTCTAAAATATCATTAGGTTCTTTGATATCTTCATCTAGACCTGGACCATTATCAGAGTAAGTTATTTCTACTACATCGCTTGTTCTGTTAATTTCTATAGTTATTTTTCTATTGTTTGATTTAAACCCCCTCCTCTTAAATGCTTCTGTTGAATTAACAATTAAGTTATTAAATATTGAGTCTAAATCAATTGTATAACCTTTCCAGTATATTTCTTCCCAAATGCCCGTATTTAATACTAGATCGACTTGTTTAGCACTTAATATTGCTGACCAGTTCCTTTCAAGTCGTTTAAAATAGGTAATTAGCTCTACTTTTTTCCTTCTTCTTTTATCTTTCTTTATTGAATCTATTGCAAACTCTAACCATAGTTTCAACCTTGAATCATCTTCCTTTACATCATCAATTAGTATAAAAGGATTTTTGTATTCAGGAAGTTGTCTAATGGTGTTAGGGTCTGTAACAGCCTTCGTTAATTCTACAAGCTCATCCATTCTATCAGAAAGGTTATTTTGTAATGTCTTCAATTCATGTGTGAAAGCAGAAACTATTAACCCAGAGCTAGCTAATGCTCTAAGTATTTTGTTCTCATTTTCTAAGCCTTTATTTTCTTCCTTTGTTGCTTGATAGGCATCAATTAATACCTCTTTTTCTTCCTCTAGCTCTACTTGCGTTTTTTTATTGTTTGAATTCTTTTTATGCGATTTAGCAATATTATCAGCTTTATTCTTGTTTTCTTCTATCTCATTATTATTAGCAGCTAAATCTGCAAGAGCTTTCATGATTGGGTAACGGTCTTTTTCAAACTCCTTGATTATGTTGACTATAACCTCTTTAAATAATGAGAACACAGCATTTTCTTGTAATCCTTCTCTACTTGATTTGTCAGCAAAAAATAAATTACTAAGTCTAGATATGTTAATAATTCCTGACACCATGTTTGGTCTTACTTTCCAACCAGACAAAGAGGGTTGACTTGTTGCACTAGAAGCTCTTAGACCTAAATCCAACCAATCAAAAGAACTAGTGTCTTTTTCACCATATGGTCTTACTCTAAAATTATCTCTAAATATTCTAATTCCTCTAAATCCCTTTAACCATTGTGTTCTACGAGAAGAGTTTATGCTTTTTTGTTTATATTTTTCTGAATCTTTTTTAGAAAGTGCTCGTTTTAAAAAGTAAAAAGTAAAATCAAAATCACCAATTCCTTCTAACAAATCACTATGTCCAGCTTCAATTGAACCTATAGCATATTCGCTTAATTTTCTTGTTACTTGATATTTTCCATTTGCAAAAACCTCTTTCGAGTATTGTTCTTTTTTCTTGATGTTTTTATGAGTTAGAAAAAAATCATTTTCTATAAACTCATCGACACGAAATTCATCTCTGTAAATTGTCAAAGTAACTAATTGATCCTTACAAGTTGCTTGTATTTTGTAATCAAAGTCGTCATATGAGGGAGCTTGAACTAGTCCTAGAGAGTTTTTGGATAAAGAATCAAGCACTAAAATATCAAATATTCTTTCTTCTTTTGGTGGAATTAACATTGATAAATTCTGGTGTAGTTTTTTTACATTAACCGTTCCCCATAAGTCTCTAAGAGAGCTAATTTTAATTATAGTCCCAGAATTTGTAATCCATTTTTTTAATAAAAAATCTACGCTTTCATCTTGTTGGTCTCCGATTATTTCTTTTACAGAATTTATAAAACTAAAATTTTCTTGTTTTGATAACTGGGCAAATATCTTTCCTAGAATTTGTCCTTTTGCTTCAAAATCATTCCAATTTACTTCCCATAAACAGGTTTTTGAATCATCTTCTTCTTTTGTCCACATTTGTCCTAGACTTCCCAATCTATCTAAGGCAAATCGTCCTATCCCTTTTGCTCCAGTCTTAACTCTCCCTTTATTTGTTGTAATATCAATTTCCTTATTGTTAGTCCCTATAGTCATCCAATGGTTCTTTATTATATCACTATCCATTCCATGCCCATTGTCGATTATGTATATACTTCCTACTTTCTGAAAAAAATCTCTTAATTGAGAAAAATTTAATTCATCTATCGTGTCACTTAACTCATATCTATTATTTTCTGTACTAAAATACTGCTCTATGATATTTGAATTAAGAGTTGATAATGACTTATACTCATTATACGATATAGAAGTAGGTACTGCTTTGTATTTAACATCAATGCATATAATGCAAAAGTCTGCATCTGCATCGTAGCAATTTTTAATTAGCTCAATTAATGCACCTTCTGCATTTGCTACATTTTCTCTTCCAATTAGTCTTGCTGCTCGTGCAGATACATTAAACGATATATTTTCTTTCATCTTCTCTTTTGTCTTTAGAACTATTTCTCAGAGACATTATGTAAAAATTCAAGCCAAACCAAAAATGGTAAAGGAAAATTTATTGATACTTCTCTGTGTACCTTATGACACTACTCATGATTTACTAAAAAAGATTGCCAAAAAATATCTAAAATCCGCTCACCACGATTTTGCACAAATTCTGTATCCCAATTAGCATCTTCTCCTAAGGCTACAATTGGCAATATGTGATGATTGTAATTGGCCTTTTGTAATAATATTAGTGTTTTATCACTTAATGTTACACCAAGATTGAGTGCTTGGTGTTTAAGTTCTTGTTGGCGTTGCAAATCGCCCTCACTAAGATATTGATAGTAAATGTACTTTTCTTTCCAGCCTTTATTTCCTGCTGAGCTATTTATTTTGAGCGGTAACAAAGTTAAGTTGCCAATAGAGTGATACCATTCTTCATCTGTATAAAGATTGTTATCCCATTCGCTTATTCCTTTTTCTGGTGCAATATGTTCTATTGACCCTAAATCTTTAGAAATCCACTGGGATAAGTTTAAGTACTTGGATGTTCCCGATTTTGCAGCTTTCATTAAACCTAGGTTATCCATGTCGGCAATAGTGTTATGGGCACTACAAAACAGAGCTAACTTACAAACGGATTTAGCTTTATTGTATTTCAATGCAACCAGTGCTTTACTTTTCCATGAGGCCTTATCTAGCAAATTTTTATCACGCAATATTTCATCAAAATAATGCTCAAGCTTTACTACATTTAAAGTAGGAGTATCTAACCAAGCATTTGAATCTTCTACAATAACCGTCTTATCCTCACGTATAGGGCGTTTAAGAAAATTCCTATACTGAACATCTAATCCTGAATTAGACTGGGAGGATCTCCAAATGGAATAGAATCTTGCAACTGCTTTCACGGCTTCCACAAATAAATGGATAGAATTTGTTTTCCCTCGAATAATATCAGAATAGAGTCGTCCTAATATTGTAATGGACATCTTATGATTGGATTCCTTCAAGTAGAGAATTAATACAGAGGCCAAATCTGCATCAGGGTGAGATGCAATGACATCTATTGGCAATCCATTTTCTCCTTTATAGTCTAACCATACTTTTTTGTAGAATTCTGCATAATCTCCAAAAAAATGGATGAAGGCTTCCTTCTCTTCATAGCTACCACAGTCCTTTGCATACAAGTCTGTTAACCACTTACGTTGTTGGCTGAAGTGACTACTTAATTTTTTTCCCTCAATTGTCAGAGCCAAAGAGGTTAAGAATTCTTTAGTTAAGCTACTTTTTCTTGCTGCACTGGTTATTTCACTAAACAAAGCATCTACTTTCTCAAAGCTTTCTTCTATTGCAGAGCCTTTAAATTCTTGCTTATTATTCGTAGCTGTATTTACAACACTAGGTTTAAATGTTTCTATAGCTGTTAATGGAGTACCAGTTGCATTTAAGGATTGAAACATATCAAATGCCCAATCTTCATTCATAGGTTTAATAATTGTAAAACAGCATCTTTCTAGGAGGTAGTGTGAAACGGCAAACAATTGTACTAATGAAGAAACTAGAGCACTGAGTGTTTTTGAACTAGAGTAATCCTTTTCTTTGACCAGTTCTTCTAATTCTTGGCGCTCATACTGCCAAATATAATCTTGTTTAATTTGACTCAAAACTTCATTGGCTGTTATAAATTCTTCTGTCTGTTTTTCATGAGCTTTTATTACTATTTTTTTGAGCCAAGTATCAATTCTTTTTAAATTCTCCCCCGTTCTAGTTTGGGGAATGAAAGAGGGCAGCTTATCTATACTAGAATGATCATCTATATAGTTAATGAAATTGGCTAGATAATTAGCTACATCAGACTGATAACTAGAATTTATATCTCCATCCTTTGTCCACTGGTCTTTATTGCCACGAATTATTTTAGGTTTTCTATGTGGAGTACCTCTTTGTAAGTCTAGGGAGAAAACATCAAGTAACTTCTTTTTCCAGTAGTTACAAGTCTCATTAACTTGCTTTTCAATATTTTCATCCTTTGATTTTTCAATCTTTTTTTGGATCACCCAAATATGATGATATAATAGAGTAGAAAATAGGGCAATTGTTGATAGTCGTTGCTGGCCATCAATAATGTTTTCAATTAAAGAAGGAAGTCCTTGTTTATCAATAGGAAATATACTCCTTTGATCTTGTACTTGTACAGCTATTACTGTTCCTAAAAAGCGTATCTCATCCTTGTTCTCTGTTATGGAAAATATACCTTGCGTAACATCATCTAAAAGTTGGTCAATATTATCCTTATCCCAGCTATACTCTCTTTGATATAAAGGTATGTATAACCCTACTCCTGGCTTTTGGTAAAATCCATGCACGTTTAGTGTCTCTGGATTAAATGCTTTATCTATTTGGAACATTTTCTGCTATCTCGGTTTTGAAGGCGTGTATGATTTTTAAATTTAGATAAAATTGTATGAATACAAAAAAAATTTCCTAAAAATCGAGAAAGCTTTTATTTTCTTTCCAAAAGAAGTCTTAATCTGAGATTGTAATTTGAGTAGGCATAATCTTTCATTTATTTTTGTTGGTATACCAATGTTCTTATTTGTGGCGTTGTTCGACCTTCTTGTACTTCGGTGAGGCCTAATTGCACCAGTTCTAGGTCTCCATATAGTTTTTCCTTCATAATTTTTTTAATATGGGGTTTTAAATATCCTGTGTGGAGCGTTTTTTTATCATACATAACTATCGGATCTCCATTTTTATCAAGAATGACAAAACCACAATCAGAGGCAATATCGACCTCAAAGAAATCATGATCAAGAACAGATTGATTGTCTTTCATTTTTTCTTTAAAATACTCTGGAGCCTCTTCTGCATTTGGTCGCTCTTGAGCTTCACCAAGCTTTATATCCAAATGAGTAACAGTTTTTCGCTCTTGTGGATAATCTGGAAGATCTCTATATGGATGCGGTTCAACTTTTGTATCTATAGTTGAAGCTTCCCAGTCAAACAAATAGTCATTCATGTTTTTTGGAAATTTATCAATATCAATGTCAGGGTATTTCTTAACAATTCTATCAAATCCTCCCGCTTGGAAATCTTCTATGAGAAAATTTATAGACGAGAGTGTTATTGGACCAAAGGTATATGTTTCGTTTTCTCCGTAGGGAATTGTTAAAGATGTTTTGGTTTCAAGATCAACATGAGCATTTACTACATTTCTTATTGTCACATGATATGGAGTTTCAAAGCTTCTGTATTTTTCATTCAAAACTTTTTTATAATCTCCATCATAGGGTTCCTTTTCAATGTTCTTTGGATTCTCACCTGTCGTTCCATGATATGTAGTCCATTCATCCTGGTCAGTATTCGCAATCTCACTCATGAGCATTTGGATTTCCTCTAAAGACATATTTGTTAGCACATCATTATTAGGTAAGTTCGCGTCTAGCCCCTCCATTCCGTCTTTATCTACATATGCTAGAATAGATGTAATATTTCCAAATTCTTTAAACTCTCGTCCTGCAATAACTGTCGGCATATATCCTGTGTGAAATCGTACAAGATCAGTGGAAGTAAGAACCCATCCTCCGTTATGCTTTTCGTAATTAAGAACAATAGATCCTGCTTTGTCTTTTGGTTGCTCACCGATCAAATATGCTTCATTTACTTCTGGATGGCTTTGATAAAAAGGTTCTTTTCCTTCTAATAAACCTGTGAGGACATCATAGGTACTCGTGTTTTGTGGTATCATTTCTATTTCTCTGGGTTTTTCAGGCATCACTTCGTTTTGAAGTGTGCCAAACTCTGCTTTTTCATTTTGGAGTGCTACAACTCGTTCAAAATACATTTCTACATCATCTTTTGCTATCCGTTCAAAATAACTGGTAAGTATATTTTTGTCGTACTCATTTTTAAATTCAGGATAATCGGTAATGTATCCGACTTGTTCCCAAACATCTTCAAGCGCTACGCCTTGTGATTCATATTGAGAGAGCAATGAATCCATAAGAGCTTCACAGGCTTGTGTGTTTTGGATGTGCTCGAACTGATGTGAGGATTCTTGGAATATAAAAGAAGTATTGTGTTGAAAGGTTTTGAAAGCAAGATTGTGTAAAATATTCATCATTTCATTTTAATTCATAAAATACTTATTGTCAAATATTTATGAATAATTCGTTGCCGCGTCCTCATAAGACACGTCAGACATGTCCTTAGGCTATTATTTCCTTACTCCATCTTTGTACTATCGATAAATAAGAAAAAGAGATTGTACAGTTTCATTAATCGGAAGGCCTTCCACAATTTAATAAAATATAATAATTGTGGAAAAATTAATTTTAGTATTTGTAGTTACACTATCTAGCATCCAAACTTCTTTTTTCTCATTTGAGAATCAGAAAATTTATCCCCAAAATGCGCACATTGCAGGTGGCGTCATTACAATGGAAGATATGATTCTAAAGGTAGTTCTAGATGACCCTTCTGATGTAATAGAAGGTGTGAGTATTTATAGTTCTTCTGGCGAACTGATAAATCAAAAAAATGGTTGCTATGAGCAAAATTGCACTTATTCTGTTGCAGGAATGCAAGCGGGAGCTTATGAGGCTCAAGTAAGTGTTCAGAATGGTTCTAACTTCTCAGGTCATTTTAGTATTCAGTAAACATCAATACTTTAGAGGGGAGCCTAGCTCCTCTCTAACATTTTTGTTAGAAACCAAATTTTATCTGTTAGAGCTAATTCTGTTTCTTCTATTTCTTTGAGTGTTAAATCACCAGTCATCATACTTTCTATGCATTTTGCAAAGCTTAAAGAAACCTTTAACTTTTTTCCTCCTTCTAGTTCACTACGCTTTTTATTTAGAAATGTTTTGAAATTTATTATTTTTTTTTCTAAAAGATTGGTGGTGTTCTTTCCTAACATTAATGTGAATTGAAGATCTAATTTTTCTAACATTATTTTATGATGTAAATCTAGGCGGGTATTTTTTAGAGCGAGGAGATCGCTATATCTCTCAGTATATTTTTTTTTGAAAGCAGAAACATAGATAGAGTTAATTTTTACGATATCCATTCTATAAGGAAGATCTAATAGGTCCTTATAGTAGTCTATAAATTCATCAACTTGTATGAAATTAGTAGGCGATTCAATTAAGTATGCAATTATCGTATTACGAAACCGACCATAGTCTAAACGTCCTCGTTCAAGTAACAACCTTTTATCTGTTAAAGATTGAATGTAAAAAAGATACTCAGAAGCATACCTCGGGATACCTAAATTCATCTGTTTTATACAGTAATTCATCAAGTGTGTGTGAATTGTTTTGAATAACTCTTGAGATATATTTGAAGCTTTATTTTGGATAGTGTTTTTTAAGAAAGTATAATTAGTTTGAGAAGCTAGTAAAGCCCATAGGTTGTATATATTTCCATAAATACATGCCACTAAAGTACATGAGTTGACTGGTAAAAATTCAAGAAAATTATCAATTTTGTACTTGCAGTTAATCGTTTCTTTTTGAGTTTGAGCTTCAGAAGCTAGTCGTAAATTATTTTCAGTAAAGAATGATAGTAAATGCATATTCATTTCCTCTAGCTCAGGCATTTTTTGTCTGTAAATTCTAGAATTCGTTGCTTGAATTTCATGATATCGAAATTTTAATAAGGAGGTGTCTTTATCCCTTGGCTTACTGTCAATACTCTTTTCTACTTTCTTTAGTTGTTTTTTATAGTTGCTTTCCAATCTATGTTGATTGTAAAAATTTAATAACTGCAAGCTACGATTGACCTCGTTTTCTTCCTTTCTGCTTTCAAGCAACAAAATATAGTCTTCAATTAATTTTACAATGTTTCCTTTTCTTTGCTTGAAACTACCTGAGCTATTTGCCTTTTCAAGTTCATAGAGTCGCTCATATTGATGAGGGTTCTTTGCAAGTTTGCTTAAAAATAGTTGATCTTCTTTATTAATCTTCCAGAGACCCAGTTGAGCAAAGTTTTCTAACCTTAAGAAGTCTTGTCTTCCAAACAACCCTAATAATTCTAATAGTAATTCCTTTCTCATTTTTATTTCATGGTTGACAAATAATGAATTTAACATTATTTAATTAACTCTAAAAAACATTAAAATTCTGATTATTAATTGTTTATGTGTGAAAAAATCTTTCAAACACTTAATTTAGGTACAATATAAGATTTTGATTTTTATGTTTGGTTGGTTTAAATTTATGTGTAGAAAGAACAAATGCTTTTTTAAATTCAAAATTTTAAATAATGAAATTAATATATTTATTGTGTGCAATGACTTCTTTTTTTATGGTATCTGAGTCACCACAAAATGATGGTTCTTACTTTGGAGGAAAATATAAAATCATCACAAAGTATAAAAATAGTAAAATGTATCGGCTTTATGATTTTTCTAGAGAGGGAGTAACTATGAAGGCAAAGTACTTTGCTACAAATGCCTATACAGAGTATAATAGATGGAAATCTGGGAAAAATATATTATTAATTGCTCCTGGAGCTTTTTCAAATTCTTTGGAGCCTGAGAATGCTGATCCTGTGGGACTGACAGTTGATAATGGTCGTGTTGTCAATCGCAATATTGATCACATTATGGATGGAATGGTGATCGTCTATAATGGAGGTAGACAACAAGGTGGCGTTGCTGTAGTTGATTTAGATATGAAACCTGTACGAGTGGAAAAGACTTATGGTTCAGGTATATATAATTCTTATTATCCCAGATCTAGTTCATCAGACAAGGAAAATTTTATACAATGGGGAAAATATCAAGGAGTTACCCTTTTTCAAACACAGCTATTATACTCTAAAGACAAATATTCAAATTTCACCAACCTTAAACATGGTGGTAAAAGAGAACGACGATTTTTAGCTTTATGCAAAAAAGCAGGAGTAGTACATCATGTAGTCATTGATGCTCCTGAATATGAATATTTAAATGTTGCTGCGAAAGAAGCCAAGGAAGTATTAGAGGGGCAAGGATTAAGTGTTTTGTATGTCATGAATCTTGATACAGGTAGGTATGATATTCTCCATGCCCATGATGGAAATACTTTACAAAATTTACGTCCACGCGTAAATTTAAGAGATGCTACGAATTTAATAGTTTACTATAAAGATTAAGAAGCAATGAAGCTCATTTTTACAGTTATGATATCCTCATTATTATCTAGTCTAATTGCACAAAAAAAATCAACATATGAGCACTCATTAGTCGTGGGAGAATATCCTGTAAACATTTACGTGTATGCAATGAAAAGAGACATCAAGATCAAATATTTTCCACAAAATGCAAATTTGCATTTCCCATCTTGGAGGGAAGGAAAATATATTTTGATGACCTGTTCTGGTGCCTTCTCAGAAACTTGGAATTCAAATTCATTGCCTGTTGGCTTTACAGCCTACAATGGGCAAATGATTAATAGAAATATTGATCCTAAAATGGATGGATTGGTTCTTCTACAAGACTATGCCATAGAGATTGGTGATCTAGACGAGTTTGAATCAGGTATTACTACCAACGATGGAAGGAAGATACAATTGTACCCTCGATCTAATACATATCACAGATTTCTACTGTCGCAAGCTGTTGACGAATTAGACATAACAGTATTCCAAACACAATTAATATACTCTTCCTTAAAAGAAGACAATTTTAGCAATCTCCTCTATGGCAAGAAAGCAGAAAGACGATTTCTAGCAACATGTTATAAACAGGGTGTTTATTATAGTGTCATTATTGATATATCAAAACCTATTTATTTAAACCTAGCAGGTGCTTATGCAAAAAACGCGTTGAACCGCCTAGGTTACTTTTGTAGTGCAATTGTCAATCTTGATACTGGCTCCAAAAACATTTTCTTATTAGGAGAAGAGAATTACCTTATCAATCAAACAACTTTTAAAATAGCTGATGCTACCAACTTAATTGTTTTTTACAAAGAATAAAACACATAACATGAAATATATTACATGTACTGTCATTATAATAATCGCACTTTTGTTTCAAGCAAATGATACTAGTGCTCAACAAAAAGACACTATACAGAAAGGTTATCTTTTTTCACACATTGCTCAAAAACATGGGATAAGTAAAGAAGAGCTAAGATGTGGAAACCTTGAGTTAACACCAATTAGAGATGAAGCATATAAAAAACTAAAGAAAGGATATGAATTAAAAATCCCTCCTAAAGTAAAAAAAGGAAGATACCTGATTACATTAGGTGATAACCCAGGAAAAATCATAGCACAATATAATATAACTTTAGAGGAGCTAAAGGCACTTAATCCCAATTATAAACCATTGATAGAAAAAGGTAATGTTAACAGATGTGAGATCATTAATGTACCGATACTTGATGATGACAAGGGAATAACTTTAGGAGAAGTTACTACAACTCCTACTCACAAGGATTCTCCAATAACTTCTGCCTCACATTTTTTTTATAAAAACAACATTTCTCTCAGTAGAAACAAGAAATATCTCATATGTAAGGTACATCCTAAGGAATTCAATATTGAAGTGTTTAGTGAAACAAACGAAAAGCAAATTCATGATATACACTCTATTCAAAAGTTAAAACAAAAAAGCATCAGTAAATTATTGTTTGCTATCAATGCAGGAATGTTTGAACCCAACAGAAGACCAGTTGGGCTACTGATCCAACAAGGGGAAAGAAAAGCAGATTTGAATTTAAGTTCTATTGGACATGGAAATTTTTATTCTCTTCCACCCAATGGAGTTTTTGCCATAGATGAAAATGACAAAGCAATTATAGTGTCTACAGATGTTTTTCGAAAAAAACATGCTCGATCATTTAGAACATTGAAATTGGCAACACAATCAGGTCCAATGATGGTCATTGATGGTAAATTCAATAAAGCCTTCAACAAAGGGTCTAGAAACAAACATATTAGAAACGCTGTAGGTATCACACAAGGGGGCGAGGTTATTTTTGTAATATCAAAGGTTCCTGTCAATTTTTATGAATTCTCTGAGTTGTTAAGAGATGAATTAAAGTGTTCAGATGCTTTATACCTAGATGGAGCTATAAGCCAAGCATGGATAAGAAAAGAAAAGCAGCTTAGATCTGTAAATGGGAGACATACTCCTCTTGGCCCCATTTTAACTATTAGTAAAAAATAATATGAAAATAAATATCACTTTAATTGTTTTTCTTCTATTTACTCAATCACTAAGTGCTTTGCCTACCATTTCTTCGATGTCAATTGAAGAGATCGATTTACTTGATCTTAGTAGCTGGAACATTTCTGCTATTGAGACTGTAACTGATCAAGCAATTATTCTTGTTAATGACACACTTAAAGAGAACCAGCAGAAGGGACATGTATTGTTAGGTGTAATTGCTAATCACCTACAAGAATCTATCCTAAGTGGAGTATTAGAAGAAAAGGAGGCTCATTCTATCTTAGAAAAACTGGAATCTCAACAATACTTTATTACTCGTCCAACTCCAAGTAATTTTGAAAAGCTTGTGTGCTATTTATGTGAAGGGAGATATCAATACATCTACAAGAGAGCGTCGCATGTTTCAGGTTTCTTTCCTATAACTATCATTACTATTCTATTGTCATTTTTTTGCATATTTAAAACAACTAAGAATTGGACTTACAAAAAGCGATTTATTGGAGCAATAGCTTTGATAGCATTAATTTATTCACTTAAAGTAATATGCTGTAATTATGTTTAGAATAATCATCACGTTATTAATCATCTTGGGATTTACACTCCATATTGGTGCTCAACCGAAAGTGTATACAATACCTTTTGTCTCTGGACCTGCTGGTACAATGGAGGTAGACGTAGATATTAACACCTTTTCTAGAAGATTTATATTTGACACAGGCTCTAGTTCTATATCATTTGGCAAAGACTTTCTAGAGATTCTAAAAAACAATAACTTCATTACAGATAATGATATTATTGGTAAAACAAAAACTAAACTTGCTAATGGAGATCTAGTAGATGCCTTAGTTATTAATCTTAAAACTATTGAACTGGGCAACATAAAGTTGCAAGATGTGGAGGCTTTAGTAATAGATAAGAGTGATATTCCCTTTTTATTGGGACAAAACATACTGAATCAGTTTGGAGTAATAACAATCGACAACAACAAAAAAGAAATCACTATCAAAAACACTCCTAGGACTAAACCTGTGAATACAATTTCATCGATTGATGAATTGAAGATTATTGCTTGTAATTCAATGGCTTTGTCCAAGATAGATGAATTTGAACAGAAATTCACCAATGTTTCTCTTATTACTATTCATAGTATTACCAAAGAAACTGCTGTTCCCCCAATAAATGCAAGAAAAAGGCTAATAAACACCTTGGTTATAAGATTTTTTGATAAAAAAGATAAACAAAAAGCGACTATCCTAAAGAACATATTGGTTACAAATGGCTTTCAGGATTCAGAAATAGATCTTGAGGATATGACGCCTTATTACAAAACCACATTAAGTGGATATTTAGAAATATGGACAAATAAATAAGAAAATGAAAGGTATTTTATTTTTTATCGCTTTTTTCGTTTTTCTTACTTTGCATGCTCAAAATCCTATATCAGGGATTAATATGCGGAAAAATTCAAAATGGCCAAGTCAAAGTAATGGAAAAACTGTGATTTCAGTCAGTTGGGAAAACCCTACTAATGATAATATACAACAAAGAAATTGGGTTAGAGAAGCTATAGAACAAACATGGGAACAGCATGCAAATATTGATTTTGTAGGGTGGGGAAAAGCGAGTAGCAACACTAGAGGTATCAGAATCATAATAGATAACTACGGACATCCTCATACGAAAGGGTTAGGAACTACTTTAGATGGGAAAAAAGATGGGATGCTTCTGAATTTTAAGTTTCTAGGTAATTTTGGTTGCTATCAAAAATTAGAAGATTGCATCAAATTTATTGCTGTTCATGAGTTTGGACACGCTTTGGGACTTGCACATGAACATAATAGATTGGATTGCCTATGCCATGAAAAACCACAAGGGTCAGATGGAGATTTCTATGTTACACCTTGTGATCTTAATTCAGTAATGAATTACTGTAATCCTAAATGGACAAATTATGGCAAGCTTAGTACTCTGGACATTAAAGGAATTCAAAGAATCTATGGAAAACCTAGCATTGTTATCTCAAAGATTAAATTTGATGAAATTCGCTTTGTGCCGTGTAGTTTTAATTTGCCACACATAAAAAGTATAAAACAAAAAATATCAAAAGACAAAGTATTTAATGTTTCTCTGTACACACAAGAACATGATACTGTCCCTGAGAAAGCTATTGCTAATTTACCCAATAACAAGTATACTATTAGATATTTTCATCCTGATGATAAAGCAAAAGCAGAAGATTTACGAAAGATGTTACTTCAACAAAGTTCTGAATTTAAAGATATTTCCATTCAAAACATGCTTCCTAAAATGAGTAGGACATACCCTAACTATATTGAAATATGGATCAAATAAAACTAAAAAAGGGAAAAAGCTATCTCTGGAAGTTCGTCATTCTTGCAACAACAATATCCCTATTGACTATCATTTTTAATAGAGATAATTGGTATAAAAATACAGCACTAAATATTGATAAAATTATTTTAGAGATTGAGCTTTTTCCCTCTAGCCATAAAAAAGAATATATTCTTGAGAACCGAAAACTAACTGCTCAACTTGTTGATAAATCTTCAGGGCAAATAGATTCCATACTACATGAATCAACAATCGATTCTCTAGAACTAGCAAATCTTGTATACTTGATAGATTCTTTCAAGACAAATAGCTATGTAAACACTTGTATTGAAGATGGTCAAATCTTAACTCTAACCGTTGAGGCAAAGAATCACCCCGTCAAAACTATAGTGTTTCAAAACCACTATAATAGTCATCTCCATAAAATAATATACTTTATTAATTTAAATGTATCAAAGCCAAATTCCATTTTTTACAGGAAAAATGATTCCTCTTATTCAAGTGAGACATGCTTTTAAAAATTAATCGATTTTCATAGAGGAATGTATTACAAGTAGATAGCCTACTGGTATTTTAGCAAAAATTAAACTAGTAATTAAAGGTTATGCATGTTGCTGACAGTTCTAATTCAATTGCGCGCATACGATTTCTATTTGCATAACCTTTATTGATTAGTTAGAAAACCAACATAAGTCAACAATGATCCAAATAATATTATCACTATTAATAATACTAAATACAGTCACTCTATTCTCTCAAAAGAATAGCGCCTCTTTTGATAAAGAATATAGCACCATCACAAAATACAGTAATAGTAATTACTACATACTACGTATATTTTCTAGAGCTGAAGGAGCCGTAAAAGCAAAATATTTTGCTGTTGATCCTCACAATCAATATAAAAAGTGGAAGAATGAAAAAAAAATTCTTTTTCTTACAGAAGCTACCTTTTCAAATTCTTTGAACCCTGAGAATACTAAGCCTGTAGGACTAACAGTTGATAATGGTCGTCTTGTTAATCGTAATATTGATCACATCATGGATGGAATGGTAATCATCTATAATGAAGGTAGACAACAAGGAGGTGTTGCTGTGATTGATTTAGATACGAAACCTGTACGGGTGGAAAGGACTTATGGTTCAGGTATATACGATTCCTACTACCCTAGATCTAGTTCATCAGACAGAGAAAATTTCATACAATGGGGAAAACATCAAGGGGTTACTCTTTTTCAAACACAGCTGTTATACTCCAAAGACAGAGATGAAAATTTCAAAAATATCTACTATGGCCAAAAAAGAGAAAGACGATTTTGGGCTTTGTGCCGAAAAGACAGAAAGGTGTATCATGTAGTTATTGATGTTCCTACATATGAATATCTAAACGTTGCTGCGAAGAAAACTAAGGAATTACTGGAGGAAGAAGGGCTGGAAGTTTTCTATATTTTGAATTTCGAGACAGGCAGTGGAAATATGCTTTACGCACACAATGGTGATTTTCTTAAGGGAATAGTATATCCAGAACGACTTGCAAATACTCGTAATTTGCTAGTCTATTATAGAGATTAAACCTTCTTTAAATACCCCCTGTATAGATAAATGAAAACCAAAAAAAAGGATGCCCATACTTGGAGTTTTTAATTGTAAGAATATACTCCTGAAATGCTTTCGCTTTATTTGGGTGGGCTTGTTCTTTGAGCCAAATTCTATAAAAATTGGCAAATGATAACTCTGGATAACGCTTACTAGCTGTCACTTTTTTATAGACTGGGAATAGTGTTGTGATTAGTCCTGAGGCACCAGCATAAATTAAGGCTCTATTTAGACCAATTAGTTCATCTCCTGCTCTATTTTCACTTTGTCCTGTCAAGCAAGCACTCATAGTAATAATTGAATAGTAAGGTTTATGCGTTTGTTGAGTGATTAAATCCAAAATATCCCTGGCAGATAATCTAGTATTATCTGCCAATAAAATATGTGCATCTAGTGCATCTTCATCTTCCTTGAAATCTCCATGTGTTGAGAAATGTAAAATATTAAATTCCTCTACAATTGCTTGCTTGACATTTTGTATATTGGCTGATTCATTCATTAGAATTTTTGCTTGGCCACTAAGTGGCTTTACCTCTTCCAAGACTTGAACTGCCTCTGTTACAAATGATGCTTCAAAGGATAAAGAATCTACGCCTATGGTTAAGATATTTGGTTTTTCAATAGGCTGTCTTTGCAGGAACTTCAAGATAGAAGCACTTGGTAAGTATGCACAAACAAACTTTTCAATAATTGCTGCTTCTTGCCCTTCAAATTTCATGGCATGTAATGGCAAGTAGTGTAATGGTCCATATGGCACAAGATATAAGGCATCATAAGGCTCAACAAAATCGAAAAGTTGTTGGGTGAAAATTTTTTCACCCAACATATAAAATTCGGATAAGTCTATTTGATCAATTACACTTTTAGATTTAAGTTCCTTAAAATTCTCTCGTATGAAGTTAACTTGCTGGATGATTTCATTAGGCTTCATGCTTGTTTGTAATACAATAGGGGTACTGTCCTGTATTCCAGCGATTAGATAATCAGACCGAATAATAAAAATATACAATTGGTTATCTGTCAAGAAAAATTCGAGTAGTGCTACTTTCAATTAGATGATAGTTATAACAGTGATTTAATTGCTTCGTATTCTAGAGATGTTTGTTGTCGCATATGCACATACTGTTGTATGTCGGTATTATCGGTTTCTATCAAAATTTTCTGATAGATATCTTGTAGACTTGAGTTGACTTTTGACAATTCTGATAGTTCTTCAAAAAATTTAATCTCATTTTTCATGAAATAATCTCTCAAGGTAGTTTGAAGTGTTTCCTCTTGCCTTAGTAATTGTTGAAGTACTTGGTTTGTGGATACATCACCATTGAACTTGAAATTACTCAATCTTAGCTGGGTCAAAAATATATTACCTTTGACGGACTCCAATACTTTGAGTGCATTCAGCTCATCATGCTTAATGTAAAACTGAACCATCTTATAAAAGATGGCTAAATTTTTATCATTTCTGATCTTGAAGAGACCATTCTCTGTGACATAGTGAATTTCTAAGTACTGAAAAATTCGGATGATTTTCTGATAACTCCTTTGTGTCATCTTCATCGTGTCTTCTTTTACTTTTTCTTTCTTTTGTTTAGATAAATCACTTCGATAATGTTTGGGGTTGGAAATATCTGCCAAAGTTATAATTTTCGTAAATTCAGCTAGCTCAATATTTGTCTCAAATATTACTTGAACAACATCTGTAATTAGGTTTGCAGTAACCATAAGATAAGAGTAGATGTAATTTTTATATTCATTCTGGTACAACTTTTCATTTTCCAGCGCTATTGCAACATTTTCATCAATAAAAGCATTGAAATCTTCAAGGCTTACTTGTTGTCCTCTTTTAGGTATAAAAATATCACATAAAAAAATTACAAACAGCTCAATATTTTTAATTGAGTTAAGCTTTACAAACTCAATCATTATGATAAAGAAGAGTACACTCTCAAAAGAATGATTGAATTCATTTCTTAATTTAATGAGTGAAGTAATAGGAAGTTGTGCTATGACAGTACGATACTCTTCCAGAAAAACATGCACTTTCTCAATGATAGGAGCCTCGTTTGAAAATAAATCCGAAATAATAACATCAAATAACTGAACTATTTCTATCAGTTTAGTAGGGGTTTTATCTGAAGGGATCATTCTTTCTATTTAATGACTGAAAATGCTTATTGGTAAGATGAATTTTTCTTAACTTAGAAACACCAACTATAAAATTAATATAAGCTTTATTTTTTACAAAGTATTAGAGTCTAATAATATTTAACACTATCTAGCAGTGTCTTATTACCTCCAAAAATTTTGTTTTTTCGTCTTCAAAAAAATACTATGCCCAAAGTGTATTACAATGATAAATTTGTTGAGCAGATTGAAGCGATAGCTAAGAATGAGCAAGAAATCAGTTATGAACTAACAGATTTTGTAGAAAAAGAACTATACATATATGATTCAAAATTGACTCGACGAATCAAAAATCGATATTTTACTTATGAAGAAGCTTCTACAAGAGCTAACATAATATGGACGGGGGGGGGCTATAGAACTATTCGTAGAGCAATTCAAAATAAATTCTGTCAAGAAGATCTCTTCAATGTGATAGGCTACTATACACATAGAAAAAAATGGAAAAAAGTAATAGCTACTTTTATTCTACCTGAACCAGATGAGCAAAATGAATCTCCCCAAACAAAAGGAAAGATGAAAGTAGTAGCTCCTATTACTATTGATAAGAATTATATTGAGCTCACTAATCATATGGAGGATCAATTTACAATCTTTCGCAAAGAGCTTAGTCAAGATCAAGAGGAAAAATTTGAAACGTTAAGATTATTACTGTTGGATCAGAAAGACAGTAATGAAGCTTTTCGAGCATTACTACAAAATATCATACAAAACAATAAACAGATCAAAAGAGATATTGCTACTTTACAAGCATCTCAAAACAATACAAATCTACCAGATAATCAACAACACCTCACTTCTCTATGGTGGATGCTCCTACTCGCTAAGAAAGGAGAAATTGTTTATAATTTAGAAGAATATACCCAAAACCTAAGTTTGAATCTTTTATCACAAAATGAATCTTTGACAAGCGATATTTTTGAAATAGATACTATATGGGATTGGATTCAGAAAACTTTTTTTTGATGGGTGAAGAAAGTACAAAAAATTTTGAAGCGACTATTATGCAGGTGTTTGATGATTCTCATACCCCTGAGGATTTTATAGCTAAAATGGAAAAAATTGCTGATGAACAAATAGATAATCAAGAGTGGAGCTTCTTTTATATGGCTGGTAGAAAGCTTTATCATGAAAAACTATTTGAATATGCCCTAGTGTGCTGTCAAAAAGCTGTTAACTATTTACTTCCAATTAGCCGAAAATACAGTATAAATAATCATTATATGTTAGGGGATATTTACTACAATTTAGGACAACCATTGCTATCTATAGAAAATTTCCATAAAAGTATAACACTATGTAATGAGGATAAAATTTTTCTTGATTTTGAGTATAACAGTTATTTAATAATAGCTAATATTACTCAAGAAAAGAGTGTCTACAAGGACATAATAGCGTTAGTAAGCAAACATCATGATTACAAAAAATTAGTTGATTGTTATTTAGATCTTGGCAACTTTCATATTGATAAAAAAGAATTCATACATGCAGAGCACAATTATAAAGAGGCGATTAAAATTTTTAATAATTATGCTGTAAACGACAATTGTTTCTTAGCACGCGCCTATTTAGGACTAGGCAATGTTTATAGATCATACCACATTCTCAATGATGGAGTTGAATACACTCGTAAAGCCCTAGAGATTTTTGAAGCTAATACTGAAAATGATAAATATGATATTGCCAGCTGCCATTCTAACCTTGGCAATATATATTTAGATTATGCTTTAAAGAGATCTCCCTCCGAATTTCCAAAGCAGGTCACAAACGAAGTGCAGTATTATATAATTGAATCTCTAAATCATTTCTCATTTGCAGTTGGACTCTTTGAAGAAATTAATGAACAAGATTTGCTTGATGATATTATCATTAAAGTTGCTAGTTTGGGGTTATATATTAACGATTTAGACGCAATTTTTTCTAAAAAAATCTCAAACTATTTTTCTTCTTTAGAAGAAAGACACCAAATTGTTCTATCCAAAAATAAAATACTGGAAATATCACTTCTTGAAATTATTGAACGACAAGCTCAACATAATCTCTATATTGTAATGTTTGCATCATTAATACTAGTAGATATTTACCTTTATCATTCTGAGACACCTAATATACTAAGTGCCACAGAATGTATTCAAAAGGCTCTACAACTTCCTGCAAAAAATCATTGGGCGGTTTCAAAATTACAGGGTGAGTACGGAATTATTCTTTATTATGAAGAAAAATTTCAAAAGTCATATTATTATCTATGCAAAAGTATTAATGCTAATGAAACCCACTATCAAAATATCATTAATGATAAAATAAATATAAACATCTATGGAGAAGATGAAGACTTCTATCACTATATGATTCTTGTTTGTTTAGAATTAGACAAAAGTAATGAAGCATTATATCATTTAGAAGCTTCTAAATCTAAAGCATTTAGAGAGCTTCTATTAACCACTAATCTTTCTCGTCCTAAGGGAGCAGAGAATGACTTTCTTACTCAGGAGCAACAGTTAATTTCATATTTAAAAAACACTGTCCTCTACTTAAATGAAACTCCTCAAAAGCGTTTAGAGCAAGCAACCATAGCACATCAACTAAAAAAGTTATACAAATCTTATGCTCTTGTCCTGCCAGCTTATACCTCTATAAGACTGGGTAAGATTTCCTCTTACGCCAATATTAAACAGGCACTTTAATCTTCATCTACAAATTCATTGAGAATTTGCTGAAGTGCATCATTTTTCTTTTTATTCCTTATTTTTTGAGCAATCTTTTTCCAAAGAGTTCTAACACCTAAACTAATGAGCAATGTTTCAATGCCAGCTTGCCCCATCCTTGCATTCTCCTCCGCTTCATTAATATGTTTCACTAATAAAGCGCACTCTACTAAATCTTCCTGAACTAGCTCTATCAGTACTTTTCTCATATTACCAATAGTGTACTTGTCTATCTTAATTTCTTGTTCTAGGAAATCTTCTGAGTAGCCTTTAGACAATTCTTCCAAGACGTAAATCAATTCCCAATTATCTAGCTCTTGTATTGCTTTTATTATTTTATTCTTCTCCATTTTATTCTAAAATTCCTGTATAAGTGTAAGAAAACCAAAAAAAAGGATGACTATAGTCTATTGAGTTATCTTTGCTTTTAATTTCCTGTATGTATTTTTGAAAAGCCCTAGATTTAGACATTTTTTCCTCTAGCCATAGATAATAGAATCTAGCAAAGGAGGGAGTTGAAGTTTTTGATTTTTTTCCCAGAAATGTTCTTGGTACTGTTACCTTTTTATAAACCTTAAACATCGCTGATATAATATTACATACTCCAAGGTAAAGTAAACTTCGGGTTACACCGACTAATTCATCACCTAATCTATTTTCAGAACGACCAACTAAACAGGCTGTAGATACCAATATCTCAATCTGTGTTCCATCTATATTTGAAGAGAGATTTTTTATCTCATCTACTGTCAGTATTTCACGTGTACCTGTATAATAAAGTTCAATGCCACTACTTACAGATGCTTCTGGGATTTGAGGTATTCCTTTAGAAAAAACAAGGTCTTTATTTTTAACATTATTAATTAGTTCATCAAGTTTTTGTGATGTTTCAAGATTCTCAGGAAATAACTCTGGAAAATGACCATGTGTTGAAAAATGGACAATATTCTTATTTTTTAAATTATTAAGTACTTCTTTTTTATTTGCTGCTCTATCTTTTAATATACATGTTTTGATACCAAAATGATCTAACTGATTAGTTACTTGTGTGGCTTCTGTTAGAAATAACGGGTCATCATTGCTTCCGTCTACTCCAACAACTAGGGCTTCTCTTGGAGAATCAACAATATTATTATTCTGATACCTAATTAACTGGATACTAGAAGCACTAGGTAAGTAAGATATCATATATTCATCAATCACTGTATTACCATTGGGTAATAACATTGCATGAAGTGGTAGATTATGCAGTTTTTTAAAGGGAACAAAATATATACCGTCATACCCCTTAATTAACTGGTATAGTTCATCTGTAAAAATTTTTGTTCCTAATTCATAGAAAAAATCTAAGCTTATATCATTCACTTCTTTTCTTCTTCGTGTAATCGAAACATCTTTTGCTAATCTATCTACTACGTATTCAATATTTTTTACATTTATTTTAGACTTTAAAATAATAGGCTTCGTATCAAAAATATTTCGTTCTTTCCAATCTTTCCGAACAACAAATATATTTAAATTTTCCTTTGTATAAAAGAAATTCAGTAGGACAGTTTTGCAATCGTTCTCCATTTTGTTGCTCTTCAAAGGTTATATACATTCTTATTCGAAAATTTCATCTTACAATCTAAGTAAAAGAATTGGAGTTTGTCACGAGAGTAAACAAAAAGATAAGCTAAAATGTGGTATACCCTATTAAATAGACCAGCTTGAGTCGATTTATAAATAAAACCATCTTCATTTAAGTGTTATTCTAAACGATGAAAAAGCAATATGCTATTATTTTTTTCATCAAGACTTCGTCACAAAAAAGGAACGTTTTGTATTACTCACAAGCTCCCATACCAAAATTTTCATTTTCTTGCCTTGCATTATATTGAAAGTTACATAAAGTAGTTACGTAAATCAAAGGAATATTTATACCTTTGGAATACCTTTTAATGTAACTTTTAAGTATGAAAATAGGATATGCACGTGTTTCGACCAAAGAACAATCTTTGAACCTTCAAAAAGATGCTTTAGAAAAAGTTGGATGTGAAACAATATTTAGTGAACACATCAGTGGAGCCAAGTCGGATCGCCTACAATTACAAGAAATGATAAAACACCTTCGCAAAGGAGATGTCGTTGTCGTTTGGAAGTTGGATCGTCTAGGGAGGAGCTTGAGAGACTTGGTGAATCTAATTTCCAAGTTTCAAGATGCTGGTGTCGAGTTTCAATCCCTCCAGGATAATATTGATACTACAACCCCCGCAGGTAAATTGGCCTTTCATATGTTTGCTGCTTTGGCGGAGTTTGAACGAGATATTATTAGTTCTCGAACTAAAGCTGGTTTAGAGGCTGCCAGAGCAAGAGGCCGAAAAGGTGGCCGTCCCAAGGGCTTATCTAAGAAAGCTCAAGATAAGGCGCGTTTGGCCGAGAGTTTATACAAAGAGAAAGAGCGCTCTATTGCTGAAATTTGTAACCACTTACATATTTCTAAGCCTACTTTGTATCGGTATTTGAGAAGTCGAGGTGTCGATATTGGTAAATAGCCAATTCTAATGAAAAATAAATGGTCCTTTTTTGTGACTAGTGTTGGTGGCAGCTAGGCTTTTACTAGTTATCTATTTTGCAGGAGTTGGGCTGTAGTGGCCATGAAAATATTCTACAACGCTTTACATCAAACAATAAGAGCTCATAGTTTATTTGTTATATTAGAGCTTACTAGGGTAGCTACCTTAGTATAACTCCAAAATAGTTGGTTATCTACACTATTGTGGTATAGCTACTGTTTTGGTTGGATATCCAAACCTTTTTGAAATAAATTACTGAATTTTGGGCTACTGGTGGATATACAGATGTTCGAGTCCATCCTCCCTACGGTCGGATCGACTCGAACAGAGTCGGGGCCAAGCCCCTAGTTCTGGTCTGTGCTCCCGAAGGGAGCTCGCGCAGAACTAGGAATACCCTCCATTATTTTATCTTAGTGCGCCATAACACACACAACAAAATAACAGAGCATATCCCCCGACTCTGTTAGCTGCAAGCTAAAAAACATACTAGATTGTTTTATGTAAAATTATACATCTTCATTGAAAATATATTTCAAACCTACGTGCTTAAAAAATAAAAACAGATAACAATGGACATCCAAAATGAAATTAACTCGTTATCAAATGGAGCATCTTTTGTAAGAGCTGATTTAGGGGTATGAGTAGTGTTGGAACAAAAACATACGCTAAGGAGTAGCCAAATCGAGTCATTCGTCAATACAGTCAAGATCACAAAAATGCTAGGATAATCTATTTAAAGTCAAAAAAAACGCTCCTTTTTTATTACCATCTATATATGAATATTAATTCGATGTGACATTTTTTTTGCAGGTATCCCGATTCTACCCCTACAAAATGAGAGAGAAATATATCCAATCTAGACCTCAAAGAGCCTGCTCCTGAAGTGGAGGATAAAAGTATCTATCAGAAAAAGTACCGAACAGATTACAAGGATTCAACAAATGTTCATTTTGCACTTCACATGAGCACGCAATCTATATCTAAGCAAATAGAACACATGTTCAGCAGTTTCAAAACTCTAAAAGCTAACTACAGGGATAAGGATAGGAAAAGAGAACAAGAACTCAATTACAAGCAAAAACAAGCGGCTTCTATAGATGCTACTTGGGCGCTTGTAGAGATAGACAAAAGCAAAACAAGTCTTGGACGTTTGTTTGACTTCTCTTTTTTCAACTAATGGGACTTGGAACAAGTAGAGTTCCAAAAGGACTTTGGCAAAATGAAGGAACGACCACGAGTAGAGTTCATGAGAAAGCTACTTCTAAAAATGAAGCGAGTAAAGACCTTGGATAGAAAAGGAAATACAAAGCTCCACCAATTAACTGCTCAATTCGCTCAGTATTACACAGCCTCTGATATTCGTAAAATTGGTCGGAAAACTAAACAGTATCATATGCCTTGGAGGCAAGAGGAGTATTAGGGATATGAACCTTTTAAAAGTAGAAACTATCTAGACAGTCTAGATAGCTTCTTTTGTTGTTCGCATATCGGGTAAGAATGATCATTATTACCATAAGCTTTAAATACAAAAATAGTTTTTAGGAAGAATTAAATGTACCAACATAGCTTTGATACCAGCTTCAAATTATACTTAATGCTCCTTTTTTATGTTTATTTTATGCAATGTGCAAATAATCCTAACCTCATCATCAAGTATTCACTGTTATCATTTCATTCCTTCCATTAGTCCAGTAGCTACATTTAGCCCTCCAGTAATAATAAATGACCCTGCAAGTGTAGCAGCAGCAAAAGGAGTAACAGGACTTTTTGGTGCTACAGTAACTGCATAGGCTACTCCAGAAATGTATCCACTACTACTTCCTATTTCACTGCAAATCGCAATGCTTCTATCAGGTGTATTTTTATCACCACCTAATTCTATAAAGTGCAGGACAGTCAAAATTAATTTAGGTACTGTCATCAATGATGATATTACAGAACTTACTGCTCTTGGCGCTTTTCCTACACTAACTACAACCGATACTATAATGGAAAAAACCGTGTAAACTCCTCTTACAACACCCAATCCTGAGTTGTGAAAAGAATTATGAGGACACACCATACCCGCAATCCCAGGAAGAGCAGCAGCACCAATTGATAGTCCAAGAGAAATTCCACTGAACGGATTCTTTTTATCGGGGATCAATGCTTCAGATGTCTTTATCAATGCACAACAAAAATTAAGAATAGCCCCTCCTGATTGAAATGACGTATAAATTGCAGACCTCGCTGAAGAAGACATTTTCTTATTATTTGACCTTAAAAACATTTCATTTTCTTGCTGAACTCTTTGAGGCATTAATTCAGATAAGTGCTTAGCATTCATGACCTCATTCGTCACCGTACCATTTTTTGGAAACGGAGCTGCGCCTTTAACTAGCTTGTAAATCACTGTAGCTGGAACGGCTGCAATCCAGCAAAATATATCAATAATTGAAGGCAATTCAACTCCCATCAGGCTTAAAAAATCGCTCACAATAGGAATATAAAGTGGCGCAGATAAAAACTCCTTTACTGTATAAACTAGTTTTTTTAAAAGCTCGAAAATCGCATCAAGCAAGTTTTTAACAGTTTCTATTGCTCCACAAGTTAAAATCCCTCCGATCTCTTTCAAGATTTCAACTATTGGAATATCCTTTAGACTCTTCCCCTTGAACTTATTTGTGAGTAAATTCAATTGACAATAGACCTCATTCATAGTTTCTTTTTCAGCTTCTAAAGCGTCAATAAGAATAGTTATAAATGATTTATGTTCTTCAGATGGATCATTCGTTTCACAGGTAGAGTTCGAAGCATTGTGCTGTAAGTGATACATCAACAAATTGTTCCCAGCACTATTTTTATCTTGGTGATTTTCATCACGTTTCGAATTTTTACCAATTTTTTTGGTCCCATGCTCCCCAAGTTTTTTCCAATTTACGCCTGATAAATCACTGACCTTTTTCACTAAGTCATCCATTTTATCATCCATATAGTGTTTAGCAGAATCCAGCTGCTCTACTCCATAATTCATGTACAATAATGATACATGTTTAAAGGCTTCTTTTGTCCGAGTAACATCTCCCCATTCAAATAGAAATTTCAAAAATTTGAGTAGCTTCTCGATACCTGCCTCGATTTGTTTATAAATCCATTTAAGTGCTCCCGCAATTTTTTCAACACAATCCAAAATAGCATGATAAAATTTCCCTCCTATTTCTACCACAAAGTGCCAAACACCTTCGGCGACTTTTTCAATATTGTGAAGAATGTGGCTTCCTACTGACTTCAATAAATTATAGAGATCTCCAAAATCAGTTAAAATGCTTCCATTTCGATGCAAGACAAGATCACTACCAACTGACAAATTCATAGAAACAAACCTCTCCTCTACATTTGCATCCTCAACATCACTATGGGCTTCTCCAGTATTTTTGATCATACTCGCTGCAGCTGCCAACAATGCTTTATCTTGTCCTTTAGGAATAAATGATTCCGTATTTCCGTGATGATCTTTAATTTGAGCTTTTTGCAAACTATCTGCACTATCCAGTTTAGTTAGTTTGTTGACTGACTTATTCATCGGGTTTATGGTAATTGTTTTTCCTCCATTCTTAGAAACCATAATTTTACTACCATTCAAATTATCTATTGCTTCTATAATGGTAATAGAGCCCAATGCATCGGTTTTGATATGTATAGGATTTTGATCTAAGACATAATACAGATTGTTGATGTAAAAATGGCCTCTTGTATTTGAGCTTATCATGAGTTCTACCTCACCTAAAGGATTGGTATTTTCGTCCTTCAATTCTATATGTGTCGTATAAGATTTTATATGGTGTGCAGGAGCATTTTTCTTATGGGGCGGTAGAATTATTTGTTGATTTTTCCAAATTGTAGTCTCAGGCGACTTCATCAATTTAAATAATTTGTCATCGGAAACCGCAAAAAAAGTATTCCCATCATTTACTCGATTGATATAAGGAGAGATAAGTTCTGCATTGCTCAAAATAACAATCGGATTCGTCCAATTGCCACTATCAACAATATCCGAACTAAGGTTACATGAGGTATAAAAAACTTCCTTCGCTTGATTCAATCCCCAAACGACAAGCAGTTTTTCACTTTGATGTGCATATAACTTTTCAACACCAACAAAAAGATCATGCTTGAATAATTTAACTCCTTCCGCAAAATCTTCTTGATTATCTGGGGCAAAATAATATAAAACCTTATCATTCCCTACACAAAATAAATCAGAAGTATGGCTTTCATTTCTAGCTACTGCAAAGGTATCAATTAGGACTTTTTCTGGCAATTCAAACCTCGATACATCTGCTTCTCCTTCACCAAATGGATTCTCCAGTGGCTTATAAATGAGTTGATTGCTATTTCCAACATGACCAACGGTATAGGTTCCATCAATATCTGAGTCATCATCCGCTCTTCCCAAACAACTCTGATAATGATCGACCTCTAAGTCTATCTCAACATCATGTTTTTCCCAAGCATATCCTTCTTCTTTTTCTGTATTGATATAAAAACGTTCTACCATTTTATGACTAGCGCTAGATTTTCTTTCTAGATCAACAATAATATATTGCTTGTCTTCCGCTTCACTTATAAAAACATTTACGATTTTAATTCCCCCTACTTTCTGATCACTTTCTGGATTATCAAAAGGAAAAGCTTTCCACTCTGGCTTAAGCAACCACTCCATATTCAAATCCGAATTACCTATACATAGATAGAGGTGATCCGTTTTTTTGTCATTCAGCACCATAGTTGCACCAATGGTATTTGTGACAATATTTTGATTGACATCAAACGTTTTACAAGTTACATCGTCAATTTTGTTTGGAAAATCCTTAAAAATTTGTTTAGCAGAAAGGTCTATTTCTTTCCAGCCTGTTTTATAATGATGTCCATCGATTCCAGAAACGATTTGAGTCAATTGGGTTTCTTTTGCATCAAGCTTATTGTGAACTTCCTCTGTGACATGAAATACTCCCTCAGAACTTATTGAAAAAAAAAGTGAATACCCGTTTCTAGTTTGAAGTGCTTCAAATTTATGTCTAGGATCCATTACTCTACCATGGATAAAGTTTTCCATTAATTCGGATGAGTATTTTAAATTATCAATCATGTTATTTTTATTTATTGTTGAAGTCGCTTAATAACATATGTTATTAAGTGACTTAGCTATTGGGTCTCCGTTCAAATAGCTCTAAACTTAAAAAAAGGTACTAATGTCAAAACCTTAATCAACAATTGGATTGGAATAAGATATTTCGGCTAATAAATCCTGATGGTCTGAAAATCTTGGATTTTTAAATGCAAAAACATTCCCTCCTGGAAAATAAAAATTACCTAATGAATCCAAATTAATATTATGCAATTCAGAATCTGCAAGATTTTTTATCCATTTAGAAAAACTATCGGTTACATTATTCAGACCTGACCACCAATGGCTAGGAAGTGGCTTTCCCTGTTCATCTTTATTCGATGAGTGTTTTTGCAATATGATCATACCTTCACCATTTATTGATAAATCATAAACATCAGTGATCGTAGTATCAACTGGATATCCTTTTTTCTTGTCGCTGTTATCCAGCTTAATGAAGAATTTCAAGTGCCGAACAACTGTGATTTGCTTACCTTCAAATTTGATATGAACATCAAAATTGCATTCAATTTTCAACCTATTTTCCGATACCCAACCATCATCCTTAGCATCCGCTTCACTTGACCAACACATTTTCACAATGGTATTACCTGTCGATAAATACTCAATGGAATCGGGGCTGTGGGGCCAAGTAGCACTAATCGTATAGTCAGCACCTGAAGTATGATGATTTTTAACCTTAGCTCCAACTGAAAAACAACAGTCTTGCACAACAGGAAGTATTTCCTTTGCTAGAATCTTAGCAAACTGAAGTCTATTAACAGCCATCACACCTTTGGTTGTCTTATCATCCACCCAATACCAATCAAAATCTGACAAAGATTTTGGCTTTTTCCCATCAGTAGTTCCTAAATAACATAATGTAGATATTCCTGAATCTGCTTCGTTTAGCTTTGAATTCATATTGATATCTGTGATAAATAGAGATGATTTTTCAGGCTTTTTAAAATGATTGATCTTGTAGTCTAAAATAGCTCCTCCATTTTTTTTCAACCCTTCTATATATCCATTGATAAAGTGCTCCATCAAAAAAGTATATTCGTCAGACTCTTTGTCAAGCCCCTCTATTGTTGGAGATTCATGCAAAAAGCACTTATCTAAGTCTAGAATTAATTTTTGAACACTAAAGGTTCCAGGAGTCAATGTGCTTGTTTGATTTTTAACTGGATCAGGAAGGTGACCTTCTTTATGAGCAATATCTTTTAAAGGAACTTTCACTACAAAAATCCATGGCTTTTTATGTTTAGAATCTCCTTGCGCCACATTTCCCCATTCAAAACCATGTCTTGTTGTCTTATATGACAAAATATTAAATTCATAGCATGTCAACTTATACTTCACTTGTTTGTAGTCTAACAATTCAATTATATTATCTTTTTTCTTATTCCAATTTTTCTTTGGCAGCCCTAGTTTAGCTGTAAATCCACTAATCTCATCAACATTATTTTTTTCTAGTATATTAAATATTTCACTGGATTTGTCTCCATTTGGGATATTGAATAGTTCATGACCATCAGTAAATTGCTTCTTCAATTCTTCATAAGTAACTAGCTTACTATTTTCTTTATCATTTTCAAAATAGGTAACCTTAAATCTACCTACCGAAACAGATTTTTTCTCGAGCTTTGATAGATAATGTTTGGCTGTACTATTTATACTATTTTGAGTAGTTGCTATCACTAGATCATAGCCGTATTTATCATTAGATAAATTTGAGGAAGATGCATTTTTAAGTTTGTTCATTTGCGTTTCAGTATTATATTTATAAATAATCAATTCATGCATTCTGCTAGGGCGTCGAGCTCTGCCTTCAATACGTTGGGTAATTCTGTTTTGTTTGATAACTTGAGCGCAACTACGGTTTACTTCTCCTTGCTACTCGCTTCTGGTACTGTAGAGTTATAATGTATAGATTGCAAAATCTAATGAAATACCTCAACTGTACTCGTAGTCAGTTTTTATATCCTTAGGAATGCTTTGTAGAGCTGTATTTAGTGAAGTAACTTTGTACTTCTATTAACTGACTACCACTATCAGTTGTAGTCAGTTATATGACTTCTATCTTATTCTTGGTCTTTTGACATATGTCTCAACATCTTACTCTACTTCTTGGAGGTTAATGTTTTTTTGATGTTGAACAAATTTATGGATTCTGGTTATCGTAATTGTTAGGGTTTTCCCTAGGCTTCTGGTTTTAGGTGTTTTCCCTAGGTTGTGTGGTATGGCATAAAATATCAGGAGATAATGCGTTTTTCGCTTTGAGGAAGTCGGGCATTACTTTATACATACCTACTTTTGTTTTTTGTGGCTCCTTTATATCCTCCCTAAACCTCTCGTTAATGCTCATTGCTTGTGCACATTCACAATATCAACACATATGAATACTACAAATCACTATATCTTCTTACTTAACAATCTCAGACAATTTACACTACTCCCCATCGCTTCAAGATCTTTTCAAAGTTCAAATCCTGTTCGAGTTACCTAATTATTTTTTCATAAAGATTCTTACTATTTTCATGTGATAACCTTTTACACATATCCCGATTCTACCCCTAAATCGGGCGATGCGCTAACACCTGAAAAACCCCAAACTGAATTTCTCAGTTTGGGGCTTTTTTAGGCCAATAGCTACCATTTTTAGCTTCGCTGGGCCTTCGGGCTCAAATGATAGAAAAAGCTATGCAGCTGGACGGCTCCCAGCAGGGGCGCATACTAGAGCCGTGGAACGCTTATAACGTAGCGTAGCTATAAGTGTGGGAACGGCTGTGACAACGAACATGTAGCGCCCAGAGGCATGACAGAAGTCAGCGGCTAGCAACTGGTAGTTTTTTCAACTACTGGCGTGCCTATGGACTGGCTACTTCTGAGGAGGAACACCGCTTTTAAATTTTAGATTACTGCTTTTAGCTAGCCATATAACATCTTCTTCAGCTCCTTTAAACAACATAAAACAACTTGAAAAAGTGACAATTTCTTTCCAACTATAATTGTTCATCAATATTTTTTCATAGTTCAATTTTAATAATTTCTCACTTGGGAAGAAATAATATGCTGTATGTTGAAAAGCATCCCATAAGTCTATCATTCCAATTAATATAGACTTTCCTGACTCATGATTATCAAAATAAAATGACAATTCAAAAAGATCATTAGCAATTTTTAAGTCTTTGATGTCTTGAGATTCATTTTTGTCTCTAAAGAAAGCTATTACTGAAGTTTCATAATTATTTCTCTTCGTATGGATTAATCCATAACCTGTATCTTTAAGAAGGTTAAATAGTAAAGAGTAAAAGAACTTATGACTTTTTGAATCATCACTAATCCCTTTGATGGAAAAAAGTTGTTCTTCTTTATGAATTTTAAAATCTATCATTTCTTAATGAGTTTAAAAAATGGTGCTTTCAATGTTGAAGGATACCAAGTTCGTTGTGCAGAGCTTCCATATTTTACTCCTTTCCAATAGAATCGTATACTAGAATGTAACCCTAATCTACCTGTACTGTGTAATTTACCATAATCCCAGCGCCACAAGGCTCCTCCTTTTTTCATTTGTTTTATTGAAAGTATTGTACCAGCCCTAGCACCAGCATAAGGATTAGCATACAACGCTTCTATCCTATAACTACCTATATTTAGTCCTTTTTTTCCAAAAACTCCATAGCCTCCTCGAAGACCAAATGGATTCTTAGATCCTATAAATTGTAATCCTCTGCTCCCTAGTTTTTGAGACACTCCTATTGCAAATTGTCCTCCTCCAAGTAGTAAGGCCTCAAGAATAGGATATGAATTCTCTAATTTTCCACTACTCTGATTCATATGATGTGCCCTTTCTGCCTCCACAGATCTAGCCTGATCTTGTGCAGCTGCATCTCTAAGGAGTTGAACAGGAAAAGATGCCTCCACAAAATCACTATTAAATTGAATTATATGACTAGAAGAACTTTTTTCATATTTTGAAGGGTTTGAACTTCTAGCTTCATCAGCAAACATTTTCATATAATCCATCTGAGGTACCCAACCTGCCATTCTTTGATTACTCCCTGTATGCCATCTATATAATAGTGGTTCAGGTTCTTCCCATGATAACGGTCCAGTAGGAAAACCACGTTCCCCTTCTGATGAACCTTTCTTTTCTGGTGGATCTTTCTTTTTTTTCTTCTCTTTCTCTACTTGAGGGGCAAGTCCTAGCTGATCACTGAAAAGGACTGGATTATTCCCCATTCCTGAATAAGAGGAGGTACTCAGAAATAACTCTGTCAAAGGATCAACTTGTCCCCATCTTCCAATACTAGGATCATAGGTTCTAAACATAGCCATATTCCAATTCAGCCCAAAGTCATCATTCAACTCTATACCATTGTATTGATACTGATTCACGCCCCCAACCTGCGGCTGCACAAACTTCCACTCTCCTCTAATTCCCATTCCAAAAGGATAATAATGCTCCTGCTGCAACAATTCATTCGCATTACCGCCCTGAGCCACGTCTACCACACCATTTTTATCCACATCAGAAAAGAAGACGCGATTGTTGCCGAGGTGATCTTTAAGACTGTATTCATAGCGATAATCATAAATGGGTTGATTGTGTACATCCACTCCAACCAACTCCCGAAGGATACGCCCCTCTTGATGTTGTATAAAATCTACTTCCGTATTTATATACTGTACATTCCCAATATAATGCTTATACGTGGTATTGTTATTCGCATCTGTTACTTTCTTCTCTACTTTTTGCCCAGCAGCCGTATACAACCAATTGATCTGAGCATTTGCTTGAGTAAAGCTAATTTGCTTTGGTAAGTTGAGGTGATTATAGGCCACAACAATCTGCTTGTTGTCATCTCTGGTCACATTGCCATTGGCATCGTAGGTGTATTCTTGATTGGTAGAAGCACCATCTACAAAACCTGTCGTGGCGTGTGCGGCATCTTGTACGGCTGTTAGCTGATTTCCGTTATAAGTATAGGATAAATTATCCATTACTCCATTGGTCAAACTCGTACCCAATATGGCAACTGTACCACGGCGCTCTAAGTGTGTAATGTTCCCCATTACATCATAACTGATGTTGTTAACAGAGAAATCATGTTGACGCTGGTACAAGGGCAACATAGGCGTAGACGACTCTAAGTACTCTTTGTAATTGGCGTTGGACAAACGATCTAGGTTATCATAATTGTAATCATAAATAGAGCGATAATCGTAGCTGGCTACTTTCCATTCCAAATGATGGATATTCCCTCCATAATCGTAATCAAAATTCATGGAGAACAAATCTTCGTTATCTTCATTCTCGGTATTAGAACGGAGCAAGAGCCAACGATCTCGGTATTCTGCTTTTAAGTCTTTTAAGAGCACTTCCATGATAACAGGATCTGTTACCCCATTTTCGGTTAGTTTCTGTTGTAGCCGCGATTCTAGTTCTTCTAAAGAAGCACCAATATTGTCTTTGGTGATGGTTCTATCGGAAAAGTCTACTTTAACTTCTTCATCTTTGGTCGTGGTATGCCCTTGTCCATACAAGTCGATTTCTGCTTGTGTTTGTTGGCTGGCTACCACAATTCCATTCACCAAATCAACCGTCTCATCGTCAATTTTAATGGCTGTTTCCACTTCGCCACTGCCCACTTCTTGTCCATTGTATTGTAACACAATTTCGTTGATGCGTTTCTCTAAAAGAGAGGCGCCACTTGGAACAGGATCAATAGAGGCAGGCGTTACTTGATACAAATCATTGATGCGCACCAACCAGTCTTTGACATTGTAATGATAGTCGATGGACTGTAAGAAATTCGCCCCTTCATTGGTGGAATGGAGGTTCTTTTCAATCAATCGGCCTAGTTCATCATAATTGTGCTGGGCGAGTAAGATTTTATCTTCATTGCCTACTTTGTGATAGACTTTTAGCAGGCGGCCAGTGTGGTCATATTGGAAAAACTCTTCCGTGACCACTTCTGTTGTAACATGATTTTGAGTCGTGGTATGTTGGTACTTCATTTTAGTTAGATTCCCCACAAAATCATAGCTACTCCAACCCATGTCTTTACCATTGAGGTGGTTCTCACTTTGGGTTTGAATGACACGACCTCTATCGTCATAATAAGTGACCTGTCCAAGGAAACGATTGCTTGCATCCAATAGGCGGACTTTACTTCCTGTTGCTTGTCCAAAAGTTCGTGTAAAATAGTTGGTAGGATAGGCGCCATCTATTACAAAAGCAGTATTGGCATCCACCTGACCATCGTTATCAAAATCATAGTCATCGTAATAAGTAATGTTTTGAATTGGGTCATTAGTCGCTAGGACAGGAATGGTATTGGTATAACCTATGGTACTCGAAGCACTTGTTTCAAAGACCACGGTTTGCTGATCAAAGTACTGTTGTAAGCCTAGTTGACCCAAATTACTGTGATACAAGGCAGAAACAACAGGACGACTATACTGATCATATTTTTGAATCATCCATTGCCCCAATAAGCGCTGGTTTCCATCTTGGGTGGCTACTGCTCTATCTAGTTTATCATACACATAATACAAAACCGCTGAATTAGGGATCTTCTTACTTTTTAAACGCTGGCGTTGATCGTAACTATAGGTATAAACCAATTCTTCTAGTGCAGTTTGGGTATAATTATAATTGCCTAACTGTTGCATTGTTTCTACCGCCAACGGCGTGATAATGGCTTGGACATTGCCAAATGCATTGTACAAAGTATAGGTACTTGTCCAAACCGTTGGACTCACTTGTTGTTGTACCAAAATCGTACGGCCTAGTTTATCTGTATAGCTTATGCTCTTAACGCCCTTGGTATTGATAATAGTCGTTTTGAATAAGCTGTTAGCCGAATAATAACTCGGGCTGGTGGTTAGCAGATCTAGACGCAGAACATCACTGCCTTTGTTGTGAGCATAGGTGGTGCGTAGCGTGTGGCCACCACCTAATTCCCAGCCCTCCCCAGGAGAAGATTGTTCTTTGGGGCGGTGGAGAGGAGACGCTTCAAAGAACGTTTCTCCAAAGGCATAAGCCGTTTGGCTTTCGGCAGCTACTTCATTGCTGTAAAAACTTTGAGCCAATGTTATAGGATTGTTATTAAAACCTCCTGAGTTTTGCGATGTATGAACAAAAGGCAAATAAGCCTTGGGCTGTCTTCCTAGTTCATCGTATTCTTGGAAGGAAACTATATCTGTGCCTGTTGGTGATTGCCCTTTCCCTACAGACTGAATGGCTCTGCCCAACCCATCCAAGTATTGATAGGATTCCGTTAGTTCGGTTAGAGGTAAACCTGTCAAAGAAGCCAGGGTCGTTTTTCCAGCTACTCGAACAGCTTTGCTGGTTACATGATTTTCTGTGGCTCCGCCATTCTTATAATAATAGTCGTTGGCCATAACAATGTTTCCTTCAAAGTCTTTCACATAAGACAAGCGCTGAAACGCATCGTAATAATAACTGCTGTGTAGGCGGTTCACACCTTCCATCGCAATGGGCAAGAGTGTTTCTTCTTCATAATCGTAGGTTTCTACAAAGGCATCCGAAGGATGAAAACGCACCGCATCTATTTCTAGGCTTTGTTGGGTTGGATTCCATACATAAGCATGAACGTCCAATAAATCATTGAGGGCTAAGCTTGCATCCGCTCTAATTTGAGCGACATCTAATTCCACTTCTACGAGTTGCCAGTCTCCATTAGTATTGGTAAAGCTGGTTTGAGCGTAGGCACTGGGAACATTGGGATAATTGGCGTGGGCACTACGAGAGCAGGTGCGCAAGACTAAGTTGGCGGAGTTACTCCCTGCTGTTTTGACCCAAGCAGAGAACTTGTATTTCTTTTCTTGACCATCAATGGTAAAGACTTGTCCTACTGGAAATTCTTGGGTAGTTTGTAGAGCATTATTACCAATTTTGCCTGTGGTATAAGGTACGGTATTAATACTCCAGTTTGCTTCATCTCCCCCTTCAAAGCTGGTATAACCCAATTCGGTATGGTGGGCGTTGGTTGCTTTTAGGATAGGCGCACGATCGTCATAGCCCCAAACGAAGCTGTTGTTTAAATCACTCTCTCGTTGAAAACCTAAGGGCAAGCCTTTGTCGTTGTGACCCGTGTAGGCGCCATATTGGGTGTAGAAACTACCATAAGTAAAATTATTGTTTCCATCTACTCTAGTACTAGTATTAGGAGCAACAGGTGTGGCTAACTCTGAACGATAAATGTAGGTAGGATTAACAGCTTTTGGATTATTAGGATCAATCGTAAAAGTAGTAAACATTCCTCCAACTAGCTGTTTAGGTTCTCCTATTTTTTGGAGGTACTTTGTCTGTTCTATTGGAACAGCATGTTGATGCTGCTCTTGTAATTTTTGTAAAGCTAGTACTCTTGTATCAATAGGTGTCGGAGTACTCTCAATACTATAGTCTGTTGGGTACTTTGTTGCTGTGGTATAGATTGTCCCATCACTGTTTGTAACCTTGGTGTTGGTTAGATGGGTGTAAATATTGTCATAATCATATTCTGTGATGGTTTCCACATAATCGACTCCATTTTCATTGTACTGGCGGTTGATCGATTGTGTTAATTTATTCCAACCCGAGAAGATCGGGTAATCTACTCGTGGATAGCCTGAAAAAGCAGCATAACCAATAGCATATTCCCCTATATTATGTCCATAACAAGGGTTGTAGTAGTTATTATTGCCTATGTTATTTGCATCACAATGAGCATAAGCGATGTTGTTGTAATAGTTAACTACATTATCTATCTCACCAATCATTGTTCCATGGAAGGTGTAGAGAGAACTATCACCGTTGATAGACGCTGTTTCATAGGCATTTATTCGCTGTTGCAACTTAACAAAGGTTCCGCCATCATTTTTATAGATGATTTGTTCCAAGAGAAGACCTCCTAACCAATCTGTTAAGGTGGTAGGGGCATTTATTCCCAAATAATCACCAAGGGTAGCCGCAGAGTTTTTAACAACTTTAAACCTATTCCAGGTTTTTCCATTTTGCCCACTGTTACCATTTAAAACCGTTACCTCTTGATAGGCAATATGCCCACCAGATACATTGTGCAAGGACAGTTGACTCTCAGAGTGCTTAAGTACTGTTTCATAAATACATCTAGTAAGATTAGATGTATTATTACCACCACTCCCATCGGTGACATCTATATACCTATACTTTGTCTTAAACTTAGTAGGACGAATAGACACCCCACTTGATCTATTGGGGGTGGCTTTTTTAGCGTAGGTATACTCTTTTATGATATTTTTACTACTGTTTAAGCCATCATAAATTGTTGTCTTTTTAACACGTACCCCACCAATAGTTTCGTTATAAATCAGATTTCCTGTTTCTACATCATAGCGCACTTGAATGCTTAATTCATCATGGTTGTAACCAAAAGTTGGATCCAAGCATTGATTTAAAGCTGCAGCTGTCAATCGATATTCTCCTGTCTCTAAAGCTAGATCAAATGTTTTATTGTAAGACGGTATTTCTACAGTAGGATGCGCAAAATTGGTAAATCGGATAGTTCCTGTTCCTATATTCCCTGAACCAGAAGTATTAACATGAGCATTAGTTACAGCCAACGGTTGCCAAAAGCCATTGGCATCTTTTTGTTCTATTTTTAGGTAAGAGACAGATGGCGCTGGAGCACCACATCTATGTCGGACATCAACGGTGACGGATACATCTTGATCACGGGTTAATATAAATGTTGTTTGTTTGGTTTCTGCTTGCTGGTCATAATAAGCCCGCACAGAAGCATTACTCACCACCAATTCAGGAATGGGGGTAGCATAACTAAAATCATGTCCCTCATATTCTAATAAGGTATGTCCTCCTGTTGGGTAGGTTATTTTTTGTAGTACCCCTGCTCTTCCATAGATAAAGTCAGGGTATCGGTTTCCTCCACCTATATGAAACTCAGGATCAGTTGGAATACTTGCTGGAATTAAAGTGGAGTTACTATTTTGTCCATTGTAATAGCCCCAAAAATCTTTGGCTTTAGAGAGCCTTGGAGGGAGGGGAGTGCTTTCGTATTCAAAAACATGAGGAGGTTTACTAACAAGAGAACCTTTTCCAAATTCTTGCACTTGTGTTAATCGTAATCTTTTATGGTGATCTGTTGGTGCGGTAGGATCATTACTTTCAAAGTAATCTTGCGTCAGTACAT
This sequence comes from Aureispira sp., assembly GCA_050633105.1. GTDB lineage: Bacteria > Bacteroidota > Bacteroidia > Chitinophagales > Saprospiraceae > Aureispira. The sequence goes on along the minus strand of JBOEFW010000047.1, from coordinate 2,099 downwards.
ATTTTTTAAGGTATGTGGGATTGGATGCTAATCCATATTTCTCAATAGCGGTTAAACGAACACCACCTGCTAAATCTTGTCGAGTATTCGCGGTGGCTATAAATTCGATTCGCTCATTTGTTGTTACAATACGTTTTAGATGCACCCCTTCTACTCTCAAATCATTGACACAATCTTTGGGTGTCATTTGATCGGGTAGACAACTAGAAGGAGAGTTACTAATTTCAGATACATAAGCCATAGCTTCAGATGCACCTGCATCATAACTAATCGTATGTTGCTCATAATCCAAATAGATTTGCTCTTTTTCATTGGGGCTCTCTATTTCTCGTAAATACCAACTAGTGATAATAGGACGATCATAATTTCGAGAGCAATTATACCCAGAGGAGTTGTGCTTACTTTTTTCCACACATTCTACCCCATTAATTCCATGACCTCCAAATTTATATTTCACGCCTTCGGGAGTGGTTAAGGTCAGTCCAACGAGTGTGCCTCCATTCCTATCCAATTCTATCTTAATGTTTTGGTGAGGGACTAAACGAGGGAGAAGATTGCCATTAGAATATTCAATATAGAACCGCCCAGCATATCCATTAATATTGAAATTGAATTGATCAGGACGACCATCTCTTCTTCCTTTGGCATATTCCGTCACGTAATTATAATATGCATTGGCGGCATAAGCCTCTTGTTGAGTAACAGGGTTTGTTGTATTTGTCAAAAAGGCATCATCAGGGATGTTTTGACTCCAATAACCAAATTGTGCTTGATCATCAGGCAGTCCATTCACCGTACGCGTTACTACCCCTCCAGCATTCAAACTCCAACCTAAACCAACCCAAGAAGAGATCGCATCTACTTGGTTGCCTCCTCCATGATAACTCAAAGAAATGGGCACGGATAGACTATGCTCTTTTATAGCGCATAGTGGAATCGATACTTTAGGAATACCAGTGTGCAAACTGATTGGTATTTCTCCATAAAGCCCCAAGCCTGTGGCCGTAGGAGATGGAGGGAGAATGTCTTTAATTGGGCTAATATCAGAATCATAGGGGTGTTGTGCTAGGGCGCATTGAGCGACTAGCAACAACACAGCGAGGAGCTGTGTAATTTTCATCTAGGGACTATTTTAGGATGTACTATTTAAATAACAGCAAGATAAAAAGTGCTGTTAGTAGAATAAACAACTTGAATAAGACAAAAATAGTTTCTTTTATTCACACATCCTATCCCAAATAATGTGAAAAAATTATCAATAAAAGATACTTAATTATATGGGTTGTTATTTCAACATATAGACTTTTGTTCTAAAAATACTAACAAATGCAACTTAGTAGAATTATATTTAATAATATTAATTGAAGTTTAAATAAACTTCTCTTTTGGGAGCAAAAAGAGGGAAATTAGCAAAATTGTTGCTGATTCATTCACAGTCTATTGACTGTGAATAAAAAGGAGACTTCCGAAGAAATCTCCCATGCTATAGCTCCTCTCCTATTTCTTCAATACGATAATAAATAGGGTATCACGAACAAATGTGTAAAAATATACAGTAGGGTGGTATATTAGGAATGAGGGAGTTCGATCTGCTTAATAAAATCTCTAAGAGGTTGAGCGGTAATCGCATCAAACGTTTTCCTCAGAGTGGCAGTCTCCATAATAGCGTATAATTGAGTAGTAGGAGTTATTTGCACATAGCGTAAAAATGGTAAATTAGCATAAAAAAGAGACTTTAAACATCATTAAAGGCAGTTCCAAACTGCTATACTGGTGCATTTAATCCGAGCCAATTTTTGATAAAAACTCTATTTCTATTTATAGACCTAGATTAGGGGTATAAAACTATTTGAATACATTTTCTTAGAATGAATTTAGAGAAATGAGAAAAGTTAACATATTGTATAAATCTCAAAATTGACCTTTTTTACGCTATGTGTAAACATCCCCAATTTAGTATCTACTTGCTTTGGCAAAAGCAGAAATAAAAATTCTATTGATTGGGTGAAATATTTTTGATTCTCGTTTCTAACTCTTCAATAGTTGGAAGACTGTCTTCTATTTCTTTTGGTAATGGAGTTCCCAAGGTATAATTAGAA
>JBOEFW010000046.1:0-21152 GCA_050633105.1 Aureispira sp. | reverse complement strand
AACTTTTTATACTGTATTAGATGATTGTTCTGACTAGTCAGAACAATCATCTAAGGCTTTTGGATACAATTGGTGAATCTCGTTTACCACACTAAGACGCAGGCAGGTAAATTTTGTATGTTTTTTTGTATTTGTTGGTTAAGCTGCTACTGCGCAACCAAGGGTTATAAACCTTCAACATGCGGTAAGAGGTCTTGTGCTCCTTGGCAAAATCTGCCCAACTGGCAACACTACTTTTTACGGTCACTATTTTGTGGGCAGGGAGCGGCGCATAAAGATCTTTTTCTGTCATGTTGAACCCATAACGTACAGGATGTTGCATGATTTCTTTAAGAGCCATGATACGTAAGAGATAACGACTGGTCTCGCTGTTGAGGTTAAGGTCAAAATAGGCCTTACATTTTTGTTCTCTTAGGCGTTTTTTGAGGCCTCCTTTTCCCATATTATAAGAAGCGGCTGCAAGCATCCAATCTCCTAAATCTTGGTGAGCTTCGCGCAAATAAGAGCAAGCAGCAATGGTTGCTTTTTCTAAATGATACCGTTCATCTATTTCACTATTGACTTCTAAACCCCTGTCCTTAGCGCTTCCAGGCATGAATTGCCAAAAGCCACGTGCTCCTGCTGGAGAAACTGCATTTGCTAAACCTGATTCTGCGACAGCCAGATATTTTAAATCATCAGGCATTCCTTGAGCTTTTAGAATAGGCTCAATGATAGGAAAGTATCGATTGGCCCGTTTGAGATAAACGAAGGTTGCCGAATGACGAAAGCAGTTGGCAATTAATTCGCGGTCAAAACGCTCCACAGCATCAAAGTTATCCATAGGCAAGGGAGCACCTGCAAAGTCAATGGCATCAGGAATAGGAGGAGCAGAAACTTTTTGTACTAAGGTCTCGTCTGGAGCCGCGTCTTCTGATAACAGAGTGGTCGCTTTTGGATTGGATAAGCTATCAGGGCTGGTATAGGCAGAGACTAATAGGAGTCCCGCTAGGGTCACCATTCCTAGGGCAAAAAAGAGTAAATTCTTCATAAGGAGCAGGAGTATTTGAAATGGATAATAGAATACGATGTCTTATACAAAAAACGACCTTCTAAGAAGGTCGCCTTTGTAAGTTATTATTTTATGTAGAAAGAGCGCATACTTAGTCCAATTTAAGCACATCCAAGAAGGCTTTCTGAGGAACTTGGACATTTCCCACTTCGCGCATCTTTTTCTTTCCTTTCTTTTGTTTTTCTAAGAGTTTACGTTTACGTGAAATATCACCACCATAACATTTGGCCGTTACATCTTTACGCAAGGCAGATATATTTTCTCTAGCGACAATTTTGGCGCCAATTGCTGCCTGAATCGCAATTTTAAATTGTTGCTTCGGCAAAATTTCGGATAATTTGGAGCACATGCGTTTTCCAAAAGCGACTGCTTTGGTACGGTGAATTAAACTAGAAAAGGCATCTACGCCTTCTCCATTAAGTAGAATGTCTAATTTTACCAAGTCCGATTGACGGTAATCCAATGGCGTGTAATCAAAGGAGGCATATCCACGAGAAATTGTTTTGAGACGATCGTAGAAATCAAAAACAATCTCTGCTAAAGGTAGCTCAAAGGTCATCTCTAGACGAGAAGGAGTAAGGTATTGTTGGTTTTTAAGAATACCACGCTTGTCCATACAGAGTTTAATAATACCGCCAATATACTCTGGTTTGGAAATGATTTGAGCTCGAATGAAAGGCTCTTTAACATAATCCAAAACAGTTATTTCTGGTAAATCATTGGGCGTATTGATGGTTAGTTCTGCTCCCTTTTTGGTGTAGGCAATATAACTAACGTTGGGTACTGTTGTTAATACGTTTTGATCGTATTCACGCTCTAGACGTTCTTGGATAATTTCCAAGTGTAACATCCCTAAGAAACCACATCGGAAGCCAAATCCAAGTGCAATAGACGTCTCTGGCTGGAAAATTAGAGAGGCATCGTTCAACTGTAATTTTTCCAAGGCATCGCGCAAATCTTCAAAATCCTCATTCTCAATAGGGAAAAGACCTGCAAATACCATTGGTTTTACATCCTCAAACCCTTGAATGCCATTTTCGCAAGGATTTTCTTGTAAGGTGATGGTATCTCCAACTTTGATGTCTTTAGAATCTTTGGTTCCTGTGATTACATAGCCTACATTACCTGCTTCAATGGCAGCTTGAGGAACTTGCTCCATTTTAAGGATACCAATTTCATTGGCAAAAAATTCACTGCCCGTATTGAAAAAACGAATGGCATCATTCTTTTTTAGGCGACCATTAAATACACGATAGTAAGCAATGACACCACGATATTTATCAAACATTGAGTCAAAAATCATGGCTTCAAGAGGTGCCTCTGGATCTCCAGAAGGAGCAGGGATACGTTCTACAATAGCACGGAAAATATCTTCTAAACCTAAACCAGTTTTTCCACTAGCTAGGATAATGTCTTCCAATTCACAACCCAATAAATCTACTACTTCTTCGGACATTTCATCAACCATAGCCGAAGGCATATCTACCTTATTTAGAATCGGTATAATTTCTAAATCATTCTCTAAAGCCAAGTATAAATTGGAAATAGTTTGTGCTTGTACCCCTTGTGCCGCATCTACCAAAAGTAGTGCCCCTTCACAAGCGGCTATAGAACGAGAGACTTCATAAGAAAAATCTACGTGGCCAGGGGTGTCAATTAGATTAAACACATATTCTTCTCCATCTTGAACATAGTTGAGTTGGATGGCATGAGACTTAATGGTAATCCCTCGCTCTCGCTCCAAATCCATGTTATCAAGAGCTTGATTTTGCATTTTTCGCTCAGAAATGGTTTGGGTCATCTCCAACATGCGGTCGGCAAGTGTCGATTTTCCGTGATCAATGTGGGCAATAATGCAAAAATTTCTAATATTCTTCATATAGTTCAGTCGTATCTATGTATCAGTCTTGAAAAGGCCGTATAAGTAATAAAGCATCTAAGTACGAAATTACAGCTTTATATTGGTAAAGCCAAGAATTGGTCTTCTATTCAAGAAGACTAGAGTATATGGTAGGAATATTCTTAGTAGGAGTTTGTTTGGTAGTCCTTTGGTTAAACTGTACCTTAGTTCTGTTGTTACAGAGAATCTAATTTAAAAACTAGTGGTTTGCGGCGCTAGGCTGAAGAATCCAATGAGTGGACAGCTATAAAAATGCAAATTACCAAAACATCTAATTATGTCTGATAATCTTTCTTGGCAAGATGCCTTAGCTCGATTAAAAAAAGGGAATGAAAACTTTGTAGCTGATCACCTAGATGGTCGTCTTCAAAATTCTTCTCGCCGTAGCGAATTGACTACAGGGCAAGATCCTTTTGCTATTATTTTAAGTTGTGCTGATAGCCGTGTTGTGCCCGAATTGGCCTTTGATACAGGGCTAGGGGAGTTGTTTGTTATTCGTGTAGCTGGTAATATCGCGAATACCTCTACTATTGCTAGTATAGAGTATGCTGTAGCCAATTTAAAAGCTCATTTAATTGTAGTTATGGGACATGAAAGCTGTGGAGCCATTACTGCTGCCTTGGCAGGAGGAGATAATGGGCATAATTTAAACCACCTGCTCAACCATGTTAATCCTGCCTTAAATGCGTCAGAGGATAAAGAGGTAAACAGTGTAGTTAAGACGAATGCAATAATGACGGGTGATCAAATAAAAGAGCGTTCTAACATTATAGCAGATGCTGTTAATGCAGGGACTACAAAAATTGTGTCTGCCTATTATAATTTAGGAACAGGTAAAGTCGATTTTTTAGAAGAAGCATAAAATAAGCAAGAGTTCATAATTCTATCCTATAAATGAAGGACAGAATAAAGTGGTAGCAACAGTAATAAGCTGTTTGCTGCCATTTTTTATGGAGGAAAGGGAATTATTAAAATTAATTGGCATTCCATTATGAGGGAAATAAGTGATTTTAGGAATAAAAAAATCGCTATTTGGGCTTTTTGAAAAATAAAAGTGAACTACTTTTCCAACCATTAGTAGATTTCCTTGTCATAGGGATATAATGGTAGAAAGAACTAACCTTACATAGAACGTATAGGCAAGCGTTATTGCATTGTTTGTTCCTACCCTTAAATAAATACGCTAACTAATTATGTCTTTATACTTTGATTGCATTCTTCCCAAAATGCTTCAGAAATTTGAAACCTCTGCAATTGTTGTGGAGGTTTTCTGTTTTTTGTTGAATAGAAAAGAGAATAGGAGCTTTTTAGTTAGAGAAATTGTTTTTTAGCTTATGTATGCTACTTTTTATACATTGCAGTAGGTACATTTTTGATAAAAATACTAATTGCTGTAGGTATGCTAACAATGGACTTATGTTCTGTAGGATCAATAAAATACAGCATTTTGTTGCCGTTTTTTTTGGTAATATTAACTAGAAAGCTTACTTTAGAGTAAAGGACTTAATCATTCCTTGCAAATATCCTGTATTTATTGCCCAATAATGGCAGTTAAAATAAGTTTACAAGAATATTCCCCCAAGAAGATTTGTAAAAACTACATACTTATAAACCCTTTCCTTTCTAATTTTATGCTTTACAATTTTTAAGTGTAGGATAGAAATAGGAAAAAATATTGTATCACACTAATTATCCCTTTTTATGAAATACTTTTACACTTGTAAAAGTCTACTGTTAGTTATAGTAGGCTTATTTTTTTTAGGCACCCAACATGCGGAAGCTTCGCACATACCAGGTGCAAACATCACGGCGAGTTGTAACCCGAGCAATCCGTTAGAATATACTTTTACATTAACTCTATTTCGACGTTGTCCAGGAACGCATCCTAGTACCATGTCTAACTTTACGTTAACCAATAGTTGTGGTTTAGCAAATCCAACAGTACCCGTTTTTCAACAAGTAGGTTCGGCTGTAGATGTTAATCAATTGTGTGCTAGTGTGCAGAGTAATTGTTCAGGAGGAACACAACCAGGTGTTTGGTTGTATACCTATGAAGCGACAATTACCTTACCTGCTAACTGTGATGGTTGGAACATGGCTTATAGCTTGTGTTGTAGAGATGCTTCTAGCAATATGTCAGGAGGTTCTGGTAATACCATGTATACTTCTACAACTATTAATACATTAACAGCTCCTTGTAATACTACTCCTAGTGTTACTTCTGCGCCAATTCCATATGCTTGTACAAATACTCCTTTTTCTTACTGTTTGACAACATCTGATGCAGAAGGAGATAGTGTGGCTTATAGAATGGTTGCTCCATCTAATACAGGCGGAGCACCAATCACTCATTTGGGTGGTTTTTCAATTGCAGCACCTTTAACCAATTTTGTATTGGATCCTTTGACGGGCTGTTTCACTTTTAATGAGCCTAATGTTGGTAATTATGTAGTGGCGATTGCAATAGATGAATATGATGGAGCAGGGAATGTTATTTCTACGGTTGTTCATGATTTCCAAGTACAGGTAATTAATTGTACCAACACACCTCCTAATAATCCAGTGGGAAGTATCACGAATGTTACTGGAACGGCTAACCAAACGGGACCTAATGGTATTAGTGCTTGTGTTGGGCAGACCTTCTGTTTTGATGTGACTTTTTCTGACCTTGTAGATGTTAATGATAGCATTTTTATTAATACAGATGGAACAACCTTATTCCCAGGGGCGACTTTCACGACTACAGGTGTGAACCCTGTGACAGGGACCTTCTGTTGGAATGTTGTTCCAGGTAGTCTTGGAGGAAGTGCAACTTTTAATGCTTTTGATAATGGTTGTCCTGTACGTGGAACGAATAGTTTTGGGGTAACAATTGATATTATAGATGGTGTTTATGCTGGGCCAGACGCAAGCGTTTGTGGAGGTACACCAGTGCAACTTAATGCAACAGGAGGAACGGTGTTTAATTGGGCTCCTGCAACAGGTTTGAGTTGTACCAACTGTCCTAATCCTATTGCTAATCCTGCTGTCACGACGACTTATGTTGTAACAGGTAATTTGGCAGGGGGATGTAGTAATAGTGATACCGTTGTTGTTAATGTAGAAACGGTACCACCAACCGCAACGATCTCTGGTAATATAGGGATTTGTGGGGCAAGTGGCTCGAATACCTTGACAGCTACTGGTGGCGCTCGTTTCTTATGGAGTACAGGAGCAACAACAGCTTCTATCAATGTATCTCCTACAGCTACTACTTCTTATAGTGTTATTGTAACTAACTTTATGGGAGGTTGTGAAGCGTATGATACTGTAGATGTTGTTATAAGTCCTGGGGTAACTTCTAATATCCCTGATGAAATTATCTGTAATGGAAACGCTACAACATTATCTGCTTCTGGTGGAGGGCTTTATGCTTGGAGTACTGGGGACAATACAGCTGATATTACGGTATCGCCAACGACCAATACCGATTATTTTGTGACAATTACTTTAGGATCTTGTACTGTCATTGATACCATCAATGTAGATGTAACCCCTAGTTCTGGGCCAGTAATGGCTTGTCGAGGCGATACAACACTCCCGCCTTGTGTAACAATTTATGATTTTACAATTCCTACTGCACTTGATTATTGTGCGCCTTCTCCTTGTATTTCTAATACATTAGGAGATGTGTTAACGGCTTTAAATACAAATGGAACTAGCATCGCTGGAAATATTCCAAATGGTTATAACATGACAGATGGCATCACTGGTACTTGTGTTAGTGATGGTGGAAATGATATGTACGATTGTGGAAATCAATTGAACACCAATGCCAGTACATTAATTCCTTATACAGGAGGGGCGTTGAACCCACACCCTGGGTTTAATGGGGGCAACTACTTTACACATAAGTTTAATAACCTTTGGGTAATGGCTGCGGATTTAAATGGTGTCACTACTTTCTTTACAACTGGTAACAACGGAGCAGATGGCCGTGGTAATGTAGACGGTTTTACCTATACCGTAACAGTCGGTTGTATGGACTATTATGTGTTTGTTAAAAGAATTAATGGGGCAGGAGATCCCTCAATCAACCACATTTATATTATTCCTGATAATGGAACCTTGCCTGCACCAACGCATACCTTTGCGACGAATACGAATGATGATAGACATACCCTTAATAACTTAGGTAACTTTGATCGTTTGTATTATTTACTATTGGCTGGAAATGCTGGTTATGCGTATACAAATGCAGAGATTGAAGCAGCTGTATTAGATTTCATCAACCAAGCTAATGTCACGGCTGGCGGTGTTGCATCAGCACCTGTTACTCAAATAGCAGGTCCTGCAAGTGGAACAGCTTTCCCCGTAGGTACCAATACAATTACCTTCCAAGCAACAGGGACAGGTGGAATAACAACTTGTAGTTATGATGTTATTGTACCACCATCAGGTACACCTACGATTACTTGTCGTACCGATACAACCGTGTCAGAATGTAATCCAATTGTAACATTTGCTGTACCGCCAGCTTCTGACCCTTGTAATGCCCCTTGTGGTAATGCTGCTTTAGCGGATGTGCTAGCAGATTTTAATGCCAATGGAGCTGCTATTGGAAGTACAATTCCTAGTGGCTATAATATGACAGATGGTATTACTGGAACGTGTGTTAGTGATGGTGGAAATGATATGTACGATTGTGGGAATCAATTGAACACTAATCTAACAACATTGATTCCTTATACAGGAGGAACAATTACAGCTAATGCTAATTTTGGAACAGGAGCGAGCTACTTCACCCGTAAGATCAATAATCTCTGGATAATGGTCGCGGATTTGAATGGTATCAATACGTTCTTTACAACAGGGAATAATGGGGCAGATGGCAGTGGTAATGTCAATGGTTTTACGTATACTGTAACTGTTGGTTGCCAAGATTATTATGTGTTTGTTAAGAGAATTAATGGGGCGGGAGATCCATCGATCAATCATGTTTATATTATTCCTGATAATGGAACACTACCTGCACCAACGCATACCTTTGCGACGAATACAAATGACGATAGACATACCCTTAACAACCTAGCTAACTTTGAGCGGTTATATTATCTATTATTAGCAGGAACAAGTGGTATTGCTTATACCAATGCTCAAATTCAAACCACAGTTAATGCGTTTTTAACACAGGTTAACGCTTCTGCTGGTGTAGCAGGAGGAGGCGTAACAGTGGCACAAGTAGCAGGCTTACCAAGCGGTTCTAGCTTTCCAGTAGGGACTAATACCGTTACTTATCGTGCAACAAGTGTTGCAACAGGTCAAACGGCAGATTGTAGCTTTGATATTGTTGTTCAACCTAGACCTACAGCTAGTATTGCTGGTAACACCAGTATTTGTACAGGTGCTTCAACAACCTTGACCGCTGCTGGTGGAGGAACCTATGCTTGGAGTACAGGAGCAACAACGGCTGCTATTACAGTGAGCCCTACTGCTGCAACAACTTATACGGTTTCTGTTACTGACAATTTAGGTTGTGAAGGACAGAGTAGTGTCAATACAACTGTTGGAATCGCTTCAACGGCTCCAACTTTAGCCCCTGTAGCAACGTCTGTTTGTCCTAATATAAACATGACTTTGACGGCAGGAGGAGGAGTTGCAGGTGCAGGCTCTGCCCTGCAATGGTATAGTGGCCCGAATGGAACGGGTACTTGGTTGGGATCAGGCGCTAATCTAGCGATTACGCCAACGGTAACAACAACCTACTACGTACGCCGTGAAGGTGGTTGTAATACAACAGGAGATGATCAAGTAACGGTTAATCTTAAAGATTACATTTATGCTTTGAATGCAGCAACTACCAATACTTATTGTACAGACAATACAGGGTGGCACCATTTCTATAGTGGTAATGAGATCATCTTGTCCATTCGTGGTGACTTGACAGGAGCACCTGCTGGTTTTCCTCAGATTACGATTAATGATAATGGAACATACCATCAACAAACACAAGGGCCATTTACGCCTGCTAGTTGTGTGAATGGATTTACTCCTGGAGAAGAACGTTTTGAAATGGAGCGTAGTTGGGATGTAGACTTTGGTGGAGGGGCATTGAATCCTCCTTATGAAGTGCGTTTTTATTATGAACCAGGAGAACGTACAGCAGTAGAAAATGCTGCTATGAATCATATGGCAATGTATGGTGCTTGTGGGTATTCTTACAAATATGCAGTGCCAATGGGGAGTTACTTTTTTAAGAATGTCGGAAGCCAATACACGGCGCCTGATTTTGACGGTTTGCAATTGCCTACTGCTAATGGTGTTACACCAAATGGTGTAAATTATGCTGAAATGACTGGTGTAACGAGCTTCTCTGGAGGTTCTTTAGGATTGATTTTAATCCCAAATACGTTACTCCCTGTAGATTGGTTATACTTTGAAGGAAGTACGGATAATACAACCAACACCTTGCGTTGGGCAACCGCTACAGAACAGAATACAGATTACTTCCGCGTACAGAGAAGTGCTGATGGTGTTACTTTTGAAACCATTGGAGTAGTACAAGCACAAGGCCAAAGCAGCAGTGCTAAGCATTACACGTACGATGATATAAATCCATTTGAAGGGGAAAATTACTACCGTTTAGAATTAGTAGAACAGACAGGTGATTTGGCGCTGTCCAACACAATTCTACTCAACATTCGAGTAGACGGCAAACCATACTTATTCTATCCTAATCCAACTACAGGAGTAGTTTATTACCAGTATGAAAGCCAAAGTATTGAAACATTACAATTAGAAGTGTTGGATGTATTAGGAAAACGTGCTCGTATGCAAGAGCTTCAAGGAACAACAGGAATCAACAACATCCCTGTAGACCTAGAAGGGTTGCCTGCAGGAACTTATATGATTAGAGTTCACAATGAAGCAAGAGGAACTGTACACACAGAAAAAGTGACCAAACGAGACTTCTAAAGTTTTAGGTTTACCAACCATCAATCGTATTCATAGGTCGTTTCGAAGCACATTCGAAATGGCCTATGTTTTTTTATAGAAGAAGGAATAAACCATCAGAAAAAAAACAAACATTATGATAATAGAATTAATACAAGGAGACATTACCAAAACTAAAACAACTGCTATTGTTAATGCTGCGAATAGTTCTCTGTTAGGAGGAGGAGGTGTAGATGGTGCCATTCATCGAGCAGGCGGGGGTGTTATCTTAGAAGCTTGTAAGGCCATTAGAGCACGACAGGGAGGTTGTAAAGTGGGAGAGGCTGTTATTACACCTGCTGGTAATTTACCTGCACAATATGTTATTCATACAGTGGGGCCATATTGGAACAATGGAAGGTCTAAGGAAGTAGAACGATTAGCAGCTTGCTATAAGAATAGTTTAGCCTTGGCGGAAGAGAAAGGGATCGATAGTATTGCATTTCCCAATATTAGTACAGGTATTTATCGGTTCCCAAAAGAAAAGGCCGCTTTTATTGCTTTAGAAATAGTGCAAGCGCATTCTGCAAAACATCTTAAACGTTTTGTTTTTGTTTGTTACGATCAAGAAAATTATGAACTCTATCAGCAATTATTAGAGCAAAAAAAAGGTTGATACGCGGGAGCGCACCAACCTTAGAAAACTAAACCCTAAAACCCATGAGTTGCAAATATAGAGCATAAAAGACTGATTTGCAAATCCAGAGCTGTTTTTTGTTCAAAAGAAAACCGAATAAGAATAAAAGTTGCTAATGTGTTTTTTTAGGAAAATATAATCGTGGATATTCAAAGTCGAGAACTTGGCCATTGGTCTTAGATATCTGGGACCAATGGCTTACTGTAAATTGTAAATGAACAACCCCCGTTGTCGGGACATTTTCAAGAAGAGGTAGGGCGTAATAATTAGCAAAATCAGTACAAGCAAAATTGTGCGCAAACAAAGCAACCTTCTGCCAGTCATCCTTCCATTCTTGAATAATTTTTAATAAAGTGGAAGCCGTTGCCTCATACACATTTTTATCCCAATGAAGATGCTCCAGAGGGTAATTTAAGGCCAGAGCAAAAGCGTGAGCAGTCGCTTGTGTCCGTTTGGATGGACTAGCCCAAAACGCATCTACTTGCATTCCCTTTTTTACCATTTTTTGCGCCATAAAAGGAGCATCCCGTTTGCCTCGTTTATTCAAAGGACGATCAATGTCGTTTAAAGAGAGAGTTTTCCAACTAGACTTAGCATGACGAATTAAATAGATCTGCTTCATAAGGTGTATTTTTGAAGGAATGGACTTGGTAGGGCATAAAAAAAGGTCAGTACGCGGGAGCGTACCAACCTTAGAAAACTAAACCCTAAAACCCATGAAGTCACAATATAGAGCATGGGGTTTTATAATGCAAGTTTTAGTTCCATTTTTTTGAGAAAAAGTTAAAATAAATGAGGAATATATAATAAAAGGCCTTATGGAGAATCGTAATGCCCCTTGAATAACAAATTGTATGTTTTCTCCTTTTTGAGGAATGAGTAAAAAGCCCTACCTATAAAACTTGTTTTATCAGGAAGCAAAAAGTCATTTTACAGGAGTCGTAAACGAAAGGAGCTTGCCACAGAGCATAAAAAAAGGTTAGTACGCGGGAGCGTACCAACCTTAGAAAACTAAACCCTAAAACCCATGAAGTCACAATATAGAGCATGGGGTTTTATAATGCAAGTTTTAGTTCCATTTTTTTGAGAAAATGTCTAAATATATAGAATGTATATAAGAAAAGGCATTCAGGATCAGAAAAAAAAACTTAAAAAAGATCATAAAAGGATTTTTTAATCTTTGAGAAATTCTTTGTTATAGAAGGCGTTGTTATCCTGTTGGAATAGGAGAGAAGGGGGGAGGTAATAGTGCTTAGAGAGAAACGATATAAACTCTTGTTATAGAGAGGGCATAAAAAAAGGTCAGTACGCGGGAGCGTACCAACCTTAGAAAACTAAACCCTAAAACCCATGAGGTTACAATATAGAGCATGGGGAAATGGAATGCAAGTTTAAAAGTACTTTTTTTCAAAAAAGGTGAAAATGTAAATTTATTTGACATTATTTTGCGTATTGTGAAACATAATGGTGGTTATTTGAGTATAACTCAACAACTTTAGTTTTTACCCGTCTAAAACAAGCATTGGCAATGACTATCCAATATTCGATTAAACAACTAGGAAAAAAACGAGCGCAAATTGAACGTGCGAGTTTAGAGTTACCACAATTATTAGCAAAAAGTACTTTGGCTGACTTTATTCGAGCTTTAGTAGAACAACAAGTAACCGCTTATGAATGGCGTCAAACAGCCACCTTATTACAAGCACTGACCCCAACTCAAATAGAAGAAGGGGTACAAAAAGGTAAAGTAGATGTTGGAGAGCGTTTTGAAAAACGTACAGTAGCAATAGAAGCAGCAATAACAGAAGCCTTACAAGCTTTTGAAGATGGGCTGTATGCGATTTTTGCTGATGAGGAGCAATTAGAGCAATTGGAGGCGATTTTTGATTGGGAGGCAGTAGATTGTTTCACTTTTATAAGATTAACCTTTCTGGCAGGTAGCTTTTGGTAAGCCTACCACTTTATTCCCATTTAGTTTTATTCCCATTTTTAATAGTAGAATCAATAGCACATGTCCACATCAACAGACAAACTCCTTTTTATAGAAGATAAAGCCCTTCTTCAATACCGAGAATTATATACGCTCTATCAATCCAACCCTCAAGAACCAGTTACCCTTAAGAGTGCCTTAGAAAATGCCTCTGTCACTCTTACTCCTAATGCCTTAAAATTGGCTTTATTGTTTGTAAATGGATTAAAAGTAGACAAGCAAGGAAAGGTTCTTGCATTAGAACATAATAGAAATGCACTAGAAACTTTTTATAAAGGAAGTCGTCGTTATCAAGAGATCCAAGCTTATTTTGATAAGAATGCTTTTTGGACAGAAGAATCTAGGGCGGTATTGGTCTATCTATTTGGCCCTACACGAGCACCTTTTGTGGAAGGAGCTTGGCATAAAATCCGACATTTGGCCTATCAGAAGGGCTATATGCGTCGTGCGTTTAGAGCACCGAATACTAAAGCGGTTTATCAAATTAATCAACTCAATCTGGTTGTGTTACTTAATGGAGAGCTTTGTAATCCTGTTTCGATGAAAGAGAGCATTCAGCGAGATTGGGAACGCTACAGTTATGGGGCGGCCAATATTAGTTTGGTTTGGGCAGCGGCCATTGAGGCAGGAGAAGAGGATGTTTATAATACACTTCTAGACATCGTGTACCAACGACAAGAGAAAGGTCAAGTCACGTCTACTATTATCAAAAGTTTATTGCTAGCAGATAAAGAAACAGCGTGGAAAGCAGTCAAAGACTTGCTTTTAAGTGCACAACGACAAGAAGGCTTGCGCCAAACAATTGTAGAGTGTTTGGATGAAGGTATTTTAGAATCCTTCTTGTATTTCATTGAAGTAATTTTAGAACAAAAACTTCTCCGTTTTTCATCGGTTGTACGCGCCCTAGATGTTTGGGTCGGTTTAGGTTGGGAAGCTGCTAAAAAAAGCACTGCCAAGCGTTTTTTAGAATTGGGGTACGAATACCTGAAACAACCAGAAGGCATTCGACAAGCGATCGAGTCCAAAGATAATGGTGTCGTTTATATGGCTTTATGGGCACAAGGTGTTTTGGATATCAATGCCTGTGTTCCTTTGGTTAGAGCGTTGTATGAGAAAGGGAATGTAGAAAAACGTTGTTTGGCCCTATATTTTGCGGCACAGGGAGATAATGAATTTACAGCGCATCATATATGGGAAGAAGCATTACAAGATGATTCCCCTAAGGTTTTTGCATGGGGCGTACGCTCTGCTGCTATTGGAGCTGCTTTCTTGAAGAAGAAAAGTCAAGCGGAACGCCGTGCTTTGTTTCAATACTTAACGGAACGTTTAGAGACAATACCTAAAGAACCTAAGGTGTATCAAGGCTTTGCCTTTGATTGGATTAGTGTTTCTATTAGTAAGAATGAAGTGTGCAAATTACTCATTAACTTAACCAACTTTAAGAAAGAGGAAGAAGTACAAGCTTTGTATCCATATTTATTAACAATGGATGCTTATACACGCCAAACAGTCGCAGAGCAAATCTTACCCGCTTTTAGGCCTTATTCTAGTTATTCGGAAGCAGATAAAAAGAAACCTTTGGCCTTGTGGCAGCGTCAATTTGCCTTAGATCACCTCAAAGATCGTTCTTCTGCGATTCAGAAAATGACCATTACGGCTTTATCTTATGCGGATTTATCAGACGAAGAAATTCAACAATTAGAAGCTTTATTACAACGAAAAGGAGCAGGATTACGTAGAAGCACTCTAGAAGTTTTATTACAACAAGAAACCACAC
Organism: Aureispira sp.; assembly: GCA_050633105.1. GTDB lineage: Bacteria > Bacteroidota > Bacteroidia > Chitinophagales > Saprospiraceae > Aureispira. Next base: position 6,825 of record JBOEFW010000046.1, on the reverse strand, counting down.
AAATCCAACGAAGTACCACCCGTTTGTTAAGCGCTAAATCACTAGAACAGCGTTTAGGAGGTTTGGATATCTTACAACAAGTACAAACAAAAGAGGCATTTAAAGATTGGGTGGTCACACAGACATTGGCTTACCAAGAACGCCCCAAACATTCTAAACGAGAAGCACTGTTATTAGAAGGCTTAACCGCAATTTTAGGAGACCAAGACCAAGAACAGTATACTTGGGAGAATGGTTTGGGGCTTTATGATCCAAATAATCAAAGCCCTGCTGTTAAGCCTAAGCCACCAACAGGTGTTTATTTGGATGTTGTAAAAGAAAACCGCTATGGTTTTAGTCACCCTTGGAAAACCATTCAAAAAAAATTAGACGATTTATTGGCGCTGCTAGAGCAACAGGCGAATTACAGTTATGAAATCATTGATTGGAATGGAGCGACACAAAGCCGAATTTTAGGAGAAGGATTTTATCCCTTCCGTCCTGTCACCAAAGAAAATCCTTTAGAAGGGCCTACTTTATACAACTATCCGTTGTCAGAAACTTGGTTGAAATGGTATGAAGCCAGTGAATTGACGGCTAGAGATCTTTATCTGATTCTTTTTTATAACAGTGCTCATTATAATTATGGAGCGTATAACTATAAAATATTAACAGCAATTGGTCAACAGTTCAATCAACATCTCCCTGATTTTTCGACCAAAGATATTCCTCATATTTGGAATCAAGCAAGATTTTCTATCATCCGAATGTTATCGGAAATAGATACTTATCCAGATAAAACAGCTTTTGTGGAAGGCCTAGTGCGTCGATTTATCAATAGTTTGAGTGAGGAGCAACTTTCTTGGGTGAAGAAAGAGGATTATTATGGGTCAAATTATTACTACAGTTGGCACAATGTCCACCAGTTTAGTCAGATTAATAACCAATATTCTTATACACAAGAAGGTCTATCAGATCAGGAATTTGAAGTGTATTGGGAAATCCAGCATTGGGTAAGTTCTTCTAACCCTGATAAAGAACGTGGCGTATTGCCCATTGATGTCGATGTACGTGCCTTTTTATTAAAACGTTTAACCGAAGATGAACTGTACCACCGATTACTACGATCAGATGTTATTCGCCAGTTGACCTATAGAGACACAGGAAAGGAGAAGGATAAACCTTATCTATTGATTCATCAGCCTTTTTTAGAACCGCTAATCGCACGTTGTAAAGCGCGTATTTTGGAGATAGAATTACAAAGAGGCGACAGTCCTACTATTGTTAGTGATTTGGCAACGCAAATACAAGCCTTATATGGGGTCGATTATTTTGTTAAGATTCTTCAAGCATTGGGTAAAGAAAAGCTCCATCGAGGCTACAGTTGGGGAGAGCGTGGGAAGAATAAAAAGGAATTACTTAGTACGTTATTGAGTCGCTTGTATCCTAATAAGGAAGATGCTGCTTCGTTTAAGGAAAAAATAAAGGCCGCAGAAATTACAGATAAACGCTTAGTAGAAGCGGCTTTGTATGCACCACAGTGGTTAGAATTAGTAGCCGATTATTTAGGCTGGAAAGGGTTTGTTGCTGCAGCTTGGTGGTTGCAGGCACACACAAAGTCGTATAACAACGATGAGGCGGATACTAAAATTGCTCATTATTCAAAGGTAGAATTGGCAGAATTTGATCAAGGAGCAGTAGACATCCAATGGTTTAAAACAGCTTATAAAACGTTGGGAAAAGCGCGGTGGAAAATACTGTATGAGGCGGCTAAGTATTTATCTACAGGAGGACAACATAAACGGGCCCAGCTTTTTGCGGATGTAATCTTAGGGAATACCAAAATTACAGCCGTTAATAAACGCATAAAAGCAAGTCGAAACCAAGACTATTTACGGGCTTATGGTTTGGTGCCTTTAAGCCGAAAGACGCCAGAAAAGGATTTACTGAAGCGCTATCAATTTATCCAAAAATTTAAGAAAGAAAGTAAGCAGTTTGGAAGTCAAAAACAGAGCAGCGAAGCCAGTGCTGTTACCATTGCGTTAGAGAATTTGGCACGTACCGCAGGGTACGATGATCCACTGCGCCTGACTTGGGCAATGGAATCCAAAACGGTACAACAAATCCTAGCAACAGCGAAACCAATTGCGCTAGAAGAAACCGTTATTACCTTGCACATTGATCCACAAGGCAAAGCCCAGCTAAGGGTAGAAAAAGCAGGAAAGCCTTTAGCAAATGTTCCTGCCAAGCACCGTAAAAATGCCCAAGTGCTAGCAATGCGTCAAGATGTCAAGATGCTTCGCGAACAACTACGCCGTACGCGCCGTAGCTTAGAGCAAGCAATGGTGAATGGCGACAGTTTCCGATATGAGGAATTGCAAGATTTATTGGAACATCCTGTAGTGGCGCCTTTGGTACGGCAGTTGGTCTTTGAAAGTGAGGGTAAACTAGGGTTTTTACACCCAGAAGGTTTGCTCAATGCAAAAGGAGTTGTAGAACCTCTAGGAACGCAAGCCCGTTTGGCACATTGTTATGATTTGTATGCAGCAGGGGAATGGAGTACTTACCAACAGTCTTGTTTTGAGCAAAAAATAAAACAACCCTTTAAGCAGATTTTCAGAACCTTATACTTGCCTACCCCTGATGAAGTGGTCGAACGTGTTCGTTCTCGTCGTTATGCTGGGCACCAAGTACAGCCCAAAAAGACCATAGCACTTCTCAAAAGCAGAGGTTGGACCGTTGATTATTATGAAGGTTTACAAAAGGTCTTTCATAAAGAACAATTGGTTGCACAAGCTTTTGCCACCGCGGATTGGTTTTCTCCAGCCGATGTCGAAAGCCCAACCTTAGAAACCATCGAAGTGCGTGATCTGAAAACGCATCAACTAAAGCCCTTGGATGAATTAAATCCTTGTCTGTTTAGTGAGCTGATGCGGGATATGGATTTGGTGGTGAGTGTGGCGCATGTGGGGGGTGTTGATCCAGAGGCAAGCTTATCCACGATAGAAATGCGAGCGGTATTGGTAGAAGAAACCGCGCGACTATTCAAATTGGGGAATGTTTCGATCAGTAAGCGCCATGCCCATGTCAAAGGAACATTAGGCGATTATACGGTGCACTTGGGGAGTGGTGTTTGTCACCAGTTGCCTGGCAATTATCTTTCTATTTTGGCAGTGCCTTCACAGCATCGAGGACGTATCTTTTTACCGTTTGTAGACGATGATCCTAGAACGGCAGAAGTGCTGTCCAAAATATTGATGTTGTCTAAGGATGATAAAATTCAAGACCCTACTATTTTAAGACAACTGGATCAGCGTCTTGTGAAGAAGGGGTAAGGGAGTTGTTCTTAGTTATAACAGAATAAAAACAGGCTACTTTCCATTGATAGGAGAGTAGCCTGTTTTATAAAAAAAAGTAGAAGGAGTCTAAAAATCCCACTGCACAAAAAAGGTCGCTTTCACAGCTGGTGTTTCTACATCAAACGTATTGGGTAGCCCAGCTACTTTATCAAGCGGCAAAAAGATAATGCCATCTAAATATTCTTCTGTACCAGTATCAAGATCCCACAAATCCAAAGACCAATTGCTAGTCAATGCGGTAACCAAATAAGGAGGAGCAGCATTAATTTCTAGAGCTTGTCCATTGGCATCATTCATAACAGAAGAAACAAAATCAGTACTAGAATCATAGGTGGCTCCCGTACCTTCATGAAAAGCAAAAAACAAATCAGGACCACTCCTGTCTAGGCTATCCCAACTGGTACTATCTGGACGGAGAGTAGGGTATTTAGTAACATTGATGCCTATAATAGACATCGAAACAGGTGTTTTTTCAGTAGAACAGTCTTCTCCTTCATATCCCTCTGGACAAGCACAAGCACCATTAACACAAGTTCCATCATTCAAACAAGTTAAGGTTAGGCAAGCATCTTCTTCTGAACCACAAGAGATTAAGCCAATTAATAGAAAAATAAAGAGAGCAAGGTTAGCGATTCGGACGTTCATCGTTAATTTTTTAATGATAAAGAGATACTATGAAGTATGGGGCCTTTAGTAGAACTTTAAAGCAGGAAGAGCATTTCTAATTCAAAAAAGAAGATATGCTAGTGCTTTAAAAATAAAAAAGCTCCATAAATCATTGATTTATAGAGCCTTGGTTGTTGTGGAGGATAACGGAGTCGAACCGATGACCTCTTGCATGCCATGCAAGCGCTCTACCAGCTGAGCTAATCCCCCAATGTTGAGTGTTTCTAGCAAAAAAAGAAAAACTGGTACGTTTCTTCTTGCGTGGAACAAATATAAATGCTTGGGGGGAGAATTGCCAACTTTTGCTTGTTTTTTTGTGTTTTTTTTTGAAAAAGAAAGAATATAAGGGAAAGGAAGCTATTTAGAGAGCTGATAATTGGCTAGTCTATGGGGTTGTTGTATCTTTGCGCTGCTTAAAAACAACGCCACATATATGAAAACGAGAAGTCATAAAGAAGATAAAGTAAATGTAATTACCTTAGGATGCTCCAAAAATATGGTGGATTCTGAAGTAATGATGCAACAGTTAGAGGCCAATGAGTTTCAGGTGGTGCATGACAGCAATGATCAGGACGCTAATATTGTGATTGTAAATACCTGTGGATTCATTGATCTGGCTAAAGAGGAGTCTGTAAATACCATTTTGCAATACGCGGAAGTGCGCGATCGAGGAGATATTGACAAACTTTATGTAACAGGTTGTTTGTCGCAACGCTATAAAGATAATCTAGAAGCAGAAATCCCTCAAGTAGATGCCTATTTTGGGACTTTAGAATTGCCCGAGTTATTGGAGCGTTTAGAGGCAGATTACAAACATGACTTGATTGGAGAACGTCGTTTGATGACACCTCCACATTATGCGTACCTTAAAATTTCAGAAGGATGTAATCGCACTTGTTCTTTTTGTGCGATTCCTTTGATGCGTGGTAAGCACATCTCTAAATCCATTGAGGCACTAGTTGAAGAAGCGAAAGGTTTGGCAAAAAAAGGCGTTAAGGAATTGATGCTAATTGCACAAGAGTTGACGTATTATGGATTAGATATTTATAAAGAACGGAAATTAGCGGAATTATTACGCGCTTTGAGTGATGTAGAGGGCATTGAATGGATTCGCTTGCATTATGCATATCCAAGTAAATTTCCTTTGGAGGTATTTGATGTCATGGCTGAACTACCTAAGGTCTGCCGCTATATTGATATGCCTTTGCAACATGCAAACAATGCTGTGCTAAAACGGATGCGTCGTCAAATTACTAGAGAAGAAACGATTCAACTAGTAAAAGAAGCGCGTAGCCGTGTCCCTGGAATTGCTTTTAGAACCACCTTGTTGGTTGGTTATCCAGGAGAGACTGAAGACGAATTCCAAGATATGGTTGACTTTGTACGAGAAGTGGAATTTGAGCGCGTAGGCGTCTTCCAATATTCTCACGAAGAAAATACCATTGCACACGATCAAGCAGATAATGTACCAGTGGAAGTAAAGGCACAACGTGCTGCTGATATTATGGAAGTACAAGCGGATATCTCTTGGAATCATAATTTGGCAAAAATTGGCCAAACTTTCCGTGTTTTATTTGATCGAGTTGAAGGAGAGTTCTTTGTAGGAAGAACAGAATTTGATTCTCCTGAAGTAGACAATGAGGTATTGGTGAAAACGGCTGATAACTTTGTGCGATTGGGTGATTTTGCGGAAATAGAAATTATTGATGCAACAGAATACGACTTATATGGGAAAGTAGTGAAGGCTGCTAGTGTAGATAAAAAGAGCTCTTCGAAAATCGTTGACCAAAAAGCTTAGAATTTACAACTTCCCTAACAACATTTTTGTACTTTTGTCAACACGTCAAACAGGCTAGAAGCTCGATAGTAGCTCTATTGTATTGATCTGTTGACGTAGCATTACCTCAAATAAAAAATACGGCAACGATATGGGTTGGTATAAACGCGATAAAAACAGTATCACAACATCTACTTCTCAAAAGAAAGAAACCCCTGATGGTATCTGGCACCAGTGCAATGCTTGTAAAGCAACATCTACCGTTAAGGACTTGATAGAAAACTTGTATGTTTGCCCTGCTTGTAATCAGCATGAGCGTATCGGTTCTCAAGAGTATTTTGAGATTATTTTTGATAACGAAAAATACAAAGAACTCTTTACAGACATCATTGCACATGATTTCTTAAATTTTACAGACCTCAAACCTTACCAAGAACGCTTGGAAGCAGCGCGTAAGAAGACAGAATTAGATTCTGCGATGCGAGTGGCCAAAGGCAAGGTCAATAAACTTGATTTAGTTATTGCTGCCATGGATTTTGGTTTTATTGGTGGATCTATGGGATCTGTCATGGGCGAGAAAATTGCAAAAGCGATTGACTATTGTATAGAGAACAAAACGCCTCTGATGATTATTTCTAAATCAGGTGGAGCGCGTATGATGGAATCGGCTTTCTCCTTGATGCAGATGGCTAAAATTTCTGCTAAATTAACCTTGCTAGCAGATGCTAAGGTGCCTTATTTATCCTTCCTAACTGATCCAACAACGGGTGGTGTCTCGGCTTCTTTTGCGATGTTAGGAGATTTTAATTTCTCAGAGCCCAATGCTTTGATTGCTTTTGCAGGACCAAGAATTGTAAAAGAAACGTTGAAATTGAAAGAGCTACCAGAAGGCTTCCAGCGTTCTGAATACTTATTAGATAGTGGCTTCTTAGATTTTATTGTGGATCGTAAAAATTTGCAAAAACGTATTGCAGACTTGTTGTACATTCTAAAGAAATAATCCAACAAATTTGTCATTAACTAAAAAACATGAGTCATCCCGAA
>JBOEFW010000045.1:0-24615 GCA_050633105.1 Aureispira sp. | reverse complement strand
GGTTTCAGGTCGAACTTTGTTAGTAAGTACTATTAAAAAAGGCTTCCCTGATTGAATCAAGGAAGCCTTTCATTTATTAGCTCTATAGGGAGGAACTACGAAGGAATTTTACTCCAAGTAGGGCCATCTTTAGAATCTTTTACCTGAATGCCTGCCGCTTGTAAGCGATCGCGAATCAAGTCACTGGTTGTCCAATCTTTATTGGTACGAGCTTCTTGGCGCAATTCTAAAACAACCCCCATAGCAACCTCTAGTAATTTACCTTTGTTGTTGCTGCCTTCGCCTTCACTTTGCTCATCCAATAAACCAAAGACATCAAAAATCAAATCTTGGAAAGCTGTTTTCATGCGCTCCAAGGTACTGGCTTTGATGGCGCTCATTTCTAAACGACCATTGTCTAAGGCATTGATTTTAGCAACAACCCCATTGAGTTTACCAATGGCTGCTGCTGTATTGAAGTCATCATTCATGGCTTCAAAAGCTTTGTCGAGCAAGGTATTGATTTGTTGATCTTCTCCACCAATAGCCTCTTCGCCACTGTGGGTCAATTCCTGCAAGGTTTGGTTCGCATCCATCAAACGACGATAGCCTTTCTCTGCGGCCAAAAGCCCTTTATCGGTAATATTAAGCTCTCCTGAATAATGTGCTTGCAACATAAAAAAGCGGAATACCATAGGCGTATAGGCTTTAGAAAGCAAATCATTGTTGCCTGTTAAAAGCTGGTCAGGTGTGATGGAATTGCCATCACTTTTACTCATTTTTTTACCATTTAATAAGAGCATATTAGTGTGCAGCCAATACTTGACAGGCTGGCAGCCACAAGCACCAATGTTTTGTGCAATTTCATTCTCATGGTGTGGGAATTCTAAATCCATTCCTCCGCCATGAATATCAAAGTGCTTCCCCAAGTACTTCGTGCTCATCGCAGAACATTCTAAATGCCATCCTGGATAACCAACCGACCAAGGAGAAGGCCAACGCATAATATGTTTATCAGAGGCTTTGACCCAAATTGCAAAATCAGAAGAATGACGTTTGTCGCTCTGGTTTTTGAGGTCGTCGCGTGTTTCTACTAGCAAATCATCTTGCTTCTTACCTGATAAAGTACCATATTCATAGATCGCTTTCCCTTCGTTGAGTAGCTTCTGAGTATCAAAATAGACCGAGCCATTTTTCTCATAAGCATAGCCATTGGCAATGATATCCTTGACCATTTCAATTTGCTCAATCAAATGGCCTGTTGCGCGAGGTTCAATACTTGGGGGGAGGTTGTTAAGTTGGTTTAGAACACGGTGGAATTGGTTACTGTACTTCTGAACAATTTCCATAGGTTCTAATTGTTCTAACCTAGCCTGCTTAGAGATTTTATCCTCTTCTCCTTCGTCAACATCACCTACCAAGTGCCCTACATCCGTAATGTTACGCACATAGCGTACTTTATACCCCAGATAAAGGAGATAACGATAGATGACATCAAAGGAGAAAAAAGTACGACAATTGCCCAAGTGCACTTCACTGTAAACAGTAGGACCACAGACATACATGCCTACATAACCAGCTGCCAGTGATTCAAATTTCTGTTTTTCGCGTGTCAAAGTGTTCACTACTTTGAGCTCATACTTAGGCTTAAATTCTTGTTCCATTGTACTTTTTAATTCATTGATAATTAATAATAAAAAACAGGTCTACAAAACCAATAATGTGACGCTCTATAGGGGGCTTTTTATAACTTGTAATAACAAAGCTAAAAAACTGTATAGAAAATAGACAACTTAAGGTGTATTAAAATAGTTCATCGCTATTAGAAGTATTTTATTCTGGTCGATTTTATTGACAACCAAGATCTATTTTAGATTGTACATCTGCATTAGGAAAACACTGTCCAGTTGGTAAGGTTGCAGGAACATAGCGTTGAAGTTCTCCATCGTTAAGTGCATTATCAACAAAATCTGCTAATTGATCCACTTGCTCTTCACTTAGACCTAAAGGGATGAATAAAGGAGAAATTCGATCACTAGGGACATTGGTGTTTTCTGGAACACCTTTGTTTTTGTAAGCAATAATTGCTCGGGTAGAACCAAAAGAGCCGCCATGACCTTGAAAGGGGGAATCTTTGACATTATACAATTGCGGTACCTTAAAACGATAGTTATCTATTACTTTTCCAGTAAAACCTCCTCTACCCAGATTTTCTATGTTATTAATAGAAGCGTTGTAAACAGGCGCACTAGGATGTTGGTATAAATCTTTAGTACCAAAAGCGTGAAAGGCTTCTGTGGCGAGAGAAGGTCCGTTGTGACAACGATAACAACCCGCATCTCCAAAAAATAATAAGGCCCCTTCTTTCTGTTGAGAAGTCATCGCAGATTTTTCTCCTTTAATCCATTTTTGGAAAGGAGCTTTACTTGCTAAAACGGTTCTAGAATAAGCGGCAATAGCCAAACCTGCGGTTTTGTTGGTATAGCGCTCTGTTGCAGGAATACTTGGGAAAGCCTCATCAAACATAGTTTTGTAATTGGTACTATGGATAACCGTAGAATCCATATCTTGTCTATGCCCTTTTAGGGCAACAATACTTTGTGTCTCTACCCCTTCAAAGCCCCAGTGGTTTTTGGAAAAAGCTGTTCCTACCCATTGTGTTTCCGTTCCTGTGTTGGAGCCAGTAGCCCCCATAGAGCCATTCCAACGCATGACTTTTTGATACGCCACGTTTAGTAAAGATGGGGTTCTTATGGGTTGGACATCAATTGAATCTAAGGGACATTGCGGATCTACGCCTCGCCCTTCTCCTTGAGTACCAAAACCTAAACCGCCATCAGCAATACCTTGCGCTGCTCCTGCTTGAAATCCAGCAGCGGCATGGTGGCAAGTCGCACAAGAAATAGCTTTCCTACTTCCTGAAAACTTAACGTCCACTGCAAAAGCTGTTTCGTGATAAATAGCCTTGCCTAAGGCTACTTTTTCTTTGGTAATAGGATTGTTGGGATCTTGTGGGATGCTATTGAAGTCATCGCTTTCTGGTAATTGATAATAACTAACACCTTTTCCATACGAAGAGGTTTCTAATCGTTGTGTTAGTTGTCCATCTAAATCATTGTTTGCATCTGTTTGACAACCAATTTCACTTAATAGAATTGGTAATGTCAGCAAGGCTGTAAAGCCATATACTTTTTTCATTGTAAAAAAATAGAGGGTCTGATAATAGTGAGCGATTACCAACTGTAGTTTGATCTAAAAAGATCAATAGGGGTACCACAGGGTAGATAAGAGCCCACTTTTTTTTATTAGAAAATGTGAAAAACACTGCAAATTTATGGTTGGTTTATGCTGTGTTTTATTGTCCTTAGTGTAAATATAAAAAACCCATTGTGCCTAGCACAATGGGTTTTAAAAAATAAGAGGGTATCCGCTCTTAGATGGATCTATTGCCATCAAAATTTTCTAAATAATCAGCTACGCGACGTAGGAATGAGCCACCTAACATGCCATCAACTACACGGTGGTCATAAGAAAGAGACAAGAACATCATGTGGCGAACAGCAATCACATCACCATGCTCTGTTTCTAACACTGCTGGTTTCTTGCGAATGGCACCTACCGCTAAAATTGCTGCTTGAGGTTGGTTGATAATGGGTGTTCCCATAACATTACCAAAGGTTCCTACATTGGTCAATGTAAAGGTACCTCCTTGAATTTCATCAGGACGCAATTTGTTCTGGCGTGCTCGATTGGCCAAGTCATTAACCGTTTTGGTTAAGCCTGTCATATTAAGCATGTCGGCATTTTTGATGACAGGTACAATTAAGTTTCCTGTAGGCAAAGCAGCCGCCATACCAATGTTAATATCTTTGTAGCGTACAATTTCATTTCCATCTACAGCCACATTGACCATTGGGAAATCTTGGATCGCTTTCACTACTGCCTCTACAAAAATAGGGGTGAAGGTGATTTTCTCTCCATGACGCTGTTGGAATTCATTCTTAACTTTACTTCTCCACTGGAAGAGTTCCGTTACATCTGCTTCTACAAAAGAAGTAACGTGTGGAGAAACGTGCTTAGACATAACCATATGGTCAGCAATCAAGCGACGCATTCTATCCATCTCAATGATCTCTACATTACCACTTCTATTAACGGGAGGTGCTTTGAATTGAGGGGCTGCAACCACAGCATTGTTGGTTGTAGGTGCCGCAGCTGTTACAGGCGCTGTAGTTGTGGCAGGTGCAACGTTTTGTTGACCTCTATTTTTTAGATAGGCAAGCATGTCTGCTTTGGTAACACGTTGGTCTTTGCCTGTGCCAGGAACTTGTTCTAATTCTTCTAAACCAATCCCTTCTTCTTTAGCGATACTCTTCACTAGAGGAGAATAAAAACGATTGGCATTGCTGGTGTCCAAAGCTGTTGCAGGTGCTGTTTTGTTGACCGTTCCATTACTAGGAGCAACTTCTTGTTTTGGTGTTGTCTCTGCTATTGCAGGAGAAGCTTGTACTTCGGCAGCACTATCTGTTTCAATAATGGCAATTGCCGTTCCAATAGCAACGGTATCTCCCTCTTGAAATAGGATTTCTGTTAACGTTCCTTCTACAGGAGATGGAACTTCTGTATCTACTTTATCGGTGGCAATTACAACCACATTCTCGTCCATTTCAATAGCGTCACCCACTGCTTTTTCCCAGTTGAGAATAGTTGCTTCTATGACACTTTCACCCAGTTTGGGCATAATCAATTCGACCTTAGCCATTGTATTACTTTATTTCGTGTGAGAATCCTAATTCAAGCGCAAAAGTACAAAAAATAGCGTACTCTTGGTTATAAAAAAACGGCTTTTATTATTGGAGCCTCTTAGTCAATTATTTAATTTCATCTACTGGCAACGCTTGCAACAGAAATAGGCGCAGCAAATTTAGGGCAATAGTTGTTGTTCTTTCGATGTTCTGAATTCGATCTTTTCCTAATTGTAAACGCTTGGTATAGCATTCTTCTCCTTTGACAATAGCAACCCAAATGGTTCCTACTGGTTTTTCTGGACTTCCTCCTGTGGGACCAGCAACACCAGAAACAGCAATGGCACAGTCTACTTGCATGAGTTGTTGCGTACCGCGTGCCATTTGAATCACAACTTCTTCACTTACAGCCCCATTGTCCAATAATGTTGTGGCATCAACTTGAAGCATTTGTTGTTTGATTCGGTTGGAATACGCCACTACACTGCCTTCGTAATAGGCGGAACTACCAGGGATAGAGGTTATCTTGTGAGCAATATTCCCTCCTGTACAACTCTCTGCTGTGCCTAAAGTATAGCCTTTTTGTAGCAATAGATTTCCCACTGCACGTTCTATAGTTTCGTCATTCTCTCCAAAAATTAAGGTGCCTAAGATAGGTGGCAATTCACTGACGTAGTGTTCTAGTTGCGCTTCCAGAATCATTGCATCTTCTCCATAGGCACTCAATCGTAACCGTACAAATCCCAACGTAGAGTTTGGTAAATAAGCCAATTTGATGTTGGAAGGAAGACTTTCTTCAAATTCTTCTAGCATTTCGGCTAAATCTGTTTCTCCTTTTCCTGTGGTATAAATAGTATGGTGTAGAATCGTTGGAAAATGATATTGGCGCAATAAACGTGGAAGCACCTCGTGGTTGAGGAGGTAGTGTACCTCTCTAGGGACACCAGGCATAGAAACAACAACTTGCCCCTCTTTTTCGAACCACATACCAGAGGCTGTCCCTACTTTATTAATTAGAATAGTAGCCTCTTTGGGCATTTCGGCCTGTACGCGATAGCGCTCATCAGCTACCCGTCCGAATTGTGCAAAGAGTTGCTGTATGTTTTTGAAACTGGGTTCATGGTAGGCCATTTCCATGTTAAAGTAGTTGGCCAAGGCCTTTTTAGTGACATCATCTTTGGTGGGGCCAAGACCTCCTGTAACGAGGACTAAGTCGGTTTGTGATAGAGCAAGGTCAACTGCTGCACGAATTTCTTCTTGTGTATCAGCAATAACAACTACCTGGTGGACAGCAATACCACTCTGGTTGAGTTTATCAGCCATCCAGCTGGCATTGGTGTTGACGATTTGACCAATTAAGATTTCATCTCCTATGTTTATTATGGTTGCTTTCATTGAAAATCAATTTGAGAGTTAGAGACAGCAGTAGTTTTAGTACTGCCGTTGAGTAAGGTACAGCCATTTTATGTATTTGCCTTAGCTCCTTGCTTTTTTTTGTATTAAGAAATCAAGAAGATTAGCGGGAAATCAGGGCTTCTAAAAAGTAAATGATCAAGGATGCCAACAATATCCTTACCTTAGAGTTTTCGCAGAAGCCTGCTTTTTTACAAAAGTTGTTTTTCAAACGATCATTATTTTATCCTTTTTGACATGAAAGTACCAAAAACGTTACGGGAGATTATTCAAGATTCTATACAGGTCAAGCAACAGTTATTAACTGATGAGCACTGTATGGCTACCTTAGAAGAAACGGTTGCTATTTTGGTGCAGTGTTTTGAAGCTGGCGGTAAGGTTTTATGGTGTGGCAATGGTGGCAGTGCTGCAGATGCCCAACACTTGGCTGCTGAGTTTTCAGGTCGTTTTTATTTGGATCGACGGCCTTTGTTTTCTGAAGCGCTGCATGTGAACAGTTCCTATATGACTGCTGTAGCGAATGACTATGATTTTACAGAAGTATATGCTCGACTTATTCAAGCAAAGGGGCAGGCAGGAGATGTACTTATAGGTTTGTCTACTTCTGGTAATTCTCCAAATATTGTTAAGGCCTTGGCACAAGCTCAAGAGCAAGGTCTAACAACAATTGCTTGGACAGGGGCTACAAAAGGAAATGTTCTTCCTTTTGCTGAATTAAGTTGCCTTGTTCCCTCCACCGATACCCCTCGAATTCAAGAAGCCCATTTGTTAATGGGCCACGCTGTTTGTGAACTGGTCGAGCGAGCACTATTTGGTAAATAGAATTTTCTGACAGGTATGAATTAAGGAGGCTATTTTTGAAAAATATCCAACTTTTACTAATTCTATTTTTTAATAGAAGGTATAGTGCTTCTGAATTATTAAAAATAAAGTTCCAAAAAGAATGTTATTCTCTGTTTTTTGTAAAAAAAGCAATGCTGTTCTTTTTCTTGGGAAGAATGCCTAATTATTATTGTTAAACTTGGCTAAGAAAAGAATTGTGACAAGGATTTTTATCCTAAAAAATGGAGAAAATGCTCTTTCTCTTTAATAGTAATGTCAAAAAGCGTTTTTTATAAAAATGCCCTTTTTACTACTGTAGGAACTATATTACAGCTCTTATAGTAATGAATGCTATCTTATTAATTATCATTCTATTGTCTCTCATATTTCAATCAAAAAGAGACGATTTTATAAGAGATTACCCTCTTAAGGAGATGTTAAAAAAGGGAGATAAAACAGGCAAAAATACCTAAGCAGTAGTTAAAAAAACATTAACAAATTGTTAGGGTCCTGACTTTTATGAGTACATTTGACTTGTAAAGTACTTTTATTTAACCTCAAAAAAACAGGTTTTTTATGAAATTATTCAACACGTTGCTAGTGTTGCTCATCTTCTCTGTAGGAACAGTGTATGCCCAGATGGATATCTCGGGAACTGTAACTGACGACGGTGGTGAGGCAGTCATTGGAGCAACAGTTTTAGTAAAAGGTACTGCTCTTGGTACAACAACCGATCTAGATGGTAAATTTATGATCGAGGTACCAGAAGCAGCCGATGCACTGATATTTAGTTATATCGGATATGCGACACAAGAAATTGCTATTGATGGAAAAGGAACCATCAATGTTACAATGTCTGAAGGAGTAGATTTAGATAAAGTAGTAATTACTGCTTTAGGTATCTCTCGTAAAGAAAAGACATTGGGTTATTCTTCCCAACAAGTAGATGGTGATGAAATCACCAAAACAAGAGATGCTAACTTTTTGAATGGCTTACAAGGTAAAGTAGCTGGTGTACAAATCACTGGTTCTTCTAACTTGGGTGGTTCTACTCGTATCATCTTGCGTGGTGCTGGATCTATCCTAGGTAACAACCAACCCTTATTTGTAGTGGATGGTGTACCAATGGATAACTCTAACTTCACAGATGCTGACCAACAGCGTGGTGCTGGTGGATATGATTACGGTAACGCTATTGCGGACATCAATCCTGATGATATTGAGTCAATCAATGTATTAAAAGGACCTGCTGGGGCTGCCTTATATGGTAACCGTGGTTCTAATGGTGTAATCATGATTACTACTAAGAAAGGTTCTAGAGCAGAAGATGCTCGTTCTACTATTGGTGTTTCTATCAATTCTGGTCTACAGTTCAATGAAGTTGCTGTATTGCCTAATTACCAAAACCGTTACGGTGGAGGTGCTGGTAGCAGTTTTGGAACATCTGTTATGGATACCAATCAAATGATTGCTAACTTCGGTTACGATGGTAGCTGGGGACCTGAATTTAATGGCCAACAAGTAAGACAATGGGATTCTTATGATCCTTCGGATCCTTCTAACTTTGGTCAAACTAGAGAATGGGCGGCTAGTCCTAATAATGTGAAGGACTTCTTCCGTACAGGTGTTTTGGCAACCAATAGTATTTCTTTGAACGGAGCGAACACTACTGGTGCTTTCCGTTTATCTTATGCTAATGTTCACCAAACAGGTACGCAAGAAAACTCGTCTTTGACACGTCATAACTTGTCTTTCAACGGAAACTACAACTTCACTGATAAGTTGAATGCGTTTACGTCTATTAACTATGTTTCTAACAATGGTAAAGGTCGTCCAAACACTGGATACAGTAACTCTATCATGAGTCAGTTCAATCAATGGTTCCAAAGACAATTGAATATGGATCGTCTAAGAAACTACAAAAGCCCTGATGGAACACAACGTACTTGGAACAGAGAGTCTGAGGCAGATGGTTCTCCTAAATACTGGGATAATCCTTTCTGGGATCGTTACGAAAATGGTCAAAGAGATAACAGAGAACGTCTTTTCGGAAACGTTGGTGTACGTTATGCCTTTACAGAGAACTTTAGCTTTACTGCTCGTGCCATGACTGACTTATACACTGACCGCCGTGAAGAGTGGGTTGCTGTAGGTGGTGTGAATGAAGCTAGTTACTCTGAAGCTGTTCGTACAAGAAGAGAAAGTAACTTTGAAGGTCGTTTTGACTACAACAACCGTTTTGGCGAAGATGTTTCTTTGTCTGCATTTGTTGGAGCTAACTACCGTAGTGACTTAAACAGCAATAATATTTCTGGTACACAAGGGGGATTGAATACGCCTGGTTTATACAACTTGTCGAACTCTGTTTCTCCAATCAGCATTACGGATCAGACTTTCCGCTTGGAAATCTTCTCTGCCTTTGCTAATGCTTCTATTGGTTACAAAGACTTTTTATACTTGGATTTGAGTGGTCGTATTGATGCGAACTCTACTTTACCTGCTGAAGCTAATGTTTATCCTTACTACTCTGTAGGAGCTAGTTTTATCTTCTCTGAATTATTACCTCAGAATGATATCTTCTCTTTTGGTAAATTGAGACTTTCTTACGGATTGGCAGGTAGCGGTACGGACCCTTACCAGTTGGTTAACACGTATATTACTAATCCTAGTTTTGGTAGCAACGGTGCAACTACTGTTACTAATTCTTTGAAAAATGCAAACTTAAGACCAGAAAGCACAACTGCTTTTGAAACTGGTTTAGATTTGAGATTCTTCAATGACCGTTTAGGTTTAGATATCACTTACTACAATCAAGTTACTAAAGATTTGATCTTTAATGTTTCTCAGTCTCCTGCTACAGGATATACTTCTCGTGTATTAAATGCGGGTAATGTATTAAACTACGGTATTGAGATTGCTGCTTATGCTACGCCTGTTAAGACTAAAGATTTCCGTTGGGACTTAGGTGTTAACTTTGCTAAAAATGATAACAGAGTTCTTTCTTTGACTGAAGGGGTAGACAACATTCGTTTGTCTTCTTTATTTGGTGTTGCTTTAGAAGCTAGAGTAGGAGAGACCTATGGTACTTTTGTTGGTACTGATTATGAATATGATGATGCTGGTAACAAACTAGTGAAGCCTAATGGTGCTTATGTTGTATCTGAAGCTAAAGCGTTAGGATCTGTATTGGCTGACTTTACAGGTGGTGTTTCTACAACAATTGCTTATAAGGGTTTCTCTTTGTTTATGTTATTTGATTTCCAAGCTGGAGGTAAAGTATTCTCTTTGTCTAACATGTGGGGTAAATACTCTGGTGTATTGGATGTTACTGCTGAAGGTAGTATCCGTACAGATGGTGTTGTTGTTGATGGGGTATCTGCTACTCAAGATGCTAATGGTGACTGGGTAGGTTCAGGACAAGCTAATGATGTGAACATCGATGTACAAGATCACTTCTTCTTGAATCAAGGATATACCGTGAACTCTGTAGATATTTATGATGCTAGTTTCATCAAATTTAGAGAAGCTCGTTTAGGTTATACTTTCCCTGACAAACTTTTTGGCAAAACTCCTTTTAGAGATGTATCTCTAGGTGTAGTAGCTAGAAATATTGCTATCCTTCACAAAAATGTTCCAAACATTGATCCTGAAGCAGCAGTAAACTCTGGAAACGTACAAGGGTTTGAAGGTGGTCAATTACCAACAGAACGTTCTATTGGTGTGAACTTAAGCTTGAAATTCTAATAATTACCAACAACGTAAAACTAACGAATTGATATGAAAATTCATTTAAATAAAATTATGAAGTCTGCGTTGCTTTGCGCAGTTTTTGGAATGGTCTTTACGGCTTGCCAAAAGCGTTTTGACGTAGTCAACACAGATCCCAATAATTCAACTACTACCTCTACCTCTTTTCTTTTGACCAATGCTCAAAAGTTCATGATGGACTATACTTGGGATGAGTGGTTCAATGGACGCCGAGGTAATCAATTGGCTCAGTACTGGGCTTCTAACCAGTATAGCGCAGAATCTAGATATGCTCTACGTGTTACTATCACTAACAACTACTGGGGATTCTTTTATTCTCGTCCACTACAGGATTTACAGGAAATCATTCGTTTGAATGAGGCTACACCTGGAGATTATGTTGGTTTTGGAAAAAATGAAAACCAAATTGCTATCGCAAAAACGTTGCAAGCTTGGTTGTACCAAAACATGACAGATTCTTGGGGACCTATCCCTTTCTCTCAAGCATTGGGAGGAGCGGAGTTTCCTTTCCCTAAGTATGATTCTCAAGAAGAAGTATACATGGGTTTATTGGACTTGTTGAACGATGCTATTGCTAACTTCGACGATACTGATAATTCTGTCAAAGGTGACCAAATCTACAATGGTGATATCACTAAGTGGAAAAAATTCGCTAACTCTCTAAAAATGCGTGTTGCTATGCGTATGTCTGATGTAAAAACGACTGAAGCAGCAACAGCTATTAGTGAGGCGATCACTGGAGGTGTAATGACGTCTAATGCAGACAATGCTTTGTTTATGTACATGAATGGTGCACCCAACAACAACCCATTAGCAGAAGATTACAAAACACGTAACGATTTTGCAGCTTCTAACGTAATGGTTGATGAGTTGACTCGTCTAGGTGATCCTCGTCGTGGATTTTACTATGCACCAAATGCATCAGGTCTTTTTGTTGGAGAGGTATACGGTCTAACAGAGGCTGATGCTGCTTTGACATTGGATGCTGACATTTCTCAAAGAAATGCACAAGTATTGTCTGAAACTGCTCCTGGTATCTTCATGGATTATGCACAAGTAGAATTCTTATTAGCAGAAGCTGCGGAGCGTGGAATTGGTGGAGCTGGATCTGCAGAAGCACACTACAATGCTGGTATCACTGCTTCTATGGAGTATTGGGATAATGCTGGTACTTTGTTGCCTGCTGATATTACAGCTTACATTGCTCAACCTGAAGTTGATTACACCACTTTGATGGGTACTCAAACTTGGAGAGAAGTGATTGGTCGTCAAAAATGGATCGCTCTTTACATGCAAGGTGTTCAAGGATGGGCAGAATACAGAAGATTAGACTTCGGTATTCTACAAGCTCCTGCTGGTGGTACGTTGGATGGTACTAACATTCCAAACCGTATGTTGTACCCAACAGATGAAGTAACATTGAATGGAGAAGAATACCAAGCTGGTGTTACTCTATTAGGTGGTGCTGATGATTTAGATACTAAACTATGGTGGGATATTAACTAATCTCCCTTAGTTGAATCATACAATGAAGCCGTTCTAGCATTACGCTAGAACGGCTTTTTTATTATAAAACAAGTGATAACGGAGAACCAAACGCTTGTTGTTCCTCTGGAAGGAATTGGTTATAAATGGTGAGAGTGCCAATAATTTTTAATTGTTCGGTAGGAGCAACTCAAATCTAGGAGAATGAGCCCAATGGGGATTAAAATTTATCCAATTGTTCTAACAACCACACCCGCTCTGTTAACAATGGCGTATGTTTAATTTCTTGGCGCAATTTGCTTTTAGCTTTTGCTGAATAAGGATTAATGGCTACTAGCCGCCTTGTAAAACGGATGATATTATTGTAATTGTTCTTATGATAAGCCAACTCTTTTTTGCGGCTTAGAAAGGTGCTGAAACGATTGAGTAAGCCTTCTAATAATTGAATTTCATCCAAGGCATAATAAACCTTAAGGAGGAGGATTTTGGCGGATAGATTCAAATGTA
Source organism: Aureispira sp. (assembly GCA_050633105.1). GTDB lineage: Bacteria > Bacteroidota > Bacteroidia > Chitinophagales > Saprospiraceae > Aureispira. The sequence continues at coordinate 11,896 of JBOEFW010000045.1, read as the reverse complement.
CATCTTCAAAATCATCGGCACTTAACAAGGCTGCTGCTTGTTGGTATTGAGCTTGATAAAAATGCCAGCGCGAATAATTATAAGCGACATAGGCTTCTCGAACTTTTGGCGGCAGAAGGGGGGCGTATTCTTCTAAGAATTGAGCGGTCCACTCATAGCGCTCTGATCCTAGTGCTACCGCAATAATATTGGTAAAAGCGAAAGGACTGATTCGTCCTTGTTCTAGTAAAGCGCCTTGTTCTAAGGCTTTTTGGAAGAGTTCAAACGTAGCCGCTACCTGCTCTTTTTGAGGATCTTTATTGAGTAATTTAATACTGTAATTGGTCGCTAGAACATATAAATCCTTAATTTCTTGTTGCTCCAATAAGGTCTGGTATTCAAATAAATATTGTTTGAATTGCTGAAAGTAACTGTTGTTTTTTTCAGCGGCTGTACAAGCCTTATAATAGTAATAATAAATGGCAATTAGTGGCGTCTCTAGCTGTGCGGGATGTTGTTCTATATAAGCTAATAGAGGCATTAACAGACCCAAGTCATAATCCTGTTTATACATACGTTGGTACGATATAATTCGACAAGCATGTTTGAGCTTGTCTGCAATGTACTGCCGATCACAGGTGCTGTTGAGCGCTTGAATATTGTTGGAAGAAGCTCGATCTTTTTCAAGTGCCTGAAATCGCCGTTTTAGCTCAATCCGATAAGCTAATTCTAGGGAGCGTTGGTCTTTCTTAGGATAATTAGCGAGTGCTTTTTCTGCTTTTCGAAAGCATTGTGCTGCCAAATAGGCTAAGTTTTTTTCTTGATAAATCTCTGCTAATTGAAGCTGCTGTTCAATGACTGAAATGGGGTGTTCTAATACTAAAAAGGCTTCTAATAATTGCGTTAAATCAGAGGCAACATGACGCAGGTTTGGCCAATTAAAGGCTTGTTTTCCAAAGACGGCTTTATAAACCTTTTGCCGATCCAATTGAGGGCGATCTTTGTAGGTATCCAAAGGATAAAGGTGTTCTAAGAGGGCTTTTACTTTTTTATTACTATTGTGATAAGGGGAATTGACAAACTTGCGAAAGGCTATTTTTTCTGCTCTAGAGAGTTGATAAAAAACGGCAATGGCTTTGGATTTGTACATAAGGGGAAGAATTTTTTGACAAATAGATAGGTGCTCTAAATGTATTCCTATGTTAAAAATGACAATAGAAAAGTCCTAGAGGAATCGGTCACTTATTAAAGATAAAAAAAGCGACATAAAAAATCTAGAACCTCGATGAATAAAGCCTTTTAGGATTATAAAGAGTAGGCAGCGAATTCAAATTGTAATTTTAGAACTCGATATTTTTATGGAATATTGTGTGGTACAAACAAGGCGCCTTATTCTCTCCCTTCATTAAAAAACAGAACGCTACTTATGAGAAAAATATTTTTAATACTACTGCTGGGCGGGATATTTCTGGGATCTATGAGTGCGCAAGGTTGGATACAATATTACCCTGATTATCTAACGGCTGCTGATGGCAGTTACCATAGTTTATCAACTCTTGACAACCAATTTTTTATAGCAGGAAAAATTATCGGTTCGAGTATTTCCAAATCCTTTTCAACAACAGGCTACTTTTGAAGTGGAAGGAGATAAGCAGTATGAACGCTTAGGTTTGCAAGTATTTAATGCAACAGGGCAGTTGGTACAAGAGTACCAAGAATCTTTTACCAGTCGTCTTACAATGCAGCGCGGAACTTTGCCAACAGGGATCTATTTCTATCGTTTATCAGGGGATGAACAACTGTTGAGTACAGGGAAAGTAGTCCTCCAATAAGGGCATAAATTCATGAAATTCTATAAAAAGCCTTCTCTTCTTATTAGTAGAGCAGGCTTTTTTAAGGATTTTAAAAGAAAAATAAAAAAGTTAAAATCCGACAAAAAAGAATGAAAACATCGATAAGTAAAGGCTTTGAGTGTTTTTAAAACTTAAAAAGCGTTGAAAAATGTAATTTTTATTCTACAAGGCTTTGTAGATTATTGTAGTAGTGAAAAAGAGGCCTCACTATTCCCTTTACTTCTAACAATAAAATCTACTATGAAAAATATATTTTTACTACTACTAATGAGTTGCTTGCTGCAAGGGTCTCTTCAGGCTCAAGGCTGGCTCCAAACCTATTATGATTTAAGTGCTGCGTATTTTCATTCTCGTTCTCAAAAAACACTAGACAATGGCTATGTGATTGCTGGTGCTACCCGCATAAGTTCATTTATAGATCATGTCACTGTTCGGAAATTAGATGTTTTTGGTAATGTACAATGGAATTATGTGTTGGTAAATAATGGTAGACAACGCGTAACATCTATTAAAGAATTGCCTTCTGATGGGAGTTACCTCGTTTTTTATGATAATAATAATCCGTCTGTAGACTTTAATATCTTGCATGTCAGTGCCACAGGGCAGTTTATTAGCAATACATCACATTCAAGTTTTACAGGCTATTATAATTACAAGATTGAATTAACGAGCCATGATGAATTGTTAATTGTCGGAACCCACCGAGATACCGCTGACATTAGAAGCATGCAATTGACAAAGATGGATTTACAAGGAAATATCCTTTGGAATCAAATCTATACACATGCCGCTACTTTTTATGAAATAGGAATCGACGTAAAGCAAACCACCGATGGTAATTATGTCTTAACAGGACGTCAATCTATTGTAACGGGGACCAACCAGACAACAGGCTCCAATGTTCAAGTTATAAAGGTAGATACTTCAGGGACTGTTTTATGGAATCAAGTTTATCCTACAGCAAATGGTACGAAACCTTATAGCTTGTTAGCAACGAATGATGGTGGCTGTTTGGTTTTGGGACAACAAAGCATAGGTTTTGATGATTTTCCTATGGGACAAAAAATAGATCCTTTAGGAACATCAGAATGGCTGTGGGTGTCTAGCACCGCAGATGATCGAGCGGATGCAGGCCTACTAGATGCGGTAGAGTTAGCCAATGGTGATTTTGTTTGTACAGGTTCTTCTAATTACAATTATAAACTCATTGCCTTTGTTAAGTTGAGCGCTACAGGACAAGTGCTTCTAGAAAAAGGATTGTCGACGAGTGTCGCTGCTCATCAAGGTTATAACATCTATAGCGATTCAGTAGGGAGCGGCTTTACAATTTTTGGACAAGATGGCTCTGGCCCTTTTTTAATGGCGGTAGATTCTATAGGGACGCTTTTCTCTAATAAAATTGTAGGATATTATTACAACGATTATAATAGCAATTGTATTCAAGATATAGGAGAACCTGGCATTGCTGGGCGAGTGATCAGTGCTGTTGGAGACTTAGGTACACGTTATGCTAGTTCGAGTGTGGATGGCAGTTATGAAATTGAAGTAGATACAGGAGAGCATGTTGTGAGCGCCACGGCTTATTCTCCCTATTGGACGCTTTGTCCTGACCAAGATACCGTTGATTTCTCTAGTTCGAATAGTCGTGATACGGTTAATTTTGGTCTACAAGCAACCGACAGTTGTTTGCACTTAGAAGTCAATATTTCCACGGCCTTTATTCGTCGTTGCTTTTCCTCTTATTATTCCATCACCTATAGAAATATAGGAACAAAAGTGGCGCAGAATGCCTATATCGAACTGACATTAGATCCTTATTTGACCTATGATTCTAGCTCTATTGCCTTAACACAACAGACAGGAAATGTGTATCGTTTTGATGTGGGAACAATTCCTGCTTTTAGTGTAGGAACTTTTATCGTGCATTTTACAACGGATTGTGATTCGGCAGCTTTGGGGCAAGTCCATTGTACAGAGGCGCATATTTTTCCAGATACCGTTTGTGCTCCTATTATTTGGACAGGCTCTATTATTAATGCAAGCAGCAACTGTACCAATGACTCGATTACCTTCCGCCTGCGTAATTTAGGAGCGAATATGATGAGCCCACAAAACTACAGCATTATAGAGGAACATGTCATGTTGCGTCAAGCCCCCTTTCAGTTGGGAAGTGGAGCAGATACCTTGATTACCATTCCTACGACAGCAGGAAATTATTACCGAATAGAAGCCAATCAAGAAAGTGGTTTTCCACCTGAAATGGGCGATCCTATTGCAGTAGCCGATAACATTGGTTGCAATGGTAGACCTGTTTTGAATCAACCTAATATCTTGGGACAATACTACAATGGTAATGTAAGTTCCTTTGTAGCGGTTGATTGCCGAGCGAATGTAGGATCTTATGATCCCAATGACAAGCAAGCGCAGCCAGAAGGGTACCAAGCCAATCATTATATTGAGAATACAATCCCTTTGAGTTACCACATTCGCTTTCAGAATACGGGAACAGATACTGCATTTACGGTTGTTGTTGTAGATACCTTAGATGTTCCTTTGGATCCTGCTACTGTTAGAATGGGAGCGAGTAGTCATCCTTATACATGGGAGTTGCGGGAAAACGGTATTCTAGTAGTGACGTTTGATAACATTATGCTACCTGATAGCAATGTGAACGAGCCGCTATCAAACGGATTCTTTAAATTCAGCATTGACCAAGATCCCAACAATCCAGCTGGCACTAGAATAGAGAACAGCGCAGGCATTTATTTTGATTTTAATCCTCCTGTGCTCACCAATGAAGTGTTCCATACCATTGGAAGTAATTTTATAAACACGATTGTCATTAACGTAGACAAAGTGGCTACACCAACAATAGCCGTCCAAGTTTTCCCTAACCCTTTTGCAGAAAGTACAACCATAGCGGTAGAGGGAGAACAATACGAACAATTGCAAGTACAAGTTTTCACAACTACAGGGCAATTGGTTCAAGAACTAGCGGCTCAAGGGAATCAATTAACCCTAACTCGTGGCAACTTACCCGCAGGCTTGTATGTCTATCGTTTATTGGGCGATGGTACCTTGCTAAGTACAGGTAAATTGATGATTAAATAATAAGAATACTAAACCCTATCCCATTCGTTTTGCATCAACATAGTTCTAAACAGTCCTTTTTTCTCCTTGGAGAAGAAGGGCTGTTTTTTGTTGTAAAAAGAAGGCTTCTAAGAAAGCACTAAAAACCATTTGAAACTTGAATTGTTGTTATTGACCGTCAATTTTGTTATTTTCGTAATAATTAAACCTTTTTTAGAACCATACTTCATCTTATAAAAGCAGCATTATGTTTATCAAAAGCTTACGCCTAAAAAACTTTAGGAACATAGAAGACAAGACTTTTGAGTTTAAGGCGCCCTTTACGGTGATTATTGGTAAGAATGGATCAGGGAAATCTACTGTTTTACATGGGTTGAGAATAGCGGCAGGAGCTTATACCTTAGGATTAGGAGGAGTCGCCCGTCGTCATATTAGCAAGGATGAAATAAGAATGGTTCAGGGGGAGCTAGGAGGGAGCTTAATAGAGCAACGCCCTGTTGCTATAGAAGCAGAAGGACGATTAGATGGTGCGAATGAACGGGTTACTTGGACGCGTAAAATGAGAGAAGAATCTTATAAAACAACTTCATCTAATGCACACATTGGAGCAATAAAAAACATTGCTCAATCTAAATATCAAGCGCATCAAAATCCTGAAAATAGCACCGCTCTACATTTACCTGTCATTGCTTATTTTGGTACAGACCGTGTACATGGCTCTACCAGAAATAGAGCAAAAGGCGATAGAAGAGGGCGAAACATTTTAAAGGAAGGCTACCATAATTGGGATAGAATGCGTTCTAATACCTATCAATATAAGGAATGGTTAGCAACGTATCAACTGCTAGTAGACAATGGACAGGAATATGTAGAGAGCATGACGGTGTTTGAAGAAGCACTTGGTAAAGCTTGTCCTTTTATCAAAAAAATAGTTGTCAATTATGGAGAATTGTGGGTAGATGTTGCTTTTGGCAAGGAGGAAAATAAACTCGGCTTAGCACCCATCTATATGCACAGTGATGGCGTTGCTACTTTTGTGGAAATGGTGGCAGAATTAGCTTTTAGATGCATTGTGTTGAATGGCGAATTAAAAGAAGAAGCTGTTAAACATAGTTTAGGAGTGGTGATCATCGATGAATTAGATATCCATTTGCACCCCAGTTGGCAAAAACATATTGTTGACGACCTGCAAAGTGCTTTCCCAAACATACAATTTGTAGTGACCACTCATTCGCCCTTTATTGTCCAAAGTTTGAAAGATGAAGAGTTGATTAATTTGGAGGAAGAGGATGATCCTGAAATAGGGTTAACAGATGACCCTCAAAATTATAGTTTGGAGGAAGTTGTAGAGGGCGAAATGGGCGTAGATGGTAAAAGAAGCGAGGAGTTTCAAAAGATGATGAACTTAGCAGAACAATATAAACTATTAGTACGTCAGGGCAAAAGTAGCACAACCGATGAAGAAACAGCCTTAGTAAAACAACAGTTGGACGAATTGGAGGAACAATATAGCAGTGATACCGCTTTTGTAGCGACGTTGAGAATGGAGCGTATATCAGAAGGCTTATGAGACCAGTCAATAAATGGTTAGCTAACCATCGTTATACCAATGAACAAGGAGATCGCGTAACAATCGCAGCAACTTATGATCCTCATCAAGGGGCAGGAGAACCTTTAGTGGATAATATAGGTCAATATTGTAGCTATTGTGAGGTCTTCAGTAGTGATTTACAAGTCGAGCATGTGATCCCCTACCAACAAATCAATGATCCACAGCAAAATACTGGGAGTTTGACTAAGTTTGATTGGAAAAACTTCCTATTAGGCTGTGCTCGATGTAATGGAAAAAGTTGTAAAACAGATACCTATGTTTATCATGCTAAGATACTCTTACCACATAGAAATGATACCTATCATGCACTCCTTTATAAAGAATCAGGAGAAGTGTTTGTTAATCCTACTCTAAGTGCGGCCAATCAAAAAAAAGCAGCGGCTTTAATAGATCTAGTGAAACTCAATAGGGAATTATGTGAAAAACCTAGGGATTATAGAACACGTTTGAGAAGAAATGCTTGGACAAAAGCTGTGAAATACAAAGTAAAGTATGAAAGGAATCCCATCCCCGCTATGAGAGATTTCCTAGTTGAATTTGCGCTCGAACGCGGTTTCTTCTCCGTCTGGCACACCGTTTTTCAAGACCACCCAAAGGTTCAAGCAGCCCTCCGCGCTGCCTTCCCAGGTACCAACGAAAACTACTTCTAAGACGACGCTTGGTTAACAAAGCGTCAAGTTTCTCCCTCTCTCCCTTAAAATACTGCCAAGGGTAGAAGGCTTCCCCTTATTTCTGCCCACTTTTTCCTATCTTTGCATGTTCACAAAGTGCGCCTCTTCTGTCCAAGAAGGAAGGCGCAAATTTTTATAACATATTTAGTACGAGTTGACTTGGTTCTCAGAAGAGAAAAAACTCTTAGAATTGCCCAATACAACTGGACTAAAAATTAATAAACGCATGGAAAATAAAGCAACAGCCGTCAACAATAGCGTTTTGACGCAGTTACACAAAATCATCCAACAACGAATCATGGTCATTGATGGGGCAATGGGGACGATGATTCAAGAATACAAACTCGGCGAAGACGATTATCGTGGAAAACGCTGGGAGGACTTCCCGAGAGATCTCAAAGGCAACAATGAGTTATTGTCAATTACCCGCCCTGATGTCATTGAAAACATTCATAAAGCCTACCTCAAAGCAGGGGCAGACATTATTGAAACCAATACCTTTAGTGCCAATGCCATTTCACAAGACGATTATGATTTAACTGATGCCGTCTACGAAATGAATGTGGCTTCGGCTCAATGTGCGCGACGAGCCGCGAACTATTATACGCAAATTGACCCCGAAAAGCCACGCTTTGTAGCAGGGGCGATTGGGCCAACTAGTAAAACAGCATCGATGTCACCAGATGTAAACGATCCTGGTTTTCGTGCAATTACGTTTGACGATTTAGTAGACGCTTATTATGAGCAAGTACGCGGTTTGGTAGATGGAGGCTGTGATTTGTTTTTAATAGAAACAGTGTTTGACACGCTCAATTGCAAAGCTGCTTTGTTTGCTATTGATAAATATGCGGAGAAAACAGGACAGTCTTATCCTATTATGGTATCAGGAACCATTACAGATGCTAGTGGTCGAACCTTATCTGGACAAACAGTAGAAGCCTTTTGGATTTCTGTGAGCCATGCTAATTTATTTAGTGTAGGATTAAACTGTGCTTTGGGAGCGACCGAAATGCGCCCCCATGTAGAAGCCTTGTCCAAGATTAGTGACTGTTACATCAGTGCTTACCCCAATGCAGGTTTGCCCAATGAGTTTGGGGAGTATGACCAAGATGGGGAAGAAATGAGTACCTATATTCATGATTTTGCAGCGAGTGGCTTGGTGAATATTATTGGAGGTTGTTGTGGGACATCGCCCGATCACATTCAATGTATGGCAGAAGCGGTACAAGATGTATCTATTCGTGAGCGTACACCTGCTATGAAATATGCGCAATACAGTGGTTTGGAGCCAATGATTGCTCGTGAAAATGTCAAATTCATCAATGTTGGAGAGCGAACCAACGTTACAGGTTCTCGTAAGTTTGCACGATTGATTAAGAATGGGAATTATGAAGAAGCCTTATCAGTGGCCCGTCAACAAGTAGAAGGTGGCGCGCAGGTCATTGATGTGAATATGGATGAAGGCTTACTGGATTCTAAAGCAGCCATGGTCACGTTCCTAAATTTGATCGCAGCAGAGCCAGATATTTCTAAATTGCCTATTATGATTGACTCTTCTAAATGGGACGTCATTGAGGCAGGTTTGAAATGTGTACAAGGAAAATCTATTGTCAATTCTATTTCCCTCAAAGAAGGAGAAGAAAAGTTCATAGAGCACGCCAAGTTATGCCAACGTTATGGCGCCGCCATGATTGTGATGGCTTTTGATACAGAAGGACAGGCAGATACGACAGAACGAAAAGTACAAATTTGCCATAGAGCGTATAAAATTTTAACAGAACAGGTGGGGGTTAAACCACAGGACATCATTTTTGATCCTAATATTTTTGCGATTGGTACAGGTATAGAAGAACACAACGATTATGGTGTGNNAGATGCTTGTCGCGAAATCAAGCGTTTGATGCCTTTGGTAAAGATCAGTGGGGGAGTGAGTAACATCTCTTTTTCCTTTAGAGGGAATAATGTGATTCGAGAAGCCATTCATGCCGTTTTCTTATATCATGCGGTAGACGCAGGAATGGATATGGGGATTGTTAATGCAGGGATGATGGAAGTCTATGAAGACATTCCTAAAGAATTATTAGTTCTAGTCGAAGACCTTTTGTTTAATCGTAATCCTGAAGCAACAGATCGCTTGATGGAATATGCAGAGACAGTTAAAGGACAAGGCAAAAAACGTGTCGTAGATTTATCTTGGAGAGAGAAGACGGTTGAAGATCGTTTAGCGCATTCTTTGGTAAAAGGAATTACAGATTATATTGTAGAAGATACGATCGAAGCGCATGAAAAATATGTTAGCCCTTTGACGGTGATTGAAGAGCCATTGATGGCGGGCATGAATGTGGTTGGAGATTTATTTGGTGCGGGGAAAATGTTCTTACCGCAAGTTGTAAAATCTGCACGAGTCATGAAGCAAGCGGTGGCTTATCTAACTCCTTTTATTGAGGAAGAAAAAAGTAGTGCTGGTGCTTCATCCAAAGGAAAAATCTTGATGGCAACTGTCAAGGGAGATGTACATGATATTGGTAAAAATATCGTAGGGATTGTTTTGGCATGTAATAATTATGAGATTGTAGATCTAGGGGTGATGGTTTCTTGTGACGCCATTCTCAAAGCTGCTCGAAAAGAAAAGGTAGACATTATTGGATTGAGTGGTTTAATTACGCCTTCTTTAGATGAAATGGTCTATGTTGCCAAGGAAATGCAACGCCAAGGGTTTAAGATTCCTCTAATGATCGGAGGCGCAACAACGTCTAAGACCCATACCGCGGTTAAAATTGAACCACAATACACCAATAATATTGCTGTCCATGTTTTGGACGCGTCTCGTTCGGTAACCGTTGCTAGTTCTTTGCTCAACCAGAATGAAGCAGAGCAAGAAGCTTATGTTAGCAATATTCGTAGCGAATTTGAAGCGGTGCGTTTACGCCGAGGAAATCGTAAATCTGCTAAGAAATACTTGACCTTCAAAAAAGCCAAGGCCAATAAACTACAATTGGAATGGGAAGGATATACCCCTCCAAAACCAATGTTTACAGGAGAAAAAGTATTTAATGACTTTGATCTTAAAACGTTAAGTGAATACATCGACTGGACACCGTTCTTTGCCAGTTGGCAATTAAGAGGCAAATATCCTGCTATTTTGGAAGACGAAGTTGTAGGAGAAGAATGCCGCAAATTATTGGCAGATGCACAGGTTTTGTTAGCGCAAATTATTGAAGAGAAATGGTTAACAGCAAACGCTGTAATTGGTTTCTATCCTGCCAATAGTGTGAATGATGACAGTATTGAAGTATACACGGATGAAACCCGTACAACTGTTCTCAAAACACTAGAACATTTGCGTCAACAACGCCAGAAAGCACCAGGACAAGCCAACTTGTCGTTGGCCGATTTCATTGCTCCTAAAGAAAGTGGCGTCGCTGATTATATCGGTGGTTTTGCGGTAACTGCAGGAGGTGATATAGAACAACATGTCAAGCGCTTTGAAGAGCAATTGGACGACTATAATGCAATTATGACCAAAGCTTTAGCGGATCGTTTGGCGGAAGCCTTTGCCGAATATATGCACGAACAAGTGCGTCGTATGCATTGGGGATATCAAAAAGAAGAGCAATTGAGCAATGAAGAGTTGATCAAAGAACGCTACGAAGGTATACGCCCTGCACCAGGTTATCCTGCTTGTCCAGAGCATACCGAAAAACGCTCTTTGTTTGAGCTCTTAGATGTAAAAGAGAATACAGGAATTTTCTTGACAGAGAGTTGTGCGATGTACCCTGCGGCTTCTGTTAGTGGTTGGTATTTCTCGCATCCAGAGTCGCGTTATTTTGGTTTGGGAAATATTGAAAAAGACCAAGTAGAGTCGTATGCTAGTCGCAAAGAAATGCACCGAGAGGAAGCAGAACGCTGGTTAATGCCTGTACTGAACTATGATATTTAAGTAGAATGTGCTGAACTAATAAAGTTCTAGTAGTGGAGAATTGTTAATATTGTTAAATCATTGTTTTTTTTAGGCAATTATAGTTGTGCTTAAAAAACTCTATGTGCAGGCATTAAATGTTGTTAATTGGGCTGATAACAGTTTTTGAGTAAGCGAATGGCTTGGCCAATTAAGAAAAATTGGTTTAGAGTTATATCATACAGTTCCAAAATTGGAATAATCTTTGTAATTAGGCTTAACTACTAGAGTTTGATGAAGCTCCCTGTTGACAAATCATCCTTCTTATTTACTAAATACAATACATAATTTAACATGAATACATTAAGACTTTCTTTTGTTGCTGTTTTATTTTCTGTTTTATTTTTTACTTCTTGTGATAAAGATTCGGATTGTACCGCTCCTGCGCTAGAACAAAATATCATTGGTACTTGGACGGCGGACTATGAGCCATCAGCTTCTGCTTTTGAATTTAAAAGTGATGGAACGTTGAGCGATCCTAGTGATGCTGTTCTTGGCGGAGAAATTAATGGTGATAAATTGACGGTTAAAACATACCAAACAATAGGAGAAGATTCTTTGTATGTAAAAGCCGCTTCTGCTACAACAACGAACTTTTTAGAAACTACTTTCCCTGTTACAAAAAATGATTGTGACAAAATCACAATAACAATTGCAACTATTCCAGGAAGCTTCTCTCGTCAATAAGAGCGTTGCTATTCTATGATAGCCAGATAAATGATCTAAGGGACAG
>JBOEFW010000044.1:0-46452 GCA_050633105.1 Aureispira sp. | reverse complement strand
GTGAGCTCGCTTTGCTCGGTTCAAACAAGAAAAGAAAGAACCATAACTTCTTAAAAAATGAGGCACTCCTTAGAAAAGAAGTACCTCATTGTTTTTTCGAGCGATGGTTATTAAAGATTTACAATTCTAATTTTAAGAACCGCCCTGTATGACTTGTTGGGTGTGCAGCAATCTTTTCAGGAGTACCTTCCACCACAATTGTTCCTCCTCGGTGTCCTCCTTCGGGACCTACATCCACCACATAATCCGCCATTTTTATGACATCCATATTGTGCTCAATGACTACAATCGTATTGCCACGATCGACTAATTCTTCGAGTACTCCTAATAATAATTTAATGTCGGCAAAGTGTAGTCCTGTTGTTGGCTCATCCAAAATATACAAGGTATTTCCTGTATCTTTTTTGGCTAATTCTTTTGCCAATTTGATCCGTTGCGCTTCTCCTCCTGATAAAGTGGTGGCTGATTGGCCCAAAGTTATGTAGCCCAAGCCTACCATTTGCAAGGTGCTGATGTATTGATGAATGCGCGGTACTTTCTTAAAGAATTCGGTTGCTTCATCAACCGTCATATCCAAAATATCGTTGATCGATTCTCCTGCATATAGAATTTCTAAAGTTTCTCGATTGTACCGTTTACCACTACAATTCTCACACTCTACCTCTACGTTTGGTAAAAATTGCATCTCAATGACCCGCTTTCCTGAACCACCACAAACTTCACAACGTCCACCCTTCACATTAAAAGAAAAACGTCCTGGTTTGTATCCTCGAATCTTAGATTCGGGTGTACTAGAAAACAACTTACGAATATTATCAAATACACCAATATAAGTAGCAGGATTAGAACGAGGTGTTCGTCCAATTGGCGCTTGATCAATTTCAATAACCTTATCTACTAAATCAATCCCTTTGATGCTCTCATAAGGCATTGGTTTTTTGAGGCTGTTATAAAAATGCTGTCGCAAAATAGGATACAAGGTTTCGTTGACCAAGGTAGATTTTCCACTTCCTGAAACGCCTGTAATACAAACAAATTTTCCTAGAGGGATTGTCAAGTTTACGGACTTCAGGTTGTTCCCTGTTGCGCCTTTTAGTTTGATGGATTTTCCTGTTCCTTTTCTTCTCTTTTTAGGTACTTCTATTTGCTGACTTTCATTCAGATAAGTAGCCGTAACACTGTCCTTGGTAAGAAATTCCTTGGGTTTACCCGCTGCGACGACATGTCCACCTAGCTTACCAGCAAAAGGTCCTAAATCAATTAGATAGTCGGCAGCCATCATGATATCTTTATCATGTTCTACTACCAATACGGTATTTCCGATATCTGTTAGATCGCGCAGAGCACGAATCAATTGTTCATTATCGCGTTGATGCAAACCAATACTTGGCTCATCCAGAATGTACGTAATCCCTGTCAACTGCGAACCTATTTGTGTCGCTAGGCGAATCCGTTGAGATTCTCCTCCTGATAAGGTGCGGGCGGGGCGATTTAAACTCAAATAATCTAAACCTACATCCAATAAGAAACCTAAACGCAAGCGTAATTCTTTTAGAATATCTTTAGCAATCGCTAATTGGCGACCAGACAATTGGTTAACTACAGTTCCTACCCAATCGTGTAGGTGCTGAATATCCATTTGTGCTAAATCAGCAATGTTTTTCTCTGCTATCTTGAAAAATAAAGCTTGCTTTTTGAGGCGGGTGCCGTTACATTCGCTACAAGCGCCAACTACCATAAATTCCTCTGCCCAGCGTCTAATCTTTTCAGAAGTAGATTCCTTATAATAACGCTTAAGCATTTCTATTAATCCTTCTTTTGCCAAGTTGTGAGAAAATTCTTCTTTTCCAAACTTACGCGCTTCAAAGGTATTGTCTCCACCATACAGAATCACATGTAGTGCTTCTTCTGACAATTCTGATATAGGGGTAGAGAATGTAAAGTCATACTTTTTAGCAATAGCTCTTAGCTGCTTAAAAGTCATGTTATTTCGCACCTCTCCTAGTGGTATAATTCCTACTTGATTAATGGTCTTGCTATCATCTGGGATAATACGCTCAAGAGCTACTTCGTGTACAACGCCTAGGCCCTTACATTTTGGGCAAGCGCCATAAGGAGAATTGAAAGAAAAACTATTGGGAGAAGGTTCTTCATAGGACAAGCCTGTATCAGCACACATTAAGTGTTTACTGTACTGAAAAACTTCTTCTGTTTCTGTTTCAAAAAACATCATGAAGCCATCGCCTAAACGGAGGGCAGTTTGTAGAGACGCGCCAAAACGATCTTTGCGATCTTCCTCAATCATGAGACGATCCACCACTAATTCAATGTCGTGTACTTTATAGCGATCTACTTGCATGCCTGGTGATAGGTCAATAATAAACCCATCAATGCGCATTTTGGAAAAACCTTGTTTGCGCATTTGGTCAAACAATTCGCGGTAGTGTCCCTTACGTGCTCGCACCAAAGGCGCTAAGATCATTCCTTTTTTGCCTTTAAAATGCTCAAAAATATGAGCGGCAATTTCTTCTTCTGTATAACGTACCATTTTTTGGCCTGTGTTATAAGAATAGGCTTCTCCTGCTCTAGCAAACAATAGGCGTAAAAAATCGTAAATCTCCGTCACTGTTCCTACAGTAGAGCGTGGATTTTTACTAGTCGTTTTTTGTTCAATCGCAATAACAGGACTTAAGCCTGTTATTTTTTCCACATCTGGCCGTTCCATGTCACCAATAAATTGGCGTGCATAAGCAGAGAAGGTCTCCATGTAGCGACGTTGTCCCTCAGCATAGATGGTATCAAATGCTAAAGACGATTTGCCACTACCAGAAACGCCCGTAATAACGACCATTTGGTTGCGTGGAATACGCAGATCAATATTTTGAAGGTTGTGCTCTTTGGCACCAAAAATTTGTATAAATTCTTGAGAATTATCCATTCTTTAAAATCGAGTCAACAGTAGATTATGAAAGTTGATTAAGCTACTTCCAATGTCAAAAGATAGTATCAAAACATACAGAAGTTAAAAAGAGTTGTTAGCTGGTATATTTTTTGTTGAACAAAAACACGTTTACAAGTTCTCCCTACAAACATGTTTGTGTTTTTTTGAGAGTAGTATTCTAACTCTTATTAAAGAGCGTAAAGTAACGCATTTTTTACAAGATACGGAAGTTGTCTAGCTTTGAGGTTTTTTTATTGTAAAAAGCGTTTTTTTTGTACACTAATTGTAGTTTATTCGCTCCAATTGTTGTCAGACTTTATCATTTACTTCGTCTTTAGGAAAAAGAATACATTTGTTCTTAGACAACACCAGAATGCAATGCTACTAGTTAACATCCAATTATTAGCTCACTATGTTTGTGAGCGTAAAACTGACTAGTTCCTATATTATAACAACTAGATCAGATCGCTTCGCGCGTGCTTTAAGTCAGTTCGCCTTGGGCTCATAAGGCCGCAAGCTACATTCTAGCTGTACTTTAACATTCTATCTATTGGCGATTGCTTGGTTTTTATACTTGTTTTCTCGTTCTTTGGAGACCTGTTTTTAGTGAAGCACCAATTCTATGTAATCTAAATTTATGCACCTTTCTACTTTTAATAGGCTATGGGCCTATAGTTGTTCCTTGTTGTTAGTGCTTTTGCTTTGCAACTGTTCACGTGAAGAACCCTTACCTCTTAACGAAGTTACTTCCAAAGATGATGTTGCGATTGGCAATTCTATTGATGCTGCTTACATGTACCATATAGATACCTTGCCCGATGAGCAATTGTTAACAGAAGAAGATCATCCTGGCATCTATCGTTACCTCCATCGAATGTGTGCTAAGGTACAAGCTACGACTACTCAATCCATGCAAATTAACGAAGATCGTCCACTGCGTAAGCCAACGATTCGTGTATTAGAGTGTTCAGGAAAAAAAAGAGCCTTTGTTGCTCCAGGAGGACATTTGTATCTTTATACGGATTTCCTTAAAACGCTCCATCAGGAAGCAGAGTTAATTCCTATCTTAGCACATTTACTCAATTGCTCTATGTATCGCTTTGATATTAAGAAGTTAGAGTCGCATTTTTCTACTAATTTTTTACTGGATTTAGCTATTGGTTCTAATGTTGGGGCAAGTTATGCCTCTCCTGCTACCAATGTCTCTGCTGTTATCGAACATTTAGCGACCAAGCCTTACTTAGAAAAAGATGTGGCCTTTTTAGATGAATTGGCAGAGAGGATTACCTGCGAGTTAGGTTATGACATTCAAGTTTATTCTACCTTCTTTATGAATAATAGTAATCAGGATTTAGATTGGTTTGAACTCTTTCCTAGAAATGCGCCACACAGTACTTATGCCGCGCATTTATTTAATACCGTTAGTGATTCTTTAACTTGTGGAGGCACTATTAGTACCGCAGGTTATCCCAATTTCAAGACACTAATCCCTTAAGATGTTTGCGAAACGCCTTCTGATGCCTTGGCGGCTTATATTTGGCGTTTTCTTTATTAGCCTGTTATCCTTGTATTGGTTTTGGGCTATGGCTTACCAAACAGACAGCCCTAGTTATGTTAATGCTGTCTTGCTTTGGGCTGGAGAGCCAGTTGCACCTGACCGCCTCTTTCGATTGAGCAAACCGCTTAGTCTTCTCTTTCCTTTATTCGCTTATCGTTTACTAGGGGTCTCTGTTCTTCATGGGTTGTTTGTACAACAGTATTTAGCTTATTGGCTGAGCAGTTATTTCCTTTATAAGTTACTAAAAGAAATCACTCCTAGCCAAGCTACTTATGGCACTTTGGCTTATCTATTCTGTCAGCCAATGGCCGTTTATGGCTTAGCTTATTTGACAGATGGTTTAGGCTGGTGTCTACTATTATTTGGTTTATATTGGAGTCAACAGTTTTTTAATAAGACTACGACCAATTACTGGCGTTGTTTTGCTTTTGGCTTGTACTTAGGTGCTGCTTGTTTTGTCAAAGAATCAGTGGTAGTGGCAGGGCTCTTTACCGCTTGGTGGGTGCTCTTTAACAAAGCCTTTTCCTTTCCTTCTAAGTTTTTGATTTATGCGAATATAGCCTTAGGAGGGTTGCTAGCTTTAGGAGCAGGGAATGCCCTTACCTACTTCTATTGGGATAGCTCTTTGATCCAGTGGATACAATTTGGGCAAGATACGCCTCCCCCTTTCTCTTGGAAGGGATTTTTGGCGCAAGCCTACCATACATTAGATGCTTATTGGTGGCTCTTTTTAGGAGGATGCTGGTTGGCTTGGCAGCAACGTAAACAACTTTCTCTAGTTTTTTGGGCCTATGCTGCCACTTTTCTTAGTGGTTGGTTCTTATTACCACTCACATGGCCTTATTTGTACGATCGAATCTTATTTATGTTAGTTCCGCCTATGCTCCCCTTTTTGGCCTTAGGCATAGGTTCCTTGGGTCGTGCTGCTTGGCCTCTGTTATTACTTTGTGGGAGCAGTCAACTTTGGGTCACTCATGCTATTTACTTCCACCAGCAACAAGGGTTGATTCTTATACATGGTTTGCTTTTTCTTTGTTTGTTCTTAGTCACTGCTTTGATCGAGCGCAAGCGAGTGGTTTTGTTATCATAATTTTTTGTTGTTTCCTTTACTACGGACAGTAGGTTTGTTTTATTCTTTGATCATATTAAGAAGAGCAAGTTTAAATTTTTCATCAATAAAAAACAAGCCTTTATGAACCNNCTAAATTTCTCCACTAACTTTTTGTCAGAACCACTAATTATTGATTTTCAACCTTAATACATTTTAAACAAACTCTAATCTACATCTCCTAATTGCCCCCCTCCTACTTCTATTTTCTTAGCACCAATATTCTTCTTAGAATAAAAATAGCCCCTTCCAATAAATTGGAAGGAGCTATTATCGACATTTAAGTAGTCACTAAAAAGTTCTCACATTAAAAAATGATTCTTTTTTCCTTATGCGGTTGCTTTTTACCGCCTATTTAAAAACATCTTTATAAGGATGACTTAACGTTTAATTACAATCAATTTACGTTGGGCATATACTTCATGGTCTTCACTATTGATGACAAAGAAATAAGCCCCATCTGTTAAACGGTTGGCGTCTATGGTAAACTGTTCTGTACCTGCCTCAGCAGTTCCTACTTGGAGGGTACGACCAGCTACATCCACTAAACGCCAGTTGTATGTTTGCCCTAACGCTTTATCAAAGGCAACATTGAACAAATCACTAGAAGGATTTGGATAGACATTAAGATCAAAAATCTCTGTTCTTGGATCCATTGCTATCGTTTGCGTTCCGTTATAACGGTTCATGTCTTGTGTTGTAGTTGCTTGAAAGACTTCCTTCGTACTTCTTTTTTGAATAAAGACTACCACTTCTAATTCATTCGGATTAAAGGATGCTGTATTAAGCTGGTTGGTATAATCCCAAGTATGAGCGATAGTAGCAGTTTGTCCAACAACCCATCCATGGTTTTCAGGAATACCTATGTTACTAGGTTCCATTTTACGCACAATACTCAGCATCTCAAAATTTCTAGCATTGAAGTTCAAACTATCTTGAACAATAGCCATATGAATATCATAACCTGCAGAATCTTTATCAACAAGGGCTTCAATTGTTGCATTACTACTAATTTCATTCCCTACAACTGTTATAGGTTGCGCTATGCGTATTTCAAAATCAGGGAATTGTAACATATCATAATCCATTTCCCATTCATTTAAATCTGTTGAGCGCCCTGTGCCAATCAAACGACCATCAATACGTATTTCGTCTGCTCCTGCACTGTAGTAACCAAAACTACGTCCACTTAAGTCTGCATTATTAGATTGATTAATAGGATCTGGTGGACCAGGTTCATTGGTTTGATATTGTAATAAGATGACATCATTCCCATAATTAGGGTTATAAATCTTATTGTAAACGAAACCATCGATATCATCAGAGGTCAAGCCGCTTAAGGTCTGGTAATGCTCATTACTAAAATGCTCTACTAAAACATTGCGACTACGTTCCCCTATCCAAACATTATCAAAAGCGGCTCCTTCATAGATCGCTCCAGTAAGGCTATCAATAACTGTTTGTTGTGAAGTAGCAAAAGCTAATCTGAAACGAATGTCTCGTTCTCCTTTGAATTGATCTAGACGCAATCGAGCGCTTTCAAAACCATTACTTTGGCCTGTCCAACCTCTTGGTAAAGCGGTTCCTTGTTGAGCACCTGGACGAGCTAATAAGATATTGGATTGGTACCATAAGATACCTTCCCCCACATCTCCTACACGTTCCCATGTATTGGTATTGTTATCATAATACTCCATGACGGTTCCATCAATGTCCTCCAACATATCTCTCCATAGATCAAAGGCAATCATTGGGCGAACAGAATTGGTAAAGTCAAAACAAGGACTATACACCCAAGCTGCTTCGCCAGCCATATATAAAGTATCTCCATTGGTTACCCAAGCTCCATTCGGACTATTAATTTTTGTTCCGTTTAAGTTTGGCTGGTAGTTCCAAATATCGTTTGGTGTTACATCCAATGGTTGTTCATCAAACCAATCGCCTGCTCCTGCATTAAAATCCTCAAAATAATCGCCTGTAGCTAAATTGTAGTAAGGTGAAATGATTAACGGTTTGGTAATACTTTGTACACAAGATCCTTGATTCTGTACATATAAAGTCACATTGTAAGTGCCTGATGCGCTGTACTGATAAGTTGTATCAGGAATAGTAATTGGTGAAGTATCCAATTGAGTGTAGGTCAAGGTACCATTGCCTTCAAAATCCCACCAAATTCGAGTAATAGAATCCACGCCTCCAATTAGGTTATTCGCAGAGCCATCAAACCTGACGTCCATTTGAGAACAACCTCCATAAACCGCGAAGTCTAACTCTGGGGCGCTGAATAAATAAATCCAAATAGAATCACTATTCTGACACATCGTTGTTGGATCTAGATAGTTGTAGGTCACTAAACGTGGCCCTGGTTGAGAACCTAAGTCTAGGAAGAAACTATCTCTAATACTAGTCAGTGCTAGGTTATCTGTAAAGAATCCCCCCAATGGTGCTACAATTGCTTGCCTTAAGTCATAACGCTGCCCTAACTGACGACAGAAAGTATCTTGTGCAGTAGCACTAAAGGTAATTCTAGGATATGGACGTACCTCAAATGTATCAAAGACTTCCGATTGACATCCTCGTGAATCCGTAAACGTATAATACGTTGGGTAAACAGCTGTCGTTTGTCCTGGTCCTACCATTATGGCTGGATCAATCCAATAAAAACTACTATCAATTTGAGTACTGTCAATAAGCAAATACCCTGAGCCAACATTAAAAGACGGGAAGGCTAAGAAGATGCTTGCTGGATCATTCTCACAATAGTGATCTTGCAAACCTTGGAAGTAGACAACTGGTATAGAATCAATTCTGACACTATCTTCTAATACTGCTTCACAAACACCTAATGAGGTGTCCGTAATATAAAGATAAGAAACATTAATTTGAGAATAACCAGCAGCCTCATAAGGATACAAGGTATCAAACAACTGTATAAAGTTATTCACTGGGTTTCCAAAAATATCTGTTTCACTAAACTGCCCTACTTGGCGACCGAGTGTATCCATATAAACAACCTGTCCAGTAGGTCCTGTTACTACTCTATTCTGAACAATAACTCGGAACGAATCTACATTCAAACATAGGCTGTCTGGCAAATTAACAAAAGACAAATCTGGTGCGGCATGGACCCTTACTGTTTGGTAGGTAGTATCTAGACAATTTGTAGTTGTGGTATAGATGTAAGAAATAACAGCATCTCCTGTATGTCCCATATCAATAACAGCAGAATCGGAATGGAAGGTTGCCCCTCCTATTACAGCACCTGCTGCGCCATTGCGTACTCCAGGTCCATAGAAAGTACCATTCGTAATAAGACTACCTGAACCTAATGGTTGTATATTGGTCACTAATAAGGCATTCGCAGAATCTACAATACAGTAACCATAGCCTCGTGTATCAAGTCCTGCAATTGGGTTTCGATCCAACAATTCAACAATGTTAACTCGATCAACGGCTGTCGCGGAACAGTTGTTATTATCTGTAAAGGTATAAGAGATAATGTCTAATCCTGGGGTGTTCGTTTGAAAACTAACAGGATAAAACGCAGGACTCAATGTTGCAAAAGTGGTATCATCATACAAGTTAGTCCCCTGTGTACTGGTAAATGTACCTCCTAGTGGATTTCCCGTCAACATTACTGTTGGTTCATTCTCACAATAAGAAGTATCTAAGTTTGTAAAGTTTACAACAGGTGCGGTATCCACTGTTATAGGGAACACTACACTATCTTGACAACCCATTGTATTCGTGTAAACATATTTTACAGTAATGTTTCCAGCAGGTACTGACAATGGATCAAATTGATACAAGGAATCCTGTACCTGATAAACACCAGGACCTTCCATGTATCCAATTCCAGCCTGCATACAGCTATCCACCGTTAAATCACGCATTTCTACATTATCTAAACGCAATGCACGTCCAAAAGCAGGAGAGAAATTACGGAAACCCATGTGGTATTGCCCTGTAGTAGCTCCAGCTCCAGGGTTGTGGAAATAATCGACGGTATAACGTCGGTAGGCTAAATCATTATCAATTAATGGTTGGTAATCCAATTGTGTTGTAATTGATGTTGTTGCTGAAGAGTTTCCTATACCAACATATAAAGAAGCGACACAACCACTTCCACAGTTAGGATCTGCTGGCCCTGCCAGTACCATATAACTGAGGCGATACGTATGTCCAGCAATCAAGTTCATTGTTGGTGAAACCAACCAAGAATTCTCTACAACATTACTAGTATCTACAAAAGTCGCTAAGCCTGTTCCTCCTTGTGGGAACAAGGCATCTGGTGCCCAAGGCTTTCCTGCAATGGTGTTTACAATCCAGCTTGCTGGTACTCCTGCATCAAAGTTCTCCTCTAATACATAGTGCCCTGCTGCACCAAACATTGGACAATCAGGTGCTGGACTTACGATAAAGTCTACAATCGTATCATTAGCACAATACTGTTTATCTAAGCCTGGTGTAACATTGATATTAGGTAAGGCATGAATAGTAAACGTATCGGTTGCAGAAGCAGAACAAACAAAGGTATCTGGCGCTTGTATATAGGTATAAATTTGCTGTAAATCTACCACATGAATCCCTGGATTCAGCTGATCTGGATCAAAACTGTAAGAAGGTTGAGGAATGCCTCCAATTTTCCAAATAGCCGTATCTGGTGCTATAACATTTTGTATAATCGCTACTGCTGGATCGGTATCACAGAATTCATCCAAGCCATTAGCGGTTACAAAAGATGGATTTAATCCTTTAGAAATTGTAATCGGCATTGTATCCGCATTCTCACAAGCTACTCCATTAAGAATATAAACCAGATTATAAGTAGTGGTTGCATTTTCAGAATTGTTAACCTGATAAGGATTGATAACACTATTAAATAAGGTATCTCCAGATTGATACTGTCCTGTTCCTCCAAAAAGCATAAACAAACCTCGTCCAAAAGTATCAGCAGGTGATGCTGTCAATATACTTAGGGTACTGTCTTGACAATAGAAAGGTTGAACAACGGTATCATTGATAGCAACCGTTAATAAATCTTCAATATAGATTGGTTTCACAATACTAGCTACAATGTATTCTAAAGTGTCAAAATCAACCGTCAAGGTATCTTCATCGCGATAGAACACATATTCAATAACTAACGTATCATGATTACCTGTTACACCATTAGGATCATAAGTAAAGGTCTCTGAGCCTAAGAAAATGTTGTTTTGTGTCACACCTGCCCCTCTTACACGCATGAAATAAGTTGTATCGGTATATGACACACTACCATTTGGTGGTGGTGGAGAGGAATTTGGAATATAAGGGAAGGCAGCATCTCGTCCAAAGTTCACCATTGCAAAATTACGACAGATGGTATCTGGTAGCGCAATATCAATAGGTGCTGGTACAACATCAATACTGTCTTCAATCGAATTCGTACAAGTTCCTTTGGTAATTTTATAAGTCAAGGCATGGCGACCAACTCCTGCATTGTTAGGCAAGAAGTTTTCTGGCGCTCCTGCAGGGCTAGTAAAGCTACCACTAAAGCCAATCGTATAATAATCTTGCTTGTTAGCACGGGCATTATAGGGCGCTACCTGATACACTAAGTTAGTGAGTGCTTCTTGATCTTGAGAAACCGAAATTACATTATAATCTACATTGTCTAACTGTACATCTATTGCTTTGATACGTTGGGTAACAAAATCTAAACTAGGACAATTATTTCCATTGGTATATTGTTCATTATAACTATAAACAACATCCACGAGTTGACTGGTATCATTGTATAAAAGTCGGTTGATTGCAGTAGGATATAAAGAATCTGCTATAATCGTCCCTGGCATATTATTGCCAAAGGTATCTCGCACACTATAAGTACCTCCTTGTGGGTTTCCAAATAAGGTTAATCGTTCTCCATTGGAGCACAATTCGCCTGAACTTGGCAAACCTGCAAAACTCAAATCGGTATTATGAATAAGCAAGAAAGGAGAATCAATCGTATCCAATCCAACAGGTGTTGGTGCTGGAGTTGTATTCGTCAGCATCAAATAAGAAGCATAAGCATTCGATGGCACCTCCCATGTGATGGTAGAATTATAGAAAGTATCTGAACCATAGGTAATCGTATCGTAAACAAAGTTAATGGGTGCGGTTGCTAATTGATAATTGCCATTCGCATCAAAAACATATACTTCCTCTACTCTAAATTTCAAGTTCTGTGCACTGATGCTCAACTGGTCCCCAATACAAGCTTCATAAGGTACGGAAGCAGGGTTGTTATTCGTAATAGAGATCGTTGCGGCAGGGAGTACACGTAAAATATCTTGAGCAATGAACTCACAACCTGATTCCACATAATGATAGGTAATCAGATGATTGCCTACTAAGCTATCTGCTGGAGTAAATAAAATACTATCTGGTCCTGATAAACCAGGATTACAAATTACAGCACCTCCACAATTTAAGGCGGCATTAAAAGGAGTACTTGTAAAGTAACTACTATCTCCTGTGGTCGTACTAAAAGAGCCATTTCTCACTCTACTAGGGAAGACCCAACTATTCAAATCAATAGGTGTAGCAGATGCGGCAATTGGTGTCCCTGTTCCTGAATTAGTGGTTCCTAAAATAGCTACTACAGTATCCAATTGTAAGCGGAAACTATCTGGACGGGCAATAGAACGGACAACACTTACATTAGAAGTATCCACACAACCTAGTGGGGTGGTTACCTCTAAATTGTAGTTCCCCAAAGTAGTGGCAACATATTGTTGATTGTTAGCTCCTCCAATAGGGTTGCCTGTACGCAACCATCGATAAGAGCAACCTGTACAAGTAGCTCCAGTATACCCTAATGTAGTTGCTTGTCCATTACAGATACTAGCCGTATCTGGTCCAATTGTATTATTAAAAGTAGCCGTAGCATCTATTATCGAAGCTGTATTAGAAGTAGCAGAACAACCTCTTCTAGCTACTTCTACACTATAAATTCCTGCTCCTGAAGGACCATTAGCAGTTAGATAAGTATTCAATGTTGCTCCTGTAATATTTATTCCGTTTCTCGCCCATTGGTAGTTGTAATTACATGTTGGGCAATTACCTACTGTCACCTCCATATATACGGTTCCATCATTGTCACAAATAGCTGAAGCTGGAATAGAATTAGGATTAGCTGTAGCTCTAGCTGACAAAGATGGGACAATGTTAACAGTGTCTAGAGGTATAAATCTAGATATTTGTCTACACCCCCTTGGGTCTACAACTCCAATAGTATATATTCCTTCTGTAATATTACCATTAAAGTTATAAAAATCAGTATTACTTGCAATATTAGAAGCTCCACTAACTGGGTTTCCATCTACAAAAAGAGTATACGTAAAAGTTCCAGTAGGTGGATTAGGAGTAGGGAATGCTGCTGTTGTTTGATAAGTTGTTGTTGCACCTACGACTACTCCACGTCCATTGCAAATGACACCTGCTGCTGTACTTCCTGAAGTATATCCAATAGCATTTGTTGTTATACCAACACTATACGTTCCATTAAATATTCGTGTAGTAGTAGATACTTCTGAACAACCATTTGGGTAATCTACGATTACACTATATAGTCCTACATCTGCTACTCTATCAACTACATGAAAAGTATCATTTAGAGCACCAATAGCTGGTGAACCATTTTTTAACCAAGTATAAGAACAACCTGTACAATTTTGAGTATTTAATAAAGCATCACTACCATTACAAACCACTCTAGAAACGAAGTTAATAGGAGGAATTGGAGCTGTATTAAGAATAATAGAAATTGTATCTGATATAACTTCACAACCATCCTTAGAGACCACAGAGTAATAAGATCCTGTTGCTGTTGGGGTTATTCTATATCGATAATAAGTAGGATCTTGTCCTTGAGAAATAGAACTAGCTGTATTAATACTAAACCATTCATATTCGCAACCAGAGCATAGAGAAACAGATAATACTCCCTCATCACCTGGGCATACAGCGGGTGTACTCGTTGTAGCAGACGATGACGGAATGTTAGATATTGTCATATAAATGATATTGGATTCTTCTCTGCAAAAATTATTATCAATTATTTCTACATAATAGGATCCTGCTGAATCAGCTTGGTAATTTGATCCATTACCATTAACAAGGATAGAATCTCCATCTCTAAACCATTGATATTGCCATCCTGGTGTAAGGGGAGCTGTTATTTCTTCTGTTAAGCCAAAACAAACAATAGTATCAGCAGAAGCAATAATAGGGTCAAAACTTATATTTACAATTTCTGTAGTAGGTGAGAATTCTTCACATCCATTAGAATAAGTCACCAAAACATTATAAAACCCTTGTGTGTCAACAGTGTATATAGAATCAATCGCTCCACTAACAGGTAAACTATCTTTGTACCATTGGTAACTAGCTCCTGCTAAACTTGCTGTAGATAAGGTAGATGTGCGACCTGCACAAATAGAATCTGTAGTAGAACTAATAGTTGGTATAGTAACCGCAGTATTAGATAAGTTAACAATAGAAGTAGGGTATTCACAATTATCCATATTAGTAACTACTCCATAATAGTTTCCAGCAACTGCTGTACTAAACGAGCGATTCGTTGATACAGAAGTAGTTGTGTTGTTTGTATTATACCAAGCATAACTACAACCAATACAAGGTGCTACTTCTAAGGTAGATGCTTGATTGGAACAGATATCTGAGGGATTGACCACGACAGGAGAATTATACCCTTGGGAAGATCCTAAGACCACAACAGTTTGTGATATTTCACTACATAAAGTAGTATTCAGAGCACGTGCAAAATAAACACCGGGGCTATTTACATTAATATTGGGTGTAGTAGCGGTTGTATTCCAAACGTAAGTATTACAGGTAGGACAACCTACATTTAGTTGTAATGTTTCTCCTGTACATAAATACTGTACAGTTCTAAGTGTATCTCCTGTACTGACATCTGTAATAACTGGTTCTGGTAAACCATCTACCGTAATTTGTCGATCAACGGTATCTCTACAAGTTTCACCATGGGCAACAACTAACCGCATTAAAAAATTTGATACGGTAGCATTTGGGGCCACCACTACAGCTGACTGTAAAATATTACCATCTGTAGCAACATCCGTCTCAAAAGGCGTATTCGTACCATCATTATACCAAAGGTAATTCAGATCGGATAAACACTCTGGGCAACTTGCGATTGCATTGATTTGACCATTCGCACAAATAGTAGTGTCCGTTCCTGGTAACAAAGTCACTCCACCTTTAGAAATATAAGTTACTGTACTTGCTACCTGTGTTCCATTATTATCGGTAACAGTTACTGTATGTACAATAGAATCTGCTGATGTTAGTGATCCTGTATAATCAACAAAACTAGTTGTCTCTCCTGTATTCCAAGCATAGGTTACTGCACCTGAAGAATTTGGAAGAAAGACACTAACTCTAAGGTCATCCCCTACACAGATATATCTATAGTCACGAGTACCTCCTCCAGAAGCATTAGTCAAAAATTTACTCAATACAGGGTTGTTACATTCTGCTACTTCTATATCCGGCGTGATGTCAATCTGGCTACTAACACAACCATTTAATTCTGCTGTCACCCCTATTCCTAAATTAGGTTGAGCACCCATACCTGGAAATAAGGTAAAAGATATATTATCTGGACTCCAACCAAATCCTCGAGACTTGTTTGCTTGGCCTGGATTTCCTGGCGTGTAACTAGATGTACCTGTAAGACTAGAACTATCTATAATCCAAGTATAATTATAATCAACATCACCATTAATTCTAAAGGTATGAAAACGATTATTACAGATTGAAGTAGGATACCCTCCTTGAAGAGAAATAACGGGAGTAGGTCGAATATCAGTAGTTGTTACGACTTGCTCTATATCTTCACAACCGAAAGAACTTACTGCACGTACATAATAATTAGTATTGTTAAAAACATTACCACTAGGAATACTCACGATAGTACCACAACTTCCTCCACAATTTAAATAATCCGTTGGGCTTCCAATAGTTGGATTGGTTCGATAAAGCCCATATCGGTAAGTAGTATTATATCCAGCACTGACATCAATTTGTAGTGCATCATCAGAACACATAGGCATAGTATTCACCACGGTAGGCGAAATATTAGGCTGATCTTCTACGTTTATATCTAGCTGGGTAGCACTAGCAATACAACCATTATCACCTGTTAAATTAACCGTAAAATTTTGTACAGTTCCTCCAGGAGCGGTAATAGCACTACTGTATTGTATAGGATTAGTTGTTAGCGGTGCCGCCAATAAGTTTCCTGGATCGGTCCAACTAATACTTCCTCCAGAAGAAAATGTTGTCTGTGGAAGACAAAGATCACAACTCACAGTTATAGTAGGTGTTGTATTTTGGCAAGCATTGTAAGGAGAGTTGTTATCTGCATCTACAGCAAAAGAAAGTGTAGGTTCTTGAACAACAATTTCGATATCATCACTATTGGTACAACCATTTGCCCCTATAACAGATGCGGTATAAGTAATCGTGTTACCTGCACTACCACCTCCAAAGCCAGCAGTAGAAGTTACATAATTCGTGGCAGCGGTGGTAGGGTTTATAGTAATCCCAGTACTGTTCGTGGTTGGCCCTGAAGGGTCTGTTACATTTAAATTTACTGGATTTGCAGCCACTATAGTAGAAGCTGTCCAAGTCACTGACTGGAAATATTCTCCATTTCCAGTACAGGGCACAGTTCCAATACCATTATTATTAGGATCGGCTACATTGTTAGGAGTTGCCTGAGCACCATAACCTGCAGAATTACAATCTCTTAAAGAGAGCCCTACATCTACCCCATTACAAATAACAGTTCCATTACCATTTTGAGTAAAATCGCCTGCTCCATAATTTCCATCTCCTGTATTATGAAAAATTTCTACTCCAGGTTTAGGGTTAAGAATTAGATCGTCTACCACAAACATACCACATTCAATCGTAGTCGTATTAGGGTTTTCTGCCCAAACTATAGCCGTATAATCTCCAGGGATTACAGGATCGCCAGGAACACCATAACGTGGAGCTCTATTTGGATTATTAGCATAAACTAATGTATTGGGTTGAAAAACAGCATCAGAAATATTTCCACCTCCTGTTACCGTATAATTACTAACTGTACTTTCCCAATAATAAGTACCATTATCTAAGGGACTATAGATTCCCCAGAAATAATTCGCTGTTGTTGGTGGACAACCTCCACCAGAACAATTGACTCTATAATTTCTAGTTCCATCGATACATAATTCATCAGCAGCACTAGGATGTGCTCCTGTAGGAGTGCTAACAGTTGCTATTGCTGATAGAACTGGTGCTGGAAAAACGATTACATCTGTAGTTTCTTCAGAAACACATGTCAATCCATTTCCTGCATACGTAGTAGTTGCTCTTCCTCGCATACGTATTCTTCCTCCTTGTTGAGTAGTTGCTGCATTTACCGCAGCTATATCATTCAAAGATATCGTATGATCTAATGCGGTTGCAACCCCTCCAGCGCTGATCCCAGATACTGGGGTAATCGAACCAGTCCCCGCAAAATCCAGTACATCCATTCGTTCCCATTCAAAAGCCCTTACTAGCGAACCAGAAAAACAATTATTACAACGATCATTTGCTCCTGAACCTTCTTCATGTAAAACAAAAGAACTATTAGAACAAGCTTCATAACTAGGGTCTAATTCTATTGTAGCAGCGATAAAGGCTGTGAAATTGAAGGTGGCAGAGTTACCAGCAGCGTTACATCCACCACCACTTGACTTTCTACTAACTGTAATACTATAACCTGCAGCTGTACCTATTATATTCAAAGGCATATCATAATCCCCTGTTCCTGCAGCTCCCATGTTAGTAGGACATATAGTAGGAGTACTCCCCCCCGTTACCCCAATACCATTATTAAATACAATATCTGCACTAGTTCCTGAAATGTGAATAGTTTTACGTCCAGATCCAGTAACAGTTACACTCAATCTATAATCCAAACCAGCACAAAGATTGGTTGTTGAACCATCTACTAAGGCTTGCGTATTTCCCTGATTATCTATTAAATGATAAGTATAGGTTTGGCTAAAAGATAATTCAGGTAATAAACAATATCCTAGAATTATACTTAGGGTAATTAGCTGTTTCAGTATTGGCTTCATAGTCTAAGCAATTAAAAGTAGTAGTATAAAACAATAGGGAACTAATAAATAAAGAGTAGTATTGGCAAAGAATGACCAATACTACTCTCATCAATTTAAGGATTCACAATAGTAAGCTTTTGGACAAAATGCTTATCCAAGGTTTTTATAGATAAAAAATACACCCCTGTATTTAATGAGCGGAGATCTAATTGTTGAGCTTGATTCAAATATTGAGAATAAACAACACTCCCTCCTATATTAGAAACAATTAGCTGTCCTGTTAATTCTTTTTCTAATTGAATGACTCCTATACTTGGATTGGGATAAATAGATAAAGTGGAGGTAGGTTGTACTACATCAACATTCACAAAGGAAGCGGTCTCTTTAAAATATCTAAATAAGGGTTTATTCAACGTATTATCAAAATACTGACTAATAACCTCTGAACGCCCATCATTATCTAAATCAATAATAGCAGAAATTTGGGTTAAGTTCATTCCTGGAGTTCTTGCATCTAAAGAATCCAAAGGTGTTACTGCAGATGACATATAATTAGCACTACCCATTGTCCCTGAATTTTCATGATAACTTACAGGCTCTCCAACAGTATGGCCCACAGTAGTTATAGTTATATCCAAATCGCCATCTTTGGTACTGTCTCCATCCCAAAAGAATATCTTACTAACAAGTTGATTAGTCACTAATGAAGTAGCTATATTATTAAAAGGATTGTTACTTCCTGTTTGACGTTGATAACTAGCAGTGCTCGTTAAGCTAGTATTTTCATAATAGATAATGCGATCAGCATTATTACCTATTGGCCACTGTCTATTAGGATATATAAAAGGTGTAATAACACAATCCTTATCATTATCGCCATCGACATCGACAAATGTGGTTCGCAGCAGAGGTGCTTTTGATAAAGGCAAACCATTAATGTAAGTTACAGCATCTTGTAAAGGATTCATTGCTCCTGTACGTAAAGTATAAGTGGGAGCGCTAGCAGATCCTGTATTTTCATAATACTTTACATCCACTCCTGTTGCTGTAGTCGCGTAATAGTCATTTCCAGTAACAAATAAATCCTGATCGCCATCTCCATCTATATCCACAAAACTAAGATCACGTACACGATCCCCAACTGTATCCAATACAGTAGTCATTTTTGGTGAAAATTGTGGATTGCTAGAATTTCCTACATTCTCATAATAATTAAGCTTAGTATCATAAATGTAACTGCCCACATAATACAGTTCTCTTTCAAATACATCTTGATCGCCATCTCCATCTATATCCACAAAAAATAAATCGCTACTTTCGATTGCGGTAAGAGAATCCACAGGGTTTCCTCCCCCCGTCAGTTCTACATAGTCTAGTGGGCTTGTCTGTCCCAAAACAGGTGCACTCCACCCCAAGGCAGCAATAACAGCCACACCTGCCCCTAGATGCTTCATCTGCATAGAACAACGTTGAATACGGCCTAATAAACGCGCTTGAAAAGACTGGGAACGTCCTTTTGTTTGTGCTTTTGCTAAACGCTCTTGTAACTTCTGATAGTGCTGTTGTAGTTGTTGGTAAATAGTTGTGTTATTCATGTTGACTAGATTAACGGTAAAATTGGATTTATAAAATAGCAAGTTGGCAGAAGCCTCTTCTTATAGAAGGTATTTTGCCCCACTGCTGTTTGACTAGTAAAAGGGGACGATTCTTACTGTTCTTGTTGTTGGTAGATTAGTGAATAGGTGTTCCTAAAAATGCGCGAACAGCTTTGGGACTGTTCACGCGATGTGTTTATTTAGTTGGGTTTAGGTTCGTTTTTTTTATCTATTTAAAATCTAATAGCGTCTTATTTTTTAATTGCAAAAGCATTATTCCTAAGATACTAACTACTTTCAGGGAAAAGTAATAGCAGTTATTAACTATTTTGATTTTCACCGAACTAAGATAGCTTTTTTTTCTGTTTTTTTTCACTTTTTGTCTACCAGAAATATGTTCTAGTCCCCTAGAGTACGTTCCATACTTTTAGCAACTATTATTTATCTCTTCTTTAAACTGTCTTTAATGTTCTTTTAATATAGAGTTACTCTTTTTCTTACCGTTTTATTAAAAAATACAGCAACTATGTTTCTCTTCCTTCTACGACATTTTTATAGTATACAGCTCGTCAACAGGTTTTTATCAAAAAAACAACGTTAACAGGAGCCTTCCTGTTGTTTATGGAGCATTTTTCAAATGGTAACCCTTTTAGCTTTTTTTTTAACAATTGTTAACACAACAATTGTACTATCATTCCAGATAAATGACTGGCGGTAGTTTTTTTACCATAAAAAATGCGTCAACCATTATAGGAATAGTTGACGCATTTTCTATATTCTTGAGTAAATGCATTATTTTTCTGTAATAGTAATCGTTTGATGATATCCGTCTTCCTTCGTTTGGATATACAAGAAGTAAACACCTTGTTCCAACTGTTGTAAATCTAGGGCTTGTGTCTGCTCTAATAC
The DNA here is from genome assembly GCA_050633105.1 of Aureispira sp. GTDB lineage: Bacteria > Bacteroidota > Bacteroidia > Chitinophagales > Saprospiraceae > Aureispira. The sequence continues at coordinate 26,168 of JBOEFW010000044.1, read as the reverse complement.
TTTATGATAAACCTCCTGTCCTAAACTATTATAAATACTTAGTTGCCCTGTTAAAGGGCGCTCTAATTGAATAACTCCTGTACTTGGATTGGGATAGATAGTCAGAGGGCTCGTATTAGTTATTTTTTCTATAGCAGTATAGGTATTAGTATCTTTAAAATACCTTATATCTGTATTAACCCCATCAAAGGCAACGATCTCTACTCTTCCACTATTCGTTAAATCTGTTAATTGATTTATGGCATAACCATTTTCTGGTAGGCCATACTTTATGAATAGACTATCTAACATTACATTGTTAGTATTAGCAAAATTAGGATTCCCTGCACTTCCTATATTCTGATAATATACTAATTCTGGTGTTCCTGTATTCAAAGCAAAGAAAGCAACATCAATAGTCCCATCTTGCTGTCTATTAAAATCGCCAAAATTTAACCCATCTGTAACCTCTCCTTGCCCTGTATAATTTAGATTAATATTATTTAGTGGATTGTTACTTGATGGTTGTTGCACATAGTTAGGATTAGTAGCTGTTCCTGTATTCAAGTAATAAATTACCTTATCATCGTTATTAGCAGCTGGCCAACCATTTCTATTATTTAAAGTAGGAGTTATAAAACAATCCTTATCTCCATCCCCATCTAAATCTACAAAATCAGCATGGATTGATGGTTTTCTAGACATCAAAAAAGGAATACTATTGACATAATTGATAGCTCCCTGTAAAGGGTTAGGAGCAGAGTTAGCCTTTGAAGCAAAAATAGGATTGCTTGGCGTTCCTACATTTTCATGATAATTTAGTGTTGCGCTTGTTACTCCTGCTAGACGACTATACCCTGAAACAAACATATCTTCGTCTCCATCTACATCTACATCGACAAAAGTTATAGTTTCAATAGTTTTTGACACATCTACACTATCAAAAGCAGTATTAATAGTACGCACACCATATACAGGAGTAGTAGGTGATCCTATGTTTTCCTGATAATATAACTTTGTGCTATAAACATTTGTCACATAAGAGTATTCTTGATTGTTAATTAACAAATCCTTATCTCCATCTCCATCTAAATCTACAAAGTTAATACTTCTTATATCTACACTAGGGTATTGATAAAGAGTAGCAGTGTCAAAAGGGTTATTTACTCCTGTGCATTCTATATAGTTTAGAGGAAGAGTATCTATCTGTCCCAAAACAGGTGCACTCCACCCCAAGGCAGCAATTACGGCCACACCTGCCCCTAGATGCTTCATCTGCATAGAACAACGTTGAATACGGCCTAATAAACGCGCTTGAAAAGACTGGGAACGTCCTTTTGTTTGTGCTTTTGCTAAACGCACCTGTAATTTCTGATAGTGCTGTTGTAGTTGTTGGTAAATAGTTTTCATAAACGTATTAAATTTAAAGTAAAAAATAGTTTAAAAGTGCTCCATTGGATTTTCATCAAAAGGACATCATCTGTTAAGTAACAACTAACATCCCTTATCTATACATTTTCTTCTAATAATTTCCCCGCAGCGTCTTTGTAAAAAAGAACGCGTCTTTTTTTTCTAAAAACAGCAGAATAGTATTTATTTGGCAAGAGCGTTGTCCAAGTCTTTCACGCAGAGAGGTCTTTAGAAAAACTGCCTCCTGAAACAATATATTCTGTGTTAAAAAAGGCCCTTCTAACGATACACCGCTATCTCTAATTCATTGGTAAATGGAATAGTCATCCCATTTACAATGCCTCCATAGTCTTCTACATTTCTATCTGTCCTACTGAATTGCACTCTATAAGTATTATTGATAGAGTCATAACTGCTCTCTATCAACAATTCAAAATCAATCGAACTTTTCTTCGCATTCTTACTCACCTCTACATTTGCTCCTACAAATACTAAATCACCCGCTAACCCTACTGTAATGCTAGAATCTAGTACTTGGGTGGCGATAAAAAGCCGCTGTTCATATTGGTTCCTACCTACCTGCACAGGTTCTGGCATATCGGTGTACAGGCGCAATATCTCCATCTGATAATACTCATCTGTTCTGTTTGTAAACTTCACACTATCGGGCTCTAAGCTACGAGGGACTACTATAGGTGCCTTAGATTCTTTACTCTGAATAATTTTCATTGGAACGAGCACATCCAACTCCAAATTTTCTGTCAAACGAACAACGATGTTTTCTATTCCTCCACTCGTATCTATTTCTCCATCCATTCCTAGTTTATTTCTAAGCACCGCAGCTAGTCCCTCTAAACCCGTCTCTTCTGAAATTTGCCCTGCTGCTTCTCCAAAGAGGACTGGGACAGCCTGCCACTCCACCACTACACTCGCTTGAATTACCGCCCTATTTCCTTGTTCTTGAAGTGTTGGCTCTACAGTTCGAGCTCTCTGATAACGTGAATCTTCTAAGGCAGAAACAAACTCATCTAAAGTAGGAGCATTGGTAAAAAAATCTACCATAGCCTGTTCTACTCCACTACCAGCCTGCTCACTTAAAATAATCGTTGTCCAAATCTCTTGCAAAAAAGCTTCTTTCTGTAATTGAGTAACCCCACGTTTCCATGCTTGTTTTAGGGACTCAAAGTCCACTACTTTCTCTTTAGGCAAAGCCGCTATTAATTCACGAAGTATTTCCGTTCCTGCTTGTTGCCCATTCACCTCAAAAGTTAAAGGCGCTTCTAATTCTTTTGCTAATTTCTGTACCTCTACTTTAAAATTTCTACTGTTCAATTTGTCTTCGCAACGCGAGACCATTTGTACAATTTCTGCTGTCCAAGCGGTATATTCCTCCTTGAAGTCCGCATAGATTCCCACTTTACCATCCAAACTAGCGGCTAACCAAGCTTGTAAGCCAAAAGGCAATTCCTTTTCGTCACTTTGACTCGCTTGCTTAATAAACGCTTCATCAATAGCACTTTTTGCTTCTTCTCTTACTATCTCTACAGCAATAACTGTTGCTTTTTCATACAACACAACCCCTGATTCTGCTTGAATAGAATCCTTGATTCTTTGGGTAGTTTGTTGCCAAAATTTTTGGGCATAAGTAGGCGCTCCTGTTCGGGTTGTACAATTGGTTTCTAGTTCATCTTTGTTAATAGGCCTACCTGTAGTACTGGTATCTTCCTTGTTGAGATTGGCTATTGTTTGAGTTAACCAGTTCTCATACCTAGCTTCCCAACGTTTCAATTCCTTCTTACTATCGGCCATTGCCTCTTCTACATTCTCAGGCAAATTAGGATCGTCCTCTGAAGTCGCAATTGCTAACGCATCTAAAAAGTATTGCTCTTTGGGCATTTCTTCATCTCGAAATGACTCCATAGTACTTTCATACTTTTTGTAAGTTTTTCTATTCCTCTTATAATGAGTCTCTAGAGCTTCAAGATCATTCGTTAATTGCCAGTTAGGCCCTTTATGTTGAAGGAGTTGTTCAAAAAACTTCTGCCCAGTAACTGTATCAGGCAAAGAAGATAATAAAATATTCCATTCTTGATATAGATCACTAACTATAGGTAAAGGGCTCTGGTGAAGGGCAAAGTTCTCTGTGAATTTTTTAGTTGTAATAGTTACAGCAGCATATTTTTTTTGCCCTTTCTGAAAAAAGCTATTCATAGCTATATGCCACTTTGTTACAGCACTAGAAAAAGTACGACAATCAATATCCTCTTTAGCAATTTCCAAGCCTCCACTATTACTATTCATAGGTTTTAGAGGAGCCAATTGTTGTTCTGTGGGAGTGATTGCTTTGTATTGGTTATATTTTTTTTTCATGGCTTGAAAATGGCCAAGAAAGTTTTTCCAAGCAGGAAATTCGGCCAATTGGGAGCCATGTTTTTGTTCCAATTCCTCAATTTTTTGGAGACGCCATAAATGTGTTGCGGCTTTTTGGTGGAGTTCATTATTTTCCTGTGATTGATTCGTGGTATTTTTGTCTGTTTTCATAATGGGTGGTGTTATGGATGATAGATTGGAAGTGGGGATAGGATAAGCTTGTGCCCCAAAAAACGTTTGTAGGCTCAGCAAAAGCGCCAAAACAAGGAATTGGTGTCGTGTCATTGTTCTCTAATTTTGTTGCGCTGTATAGAAAGAAGGCAGCATGGAGTGGTTAGGTATCAGCAAGTCTTTTTTCTTTTATACCTAAAAAAGAAAAATTATTACCGCTCTAGTTATTTTTTTATCATTCTTGGTTATTTTTCAAATTGTCTAACCTAACTGAATAAATGCCTCTCTAGTCTTTTGCCAGAGCGGGCTTTTGAAAGGTAATTTTCCTTATCATTGAGATGTAAGTAATCTCTAATACTCATAATTACTTCACTTTGATCCTTTTGATTAATAAAGACAATCCGCTTCTCTCGAATCTCATTGGCATGCAAGAGTAATGCTAATTCATAAAAATTTTCTAAACTGCTTGTCATTTGATCTACTTTTGTATAGCGCTGTGCATGTTTTCTTATACAGGGTACAAAGAAGAAAAATAATATTACGGTTATAAACAAAGGAAGCATTTCTACTAACATTTGATCTGTTGTTTTAAGTGGTAAAGTAGTTGTACAAAATTTCCTTGTGGAGTGTTTTTCATTCACAATGAGTCCTTCTATAGCAGTGTGTTTTATTATTTTATAGTATTTTTATAAGCTGGCTTATTTTTATCATTCATGTTTTTTTTATTCTATTTTTCTAAATGTACAAAAAAATAACAATTCAATTCAATTTTGAATTATTTCATTCTTTTAAAAAAATTTTAAAGGTTTTTTAATTACAAAAACAACTAAAGATTATGTTTTAGCTTTCAAAAAATATTTAAAAAAAAGCATAGAAAGAGTATAACCTTATAATTGTCCTGATAAATTGATAGATAGAAAAATTCAACGTTATAAGCCTTTTAGGAGTTATAAAGATGCCACTCCCCTACTATAGAGGAGTTGAAACAATCAACAAGACATTCTTATCATAGAAGAGGTATTCACAACAACTCGTTGTAGAGTATCTTAATTTTTCATTTTCAAGAAGACAATCCCCCCTCTCTCCATTGATTTCCATAGAAGCACAATAAAAAAGGCATCTGCGATGCAGATGCCTTTCATTCAACAATGTCTTTATTGCAGTACCAGCCTGTTAGGGCTTTTTGATAATTACCTTTCGTTGTGCATAGACATTTTTATTTCTAATGATAAAGACATAAAAACCTGCCGTCAAATCATCCGTATCTACTGGTATGGTATTGGTTCCTGTAGCTGCTTTCCCTTGGCGCATAGACTGTCCTAAAGAATTAACCAAGTACCACTCATAATCATCTTCTAATGGGACATCAAAGTCTACTTGGAACTGTTGTGCCGCAGGGTTCGGGTACAGATTAAACTGTGTAGCCTCTACTCCTGGTAGTTTAGTAACACTCACATCCACACTATCCACAGAACCCGAGAAAATATTAAGGTTACGTGTTGTTTCTACTTGAAACACTTCACTTTCTTCAAGAGATCCACGTGTCTCTACAAAGGCAATTAATTGCAATAGACTTGTATTCGGATGAAGCGTTGGATTAACACTAGGTAAGTCCACCTGTACATCTACAAAATCTCCTTGCACCCATGCTCTAGTAAAATCAGTTCCTCCGTTATTTGGGTAGTTAGCCAACAAAACAGACCTAGTAGCATGTCCTGTTAAGGTTACCAAAGAATCTTTTGTTACTGTAGCCATGATATGATAGAGTTTATTGGGCATATCCTCCAATGCTGTTACTCGAATAGTTGCTTGTAAGCCTGAGTTTAATCCATTAAACTGTATATTCGGAAAGGTCAAGAATTCAATCTTAAACTTAGGATCTTTTAAGGCCTCTATATCTAAAATTTCTAATTCTGGATAATTCAGCAAATCACTTGTTCTATTGGCAGCAAACTTACCATCTACCCGTACCTCGTCTGCATCGGTTACATCATACATGAATCGTCGTTGTCGATTATCCATGTCATTTAAGAAGTAAAGCGGTTCGTTATTAATGTACTTATCAGAATGGTATTGAATCAAGTTGACATCTCGACCATATAAGTTGTTATAAATAGTCCGATAAAGTTCCGTTTCAATTTGACTAATTCCTGGATAACCCACCGCAGAGAAATGTTCTACTAAAACATTACGAGTACGATTACCTATCATCACATTATCAAAAGCAAATCCATCATTACGGCCAACCAACGTACCTGAGGCAGAAGCAAAGGCAATTCTAAATCGAATATTATCTCGATCTCTCAAATCAGATCCTACATTATCCAAGCGATAACGAGCATCTTCCCAAGTAGAATTAGTTCCTGTCCAACCAGTAGGTACTCCTGTTTGATTACCTGGCCCACTAACAACAAATTCATTTTGATACCAACCAATTCCTCGACCATGTTCTCCTAAGACCTTCCACGTTTGCGTAGAATCATCAAAGTATTGCAAAACCGCCCCATCAAATTTATTTTCAGTCACTCTCCAAATATCCAATTTAATCATTGGACGATCTAGATTAGTCAGATCAAAACAGGGGCTATATACCCAAGCATCTTCTCCCTGTCCATATTTCTGTGACAATCGTGTTGCCCAAGCCGTATTTCCACTCAGCAATGTGCTCATTGTATCCCCATCAATAAGGCCCCATTCCCACAAGGAATCGCGAACAATTCCATTCACACTCAACGTATCAGAAGATTCTTGGAACCATCCATTGATCGCAAGATCAAAAGGCTCGACATAAGGTAAGGTATCATAAGGTACAATCTTAGGCGAAATGACAATTCTTCGAACAAACGTTGAATCACAAACCCCTTGATTGACCACTGTCAAGGAAGGATAAAAGACACCATAATTAAAGTAAGTATGGGTATCTACTGGTACAAACAACGTATTAGGTAAGACATCAAAGGTATCTATAGAACCATCGCCAAAGTTCCAAATCACCTGTGTAATACTATCAATAGCCACACCATTGTATTGTAAGCCATAAGGCGCTGTACGTGGCGTCAATTCAACTTGTTGCCCTGAACAACCTCCTGTCAAATCAAAATTAATCTGTGGTTTGCTGTATACATAGATGGTATGCTGTATGGTATCATCACAACCTGATGCGGTGTCTAAATAATAATAATAAATATCGCGCTTCCCTGCTTGTGCTGAAGGGTTGAATAAAGAATCACCTACAATACCTGCAATTACTTGGAAATTATTCGTCGCGTCTACAAATGTTCCCCCATAAGGTGTTGCCGACAAAGGAATCCGTTGAGAGCTATCACTCATACAGAAGTCTGAAGGTGCATTAACCCAAGCTAGTGGTGGAGAAGGTCGAATTTGTATCGTATCTTCTAAGAAAGAACTACAAGTGGCTCCACTTCGATAAATTTGCCCTACATAATCATAACGCAAAGGATAATCCACATAAGTTCCTAAAACCGCTAAAGTATCAGGCAACAAATCAAAAGGTACAGAAGTAATGTTTTGTCCTGCAAAATTCATAGTCCAACTCACCCCTGTTGGTGCAGGTAAAATACTTGGTGGATTAGGTTCCGCTTCACAATACACATAACGCATTATGGTACTATCATAATTCGATAACCCTGCAAATGATAAAACAGGAAGACTATCGACTACGACATAGTAGTCTACAGAATCAATACAACCTCTATTATCTTTGTACACATAACGAATTGTATCCAAGCCAAATCCAACTAAAGACGATTTGTAAGCATAGGCAATACTTCCACCACCACTGTTACTCACAATACCATCTCCCTTAGTATAAACTCCTGTATCAGAAGAAATATGATCAGGAATAAACAAGGATAAACCTCCTGTAAATGGATCGTAGAAGCCTGTTGTGTTGTAAGCATAAATCGGCACATCGGGTTCTGTTTCACATATATGATAGAAGGTATCCGATCGAGGAGCAATTAATTTGGAACCAATGGGATCCATTGCTGGTAAACTAGAAACCAGTTGTTCTGATAAAGTCAAATAAGGCAATGCCAATATTCGAATCGTATCAGAAATACTATTGTAACAAACACGAGCAGTATCGGTATAATTGAATGTTACAATAACGTCTCTATCTGCAAATTGAATCCCTGTAGAATCAGGATAAAAGGCTATAGAATCTGTAAAAGCAGTATCTGTTAATTGAGAAAAAGCTTGTCCAAAACTACTGGTAAACCAGCCCAAAGAATCCAAGTCAAAACCACCGTTAGGATCTGCTACTACGATGACGTTTGTATCTGAAGCACAAAGGCGGCCTGCGGCATTATCAAATCCTGAAATAATAGGATCGGTTGTAAAGTTGCGAATTCTAACATCATAAAAAGCAGTATCTCTACAACCATTACGGTCTTCATAATAATAATAAAGCCATTCGCGTACAATACCTGGTGTAAAGCCAGCTACAAATGGTTCAAATGCTGTATCAGCAGAATCCAAGCTACTGCGAGTAACGGTTGGATGCAAGACAGAATCCAAATAAGAACCATAGCCACTATTAAAGCTTGTCCCTACAGGAGCACCAAAAAGTGGAATAGAATCATTCTCACAGTAATAAGGCTCTAATGGTCGAAGGTTATTGGTTGTCATAGAAACCTGTGGTAACGGCAATACCTCTATATCAAAGTTGATAGAGTCCATACAACTATTCTCATCCTTATAAACATATCGTATGGAATGAACGCCAACTCCTGCCGTACGAGGAAAGAAATAAGGACGCCCAGGCGTAGCAGTGGTCATTTGGCCTCCATCAACAATACCTGCTCCATCAAAAATTACCGTATCTGTAGCAGGCACGCCTAATCCTGTAGGCCATGTTGTTACATTGATAGCAGGTATCGTTGTATCACTTGCTTCGTACAGTTGTATTTGTACCGTATCATCATTCAGGCAAAACACACTATCAATAGCAGATCTACTTAAAACTGGTATTGGGAACACCTCAAAAATATCGGTTGCTTCTTCTGAACAGCCATAAACATCAGACACCGCATAACGAACATTGTATAAACCTGCAGGACCTACTTGTGAAGGAGAAAAGATCGTTCCTGCTTGAATTCCTCGGATAAAGAATTGAGCTGAGTTTGGATCTATCGTTGTATTTGTACCATAAGGAATACTAAATCGTACTGTATCATTAGGAGAAGTTAAACAATAATCCCCTGTTAAATTATCAGGTCGCACAGCAATAGAGAAGGTATCTGGAACATAAATTCCTGTAGCCGCTGAATCCACACAAGCTCGCCCTTCATAGACATATGTCAATTGGTAAGAAGAGTTGATGGGGTACTGCATTGGATTATAAATATTATTGGCCAAACGTTGGTAAGGCACGGATCCTCCACTCAAATAATAGGCACCGCCTGCTGGTGTGCCTAATAATTGTGTATTAATACTATCAGGACAGAAAACAGTATCCACTAAAATCGTAGGATTGATAGATACAACTGAAGGGTCTTCAATTTGAAATACTTTTGATACTTCTGCAATTGTATAACTAGTTGTATCTGTTCTTGTCAAACTACCGTTTGAAAAGTAATTCGCAACTCTATTGTATTTAAATTTAAGAGTAATTCGGGTAGAGCTACTTGTAACATTTGCTGGAACGAAATAGTACAGTTCGTTCGGGGCAAAGAAATTGATGGAATCTACCCCGCCATTGGAAGTAGTAATCTCCATTAAATTGATAAACTCAGAATAACGAACTTCTAATGGATTGCCTACAGATACATTGATGTTTTCTTGATAGGCATACAAGCTCTCAAAAATGGTTTGATTTCTATAACGCAAGGTTACTCCTGTTAGGTCGCGCTGTATAAATACGGTATCATCTTGACTACACAAGAAAACAGGAACAGAATCAAGCATACTTGGAGCTGGCCAAAGATCAATTGGATCGACGGAGCTACTCACACAACCCCCATTATTAATTTGATAAGTGATGCTATCCTCTGTGATTTGTGTTGGAGGAGCAGAAAGGTTATTCAATAAATTACTAGCCAACAAATTATTAGCCAATACATAAGTTCCTGTATAACTATTGGGATAATCTGCTGCTGATAATGGATAAGTAAACTTGGTTAAGTTCGTTAAAGGCTCACTCAATTGTGTCACCGAAATAGGAGTATACTCAACACTATCCAAACGGGCATCTCTAATTTCCACATCCAAAGAATCTAAAATTGCAGGACAAGTAGAATCACTTGCCGTGTAATTCGGGACAAAATTATAATAAACGGTCACTTGTTGAACCCCACTAGTGTATCCCATCACACTATCAAGTAACAAAAATGTATCCGCCATCAAGCTCGTATCAACAGGCATTCCTAAATAAGCAGCGGTCAAAGTACCTCCTGAAGGAATTCCGCGTAGAGTTGCGGTATCTAGATTAGAACAAATTGGTTGTATAGTCGAAACTAAATCAATGGTAACCGCAGGGTTTTGAATGACAAAGAAATTAGGAGATTCAAAGCTGTTATTGAGATCACTTAAGGTGATTTTTCCTGTTCTAGCCCCAATAGGCACAGGTACAGTAAAGCTACCAGAAAAGACTCCAGCAAATTGACTTAAGGCAGTAGTTACCCCTACAGAGATCGTATTTCCTCCACCAGTTACAAACGTTACTGTATCTGGCTCAAAGGTAAAGTTGGTCAATGTAATCTCTAAAACATCTCCAATACAAGCTTCTGATGGAGGTACACCTGCTTTAGTATTTGCAATAGTAATGCCTACAGCACCTAATACCTCTAATGTATCCATGGTAGAGAAATCACAGCTTCCTTGTGCATTGCTTACAGTATAGGTATAAGTTATAAAATGATAGCCAGACCCTGCAATCCCAACATTTAGAGAATCCGTTATTGGGTTAATCGCTCCTTGTGCCGTCAAAGAGGTATATCCTCCTGTAGAACGCAAACTGGCTGGCTGTAAAAAATCATTGATTAAGAAGCTACCATAAGTAATAGGGACAACACCATTGGTTCCTAAAGTAGCAAAATCTAGTGCTAGAGCGGGATCAGGTAGGAATTCATCTACCGTCATTGTATCTGATAAAACCACACATAAGTTAGTATCTATCGTCTGTACATAGTAGGTGCCTGGTGTATCAACTTGAAAAGATTCAAAATTAGCCCCAACTAAGGTGTCTGTTAAGGAGAACCATTGATACGTATAATCATTATCTAAGATACAGGTATCACACTGGTCTACTAAAACAACACGAGAACCATCACAAATAATTGGATTATTAGAAACTGTGCTATCAACTTCTATATCTACAAATCTTTGAGCTACAGTATCCAATACTATTGTATCTCTAATATCACAATCTGCTTTAGTTATTGCGATAGAATAAGTATCAGCAGCAGCATAACCATAGGCTTGATAGAAAGTATCCCTACTAGTAATTAAGGGAGTTGCATTTAAAAACCATTGATACGTACAGCCATCACAAGAATCCACTTCCATGACCACCTCAGAGGTAGGACTACAAATCTTATTAGCTGATTTAGTAACAGTTGTATTAATATTTATCTCTTCAACGGGCAAGGCAATAGAAGTATCTGCACATCCTTGACTATTGGTCACTACTACTTGATAGTTTCCTGCTATTGTTAATAGCTGTTGATCGACAGGAAGTGTCGCACTACTTTGCATAGCAACACTATCTCGTAAGAAGGTATAAGTACAGTTGTTACAAGTAGTCGCACCAAGCCTAGGCAAAGCTGTAATAACAATAGACTGGTTATTGCAGATATCACCAATAAGAGGTGTTCTTATATTAGCATTTGTATTGGTAAAACTAATTTGTATGGTATTAGAAACACCTGTCTCACAACCATTAGCATGTAAAATTCTAACACGGTATCTCCCTGAAAAACCTGTTTGAAAAGTTGCTTGAGAAGTAGTTGTACTCCAATTAAAACCAGACCCCACATCTCTTTGCCATTCATACTGACAATTAGCACAAGCGGTTGTACTCAACGTAATAGGATCGGTACTACAAATAGTATTACCTGATGCAGCCATTACGGGAGGAGGGTATGTAGTATCTCTTACTTCTACAATAGGAGAGCTGTAAGAACAGCCCGATTGCCCATCTGTTACGACCACGTTATATCCCCTTGTAACAGCGTTACCACTAACATCTAGTCGTTGGGTTGCACTATAAATAGCTTGATCATTAGGAGTATTATTAGCAGCTGGATTAGATGTACTATTGGTAGTAGGAGCAGCAAAACCATCTTCCGTCCTCCATTCATAAGAACAACCTGTACAGCTAGAGGTAGCTAACACGGCAATATAAGCGTCTGAACATAAATATAAGTCAGAGGCAGAAATTGGTGGATTAGAGCCATTAGAGGAAGAAACTACTGTAATAATATCAGAAGCGACTAAACAACCATCGGCATTCGTAACTTCCAAATAATATTGTCCTGGAACATAAGTCCTATGACTAAAGCCATTACTCCCAACCAGAGGTAAAGCATTTTGATGCCATTGATAAACCCAGTTTGGAGGAAGTCTATAATCTCCCACTGCAAATAAATCTACATAGCTCCCAGTACATAAATACACAGTATCTCCGTATACAGTATCCCTAATTGTAGAAACAGTACTAGAAGAAGAAGAAGCAGCTATCTGTGGTGCAAAAATGCTAGTGTCTAATAAAATCAATTCAGAAGTACTAACACAGGAATTAGGATATTCAATTTCTACCGCATAAAAACCAGTCACACTAGTTTGATAAAAAGAAGTATCTGCTTGTGGTATAATCTGTTGGACGGCTCCTACTGCATCACTGACAAACTGTCTAACGGGCATAGCTGCTGCACCAAAAATATTATTGGTAGGTAAAAATGCTTCTGAATTAATTATCCAATCAGCAGGAAGAAAATTTCCTTGATTTCCAGAAGTCCCATTTACTCTATAAATCCATCCTTCCATGTGAGCCCAAGAAACGCCATTAAGAACAGGTCCTATTAGGGCATTATAAGAATCATCTCCTAATTGATCAACCACCACAATATTTCTACGTAAAACGATACAATCATTCCCATTCACCTGATCTAAACAATCAAATGTTGTAGGAAAGCTGATTGGTAAAACAGTAGGCGCTGTCTGATCATCAGCTGTTCTAAGAAGAAACTGCTGAAATTCGGCGGCATCACTAGATAGATAAACATATTGCCCTGCTACTACTGAAATCGCTGGAAATTGAAAAGCATTACAAAAGGCAGAACTTCCATCCAATACAACTTGAATATTATAAATGCTCAAATCGGGAATGTCCTGTAGGGCTTTAAATTCTACTCCAATAGATCCTCCCCCTGCTTGAGCTGTTCCTGCATATAATCCAGTAATAATAAAACTATCATTAGGTGGAATAGTAGCACTATTCACAAATGTACTAGCAGGAAATGAATCTTGTTTCCAGAAATCATTTCTAGGAGGAACTACAAAAAATGTATCTTGAATTACCCAATCTGCAGTGTCAAAAACAGGTTCGGGTACACTATTATCTTTACGACGAGCCCAACCACTCTTATATCCCCAAGGAAGACTATCACAAACTAAAGGAGCTCCACTACAAAATGCTGCTGCAGTATTATAATTCTCTTCTCCATAAATATCTACAATATTCCCCCCAAAATAAATAGCGACAGGGTCATTCCCATCTATATCCATTTCAGTAGAAATCAAATTTGGAGAAAACCCAAAAAAGCCTAAAAAATCAGCCTGCTTCTCTGTTATATAATAATAACTTCCTGAAGCGAGGGCAATTGAAGGTAGAACAATATGGTTCGCCAATACAGGAATAGAATTATTGTTACTCACAGCTATACTATAAGCACTCAAATCAGGAATGTTTCCAATAGCATACAATTCAATTCCTTTAGGAGCGCCCCTTCTAGTGCCATCATATATCCCCGAGATAATCAATTTACCTTCAGGCAAAAAATCATAATACTGCCATCGATAATTACATCCATTACAATCAATAGTATTCAACGTAGCTACATTACTATCGCATAAATTAACCGTATTAGACACCAACATTGGTGGAGAGACAAAGCCCGAATCAACCCTAACAATATTCGAGTTCTCAATACAACCTAATGCATCTATAACTCGAACATAATAATCTCCCTCTTGGGTAATATTACTATTTACACTACTTGTAGTAGGCCCTACAACTGGAATAATAGGATCATTAATTTCATACCAAAGATAAGAACAACCAATACAAGGGTTCGTCACTTGCAAAACAGCAGGTTGTACATTACTATCTGCATCAATACAAATAGTATATGGGTTTGCTGCCAATACAGGTACTACCAGAGAACCAATAGTAACAGAAACAGCAGAAGATACTCCTATACAAGGTGTTGCATTTGAATTATCCGTTACCGTTACACTATAACTCCCAGAAGTAGGAACAAAAATTGTATAACTTGTATCTCCAGTACTCCATAAATAGGTACAACTTGGACAATCAGACGGAGATGTAGTAGACATAATCAAAGGATTCCCATTACAACTAAGTGTAGAAGGAGTTCCAGAGATATCCACACTCAATAATGGTGGAGTAATGTTACAAGGTTGAGCAAATAAATTTGTTTGAACAAACAAAATTATAATGCTCAAAAACAGTAACTTAGTAGAGGTAATTTGTTTCATTATAAAGGTTTTAAGACCATTTCATGTCGCTGTATTGCAAGAGAGGCATAGTTCTATAGTAGTAGAAGTATTAAGTTTTAGTAGGGTGTCCCTTAGAGACTTTTTAAAACTCCTAGCTAATATAACATCTTAGGAATAGAAATTGGAGTGTCTATAGAGTTTTTTATTGGTTAATACTACATTAATCAGTAAATTCATCTCCACTTTACATGCCCGTAAATTTTATATGGCTTCATTAAACTAAATGTAACCCTATTCCGATAAATATATTATGTTATTATGCTAAAAATAAACTTAATTCTATTTTTACTTACGCTCTCCATTACACTAACTCTAGGCCAGAATGCGCCTTTGTTCCAACTTCTTCCTGCCTCTAAAACTAATATTAACTTTGCTAATAATTTATATGAGGATGATGTATTTAATGTTTTCATTAATCCCTATTTCTATAATGGAGGGGGGGTAGCTATTGGAGACATCAATAATGATGGTTTAGTAGATATTTTCTTTACAGGAAATATGGTTCCCAACAAACTATACCTCAACAAGGGGAATTTGCAATTTGAAGACATTACGTCTACTGCCTTCTCTAATAAAAATCAAGATTGGTCAACAGGAGTCACCTTGGTAGACATTAATGCAGATGGTTACCTAGACATATATGTCTGTCATTCTGCTAATAAATTTACTAACAAAATTGACCAAAATACCCTTTACATTAATAACCAAAACAACACCTTCATAGAAAGCGCTGTACAATACAATTTACAAGATTCTCTCTCCTCTACTCAAGCAGCGTTTTTTGATGCTGATTTAGATGGAGATTTAGATGCCTATGTGATGAACATTCCTACCTTGGAAAATTCTTATGACAACTATTATAAAGTTTATCATGAAACAAAATTCATCCCCAAATCAGATCAATATTACGAAAATGTCAATGGCACCTTCATCAACAAATCTAAAGAAGCAGGTATTGATAACAACGCCTTTGGTTTAGGACTTAGTATAAGCGATGTTGATAATAATGGAACACCTGATCTTTATATTTCCAATGATTATAAAGAAAGAGATCACTTTTACCTGAATAACAAAGGGACATTTACAGACAAAGGATTGGAAGCAATGAAACATACTGCCAATTTTGGAATGGGGACAGATTTCGCAGACATCAATAATGATGGCTATACCGATTTAATACAAATGGATATGGCCTACACCAAGCACATCCGTTCTAAAACAAACATGAAATCTATGGCGCCTGAAATCTTTTGGGCAAAAGTCAACAAAGGGCAGCACTATCAATACATGAATAACATGATGCAGCTCAATAATGGCAACGGCACCTTCAGTGATATTTCTTACTTAACAGGAGTCGCCAAAACAAATTGGAGTTGGGGGGCTTTATTTGCTGACTTTGATAACGATGGGTACAAAGATTTAGTAATTACCAATGGCTACCAGAATGATATTAACAATAGAGACGCCATAGCAAAAGTGGATACTATTTTAGCTAAAAAAAGAGGCCAATTCACTCTAGAAACTATTATTAGAACCAATACCAAATATGCCCCCAAAAACAAAGAACACAATTTCCTTTTCAGAAACAATGGCAACCTAACTTTTGAAGATAAATCTATAGAATGGGGCTTTGATTTGGCAGTGAATTCAAATGGCGTAGCCTATGGGGATTTAGACAATGATGGTGATCTAGATCTCGTTATAAACAATTTAGATGCTCCTGCCTCGGTTTATGAGAATGTACGAGGTAATCAAAACAACCATTTATCCATTCAACTTGAAGGAACAGAAAAAAACCAGTTTGCCATTGGTGCAAGAGTCACTATTTATACTCAAAATGGCCAACAAATTCAAGAACTTTTTCCTACTCGTGGATTCCAATCTTCTGTTGATTACCGCTTACACTTTGGGCTAGGAAAATTACAAAAAATTGATCAAATAGAAATCCGTTGGCCCAATCTAAAAACAACCATTCTACATGATATAAAAACCAACCAAATCTTAAAAATAGCCTATGATAAAGCTACTTTTTCTGACCCTAGAATACACTCTACTCATCCACCAATCCTAGCAGACGTTTCTAAAGATTTTTTCCCAGATTATACCCAAGAAGAAAACACCTTTAGTGACTTTGACCACCAAATACTTTTACCACACATGCTTTCCCGTCAAGGGCCCTGCTTAGCAGTTGCAGATATAGACAACGATGGTTTAGAAGATGTCTTTGTTGGGGGCGCCAAGCAACACCTTCCTAGCTTATTCTTACAACAAAAAAGAGGAGAACTAGTACAAGCCCCTACCCATGATTTTGACGCTAGTAAAAATCAGGAAGATTTAGGGGCTATTTTCTTAGACGTAGATCAAGATGGCGATCAAGATCTATATATTTGTAGTGGTGGTAATGAGTATGTAGAAGAAGGCTATTTATTACAAGACAGGCTCTACCTCAATAACTATGGAGACCTTACCTTAGCCACCAACTACCTTCCCAAAATGCACACTAGCACAAAAATAGTCCAAGCAGCAGATTTTGACCAAGATGGAGATTTAGATCTCTTTGTAGGAGGACGTTTAGTACCTGGCCAATATCCTAAAGCGCCTAGAAGTTACTTGCTAGAAAATGATGGCACAGGGCATTACAAAGATGTCACGCAACAATACTGCCCTGACTTAATGCAGCCTGGAATGGTTACAGGAGCTTGTTTTGGAGATGTGGATGGAGATAGTCGTCTAGACCTAACACTCCTAGGGGAATGGATGCCCTTGCAAGTTTTCCTCAACAAAGGAGATAGTTTTGAGAAACAATCAATAGATGTAGCAACAGAGGGATTGTGGTATAGCCTCAAAGAAGTAGACCTAGATGGAGATGGAGATTTAGATTTTATAGGAGGCAATCTAGGTAAGAACAGTAAATTTAAGGGAACAATGGATAAGCCTTTTAATATTTATGCGGACGATTTTGATAACAATGGCACTTGGGATATGATGATGAGTAGCTATGAAGGGGATAAAAACTACCCTGTTCGAGGGCGAGATTGCAGTTCGGAGCAAATGCCTGCTTTGGTAGATAGTTTTCCTTCTTTTCAGGCTTTTGCCATAGCAGAAATTACCGACATTTGTGGCCCTAAAATAGAAGATGCCTTACACCTAACCGCCCGTAATTTTTACACCTCCTTTTTTATAAATGATGGACAAGGAAACTTCGCCATAAAAAAGCTTCCGTCCGAAGCACAATTCTCACCGATTAAAGACATTCATGTTGAAGATCTTAATCAGGATGGACACATCGATTTAATTTTGGTGGGCAACATGTATGATACGGAAGTAGAAACTGTGCGTTATGATGCAGGAAGAGGGGTCATGTTATTAGGAGAAGGGCAAGGGCAATTTACCCCCTTATCACCCTTAGAATCTGGATTTTTTGCTTGGGACAATGTCAAACAAATTCGAAAACTAAATCTAGGCCAACGCGAATTGTACATCCTGGCGGTCAATCAAGGTAAACTGATGACCTTTGAAAAACAATCAATAAAAAAATCTAAGAAATAGGACCTGTTGGATAAGACAAATGCTTGATTAAAGCCGCAAATTGCTCCCCAAGGGCGAGGGCATCTTGGCCTTCTTTTTCTAGATTCACTTGCGCGGCGTTTAGGTCTTGAATACTAATTTCTAAAGGTTGCTTAGGAACCGCTAAATACACCTTATTTTGACGCACAACCAACCAAGCTTCGGTACTAGGCAGGGCTAAAAATTGCTCAATAACAGGGCGGCTCACGGTATAATAACTGTGCATAAAAGCAGTACTGCTAATACTATATTGGTCTCGAAAAGCAGGCGATTCTATTGCACGGTTAAAGTGAATGCGCTCCCATTTAGGCAATTGATAAGGCAAAGGCAGCAAGGCTGTATTCCCCTCTACACTAGAAGCAGGTAATGTAGCCCCTAATAACCAATACGCATTAAACTGACGTTCTTGACGCCAATTCAAGCTAGCAATTTGAATAGAAGCTTGCGCTGGTAAAGACAAGACATATTCGTCTAATTGTTCAATCGCTTCAGGTACAGCTCCCCATAAATGAGGCAACAAACTCTGAGCAGCATGTATCCGTCTACGGTCAGGTAATTCTAAAATCGTTTCAGTTACGATTTTTTTTTTCGCCCAACGTCGGATCTCGCCGCTCAAGACCCGCATTTTCTCTTGGTACACTTTGTTATTGCGCTCATATTGGGTTCTCAGCATATCAACCCAATACCAAACTACACCTACCACAACAACGGTATAGATTAACAATAAAGCATTAATATTCAAGGTCTTCACAATATAATACCCAAGGTACAAAATGAAGACACCAAAAATAGTTTTAACGGAGTTGTTCTCACTCAACAAAACATTCCACCAGCTATTTTTTTGCTTTTTCAAGGCATCATACTCCTTTAGAAGTGTTTCCTTGTCTTTAACAGGCTTTTTCTTGCGCATATCTATATTATCAGATTATTCAAAAATAAAAGCAATAAACAGCATCTCTAAACACTCATTAAAACATCTGCCAAATGCAAGGTCTTCAAAGGCAATTCACGCTGTTCAATATAGCCATTCAAATGCATCAAGCAAGATAAATCTGTGGAAATGATATAATCAACCTCTAAGGCCAAAGCTTCTTCCACCTTTTTCTCTGCCATTGCGACAGAAATCGGCTCAAACTTCACGGCAAAAGTGCCTCCAAATCCACAACAAACTTCACTATTGGGATTTTCAACCAGCTCCAACCCTTTTACTAGGGATAATAATTGACGAGGTTCTTCTTTAATTTGGCATTCGCGCAAAGCGGCACAAGAATCATGATACATAGCCCGTCCTTGAAGGGCAGGTGTCAAGCTCTTCCAGTTTGTTCGTTGAATCAAAAACTCAGAGAGCTCCCACAAGTTATGTTGGAAGTGTTCAACAATCGTAGAAGTTGCAGAATCGCCTAAAAGGCGTTCATAATGTTGTTTCACAAAACCCACACAAGAGGCGGACGGACAAACAATGCTCTTCGCCTCTTTAAAATCTTGGACAAATTTCTGAGCCACATCATGGGCTTCTTCCCAAAAGCCTGCATTGAGAGCAGGTTGCCCACAACAAGTCTGGTTGGGATTATAATCAACCTCTTGCCCCAACTGTCGCAAAAGAGTAACCATATTAATGGCCGTTTGAGGAAAGATTTGATCGACAAAACAAGGAACAAAAATATGTAGAGACATGGATAAAAAACTAGTTGTACTTAAAAGGCGGGATAAGATAAAACATTGGAATCACTACTTCAAACAATTCACTAGTAGCGACCTTCTTCATGGTAAAAGTGCCGTACATTTTACCAATATCAGACTTCAAAGGGCTGCCCGATACATACTGGTGCAATTCATTGGGTTCTAAAATAGGCTGAATCCCAATAACCCCTTCACCTTCTACTTCTCGCAACACACTAGTCGAGTCCCAAATGTACCAATGCCGACGCAAAAGTTGAACCGCCTCTGTACCAAGATTTTCAATCGTAATACGATAAGCATGAACATACTCACTAGCCAAGGGCTTAGAATACATGGATTGATACATTGTTTCTACGCTAACGCGTATATCATAAGTTATTGCTGTTTCTTCCTTACGTGCCATGTCATTGGTTTATTTAATACGGGTAACAATTTTCTAATTCATGTTTAATTGGCACTTCTTCATTAGAAAATTGCACTAACAAGGGGCGCTCTTTAAAGCTCTTGCCCAGAAGATAAAAATTGAGCAACTAAACGCTCAGCATCTACCAATGCAGTATCCAAGTCACTATTAACTAAAGTAACGTCAAAAATCCGCTCATACGTCATTTCCTCTCGAACGCGATTAATTCGCTTGCGCAAACTCCCCTCGTCTTCTGTTTTACGATTGATAAGGCGTTGTTTCAAAATTTCAAAAGAAGGTGGTTTAACAAAGATAGACAAGGCGCGTTGTCCATAAGCTTCTTTGATCGCTCTTGCTCCTTTTACATCAATATCAAATAAAACGTGTTTTCCCTGTTTCCAGAGACGCTCTATTTCACTACGCAAAGTACCGTAATATTGATTATCATACACCTCCTCATATTCCACAAATTCGTTCTCATCCACTTTTCGCTTGAACTCCTCTGCGGTCAAAAAGTAATAATCCATACCATTGGCCTCACCATAACGAGGAGGCCTAGTGCAGGCAGAGATAGAAAACGAAACATCTTTTCGAGTTTTTAATAAATGTCGAACGATGGTAGTTTTTCCTGCTCCAGATGGAGCCGTAAAAATGATAAGCTTTCGAGTATCCATTGTTTGGTTCTGCATAAGGTTGCGCTGTTAAAGCGTTAATAGGGCAAATTATTGTCTAGTCAATTGAAAAAGCAGGACATCATTTCTGAATATATGCTTCAATCAATACTTCTTATAATTTGCAACTACTGACCTACCGTACTATTAAGTATACTAATAATAAGGCAGATACACGTTTACCTCCGCTGATAAAAGTAGTATTAATACTCCAAATTACGAACAAGAATTGTAAACGTGGAAACAAAGGTAATACTTTTTGGTTCTAGTATTTAATAGTTTTATGGCATTTTAAAAGGCTTTTAGAATAGATTTTAAATAAATAAAAAAATATCTTTCCTAATAAAGGGCCACTGAGAGCTGTTCTTCCAACCTTAGCGACCTCTATTCTTCCCTCCTTCAACCAGAGATTAAGCCCCCTCCTAACAACAAATTCTTTTATTTGAACAACTTCAACCTTCAAATTCAAAAAATAGCTACAATTCAGTTATTTTGTGCAACTACATAATGTAGTTGTTAGAATTCCATTCCAACAATTACTCCTTTTAATAGATGGTAAGGTCTCCGCAATTATGGCTAAGAAAAAGCGCAAAACTCCCAAGAATTCAAAAAACACAACTCGCCCCAAGGCTAAACCAACAACAGAACCTGTCGTTCCTGAAACAGCCAACACCACTCGTTCTAGTTTTTGGACTTGGGATGTCCTTCTATTAGGCGGATTATTGTTGTTTGTCTTAATGGCACGCTTCAATTTATTGGGCATGCCCTTTGAGCGAGATGAGGGAGGGTTTGCCTACATTGCGTATCAAATGATGGAAGGCAAGCAATTGTATGTGGATCTCTATGAGATTAAGCCTCCCTTGTTGTACATGACCTATGCGCTCTTTATTACCATCTTTGGGCATTCGGTTGAAGGCATTCATACGGGTTTATTACTTTTTGATGTAGCCTATATCATTCTCCTGTTCTTTTTCGCACGCTCCTTCTTTGACAAAACAGTTGCCTTAGTGGCAAGTGCCACGTTTGCTATTTTAAGTTTGAGTCCCAATCTACTAGGTTTTGCAGCGCATGCAACACATTTTGCTATTCTGCCTGGTTTAGGGGGCGTTGCCTTGTTGATGAAAGCACTAGAAGAAGACAATAAAAAACTGTTCTTTTGGGCAGGTTTAGCCTTTGGAACAGCCTTTTTGTACAAACAACAAGTTATTCACTTTATGCTCTTTGGAGGCATCTACACCATTTTTGATTTTGCTAGAAGAAAGCCCGTCAATTGGAAAAACTGGTTTGTTAGCGAAGCTATTCTTGTTATTGGTTCCGTCTTACCTTATGTTTTAGTTGTGTTATTTATGATAATGACAGGACGTTTTGATGACTTTTGGTTCTACACCTTTACTTGGCCTAGTGAATTTGCTACATCTTCAGAAACAGGCGCCTCTTGGTACATTTTCAACTTACAGATTAACAATGTAATGACCAATCAAGAGTGGTTGTGGTATCTTGCACCTGCTGGTTTTGTTTCTTTATTCTTAGTCCCAACAGAAAACCGTTGGCGCGTTTTTGTAGGTTTATTTGCCCTGTTTATGTGTTTGAGTGTCGCCACAGGTTTTCACTTTTACCAACACTATTTTGTTGTCCTCATTCCTGCCATTGCTTTATTAAATGGTTTTTTTGTGCGCAATATAGGCTTGTTTATTAACAAAATACTCCAAGCCAATTGGGGCATTGTTTTTCCTTTGGCCTTGTTTGCGCTCGCTTGGTGCCAAATCATTCAGCACGATTCTGATTACTTCTTTAAGCCTGATCCAGATAAGATTCTACATAAAGCATATGGTACTAACCCTTTTCTAGAATCGCCTGCTATTGGAGCGTTCATTCAAGCCAATTCCTTACCCACAGACAAATTAGTGGTCGCTTGTTCAGAACCACAAATTGGGTTTTACGCCCAACGAGAAAGCGTAACAGGTCACGCCTTTACTTACCCACTAGTAGACAACGGCTCCTACATGACGCAATTACAAGACGAGTTCATTCAAGACATCACCGAAAAACAACCAGAAATATCTGTTTTTACCTTCTTAGGTACTTCTTGGCTTAATCGCGATCCTTCAGGGCGCCTCTTTAATTTCATGCAGAAAATGCACCAAGAAAATTATCAATTAATTGGGGTAACGGATTGTGTTCCTACTCGCCGCACCCAAAATGGCCCTATTATTTATCAAATGATTTATAAATGGCACCAAGAAGCCTTACCTTACTTTAACCAACGTATGGCAGCTGTCAACCAAGGGCAACAAAACATACAGAATATGCCCATGATTAGTATTTGGAAACGCCGTCCAGCCGCTCCAACACAATAATATAAAAGTGGTCTAAAAACAAATACAAGGACCATCGCTTAACTTTTGGGTACACCTCCTGTTCTATCATCTTAAAAGATATTTCCATAGATAGGAGGAAATAACTAAATCAAGCGATCTGTTGTTCTAAGAAATAATAGTTATCTTTCTATGAAATGGGTAGCAATCAACCTATTTCAACTCTATCATCGTCTCGAAAAACTCGGGACAACCGACATTGTTCTAGCAATCCCCTCGAAAAAAAGCATGGTATGGAAAATGAAAAAAGAAAAGTCTCTGTTCCAGAACGCCTCACACAGCAAGCGCTCACACCACAGGAAGAGTGTTTAGAAATTCCACAGAAAAGTGCCAAACTATATATTGGCATTCCCAAAGAACGCTCCTTTCAAGAAAATAGAATTGCCCTCTCCCCTTCCGCCGTTAAAGCTCTTGTTAGAGCAGGCCATCGAATTGTTGTGGAAGAAGACGCAGGACTAGAAGCAGGGTTCTTAGATTTTGAATATTCTGAAGCAGGGGCAGAAATTGCCTATAGCTCCAAGCAAGTCTTTAGCGCCCAAGTGGTCCTCAAAGTTGCTCCTCCCTCTTTAGAGGAAATTGACTGGTGCCACCCTGGACAAATCCTAATCTCTCCCATTCACTTGCCCTCTTTATCCGAAGAATACATTTACCGTCTAAAGAAAAAGCGAGTCACCGCCTTGGCCATGGAGTATATGAAAGACCAATCAGGCATCTTTCCTTTTGTACGCATTATGTCTGAAATGGCAGGCATCAGCGCAATGCAAACGGCCGCCGAATTGTTATCTAAAAGCAGTGATGGCCTCGGTATTCTACTAGGGGGCATTCCTGGTATTCCTCCCTCTAAAGTTGTTATTTTAGGAGCAGGAGTGGTAGCCGAAGTCGCTTCTCGCGTAGCTTTAGGTTATGGAGCAGAGGTTCGTATTTTTGATAATAACATTCGCAAATTAATGCGCCTACAATCCAACTTGCAAACCAAATTATATACAGGCACGTTTAATACACCAGAACTAGAAACCGAGCTGCGTAGCGCAGATGTTGTTATTGGCGCCATTCACTCGGAAACAGGTCGTACACCAATCATTGTGAGTGATGCCATGGTGAAAAACATGAAATCAGGTTCTGTCATTATTGATGTCAGCATCGATCAAGGAGGTTGCTTTGCAACGTCTCGCATGACGACCCATGATCGCCCTACATTTATGGAATATGATGTCATTCATTATTGTGTGCCCAATATTGTCGCCCGTATTCCACAAACCAGTTCCAAGGCCATCAGCAATATCTTAACGCCCTTTTTCTTGGAAGCAGGAGGTACAGAGGGCATTGAGGCGCTGTTACATTCTTCTCCTGGTTTTAGAAATGGAGTATACATGTATAAAGGCTGCTTAACCAATCGTTATTTGAGTGACTTTTTTAGCATTAAATACACCGATTTGAATTTGTTACTCGCCTCTAACCTATAAAAGAAGATGCAACTAAGAGCAGAAAATTTAGTCAAACAATATGGCAACCGTACCGTTGTCAAAGGCGTTTCCTTACAAGTAGAACAAGGTGAAATTATTGGCCTATTAGGTCCTAATGGAGCAGGTAAAACTACTAGTTTCTATATGACCGTAGGTTTTGTACGTCCCCTTTCGGGGAATGTTTTTTTGGATGACAATGACATTACCAAACTGCCCATGTACAAGCGCGCTAAGCTAGGCATTGGTTATCTTCCACAAGAGTCTTCTATTTTTAGAAAATTAAGTGTAGAAGATAACATCAAAGCCATTTTGGAAATGACGCCGCTTTCTAAAAAAGAACAAACGGAAAAATTAGAAGAATTATTGGATGAATTTAGGCTCCACAAAGTGCGCAAAAGTAAGGGAGATACATTATCTGGTGGAGAACGCCGTCGAACAGAAATCGCCCGTTCTTTAGCCGTTAACCCTAAGTTTATCTTATTGGATGAGCCTTTTGCAGGAATTGACCCTATTGCGGTAGAAGATATCCAATCCATTGTTTTTAAACTCAAACAAAAGAACATTGGTATTCTCATTACCGATCACAGTGTAGAACAAACTTTATCCATTACTGATCGCTCTTACATCATGGTTGATGGAAGTATCTTCCGAGAAGGAACCTCCGAACAACTTGCCAATGATGCCAAAGTAAGAGAAGTTTATTTGGGGCAAAGTTTTACTCTTAAACGCAAGTTTGAATTGCCACAACGCAACCAGGAATAAGATATTGTTACTAGAAAACCCTGCACTATAATATAGAAAAGAGGCTGCCTGAAAGGGCAGTCTCTTTGTATTTCTATTAGCCGCAAAATTTATGCTTATTTTTTTCAACGAACAGTTTTATCTAAATCAGGAATAACTTGTGTGATAATTAGACCCTTCATATTAGGAGAAGAGAATGTTACTTCATCAATGGAAAGAACCACTTTTTCTCCATCAACCTCTGAGGTTGTTAAAGTTACTTTCACTGTCAAGTAGCCTTCATCGTTCCCATGTTGTACAGTAGCATTCCATTTTTTGTTATCAGATACGCCTGTGCTCGTGCTTTTTCCTCTATTTACTCCTACCGCATTCGTAATTATATTAATATTCGTTCTAATCTTAATAGAATATACTCCAATTTCCCTTTTAAAACAAATTGTTCATAAAGATCGTCACTCCCTTTATATTCTGTTAGAGTTCGTTCAAAAATTCCATCATTATATGTTCTTTTTTTACAACAAGTTATTTATTTTCTATTATTTATAATTATAATCAGGTTTCAAGAAAGTAGCCCCCT
>JBOEFW010000043.1:91194-239689 GCA_050633105.1 Aureispira sp. | reverse complement strand
ACCTCAAATCCGCATCACTCAATTTCATCCCGATGCCTCCAAATACAACTAATAACCGACTAAAACTATCCTTATCGTTCTCTAACAATAAGGCCTCGTTAGTCTTCTTATCTTCTGCTAAATGCGCCAATAAAAACCAAAAAGATTTAAAATTGTTTTCCATTTGCTTAAGAGGGGCAACACCTCCCTCTCCTGCTTCATACCCATATAAAAACTGGTGTTTTAGGCAAAAAGGCAGCACCTTTTTTAAGCGTGCTCGTACCAACATTCTAGTTGCTATAGAAGTGTGTTGAATCATTTCTAATAACATACCACGCATGTTATCATTCAAAGGCTTTTGGCCAAATAAGTTGGTGATTTCTTTTAAGAGCGATAAGTTATCTAATGGATCTTGAGAAGAAGTAATGCTTTGAATCCTCTTCCAAATATATTCTACTGCTAGATACTCTCGAAGAGATTGGTGCAAGAACTCTATAGGATGTGCCTCTTCCATATTTCCTCCAACCACATTTCTAAAATAAAAAGCAACTAGAAGATCCTTTAAGGCATCCCCCATTTCCTCAGAAGTCGCTAAAATATCCTTGAGCTTCTGTGAGCTGTCCAAATCGGTGATTTCATGGTGATGAATGTACCCTTCCTCACTTTGATGAATGGTAAAAGCTATTTCCTGTAACCATGTTCGAAATAAGTTGCTATGCGCTTCTTTTGTAAGGTTTTTGTATTTTTTCAGTTGTTGTTTTTCCCAACTTCGGCGAATAATCGTATCAAATAGGTCTTCATAGATTTTTGCCCTATCCAGATTAACATTAATTTCCACTTCTGCCCTAGCAATCAAATGCAATAGAATAGGTTGCTCTATTAATTCCTTGATATGTTCTAAACGCTTTTGATCGTTAATCTCCTTTAAACTATCAATCGTCAGCAAACAAGTTGGATGTGCCTCTTTATAAATAGATAACCAAGCTTCTTGCTTAGGAAAAGAAAGAGGAGCTAATTTCACAATAGTGGCGACATCCTCCTCTATTCCTTCTATATTCAAATAATTATAGCGAGAAGTCAAGATAAGGTGAAAATTTTCTTCCTCTTCTACTCTATGTTCTAAACGCTCATAAAAGCGCTTCAAATCTTGATTGGTGAGCCCATCACTCATATACAATTCATCCAAGCCATCTAATAGAAGTAGGCTATTTTCAAAATTGATGGTGGAAAGTTTTGTTCGCTTTTTTAAATGTCTTTCAAAGATGTTAAATGGTTGCTTGATTAATTGATCCTTTGTAGATAAGTCTCTTAAGCGAATGAAGTAAACCTTCTTATTAGGAGAAGGGTTTTCTAACAATAAAGATAGGGTCTTGTAACAAAAAGAACTCTTCCCTTGCCCAGGTTGCCCTAACAAGATTAGTAGTTGTTTTCCTTTTACCGCCAAAGGAGATGACTCGTCATTTAGCCATACATTTAAGTAATCGTGCAACGAATTGTACCATTTTTCAGTCTTTATAAAGCCATCTTTATCATAGTTATAGTCTTTGCTTCTTTTTTGTTCCAAACACTCCTCATACATCAAAAAATTAGGCTCCTGATAGATAGTAGACAAAGGCAATAATTCATCTCCCAAAGCTGGTTGGTGAAACAACCGCTTCAACTCCTCATAATAAACAGTCCGATGGTACTGCTCCTCCCAAGCCTTTATAAAAGGATGCTTAAAATAATCTTCTATTACTTGATAATACTCCTTTCTTCTCCACCATTCCAAAATAATGGTCTTAAAAAAAACAGCAGGCAACTCCTTACTAATCGCAATAGCTTTAGACCTCGTTTCCCCTGTTCCTTCCAACCAATACTGAAAGACAGGGATTAAATCCTGGAAAGCAGGAAGCTGTTGAGGTTTATCAAAAAAAATGGGCGTGATACTAATATCGATTACTTCAATTGTTCCCTCCACTCTTTTTGGCAACAACAACGTATCATTCTCCGTCAACTCTACCTGATGTTTTTCTATCAGCGCTGTACAAGCCTGCTCTATTCCATTTAGAAGCAACTCAAATGCACGGTGGCTGACACTAACCTTATGATTCAACATACTTATGGCCTCCTTACCACCAACTAAGGCTCCTGTCGTAGGCTCCGAAGAAGCAAGGGCCGCAAGCGTTCCTTTACCAATCGCCTTAAAAAAACCGCTGACACTGATTTGTTTATAAAAAGGATCTTTTCCGATTGTTAGTAGATAAGGATAGCGTTTCATCATACATTAATTTTTGAGTATATTGATTATACAAAGTAGGAAATTTCAAGCTATCATAACATTTCAAAGCCTTTTTTCTTGGTATAAAAGGAAACTTACAATTGAATGAAAAATTAACATAGTTATTGAGGAGAAAGCCACTCCTCTCCTCACATTCAAAAAAGTAAGACCTCACTAGCTACCTTTTCTTTTTTTTCCCTATCTTTGCGGCCTCTAACACAATCAACAACCGATCAAAACAGGAAGAACCCACTTCCAAAATGAACTAAAAAGATCTAGTCTTGTAATAGAGAGAGAAAGCTTAAAAAATGTTGCTAAAGTGCTGCTTTTGACAGATAATAGACAAATTTTAAGTGTTTAAAAGAACTGATTATTATTGAAATGCGTTACTTTTGTATTGGTAGATTAGATTTAATCTAAATACAAAAACGATTGATAAACCATAAGCATACTATGCCTGATAAGAAATTAATTTACTTAGATAATAATGCGACTACACCCACTGATCCACGCGTAGTAGAAGCGATGTTGCCTTATTTCACCCAGCATTTTGGGAATGCGGCTAGCCGTAACCATCCTTTTGGTTGGGCAGCAGAAGGAGCTGTAGATAAAGCACGCCAACAAATTGCTGATTTGATTGGTGCAGATCCACGCGAGATTATTTTCACTTCTGGCGCAACAGAGGCGGATAATTTAGCCATCAAAGGGATTGCAGAGATGTACCACCGCAAGGGGAATCACATTATTACCTTAGAAACGGAGCACAAAGCCGTTTTGGATACTTGTAAAAAGTTGGAAAAAGAAGGTTGTGAAGTAACTTACCTCAAAGTTGGTCGCGATGGTTTAGTAGATCTAGCAGAATTGGAAGCAGCGATTAAGCCAACTACTATTTTGGTTTCGATCATGTTTGCCAACAACGAAATTGGAGTGGTACAACCGATGAAAGCGATTAGTGATATTTGTGTTAAGAACGAAGTGTTCTTGATGTCAGATGCGACACAAGCGGTTGGTAAGATTCCTGTGAATGTAAAAGAACAAGGGATTCACTTGATGGCTTTTACAGGACACAAAATGTACGGGCCTAAAGGGGTTGGTGCTTTATATGTATCGCGCAAAGGACCTCGTGTTAAAGTGACTGCCCAAATGGATGGCGGTGGACATGAGCGTGGCATGCGTTCTGGTACCTTAAATGTTCCTTCTATTGTTGGTTTTGGAAAGGCGGCTGAATTGTGCCAGGAAGAAATGGAAGCAGAAGCAGGACGTTTGTCTAAATTGCGCGACCGACTCGAAACGGAATTGATGAAAATCGAAGAAGTGGTCTTGAATGGCCATCACGAATATAGAATGCCGCACGTTACGAACTTATCGTTCAAACATGTGGAAGGAGAAGGGTTGATGATGACCTTCAACCAAAACATTGCCTTGTCTTCTGGCTCGGCTTGTACTTCTGCTTCATTGGAGCCTTCTTACGTTCTTAAAGCCTTGGGCTTGGGCGATGATTTGGCGCACTCTTCTTTGCGTATCAGCTTAGGCCGATTCACAACAGACGAAGATGTTGATTACGCTATTGAGGCCATCGGAAACGGGGTGCACCACATGCGTGACTTGTCTCCTATTTGGGAGATGTACAAAGAGGGAATTGATTTGGATGCTGTCCAATGGTCAGAGCACTAGTCTACGACCTTTATTGCTTTCCTTATTTACTTTTAGAAAAATAAAAACCATCTATTATGGCTTATTCAGATAAATTATTAGACCACTTTAAGAAGCCTAAAAACGTAGGCACTTTAGATAAAAAGAAGAAAAACGTTGGAACTGGATTGGTAGGCGCGCCTGAATGTGGCGATGTGATGCGTCTGCAAATTGAGGTAGACGAAGAATCTGGTGTCATCAAAGATGCTAAGTTCAAAACCTTCGGTTGTGGTTCTGCTATTGCCTCTTCTTCTTTGGCTACGGAGTGGCTAAAAGGAAAAACATTGGACGAAGCTTCTTCTATTGATAACATGGCTATCGTAGAAGAATTGGAGTTGCCTCCTGTAAAAATTCACTGTTCTGTCTTGGCAGAAGACGCGATCAAATCTGCTATTAAAGATTACCAAAGCAAAAACGAAGAAGCCTAAATCTAGGTCTTTGTTTTAGAAACTATCCACTGTATGATATTTGTAACAGACACTGCTAAAAAGCAAATTGATACCATTCGGGAAAAGAATCCAAAATTGGACGAGAACTATTTTGTACGCGTTAGTGTGACAAGTGGTGGTTGTTCGGGGTTATCCTACAACATGGATTTTGACAATGGCTCACAGCCAGA
Source organism: Aureispira sp. (assembly GCA_050633105.1). GTDB lineage: Bacteria > Bacteroidota > Bacteroidia > Chitinophagales > Saprospiraceae > Aureispira. Next base: position 235,139 of record JBOEFW010000043.1, on the reverse strand, counting down.
AGATCAAGTCTTTGAGGACAAAGGGGTACAAATTGTAACGGATCTTAAAAGCTTCTTGTACTTGTTCGATTCTACCCTTGATTTTTCGGGTGGACTAGATGGCAAAGGTTTTCACTTTACCAATCCTAATGCGTCTCGTACCTGTGGTTGTGGCGAAAGCTTTGCCGTATAACATGTAACTTACTCTTGCCTTGGCAAGATTGCTATAAAGGCTCTATTTCACTTGGTGGAATAGAGTTTTTTTATGTTGTTACTGGTACCAATAAAAACTGTCAAGAAAGAGGTTTCTTTCCTGACAGCTTAGTTTTAAGGATTAGTATTTTATTGTTTTGTAAATACCCACTGTAATTGTGTACACGTTCCTGAAGAACCTCCATTTCCACTAGGAGTGTCAAATGTCAAGATAATGGTTTGATAATTGGAACTGATTGAGCCAGAATTAAATCCATAAGCCCCAAGTCCTCCTTTTCCATTAGCATTTGTTATTACTAGTGTCGCTGGGTTGTAGGTAAAATCACTTATGTACAACGATCCTATTGCTAATACTTCGTTAATAGTATTTGTAGCAGAGACGGTATACATTACTTCGGAATTGACTGTACTAGAAGTATCACAACCCGCAGGCAAATAGTTAATGTCAGGCGCTTTATATGTTTTAAAATCTAATTCACTATTATTACTCCCGCCTATTCCACCAGCAGTCTCCGCATACTTTGCATAAGGAACAGAAAGCATCTGACTCGTCCCCATCACCATATAATTAGAACCACCAGCAGCATCCATCTCTACTCGAAGATAATGCGAATGGCTCGCCCAATCTATCCCCGCAAAGGTCCCTTGGGTAACTGCTCCCCCTCCAATTTGTATATCAAAAGCCCCTACTCCATCCGTTGCTGGATTGTGTGTCTCTTGGTACGCAATTGTCCCAGAGGAACTGCTTTGTAAAACACTAATGCGAATACTAATCGCCGTGTTATTAATCGATTGCCCACTAGCGTTGTAGGCAACGGCTTGATAATTGATTAAATCAGGCGCTTGGCCTAGCATGGAGAATCCTGCAAAAAGGAGGACTATAAGTACGATTGTTTTCATTGCTTTAGGAGTATTGTATCTTTATTGTTTGATTAATTTATAAGTGCTTTGTGCGCCTGTTTCTTCTTCTACTATCGTTAAGAAATAGATACCAACAGACAAGTCTTGAATAGCTATCGTAGATTGGAAATCGTGTAAGACGACTTCTTTTAGAATGTTTCCCTCTAGGCTAGTAAGTTGTCCTAGTAGTTTAGAAGTAGTCGTCTCTTCTACTTGTACCGTTAAATAATCCGTAGAGGGATTGGGATAGACTTGAATCTTGACATCAATGGTAGCAATCTTATCCACAGGGACATATTGAACGAGCCATTGGTGTCCTTGCTGAAGAGAACCTGCGGTTCCTTCATCTAGGTTCCCTACCGTCAACTCTCCTAATGACCAACGTAGGCTGCCGTTTGTTGCCGAAGAGGTGGCGCTGGCACTCGTTATCTTGCCATACTTTAGGGATTGTCCATAACCAAACTGTACTCCAGATAAGATCAAAAGGACAACTATAAAATTGGATACTTTCCTCATGTAAAATGGTTCTATTACGTTTTCAAAATCACACTATTAGTACACTAGAAGTGCCGCTAATCTTGTAGAACAAATATCGCCCTTCTGATAGGTATTATTTTAGCTATTCTATATTCGCAGGACAGGAAGGCATATTCGAGTAACTTAAGGGGAAAATCGCAAAAAGACCAACTACGCAATATGGTGTAGACTTGGCAAACACTCCACCCAAAACATAAAAAAATCCCATTTTGCTAACGCAGAATGGGATTCTCTTTTCTCTATATGGTTATAACCAACAGACAGTTAATAATGTTTAAACAAGCGTTACATCAACTGCATTTGATCCTCTTCTTCCTTCTTCAATGTTGTTAATAACATGGTCATCTTTTTCTGTATCAGTTCCGAACTCCTCCTCAAAAGTAACGAACAGTAGAATTATTCTAGCTCTACCACAAGATTATTCACCAATTCTTCAAAAACACAACAAACAGCTTTACGACTTCTACGTACTGTTTTGTTGTAGGGAAATCCTTGAGAATATACTGATATTTCGTGTTCTATTCCATCAATGACAAACACTCTTTTCATACTAGAAATATATCTGCTGTAATCATTTTGGTAGGTAGTCTTAAAAATATCTGTATAGTAGTAGCCATCAGGATGCTGTTTCATTGGAGATATTTTGTAAGAAATCATCTTACCTTTAAACCAAAGCGATGGTTTGAAGGTTTTTTTAAAACTATTATGTATTATTATATTTTTTTTTGTTTCATTTTCTATATCCATCAGAGAATCAAAAACAGGGGATAGCCTAGAATAAAACTGAATAAGACATTCACTATTTTCCAAATTGGTTATTCTAAAATAATAGTTAGTATAATCTTGATTTCTATAAAGTCTAAAAGAGGAAGACATAGTATCGGCTTTTACAGTATAGTCCTCAGGATGACTAAGCAGTAATATGGAGCTGCCTTCTTTTTTGATAGAAAAGCTAGTTTGAGCATGGAGGCTAATACTTAGTAGAATTAGTAAGAGGGTGTACATTATTTATTAAGTTTATTTATTCGTATAGCATGAAAATATTCTCGTAGGACAGAATAATTTATTTCCTGTTTGCCTGTTATTTTTTGATCTTTACCTTTCCAAAAGCCTTTTCCTATATCAGTTTGCTTAATATTAGGAACAATTTTATTGATTTGTTCCATGAAACTTACTCCTGCTCTTTGACTTAATCCAATCCAATTATTTTCTTCTTCCTTTAATTCTTTTCTATTCTTAAACCTTTCCCATTTAGTGTGTAATTTTTCAATGGGAGTATCTTTCATATAGTCGGCCAAAAGAGTAAACGTAGTGTTCAAATTCTTGCTAGTTTCTAAGGAAAATGTTTGATGATTAGATGATTCTAGCTCTTCTGCTAAATCATCTATTTGTTTGTATAGTTTTTCAATATTGTCTACCAGTTTTTTGGTGTAGAAAAATTTATCCTCTCCTGATAAATTTCCATGAGGATCTATCAATTGTACTTCTTTCTCATTTGTCTGTCCTATCACATAAGCATGATTGAACTTCATGTATTTTTTGGGACTTATCTCTATCAAATAATCATGAGTTAACCCCTCCACCCCAGACAAAGACTCAGGAGAATCTACCCCCACTTTATACCCAGCCTCAAAACTAGCTTGTACCACTGCTGCCAAATCCTCCTCTGTATATTGACTTGCTTGTAAAGCTAAAGATACAGGAAAAGCCCTAGGAGTTTCCTCCTCACTTACTTGCCCTTGTTCATCCAAATAAATATACTCCTGCTTAGACAATCTATTGCCTACCAACGCTTGAATTGATACACTTGTTTGAGAACCTTCTATTTGGGTATAATCACCCCCATAGTCTGGCGGATTTAAAGGCAGTTTCTCTTCATAATTGCCCGCTTCCGCTAGGCGTAATTGCTCTTTTAGAGGAGGCATATTCGTTTGTAATTTGGCATAAGCCTTTTCTATAATGGCTGGCCACAATTCCCGTTCTGTATTGGCACCCAAATCGCCTTCTCTTCCATCATTAAATTCTAACCACAGGGTCTTTTTATCCACTTCTATTGCTACAGGCATTCCATTACTATACAAAGTCACCACATAGAACGCTCCCTGATCCACAATCATTTCCTCAATCAAGTGCTTGGTCTCTTCTTCCGCTATCATCATCATCGCAGCCATCAAGTAACAATCTCCTACGCCCCCTTGGATAACATCTTTAGGTTCTATCCCGTCCTTATCAATTATAGGAACTTGGAGCGATTTAAACACTACTGTTGCCTTGTTTTTATCTCCAAAACGTTGTTGCTCCTGCTCATTGACCTTGTTTTCCCCTTCTCTATATTCCAGTTTGCCATCCCCACCTGTAGCCGCTAGAGGAATATTTTTTTCAGCAGCAAATTGTTGGAGCAACGCTAGGTTTTGATGCAGGCCTTTTTCAAAACTTCTGTTGTTGCTCTGTTGCTGTTTGTACCACTCTATATAATAAGGATTTTGAGTTAACTCAGGATGAGCTTTGTTGTAACTTTTTAAGGCAGCTTTGTAAGTCGCTTTGGCAGTCGTATAAGCTTCCTTGGAAGTTACTAGGGCTGCTTCTAATTCTTGTAGGTGCTGTTTCCAATCTCTGAAACTCAAAGGCAATACCTTCATAGCGTGCATATCTGCTTCCATGAGTTCTAGTTGCTGGTTCAGGACTACTTTATGCCCTTCCAATTGAGCAGCTTCTTCTTGGATGGCTTGAGGAATGCTTTGTTGAGCAAAGGATTGTTCTACTTGTTGGAACTGTGCTTGTACCGCTAGGAGTTTTTGAGTGAAGAGTCCTTTTATTGCTTGATGCTCCGCTACCGTCGCACTATAGTTGTCTTCTTGCGTAGCAGTAGCTCCTACCTCATTGCTCGCTAGTTGCTCATAAGGGTACGCATAATAATCATAATTGTACAACAGCTTTTGTAAGAAGGCTTGTTGTTCTTGATAAGTCTTTAACTGCTGTTCCAAGGCTTCCTTGTCCAATTGCTCCAACTTACTATTGGCTAGTAGAGGCATTTCCTTCGCTTTCAAAGCAGCAATTAACGCTTCTGTTTTGACATAGGGCTTGTTGTCTTTTCTGCGTTTTAGGGCTAAATCAGGCAATAGGTTTTGTAGTATAGGAATGTCTTCCTCCTTTAGATAACTAACGGTGAGATTCTTGAGCTTATCTTGGATATATTCTACTCCCTCTGGGCCTATTTGTTCCTGCTTGGGGGCATATCTAACAATAGCCTTGGGTTGTTGCAACAACTGGAAACTAAAAAAATCCCCTTCTGTTAAGCTGGGAAAATGTTGCTCAAAATTAAAGTCCAATTTTAGTAAATAACGCTCTTCTCCTTGTTCTTGTAAGAGTGGTTTGATTAGGAAGCTCTCTTCTTTGATTTGTTCAGAAGGGCCTCCTTCTTGATTTTTCTTATAAAAGTACAACTGCAGGGCTTCTTTGTCCAAGGCCTTTACTCCAGCTCCTTGTAGTTGCAATACTAGTTGTCCTTTTGAGAAAGGAACGGATCTAGTGTTGTACTTGCTCATAGCAGGGCTAATCAGTTGCACTTGGATACCAGATGAGGTTTGTTCTTGCCCTGTTGGAGCTATAGCTGTTGTTGTACTTTGAGGAGTGAAGAGTTCAGGAGTAACTTGTTGTCCTTGGCCTGTAGAGGATGGAAGAGAGGAGCTATTAATAGCCATAGATTCCTGTTCCCCAGTGGCTAATTGGCGGTCATTCATATAAAGGGTGTGTATCAAAGATGATGTTGGGGAACAACTGTATAAAAATAGAGTATTTTAAGTTACTTTTATACAGTTAGGGCAAAAAAATGAAATTAATCTTACAACAATCAATGATAATTCATTATACTTCAGTCAATTTATATTCACTTAGTCTAAAGAGATATTTGCTTTGATTAACGGTCTTTTTGCAAAGAGGTTAGGAGAATAAAAAGATTACCCACTACTTATCACGCTCTTGTGTACATAAAAAAATCCCATTCTGCGTTAGCAAAATGGGATTCTCTTTTCTCTGTATAGTTAGTTATAACCAACAGACAGTTTATAACGCTTAAACAAGCGTTACATCAACTGCATTTGGTCCTTTTCTTCCTTCTTCAATGTTGTAAGTAACGCGGTCATCTTGGTTAATGTCGTCAACGAGGCCATTGGCGTGAACAAAGTAATCTTTGCCTTCGTTGTCATCTTTAATAAAGCCGTAGCCTTTTTCTTCGTTAAAGAACTTTACTGTTCCAGTATTGGTATGCATAATAAAAAATTTGCCGCCCCTTAATGGAGCATTTAAAAGATACAAGCTGGGTTTATAGCCTATATAAAATATGGTTTCTAACTACTCCAACCTTGATTAACTCCAATTGGTTTCATTTTTTGAAATTAATTTCCTGATTCTCTGTTAATATTTTATTAAGGAAAGAGCGTATTTGAATTCTACCGCGCTTATTGCGCAAAACGCTGGCGGCGGATAAAGGCATAAACCATCCCAAAAATGACTAGAATAAACAAGGGTAAAATCAAGTTAATCAATTGCCATTTAAGCTCTTCATCATAAGCCCGTTCTTGGTCCAAGGGACGCAATTTAATTTGCTTATTACGAGCCGCGATGATTCCTTTGTTATCTATCAGATACTCCATACAATTCATCAAAAAATCTTTGTTCGCATATTGATAGCCATCAAAAGGATTTACGCCTAGTGGAAGAGGCGTCGGGCGTTGGCGATTTTTAGGATCTAGGGCATTCTTAGCGATATCTCCATCCGAAATGACAATCATCTTAGTCGGAATCCCCTTTTCCATAAACGGTTGTCCCAATTGCACTAGGCCTTCTTTCATGGCTGGTGTTACTCTATTCTTATAATAAGAACTAAAAGAGCCTTCTAATAAGACCGCTACATTTTGATTGCCTTTTGTAAAATCTGCTTGACGCAAGCCTTGTTGCATAATATCGATACTTACGCGTACAGGTGGAAATTGCACCTTACTGTAAGAAGAGGTTCTTAACAGAGGCGTTTTTTTGATGTAGGTGCTTGTTTTTATGGTATCAATACTCGCAGGATAGCGCGTATCTACAAAATCTAAGTTTTGTACAATGGGATGTGGAATGGTGTTATCCCCTGTTTCCTGCGCATCCAAAGGCGTCATATAAGGATAAGCTTTAGAGTGGTAAAACCATTTTCGCCCTTCGATTTGTGGCCGTTGGGCCGTTGGACTAACGTTGACAGGAATCACGCTGGATTCCCAGTCCATAATTAGGTTGGGATTGATCCGAACCCCATAATTGAACAACAAGTTATTAATATCCAATTGGTGGGCCGTTGGCATAAAAACACCTAGACGTTTTAAACTATCTGCTTCCATATTCAAGGCATCAACCAACCACAAAATCTTTCCGCCACGCATCACATATTGATCAATCATAAACAAATGCTTCTCTGGAAAAGGGCGCGTTGGTTTAGGAATAACCACCACATCCACCAAGGTATCAATATGGGTCACATTATCTAGATCTAATCGACCAATATCATAATACTCAAACATAGCAGATTCTAACCCATCAGTAAAAGGGCGTTGAAGCTCTCCATGTCCTGTTGTTAGGAGCATTCTAGGGCGATCTTGGAAGGCCAGTTTTAGAATTGCGTTAGCGATCTTGTATTCTAATAAATTAATAGAAGGGTTAATCGCTTCCATTCGTGTATAATCTTTGTTATAACCGCCTGTTGTTTCTAACAGAGGTACAACGCGCATTTGCTTTTGATAACGCAATACAATGTAAGGAAAAGCCAACATCGCTTTACGGCTATTGCCTCCTCGAGCCGATTGTGTCAAGTTGAGCGGAAAAATGCCATCTTTACTCAAGCGTTCTCCATTCTCTATATTCTCTTGCTCTGTCCCTGCCATAGGATCAATCCAGCGCACTTCAATGTTACTATTGCGGCTGCGCAACTCACTCAATAAATCTTGTGTGGCACTTTGTAAACGCTTAAAAGAAGAAGGGAAGTCGCCTTCTAATAAAACTTCCACCGTTAACACTTCGTCTAAGTCGTCCACCAACTCATAGGTTGCGGGATTGAGTGTAAACCGTTTATCTTCTGTTAAATCTAGACTGCCGTAATAAAAACTGGATAAGATATTAATTAAGAGTAAACTAGCCAATAAGAGCAGTAAACTCACCACAGATTGTACAAAACGAGATCCTTGCATGGGATATTTTTCTTCTTGTGTTAGACTTGATTATAATAACGAACGAGGGCACTCTTACCACTTGCGTTTTTCTAGCGCAAATTTAGTTCCTGCTAGAAAAGCAACAATCATACTGATAAAGTAGACGACATCTCTAGAATCCACTAAACCACGACTAATAGAAGTATAATGATGACTGATTCCTAAGCGCTCTACTAAGGCATCTGTACTGCCATAAAAGATAGGCAAACGTGCCAAACTACTGAAGGCTTCATAGAAGAAGCCACAGAGGAAAAGACCCAAAATAAAAGCAATGATTTGATTGTTGGTCAAAGAAGAACAAAAGAGTCCAATGGCCACAAATACCGCCCCTAAACTAAAGAGTCCAATATAAGAGCCCCAAGTAGCCCCAACGTCTAAGTTGCCCTTAGGCATGCCTAATTCAGAAATCGAGTAGTAATAAATAAACGTGGGGAGAATCGCCAACAGCACCAAAAAAACAGACGCGAAATACTTACCAAGTACAATTTCCCAATCACTGATTGGCCGTGTTGCTAACAACTCCATTGTCCCTGTTTGTGTCTCTTCAGCAAAGGTTCTCATGGTAATGGCTGGAATTAAGAACAGAAAAATATAAGGCGCCATTCTAAAAAAGGACCCTAAATCTGAAAAACCATAAGTAATGACACTGTAATCTGGAAATACCCACAAAAACAGGCCTGTAGCAACTAGAAACAAGGAAATTGCTAAGTAGCCAATGAGAGAACTTAGAAATAAATTAACTTCTTTTTTGAAAATACTAATCATGCTGCTGTTATCACTGCGTTATAAAGCGTTCTATAGAGCTAACAAAAGTAGCGAACCGCAAAGGGTTAACGAAGTAATGTTGCTATTTTTCTTCTTTTCATAACGTTAAAACTCTTCCTTACGGTATCTCCTAACAGTGTTATTTTCCATAGGATTGCCTTCCTTACTCCTTCATGGTTGTGAGTGCTTTACTGTGGAAGCACTAGGAGATTGTTCGCTTCCACGATCAGACAAGCGATGTTTGTAGTTTCGTCTACAACACTAGAGAGAAAATTCTTTATGACGCCTCAAAAATCGGGTGGCGTTCATTGTAGATTTTAATACTCTTAAAGAGTTTTACTTTGGCCTCTTTTTCTGATAAGCGCTCAATGGTTTTCATTAGGCGCTCATCGTCTTTGGCCCATAACTTAAAATTGTCAACAGAATAGGGTACTAATTCCCCTGTTTCAAACAACATCAATTGCTTGACCAAGCGACGTTCTTTATTCACGACGGTTCGGCCACCTACTCGCTCTCCAGAATAAGGATTATAAATAGGCATCTCTACCGCTCTATCTTCAATAGAAGGATAATACAAATAACAAATCCGCCCCAAGATATGATAGCGCACAAAATACACTACTCCATTCTTACCTGAGGGGCTGACTTTCATATAAGGAACTCCTTTAATGCAAAGCCCCCAAATATTATCTAAGTTCTCCAACTTAGAGCCCTCCAACTGCTCCAAGGTTTTGTCTGACAAAAAAAGCAAATTATCCTCTCGGTCTAATTGGTACCCAAAATTGGGTAAGTCATACAACCGAAAAGTAGGTTTGTTATTTTTAAAATCTTGATGGCTTTGATAAACGCCATCTTCAAAAGAATGGCCTTTTTGTTTTTTGGGCTGTGCCGACAAGGGTTGCTGTCCTACGAACAACAAACAACTAATTAGTATACTAGAAAAAAGATAGGTCATGCGTTCTTCATTAAACTCTATTGCTAAAGGCATGCGAGCAGAAACCGCTCGCTGTTTCACACAATAGGATAAAAAAATAAACTTGCATCTTGAGTATTGCGCAACAATAGCAAGTTGGTCTACAAAGGTAAACGTCTAAAAACAAAACAAGGTCGATTAAGAACGCTTATTTCTACTTCGGATAAAGGCTTACCAAAATAACAACTGCTTTCTCAGAGCTGTCTCCTATTCTTACTACGCCTCCACGATATGCAAAACTAGAATCAAATTCAATACCGAAAAATGCACTATTGTCTACCGCAAACAAACGATCTCCAATATACCAGCGAGTAGAACTCGTAGGAACATAAGTCGGTTGACAAAGCACCTCTTTAATTGGGCTATTCATAAGCAAGGATTCTCCCCTTCTTTGATACGCCGTCGCAAATAAGACCAATGCAATGTTTTGACTGTAGAGGTTTTTATTGTTCTCCGAAGACATTGGATTAACATAGGAAAAGCGGGCAGGGCTTGGAAGCGCTAAAAAATCTTGGCAAAGGAAGTTTTTAAGAATCCGTAGAGTAGTAGGTGGGGCGAAGGAAGTTCCGACCAAAGAAGTAGATGGGGCACTTGTATGTATTTGAGAACAAAAAGGCGTTTGAGCAACAAGTTGCTGCCCCCAAATTATCCATACCAATAATTTTATCATCCACCCTCCTAATTGCATATTATCATTTTTAGTTTTCCAACAAATCAATAGATTATCTTCCACTCAAACACCAATTCATAATAAAATAAGGAAAACAATTGTTTTTGCCATTACAAAAACTGAATTCATACAAAAAAATTACTTTTCATTTTGGAAATTGCTTCCAAGAAACAATCTAGTATCCTCCAGTATAGCAGGAATAAACTATTTCTATTTTAATCTTCTTTGCCTTTTCAAAACCTAATTGTAATGAAAAAAGAGCGCTGATCATGGTATTGAATTTTATCAAGATGCAGGTTTATTAAGTTGGATTAAAGTCCTTAGTACTGAACATATGGTTGCTAGAAATCAGCCGTTAATCCTCCAAAATATTTTGGGCGTTTTTTGTTTTGGCAGAAGAACTGCCAAAATAGGAACCGCCTATTTCATTAAGGGAATTCATCGGTCAATCTTGACTCTTACTCTTCTCTTTTTTGAGGCACTAAAAGTCATTTTCAAGTCAGTCGTACACTGATATGAACCATTCGTCAAAAGCCCTCATTTTTCCCCTACTATAGCACAGTAATTGAAAAACTGTTGACAATTCTATGATTTGAATTCATGTCCCATTTTTATACTTTTTTCAACAAGAAATTAACAACATTATGAAACACATTACTACTCTATTTTTACTTTTTATAACGCAACTGTTAGTCGCACAAGCCCCTTCCTTGGATTGGGTAAAAAGCACAGGTGGAACAGCTACTGATGACGCAGGTGCCATCAGTACAGATGCTGCTGGAAATATCTATACAATAGGGCGATTTAATGGCACCGTAGACTTTGATCCCAGCACGGCTACGTTCAACCTCAGTACCAATGGTTCTAGGGATGTTTTCATCCAAAAGCTCAGCTCTACAGGTAGCTTTATTTGGGCTAAAAAAATAGAAGGAGTTGGTGGCGATAGGATTTATGCTATTACTACGGATGCTTCCAATAATTTATACCTCACAGGGCAGTTTCGCGGGACAGTAGATTTTGATCTAGGAGCTGGTGTTTCCACCTTAACCTCTACAGGCGTAGATGATATTTTCATTCTTAAATTAGATGCCAATGGTGATTTGATTTGGGCGAAGAACATGGGCCAAGTTGGTTCCAATAATGGCGATGCCATTGATGTAGATGCTTCAGGTAATGTCTATGTAGTTGGATCCTTTCAAGGGACCGTAGATTTTGATCCAGGAGCTGGTGTTAGTAACCTCACTGCTATATCAGGAGATTATGATAACTTCTTTCTAAAATTGGATGTCAATGGTAATTTTGTCTGGGCAAAAAGAATGGGTAACGCTTCTAGAGATGTCATCAAAACCATAAAAGTAGATGCTTCTGGTAACCTTCATACCACTGGCTATTTTTTAGGTACGCTAGATCTTGACCCAGGGGCAGGAACACAAAATTTCACTGCAGCAGGAGCAAGTGCCGATACTTATATCCAAAAATTGGATAACAATGGCGATTTGATTTGGGCGAAACAGTTGAAAGGTTCAGGCTCTTACAATCGTCCTGCTAAACTATCTCTTGATGCTTCAGGCAACATTTACACCACAGGTGTTTTTGCAGGAGTGATGGATGCCGATCCTAGCACGGCTGTTTTTAATCTTATTCCTCAAGGCACACAAGATGTTTTTATTCATAAACTGAATGCTAATGGAGATTTTATTTGGGCCAAACACCTTGAAGGTAATACTATTGTCGATGCTAAATCTATTGATGTAGATGCACAAGGTAATGTTTATACTGTTGGTTATTTTAGAGATAGTATTGACTTAGACCCCAATAGTACCGTTCCAATGGCTACCAATGGCCGAAATGATGTTTTTATCCAACAGTTAGATAGTATGGGTAATTTTGTCTGGGGCTATACCATGGGCAGTACTAATTTTGATTATGGAGAAGATATTCATGTGAGTACTAATGGAGATATTCATGTAACAGGCTATTTCCGTGATACGATCATGGTCCATCTCGCTAGTGGAATGACAACACTTGCTAGTCAAGGCAACAATGACTTTTTTGTTCTAAAACTTAAATCAGGGATTACTACCAATGTTACCACAATTGCTCCCCTCAACAGTCTTCTACTCTTTCCTAATCCGACCCAACAACAACTACACATAGAGGGCTTAGAAGAAACCTTCCAAGGACGCGTCTTAGATGCAACAGGCAGAGTTGTTCGTACCTTCAACAGCACAACTATTTCGGTAGAAGATTTAGCAACAGGGATTTATTATTTGCAATTACAAACAGAGCAACACCAATACATAGAACGTTTTATTAAGTCCTAATTTATTTTATACCACCTTAGAAAACACCACTGTTAATCAGTGACCGACGTTATCAACCTATCCATGACACTTTACAAGGAAGTGACACCCTTCACTTCCTTGTCTTTATTTCTTATTCAACAAGATTATATCATGAAAAAAATTACACTACTATTTTTTATACTTTCTTTTTCAATCATGGCTCCCCTTTTAATGGCTCAACCTCCCCTGGCATGGGTCAAACAAATAGGCGGGACCAATGATGATAAAGTCGAATCTATGACAATTGATGGAAGCGGAAATATCTACACCACTGGTTATTTTCGAGGAACAACAGATTTTGACCCAAGCACAGGAACCAGCAATCTAACTTCCATCGGCAACAATGATATTTTTGTACAGAAACTAGATCCTAACGGGAATCTTCTTTGGGCCAAGCAAATGGGGGGAACAGGTTTTGAAACAGGCTTATCCATTCTGACCGATAGCACTGGAAACGTCTATACTACAGGGCGTTTTCAAAATACCGTAGACTTTGATCCTGGTATAGGAACCATGAATCTGGTCTCTTTAGGAAACAACGATGCCTTCATTCAAAAATTAGATCCTAATGGTAATTTTATCTGGGCCAAACAACTCAGTGGAACAGGGTTCGAAGGAACAGAAGCGCTACATCTTGACGCCAATGGAAATGTCTATACGACGGGGTTCTTTGGAGGAACAGTAGATTTTGATCCAGGGGCAGGAATCAACAATTTAACAGCCATTGGTACCTCTGATATTTTTCTTCACAAATTGGATCCTAATGGGAATTTCCTATGGGTCAAACAAATGGGAGGAACATCCAATGGCAGTGGACAAGGCATTATCAGTGATGCTAATGGGAACATTTATACCACAGGCTATTTTCAAGGAACAACAGATTTTGATCCAGGGGCAGGTACTGCTAATTTAACAACTGTTGGAAATTGGGATGTTTTTATTCAAAAATTAGATCCTAGTGGAAATTTCCTCTGGGTCAAACAAATGGGGGGGTCAAGCAATGATCAAATCAATTCGATCGCCCTTGATTCCACTGGAAATATTTACACTACTGGCTATTTTCAAAACACGGTAGATTTTGATCCAGGAGCAGGCACTACTAATTTAGTATCTACTGGTTTATATGATGCATTTGTACAGAAATTAGATCCCAATGGGGGCTTTCTTTGGGTTAAGCAAATCGGCAGTACTAGTTTTGATAACGGTACAAGTATTACTACAGATGGGAATGGAAATGTTTACACCATTGGAAATTTTCGTTTGACAGCTGATTTTGACCCTGGAGTAGGCATTTTTAATTTGCTAGCTGCTGGACGAGATGATATTTTCATCCAAAAGCTAGATTCCAATGGAGATTTTCTTTGGGCTACCAAAATGGGTGGAGCAAGTATTGATGCTGCTGTTGAAATTGTAGTTGATGCTAATGGAAATATCTATACCGCAGGCTCCTTTCAGGATGTTGTAGATTTTGACCCAGGGGCAGGTATTGTCAATTTAACTTCTTTGGGAAACAATGATATTTTCATCCAAAAGCTAGGCACCTCTACAGTTATTGCTATTCCTAGCATTGCCCCTAGCGCTTCAAAACTCTACCCCAACCCTAGTACCAACCAGCTTACCATAGAATTAGAGCAAGCACAAGAGGCCACCATTAGTATTTTGGATAACCAAGGGCGCTTAGTGCATCCTATTTTGAAGAATAATCAACAACAAATAGTGTTAGAGCTAGCACATTTGCCTACAGGCATCTATTATATTGCTGTTACGACTGCTAATAAAACTACTGTTGAGAAATGGTCTAAGCTATAGTTCTCCATTCAATGACAAGGGGGAGTTTTTCTCCTCTTTGTTTTTTATTCCCCAAATTAACCCAGTATTATGAATCCGTTAGCGATACTAATTTTACTTTTCTCTATCCATTTCCTTCAAGCACAATCGGCTTCCTTAGAATGGGTTATAGGCATGGGAGATGCTGGCAATGATCAAGGAAAGTCTATTATTACAGATGCTAACGGTAATGTTTATATTACAGGCCATTTTGGAGGAATGGTAGATTTCGATCCAGATACCCTAAATTCGGTCATCTTAACTGCTAATGGAGCTACAGATATTTTCATCCAAAAGCTAGATCCTAATGGCAACCTTCTCTGGGTCAAACAAATGGGAGGCATAGGCCCTGCTAATGAAGGAAATGCTATTCTGGTTGATAACAATGGGAATGTCTATACCACTGGGCGTTTTTATGCTGATGCAGATTTTGACCCAGGAACAGGAATACACTATTTAATATCCAATGGTTTAGGAGATATTTTCATCCAAAAGCTAGATCCTAATGGTAACTTTTTGTGGGCCAAAAGCATGGGGAGTACTGCGGATGACGCTGGAAATGCTATAGCCTTAGATGCGGCTGGAAATGTCTATACCACTGGTTATTTTCAAAACACGGTAGATTTTGACCCTGGGTTGGGAACGAACCCCCTAACTGCGGTGGGGATTTCTGATATCTTTATCCAAAAATTAGATCCTAATGGTAATTTTATCTGGGCGAAAACTATGGGGGGCACAGCGGATGATGCTGGAAATGCTATAGCCTTAGATGTTGCTGGAAATATCTACACGATTGGACAGTTTAACCAAACCATAAATTTCGACCCAGGAATGGGAATGATGGCTTTCACCTCTAATGGTGGTTCTGATATTTTCATCCAAAAACTAGATAACAATGGCAATTTTTTGTGGGCGAAAACTATGGGAGGAATAAATGATGACGTGGGCAAAAAACTAATTGTTGATAACAATAATAACATTTATACCATTGGACACTTTTCCGATGTCGTAGATTTTGATCCAAATCTAGGAACAACTAATTTTACTTCTAATGGTCTCTCTGATATATTTCTTCAAAAGTTAGACAACAATGGTAATTTAATTTGGGCGAAAACTATGGGCGGCGCCAACTATGATGTTGGAGAATCCATTACTATCGATACTGCTGGATACCTTTATACAACAGGTTACTTTGGAGGGGGCGTTGATTTTGACTTAGGAACTGGAGTAATGCTACTGAACGCTTTGGGTCTTGCGGATATTTTTATCCAAAAATTAGATAACAATGGTAACTTTATTTGGGTCAAACAAATGGGTGGAGTAAGTTATGAGCATGGAAATGCGATTACAACAGATCTAACAGGTAATATTTATACTACTGGTAGTTTTTTTAATACAACAGATTTTGACCCCAATACAGGTGTTGTTACGTTAGTTTCTGCTGGTCAATATGATATTTTCGTCCAAAAACTATCCCAATCTAACTTTAATGCTGTTTCTAGTCTTCATTCAAGTATATCCAAACTCTACCCCAACCCTAGTACCAACCAACTTATCATAGAATTAGAGAAAGTACAAGAAGCCACCATTAGCATCTTAGATAATCAAGGTAGGTTAGTGCATCCGCCTCTCCTTATCAAGGAACAACAAACATCTTTAGAATTAGCACATTTGCCCACAGGTATTTACTACATTTCTGTTACAACGTCCAATAACACTACAATTAGTCCGTGGACAAAATTCTAAAATACCGTCTTGCAAAAGCTATTATCAAAAAATGCCCTTCCAAAACTGATCTGGAAGGGCATTATTATTTATAAGAAGGTAAAGCAAATCACCTATAACGACTCTACTGATTAGCACATTCTTCTACCAATATACGAGCGGCTTGTAAGGCATCTCCCAAACCAGCAGGATTCTTCCCTCCTGCCGTAGCATAAACAGGTTTGCCACCGCCACCACCATTCACATGGGAAGCAATAGATTTAACAATATCTCCTGCTTTTAAGGAATATTCTTTGACCACAGCCGCATCAACAGAAACCGTCAAAGAAGCCTTGCCTTTATTCTCTCCCCCCAATACTAAGACGAGATTGGGAACTGATTGGTGTAAGCTGTTACTCAATTGCTTCAAGCCATCTTTAGAAACAATCGTTGTAGTGGCCCCCAAGAAATTAACATTTCCCATAGGCTGTACTTGAGCTTCCAAATCACCTTTTGCTAATTTAGCTTCTAGCAAAGCCATTTTCTCTAAGTCTTTTTGGAGCTGCTTGTTATTTTGCAACAAGTCCAATACCGCTTTATTTAGGTTCTTAGGATTTTTGAGTGCTTGACGCAATTCTTGCAACTGCTGTGCTTCTTTCTGAATATATTCCAAAGCAGCCTGGCCCGTTAAGGCTTCTATCCTACGAATCCCCGAAGCCACAGACCCTTCACTGACCAGTTTAAAGAGGCCAATTTCTCCTGTTGCTTGAACATGGCAACCACCACACAATTCCTTAGAGAACGCATCGTCAAATGTAATAATGCGAACAGATTCTCCATATTTCTCTCCAAACAACATCATCGCCCCTGATTGACGCGCCTCGTCAATGGGAACATTATTTTCTTCTTTTAGAGGAATGTTCTGGCGAATCTTGGCATTAACGATGGTCTCTACTTCCTTCAGTTCTTCTTCTGTCATTTTCCCATTATGAGAAAAATCAAAGCGCATTTTCTCTGGGGCAACATAGGAGCCTTTTTGCTGAACATGATCGCCTAAAACTTCCCGTAAAGCAGCATGGGCTAAGTGTGCGACCGAGTGGTTTTTCTCGGTCAAGTCGCGTTTTTGGCGGTTGATTTCAGCGGTAACTTCTCCTTCCATTTGGCTAGGCAATTGCTTCACCCAATGTACAATCAAGTTATTTTCTTTTCTGGTGTCTAACACAGGGATTTTTTCCTCTCCAAACCACAACACTCCTGTGTCCCCGACTTGTCCACCTGATTCGGCATAAAAAGGCGTTTCTTTCAAAACAATTTGATATTGATCTTTGCCTTTTGCCCGTACTTTTCTGTACTTCAAAACACGACTTTGAGTTTGATGTTGTGTATAACCTACAAAGGTCACATCTTGCTCGTCCGACAAGATAACCCAATCTTCTACTTCTTTTTTAGCATCTGCTTTAGAACGATCTTTTTGTTCTTTTAGCGCAGTCTCAAATCCTTCTGTATCGACAGCATAACCTTTCTCCTTAGCCAATAACATGGTTAAGTCAATGGGAAAACCATAAGTGTCCAACATTGTAAAAGCATCCTTTCCACTAATCGTATTGTTCGTTACTTTTAAGCCTTCAAATAACTTCAAGCCACGCTCTAATGTTTTCAAAAAAGAAATTTCTTCTCCTTTGATATCGCGAATCAGTGCTTTCTCCTGAGCTTTCACCTCAGGGAAAATCGTATCAAAAGAATCAGCTAAGGTAGGAATTAGAGTATAAATAAAAGGCTCCTGAATATTAAGAAAACTATATCCATAACGCACGGCACGGCGCAAAATTCGGCGCACCACATAACCTGCTCCAGTACTGTCAGGGCGTTGTCCATCTGCAATCACCAAAGCAACAGCGCGAATATGATCGGCAATCACTCGCATAGCAATGTCTGTCATCGCATCTGGGGCATAAGAATTGGTATACTTGATACCTGATTTTTGTTCTATTAATTGTATTAAAGGTTGAAAAAGGTCGGTATCATAATTAGAAGTTTTCCCTTGCAAAGCCATTGCAACACGTTCTAAACCCATTCCTGTATCAATACACTTGTTTGCCAAAGGCACCAAAGAGCCATTCGCCAAGCGATTGAACTGCATAAAGACCAGGTTCCAAATTTCTATCACTAATGGATGATCTTCATTCACCAAAGTGCGGCCATCTACTTTGTCGCGCTCTGCCTGTGGGCGAATATCAATATGAATTTCAGAACAAGGGCCACAAGGGCCTTGCGCTCCCATTTCCCAAAAGTTGTCTTTTTTACCTGCGCGCAAGATGCGGTCTTTGTCAATCCATTCTTGCCACAATTCATAAGCCTCTTCGTCGGCCGCTGTTTTGTCTTTTTCATCGCCTTCAAAAATCGTCACATACAAACGATCTTTGTCCATGCCATAGACTTCGGTTAACAATTCCCAAGCCCACGCAATTGCTTCTTTCTTAAAATAATCTCCAAAAGACCAGTTGCCCAACATTTCAAACATAGTCTGGTGATAACTATCCCGTCCTACATCTTCCAAATCATTGTGTTTCCCCGATACTCGCAAACATTTTTGAGTATCAGCAACACGAGGCGCCAAAGGTGTTTCGTTGCCCAAAAAGGCATCTTTAAACTGGGCCATTCCTGAGTTCATAAACATCAGGGTGGGGTCATTTTGATTGACAATAGGAGCAGAAGCCACAATCTTATGGTCTTTGCTCTCAAAAAAATCTAAAAATTTCTGGCGAATTTCTTTTACCGTCATCATCTGTTTAATGCTATTGTATAGTGGCTTGTATGATTGATCGTTTAAGAAGAATAAACTCCTATTCCTCTTTATTCCTTCTGAATAATATTCTAAACCAAGTTGGTGAAACAACTTTCTGAAGTTTAGCGTTCCCAAATATAGAAAGAACCAACGAATTTATTCCAGATTTCATACAATGCCCTGTTAGTTTTGTAACTATTTCTCCCCATTCTATTATTAAAGTAGGGTCTACTATATAAAAAAAGAAATTGAAGATTACTTATCGTTTTTTTGAACATAGTTGGCACTAGAATTGTCTTTAATGCTTCAAAACCAAGGTATTTGCGATCATACAGGACGAGCAAGCCGCCCCAACATTCCTTTGGCCAAACACTCTTCTTTCAAAATTTTATTGTTAGAAATAAAAAAGTAAAACAATATAGTGTACAACAATCCTTTATCAACCAATTTTGTGCATTGTTCCCCTAGTCAAAGTATTTCTCCTAAAATTTGGAGATGTGGATCTTTTCTGCTTAAATTCGCCCTGTGATTTTTACGACAAGTTCTCGAAACAGCAAATTGTTCGTTTAATTAAAACAACTGATAACATCCTCATGGGAAAAGAAAAGTACATTTATAATAAGCATACACTGCGCTATGAAAAAGCGAACTTATCGCTCAAGCAGTATGCGCTCCGTGCCTTAGTAGTCACTGGATGTATTGCAGGGTATACCGCGCTTATTTTTGCTTTGTCTCCAAACAAAAGTACTTCTAGTCAAGCTAAAGAATTGACGTTAATGAAGCAGAAGTACGAAGCGATGAACTACCAAGTAGACAGGATGAGCAACGCTTTGACTAATCTCCACGATAGAGACGACGCTATATATAGACAAGTACTCGAAATGGAGCCGACTGATCAAGGTCTTTGGCAAGGTGGACGTGGTGGCAGTGATAAATATGCCGATTTGCGTAACCTCTCCGATAGTGAATTACTTATTGCCACTAGCAAAAAGATTAATAAACTAAGACATCAACTTTCCGTTTCTGCACTATCTCAAGACGAAATTTTACAAAGAGCCCAAGATAAAGAACAGATGTTGGCTTCTATTCCTTCCATTCGTCCAGTGCGTCACCTCAAGAAAAAAATTGGCCACCTTTCTGGCTTCGGCTATCGTACCCACCCTGTCTTCAAGACACGCAAGATGCACACAGGTATTGATTTTGGTGCACGCAAAGGTACTCCTATCTATGCTACAGGAAATGGTAAAGTTGTCCGTGTAGAATACAAAAAAACTGGTTATGGTAGAAATGTCGTGATCGATCATGGTTATGGTTACAAAACACTGTATGGGCACATGTCTAAAGTACAATGTAAAGTAGGCCAAAAAGTAAAACGTGGTGAAGTTATTGGTCTAGTAGGAAGTACTGGAACATCTACTTCACCTCACGTTCACTATGAAGTAGTTTACAAAAATGATAAAATCAATCCTCTCCCCTTCTGTTTAGATGGTTTTACTCCAAAAGAGTATAAGAACTTTGTAACAGCAGCTACTGCTGAGAACCAAGCGATGTCGATTGAATAAATCTCACCGATATATCCTTAAAAAGGAATTAAAGAGTCATTTTGATAGTTATCAAAATGACTCTTTTTTATACCCTATAGTTATTCCTCATAAAACAATCTTCTTTTATTACTTTTCGTCTTAGTCCCTCTACTTTTTACTCGCTCAATATGGAAGTGGTGGGTTCGCTGCAATCAATTCCTTGTCTAAAGAGCATATCAAACGTGCCTTCTATTTTATTGTCTTTATAATCTTGGTGTTCTTTGATCTAACGTTCTGGCAAAATGATAGGTCCTTTGTTTCGAGTACTTCTTTCTTTGCTATTAATTATTACTATAGGAATAGAAGAAGCAATATCGTTGCACTATTAACTTTTGTTCTTGTTTCTTTGTTTTATTTGTCATGGATCATACTGCAAAAGAATAAGTAGAAGATCTTTTGTATTGTGGCAAGCTTAAATGCTAGAGAACAGAAGGTAACACTCCTTTAATAGCTTCCTCACCATATTTTTTTGCAAAAATCACACACCTTACCTTTTTTTATATTGCCAATCAATAATATCGCTTGTCTTTTCAGTATAAAAAATTTATATTGGCCGATAATATAGTATTCATAACTTTAAAATTCCATCATACACTATGATACGATCAAAAATTGACCCTACTAAGGTCAAAGATTTAGCTTGGAAAGATTACGCCAAGTTGTTTGAAAAAGATGTTAAACAAGCACAAGACAAGGGCGTAGAAAAAGTGCCGTTGATTATGATATCTGACTTCACTTTCGCTTGTGGAGAAGTACATGCTCTATTACTATTGGGCAAGCAATCAGAAATGACAAAGTTCTTCAAAAGCCTAAAAATGGAGGAGGAGCGCAAGAAGCTCAAAGATTTCTCTATGGGCTTTTGCTATTTTGACAAAGAAGAAGATGGAAGCAATAGTATGCGCATTTCCATTGAAGGCTTTGGTAAGCCTAACAAGATGAAAAAGAACAGCAAAAAACTGATCAAAAAATTAGGCATTAAACTTAAAGACCTTATCAAAGGTCAATATACAGATGAAGTTGTACAAGATATTGAAGAGGATAACGCTCATTTAACGGAACAAGAAATACAAGAGCAAGCCACTCTAGACGATACAGCCACTACACTTCAACAAGAGGATGACACCAGCAATGATGGGCAGAAATTACAAGCCGTTGTTAAAGAATTTATAACAGCAAATAAAGAGATGACAACTAATGTCATTAGCCTACTCAAAGCTTCAAAAACGGAGCGTGTTATCTTTACAACTGCTCATATTAATATGGCAGAAGCAGCCTTTAGAGCAGCCGCTAGTTTGGTTGATAAATACCAAGAAGAAACAGAAGCAGGTAAAGATTTAGCAAAGTCTGCTAAGAAAATTTCAGCACTTCATGATAACATTGTCAAGAATGACTTAGTTAAGAAGTATCAAACTATCTGGAAGAAGGTACAATTAGAGTACAATAAGCAGATCGATGGCTTAAGCGCCCCTTTTAAAGAGAAATTATCTCAACTAAAACAGCTCTTGAAAGAAATCGCAGAAGAAGGACAAACCGCCTAGTAACTACCCCCATAAACAACAATAAATCATGACAAAGAGAGAACAAGCCGCTCAGTTAATAGAAGAGTTAAAAGAAATTGCAGGAGAGGATGCCGTATCGTTAGATGTACTACATAGTATGGAAGAAGAATATAAACTTCTTTATGAGGAGGATGGTAATTACGAAGATGGAGAAGAAGAAGAAGTTGACAGTTATAATTTAGAGGAAGCTTATCTCCACTATCAAAGTGCAGCAATCAACTATGTTCAACAAATTGATCTTTGTTTACTACAACAGTTAGCAAGAGAAAGATTAGCTTATGATCTCTTTATGTGTGTAGCAGATGATAGTTCTATTAGCCCTACATCGAAAATTATAAAAAAGAATGTTGCTAGTGAGCTAATCGAGATGATTCCTAAAGTTGGAGAATATATAGAAATAGCTTCTGATATAAATTCAGAAATCATAGATGCTCAAGTAAATACGAGTGAAGTCAATGTTAGATATGGAGCAATAAAGAACAGTATTGCTTTGATAGATGTATCTCCTAATGGTAATAATGTGAAGTTTTCAACTACGGTAGAAAATCACATTGAATTTTTATTAGATAAAACACTATTAATTGATGATGTTGCCATCCAGGATGAAGGAGATGTTTATAATTATTACATTAAGATTGCGACATTAATCAATTCCTACACCATAAAACTACGTGACAAGTCTAGTGAGATACAAGCTTTTATACCTAAAAATAAGAACAATTATAAGTCTGCTATGGATGGCTTATTGAAAAAAAGTTCTGTAGCTAGTATGTTTAAACATTATTTAGTGGATTGGTTAAATTCTTCTGGGCATTATATTGATATATTCTGTAACTTCACACAAAAAGGGATGGACTATAGAATAGATCATAACAGTCCAGTAAAATCATTCATATACGAACCAGGTATGTTTGGTAGTGAAGATATTGCTGTAACTAATTCACTAGTTTCTCTTGGACTATTAAGTGCTCCTAATGCTCCAATTACTGAATCAAAAATAAGAAATTTTGGACTAAAATTTAGAGTAGATTATCCATTAGATATAAAATATAGGAAAAACTAATGAAATTAAAAGCTTTAAAGGTATTGTCACTAATACTATTTTTACTACTTTTTTCTCAATGTAGCAACAAGCCAAGTACTTACAATATCCCCTTTACAACTACTGACTTTGCCGCTCTAATAACTCCTAATATACAAAGACAAGGAAAGGACCTATTAGTCTGCAAAAATAAGCACCTAGAACTACACAACGTCAAAGAGCAAAAGTTGAATTGGAGCTATGACTTGCAACATACGTTAAGAGGTTGTTTGTTACTAGAGGAGCAGATGTTAACAGTTGTTTCCTATGTACAAGATGAACAACAAATAGCTATTCTAAAAGTCATAGATGCCAACAAAGGACACTTGCTACGACAAGATACGCTTTCAGGAAGAGTAGATTTTTTATGGGCAATCCCTGATAGTAAAGACTATTTGATACAAACTACTGTTTTTCGGGATAGTACAATTAACTCTTACTTACAGAGACGAAGTACAGATGCAGATACAGCACTTTGGAGCAGCTCCAAAGTGTTGTTATCTCCTCCCTCTGTGTATCATCCACCTTATGCTTACATTGGTCAAGCTCATAAAATATATGTCTTAGATGTTGACAAAGGAACACTTACAGCCAATTGTTCAGCCTTTATAGATAGTACTATTCTTTTTTACCAGCAACAAGCTCCTCAGAAAGCAAAAAGGGAATTAAATTGGCATCAACACATTCAAAATACCTGTCAGTTAGAACAAGAAGCATGGCAGTATAAAATAGATCGAGCAAATAAGCCACAAACGATTTTGGGAAACGAGGGAGAAACTCAATTGTATAGTGTCTCTCCTAACAACAAAAAGCCGAAGCATTGGCAAACACTCCAAGCCCCCTTAAAAGAGATGATACCAACTTCTGGTAGTTATATCTACCAATTAGAGGAAGAGGCCAATAATCTATACTATTATGATCCAAAAAATAAAACTAGAATCATGATTCCTCTTGCAGGTAAACCAATCCAAGAAGCTGTTATTAATCGCTCTTTTCTAACCTATCAGTATCCTTATGTTACTTACCTCCAACAAGATAAGGAGACAGCAAATTACCTCATCACTTGTCAACAAGTTGATTATTAAATAGCACTAACAAGTAGAGTTTTCTGCCTAAATCTGCATTCAAAAGCCTGCTAGACTAAGGGTCTAACAGGCTTTTGTTATAACTTTTCAAAAAGTTGCTGTATTTTTGTTGCCTTCTTATTATTGACTTCAATCGTACCCATCAACATGTCTACCCTCCATCAACTTACTATCGGCCTAGGTATTAGTGAAAAGACACTTTTGTCTTGGAACAAGAACTTTAAAATTATGCCCTTGCAAGATGAGAAAGGCAATAAATTATATTCTGAGGTGCAGAAGAACTTAATCTTGCGCATTCACCACCTCATTAAAGAACGAGGATTTACCATTGCAGGAGCAAAAAAAGAACTAGCAAAGCCAGATTTCCAGAAGCAACGCGAGCGAACTATTGAAGAATTAACCGCCATCAAAGGATTTTTGACCGCACTTAAAACGAAGCTGGACAACTAGACTATTGCTTATCTAAGTCGTAACGTTCTCTGTATTTCTCATTCAAGTCTTTTTGTTTGTTGCCCAAATCAACAGGACGACCAGCCATATAGGCTGCTGTCACAATAGAACTGCGCATATCCAATAAATCACCTTTACTCACTAGTAGTGTGGCATTTTTACCCACTTCCAAGCTTCCAACTTCTTTGTCTACGCCCAAAATTTTGGCGGTATTAAGTGTCAAAGCTGTCAAAGCCGCTTCTTTGTCCAAACCAAAGGCTACCGCTTGTCCTGCTTGAAACATTAAGTTACGTGTGTTCCAACTCCCTTGGCGGCTTTGAGAAAAGGCAAAAGGAATTCCTTTTGCTTGCAAGACAGCAGGGGTTTTATAAGGTTGGTTAATATCGCTGTCTTCTCGACGTGGTAAGCTCTGCACATCGCCCAAAATAACAGCAATGTTGTTCTCTTTGATAAAATCTGCTACTTGCCAAGACTCTGTTCCTCCTTGTATAATAATCTCCACCCCATAAGGCTTTAATAACTTTACAGCATCCATAATAGAACGTGCATCATTGACATGTACAACCAATTTCTTATCCTGTGCAAACAAGGCTTTCATCGTTTCAAATTTGAGGTTTTTACGCTCTACCGTTTTCTTTTGAGCATAAGCCTTGGCGGCATCAAAATACACTCGAATTGCTTCTAAACCTTCTCCATATTTCTTGTTGCGTTCTGTGACGCCTTTTTGTGCCCACCAACCTCTATAGAGCACTCTAGCAGGCCATGTTAAATGCACACAATTGTCTAAAGCAAATGCTGCATCTTCCCAGTTGTCTGCTTGTGTATAAACCAAGGACGATTGCCCAGAAATACGCCCCCCTCCTGGCACAATTTGCGCCAATAAAATTCCATTGGAACGAATGGTTGGCACCACATAAGAATCGGTATTATAAGCAATAATAGAACGCACATTGGGGTTAAAGTTTCCCACTTCTGCATAATCTCTAGTAGCACGAACAGCCTGAATTTCTTCCAAACCCATGTGGGTATTTGGAGCGATCAATCCAGGGTATAAATGTTGGCCTTGTCCATCAATCGTCTCGCTGTACTTCTTATTAGGGGTTTCATTCATAGGCCCTACCCAATCAATATTACCATCTCGCATCCCCAATTGACCGTTTTCTATGACGGTTCCATTCCCCACATGAATGGTCACATTGGTATACAACAAGGAATTCTTCTGAGCGATACCTGTTGTTATCACCAACAAACTCAGGATTAGAATACTAAAAATCGTTCTCATAATTATTATAATAACAAACAGCTCCACTCTATTGGGTAGATACTGTCATTTAAGATTTAATAAAAGAAAAGCTTTGCAATGCCTGTCCAATTGGTTGATAACTTACCCAATAAATTCCTTGGGATAAGTTCGATAAACGTAATTGTTGAACCCCTGCGCCTTGCACCGTGGTCTGTTCTACTAGTTGACCTAAGGCATTATGAATTTGTACAATACTTGTGGCACTTTGTCTCCACTCCAATTGGTCGCCTTGTTCTAAAACGCGCCATTGATCAATACCTTTAACAACTGCTACTTGTTTTGTTTGGGCGGTATAGTTAGAACTAAATTGCTGAAAGAAGCGCCAAATTTCAATACTAGCGTCTACATCCATATTGGTCGTGCCACTTACTATAATACCAGAGCCAGGCCAACTGTGCCCACCATTATTGACTTTGATT
Organism: Aureispira sp.; assembly: GCA_050633105.1. Taxonomy (GTDB): domain Bacteria; phylum Bacteroidota; class Bacteroidia; order Chitinophagales; family Saprospiraceae; genus Aureispira. The sequence continues at coordinate 208,722 of JBOEFW010000043.1, read as the reverse complement.
AAATGAACAGGAACAGTAGAACCTGTTTCATAAACAATCAACTCTGCATTAGAACCATCAGTCGCCACTATATTGGGATAAGCAGTCGTTGTGCTCGTTGCACTGAGTCCATTGCGCCCACGCCAATGGGTTACCAAAGGGTTAACCCCTAGCAAGCCAGCATTCCCTGTATAAGGCACTACTAGATCCGTTGTTCCATGCACATGCATTACAGGCATTGCTGCTACTGTTGTACAAGTCCCCCGCTGAAACCAACTCATGGTTCCCGCAACACTGGCAATTGCTGCAATACGGCCATTCAAATCACAAGCCAAGGTATTGCTCATAATCCCCCCATTAGACAAGCCTGTGGAATAAATACGTTGTTGATTGACAGCATAAGTAGCTGCAATTGTATCTAACAATCTATTGATATATCCCACATCATCTACTCCTGTTCCATAGCCCGAATTCCATTGGCGTTGTCCGCCATTGTCTAATAAACCTTCTGGATAAGCGACAATAAAACCAGCCGTATCAGCGATCAAATTCATTCGACTTAGAATTGCCTGTTGACTGGCATTAGAGCCATATCCATGTAAGTTTAACACCACAGGACAAGGTTGAGTATTGCTGTAATTCGCAGGAATATACAGCGTATAATTGCGGGTAATGCCGTCATGCTGCATCGTTCCGCTAATACTTTGCGCGCAAAGCCAATTACTGCACCAGCAACTAATAAATAAGAAATAGTATTTCATATATTTTTATTTTTGAAAATCGACATCCAATCCATTCACATCTACATTGTAGTCTACGAAATTATTACAATCCGCATCTCCACAGTGATAATGTTTTTCTTTTTGGTACATGGCAGATTGTGTTTTCTCTCCTGTAGCTTTAGCTGTCAGCATTTTTTGAATGAGGCGATTACGCTCTTTCTTTATCGCTTGACGCTTTTCAGTATCTTCTTCCAAATCAAATAAACAAACCCCATCTACAAACGTCTTCTCTGCTCTTGCATATACGGACAAAGGATTATTTGACCACAGGACGACATCGGCATCTTTTCCGACTTTGATAGAGCCTAAATGATCGTCCAAGTGGAGTAATTTAGCTGGATTATGAGTGACCATTTTCCAAGCATCTGCTTCCGACATGCCACCATATTTTACAGCTTTAGCAGCTTCTTGGTTAAGGCGACGCCCCATTTCTGCATCATCAGAATTGATCGCAACCACTAGCCCCATTTCATTTAGAATATTAGCATTGTAAGGAATGGCATCGATCACTTCGTATTTATAGGCCCACCAATCAGAGAACGTAGAAGCTCCTGCCCCATGCTCTTTCATTTTGTCTGCTATTTTATACCCTTCCAAAATATGGGTAAAGGTATTTAGGCGAAAGCCGTATTTTTCAGCAATGCGCATCAACATGGTGATTTCACTTTGCACATAAGAGTGGCAAGAAATGAAACGCTCCTTGTTGAGAATTTCTAAGACGGTTTCTAAGTCCAAATCACGACGAACAGGTTTGCCTGCTTTAAGCGCCAAACCATATTCCTTAGCACGTGTAAAGTAATCTTCATAGACTTGCTCTACCCCCATCCGTGTCTGAGGAAAACGAGTTCTTGCATTTGGTCCCCAGTTACTTTGTTTGACATTTTCACCCAAAGCAAACTTGATAAAACCATCTGCTTTAGCATTTTTAATTTCTTCTGGCAAGCTGCCCCAACGGAATTTAATCACCGCTGATTGCCCACCAATTGGATTAGCAGAACCATGCAACAATTGTGCACCTGTTACTCCTCCTGCCAATTGGCGATACATGTTAACGTCTTCTGAGTTGATGACATCTCCAATGCGTACTTCTGCTGAACTGACTTGGGTGCCTTCATTGACACCATAATTAATACAAATATGAGAATGCTCATCAATAATTCCTGCCGTCAAGTGTTTGCCTGTACCATCAATAACTTTGGCACCATTAGCAGATAAATTCTTTCCTATCTTGCTAATTTTTCCACCTTCTAATAAAACATCGGTATTGGTCAATGTACCTTTTTTTTCTCCTGTCCATACCGTCGCATTTTTGATGAGGACTTTTTCCAATTTTGGCAATTGGTCAGAAGTGTATCCATAAGAACACCAAGGATACAAGATACCGCCAAGTTCTTCTAATTGGACTAATTCAGGCAACTTAGAAGCCGTACCTTTAACATCCCCTGTCCGAACTGCTTTCCAGTTCTTCCAATTTCCATCAGAATCGGTGGCTTGCCCTGACCACTCGGTAGCACTAACATTACCTGACATCCGATAGGTCTCTTGTATTTTTTTACTGGTGTCTTTCTCTGGTACAAACGTAAAGGTAAGGGTGTTGTTAATCAAGGTATGTTTAAGTTGAATGTTTTTACTTGTATCTTGCTCATTACGCAAGTACAATTCAGGCGCTGTTGCGGTTCCCTTTACATCAATTCCATAGTTTTTAGTTCCAACAGTCAAGTTATAGGCCCCACGAATGTCTAAGTTATTAATGTCCTTGATAACATAGCCTTTGCCCTTTACCCAATTGTGATAAATGACCATTTTCTCTTGTAAAATGTTATCAGAAGTAATAATAAAGTTAGCCCATTTACCTGCTTCTAAGGTTCCTAAGTAGTTGTCTGCTTTAATTAAGCGAGCAGGAACCGTTGTTAAGGCTTCTAATAAAGCTTGCTCAGATAATCCATGTTGATACGCTTTACGAGCAAATTTCCAGAAATCTTTTTTATCCTTTGTTAAACTGGTTGTCAAGGCAAAAGATACGCCTGCTTTTGATAAACGAGCGGGGTTGGTTGGTGCCAATTCCCAATACTTCATTTGTGTTAAGTTGATCTCTTCTGCATCATAAGGGTCCGTAACATCATAAGGTTTTGGGAAAGCTAAGGGGACCAAGATCGCTGCTTTAGTTGCCTTAATGGCATCCAAACGCAAAAAGGCATCACCACCACCACGAATAATATACTGCACCCCAAATTCGTCGCCTATCTTATCCGCTCGCAAAAGGTCTAAGCGATTTCCTACTTCAAAGAACTGTGGTGTCCCTTGTAAAGCATTCCAACGCTCTAAAGAAATATTATAGGTTTGATCGGTTGCATGAGCCGCATACCATTGGGCATCATAATAAGTTTGGCGCAATAGAGCAATCGCTCCCATTCTTGAACTTGGGTAGTTTTGTTGAGAAGTTCCTTTGCTAAAGGAGTAATGGGTAGAAGCCTCCCCGTTAAACACCAAATCGTGTGCTTTACCTTCTCCCAAAGCCACTAAAGTACCACTCCCACGAGCCATGCCATCGGTTTGATGCGTCAAGACGGTTCCAAAACCTAAGGAACGCCATTCTTTTGCTTGCTTGGCATTTACCTGCCACAAAGCCGCCCCTTTTTGCTCTGGCTTAATTGTTTCGTTCCAGCTGTATGCTCCTGGTGTACTAGAAAGCATTTGAGGGAGTTGAGACGTTCTTTTCTTACGAACAGCCTTAGGCATTCCATAATTACTATACAGTTCTATAAAAGACGGATAAATGTACTTCCCCTGCAAATCCATCACTACAGCATCTTTAGGAATCGTAACAGCAGTACCTACTTGAATTACTTTTCCTTTCTTAATTAATAGGGTTGCTTTTTCTAGCTTTTGGCTAGGCGTGACATAGATGGTAGCGTTGGTAAAAGCATAATGTCCTTCCCGTTCATCATAAACACCATTTTCGGGAAAGGTAATTGGGTTTTGTCCAATAATATAACTGCTTAAGAGCAGCAAGGACCATAGAAGAAACAATCGCATAGCAAAGGATTGATTGAATTTGAGAATAGATTTTCTTCCTCCCATAAAATTGCCGTTCTTTGTAGAATAGAAAAAGGGAGTGCAGTAGAAGTGTTAAATAGCAATGCCTCCTTTTTCTTGTTTTTCTACCATCATACCATCCATCAATGAGTAGTTATATTTGGCATCAACAATCTAAAATTGCTTACAAGTGTTCTGGACAAGGCGCTGTCTTAGTGCTCCTACACGGCTTTTGCGAAGATAGTACGATGTGGGCGGATTTGGTGCCTCTTTTGTCGAAAAAGTATCGTGTTTTGACGATTGATCTCTCTGGTTTTGGACAATCTGATCTCTTGGCAGAAACAAGTATTGCCGCCATGGCACGAGCCGTCTATGCTGTTTGGCAACACGAAAAACTAGAAGCAGGGGTATTGATTGGGCACTCTATGGGTGGTTACGTCGGTTTAGAATTGGCGCGTCAATTTCCTGCTTGTTTACTCGGTTTGGGGCTCTTGCATTCGCATCCATTTACTGATTCCGAAGAAAAAATCAACAACCGTCGCAAGACCATTCGTTTTGTTGAAAGGCACGGGATTGCTCCCTTTGCAGGACAATTTATTCGCAACCTTTTCTCTCCTGCCTTCGTACTAGAACAAAAGGGATTGGTAGAGGAGTTAATCCATCAAACAAGTTTACAGCACTCTGATGCCGTTGTTGCTGCTTCCAATGCTATGATTGCTCGCGAAGACCACACCGCTCTCCTTCAACAAGTTCCTTTTCCTGTTTTAATGATCGTAGGAACAGCCGATAAAGCCATTGCTCCTCAACACCGTCTGGCTCAATTGAGTTTACCAACAATCGCAAGTGTTCATATACTAGAAGGGGTTGGCCATATGGCGCAACTAGAAGCCCCAGCAGAAACCTTGGAAATCATAGTAGATTTCTTAGAGTTTTGCCAACAGCAGATGCGACCATTAACAACGATATTTACCAACGAAATGACAAAATAAAAGAAGATGTATCGTTTAATTTTTTTCCTAGGAATAATTTCTTGCCTATTGCTGACAGCTTGCCAAGAAAAAGCAGAAGGCTGTATGGACCCACGCGCCATCAACTTTGATCCAGAAGCCGATACACCTTCTGAAACAGGTTGTAACTATTACCAATTGGAATTAGAATGGCAGCATTATGCTCAAAATGCCCCCAATGATACCTTAAGATTCGGGAATTGGATAACGGATAATGCAGGAGAGGCTTTTTACTTGGATCGCTGCAATTGGTTGGGAAGTGAAGTCCGTCTCACCCCTGTTGGAAGTAGCATCCCTGCCTCCTCTCCAGCCAATGTTTTACTCTACAAAAACAATGGTAGTGCAGAAGAAGTAGAAGACAATTTCTTTCTAATGTTTTTGGATAACTTTGCTGCCGACGCAACAGGTTGGGGGACATTAGGTGACTTCAATCAACTCTCTTTTAAAATAGGAGTTGATCCTACACTCCAAATTGTCAATCCCAGTCGAACAACCATCCAAGATCATCCTCTTTCCGCGACTGCCTCTCCTTATTTATACGATAGCACTCAATCTGCTTTTTCTACCTTAGAATTGGTTGTCGTTCAACCAACCAATGGCAATCGTCGCATTGAAATTCGCCTAGCGGATGTTTTTAATTTCACCTTTCCTTATACTATTCGAGCGGAAGATGGGCAAAATGTCCCCATTCGTATTCGCTTAGATTATGACGTGTTGTTTACTAATATTTCCTTTAGTAATGATTCGATTGTGGCTATTGAAAACAAACTGCGCCAAAATATTCCTTTAGCTTTTTCTGTTTATTAAGCCATCTCCTCTATTCTTCGTTCTTTTTCTTCAATCTCTTTTTCTATGCAACGCTGTTCTTTCCCCTCTTTGATAATTGTTCTTTTTACCTTTTTATATGTCTCTTGTTCTAATCCTACAACAGAAAAACCAACACTCAAAAAAGACCAACTAGTTGGCGAAACGATGGGAACAACCTTTTCTGTTTCCTATTTGTATGAGAAAGAAGAAGATTTATCCGCACCTTTAACAGAATTGTTATTAGCCTATAATCAATCCGTTTCTACCTACATCAAAGACGCTGATATTTCGCGCATCAATCAAGGGAAAGGTAATGTGTTGGTATTGGCTGCTAATAATTATTTGATGGAGAATCTTCGTATGGCAAAGCAAGTACACCAACAAAGCAAGGGCTGGTTTAATCCTTGTGTAATGCCTTTAGTCAATTATTGGGGGTTTGGATACACCCAAAAGAAAATGATTACTCAAGTAGACAGCAGTCAAGTAGACAGCTTATTGGCCTTAGTTAATTTTGAAAGCATACAATGGACACAGCAAGGCGATAGTCTTCGACTGACTTGGTTACCCAACACCCAATTGGATTTAAGTGCTTGTGCTAAAGGAGATGCTGTTGATCGCGTTTGTTATACTTTAGATCGTTTAGGTTACCATAATTATTTTGTAGAAATTGGTGGCGAAGTGCGCGCTAAAGGGACAACCATCAGTGGTTTTCCTTGGCGGACAGGCATTCGCAAACCCAAGGAGGGCAGCGCTATAAATGCCCTGCAAGTAGCCGTAGAATTACCCAATATGGCACTAGCTACTTCTGGTAATTATGAGAATTATTATGTAGATAGTACAACAGGCACCAAATACGCCCACACCATTAATCCGCACACGGGCTACCCAGAGAAAAACAACTTGCTTAGCGCCTCTGTTTTTGCTCCAACTTGTGGAGAGGCAGATGCCTTTGCGACCGCCTTTATGGCCATGGGCTTAGAAAGAGCCATGGCCTTGGCAGAACGCTTGCCTCAATTGGAGGCGTATTTTGTATTTAGTCTAGAAGATGGGAGTTTAACAACAGCCAAAACCAGTCAAGCGGGGCAATATTTAGTGGAGTAAGTTGGCCTATGCCCTCTTACTTACATTGGCAACTGGCTTTCGATCTTAGCCTTTACCCATTTAGCCGTATTGAGTGCAGCGGTTACACGAGCTTGGCGGGTACGTGGCGTAATGATAAATTGCGCATCTGTTTTAGAAGTATGGAAGCCCCATTCTTCCAAAATGGCACCAAACCAATAGAATTCTCTAAGGTCTGTTTCTTTTAAAATTTGGAAATTCACTTCAAAATCAACATCTCCATCGTTTCGTGTTTGGGTCCGATAATTCCAGCCTCGACCAACAGCATCACGGGCATTGTCAAAATGCTGGGTGGCTATTTCATCAGAGAAATTGTCTCCTCTAGTATTAAAGACCATAAAGCCTCTTGTAGCCTCTAATTTAGCGGCGGAGTTACTGCTAGAAATCGCATTGGAATGAAAAGAATGGAGATAGCCAACATACCCTCGACGCAACCAACTGCGGACTTCTTCTGTCCGTTCTGACAAAGAAGTATCCTTGTAAGGGTGATAAGTGCGGACACATTGAATCCCTGCTTTGGTACAAGCCTCGATAAATGCTTCTGCGGCAATTCTATTCTCATAACCTTCATAATAGTGCCCTCCTTCATGCAATTGTGTTCCAGCATGATAAGCACGCTTTCCAGCCGTCACGTAGCGACCACCATCATCAATCCCTCCATGTCCTGCATCCACAAAAACAACAAATCTACGCTTATCAAATTTCAACAAACCAGAGTTTTGTTGGAACATTGCGGCGTAAACGTCTTTCAATTTCTTTTGGGTATAATACCCTGCAATGCCGTCTGCTTGTAAACCATACAAAGATTGAAACAACTTAACCGCACGTTCTGTCGCAGGACCAAAGTCCCCATCAACTGTTATATTTCTATTAAGAACTTTTCTTAGTCTGTATTGTAAATTCTTGACATTACTGCCTTGGTCTCCTTTTCTCATGATAAGGGCTTTTGTGGTTAGTAGAAATGGATCGGGGTCTTAGGCTTCTAAAAGCCATTTTTGGATCGAAGTTTTCTTTTTAAATCCTTTACTAAAATACTGAAAATGATAGTTTTTATCAAATTCCAATTCAAAGATTTCTTCTAGTTTGGTCAGTAATTCCTTTAGGTTATCCAATTCAGGGACTAGGAACAATTGTTTTTTGGCGAGACCTACTTTTATAAAGCTTTGTGTGGAAAAATCGTTCCAAGTACCATAAATGTTATAATTTTGATCCGTAAGTTGTATCTTAAAAGAAAGACCATCTCCCTTGGGTGCGTGTGCACTAACCATCAAGAATAAAGGGGCTGTTGCACTTGCTGGATTTGGCTTTGTTTGTAAACGAAAAACAAAGTTCCAATCAATGGTTGTTGGTGGTTCTATTGGATGTTTTTGCAACCATTGATAGACTTTGGTTTGTGGATTTTGTTGTGCAAAATATAAAGCCACTTCTTGTTCCAATGACTGGTATACGGAATTACTACAGCGCATTAAAATTCTACGAATCAAGGAAATATCAGGATTCTTGACCGCTTTCATTCGTTGCCAAATCAAGACAACTGTTGTCTGTATTTCTTCTGCATAAACTAGTAGGGCAAACAAATACCACACACGTTTCACATCATAAATACCAACCGTCGATTGATTGGGTTGAAATTCTTGTTCTTGTAAAAAATAGGTTGCCAATTCTCTATTCACAAACTCCATTATCGTAGAATCTCCAACAAATGGTAACATGCGTTGGGTATGTTTTTCTGTTGTTGGAGCATGTGTTATACTATCCAGCTTTTTTAGAAGCTTGTGAAGTACTTTAGGCTCTCCTTTAAAATTCAGCTCACGGCTCTTAAGATAGTTCGATAAGTTGGACATAAGAACAAAATTGAAGGGATTAGAACCTTATTGGATAGGTATAAAAAACTGGTACTACTCTAAAAGCAGTACCAGTAGAAAAATTCTCTTAGATCGCTAAAAGAGGCTGTTTTTTTACCTGCTAATAGTTGTCCTTAATCGACCACTGAAATTTTGAGCATATTGGTTTTCTTGCGATCATGTAAAGGCATGGAACCTGTATTAATAACTATATCCCCTCCTTTGAGGTGGCCTTTCTCAATCAAAAACTCTTGTACATCATGAATGGTATCATCTGTACTCGTAAATTTATCATAATAGAAACAGCGAACGCCCCACACTAAACTCAAGGTTTTGAGCATATTGACATCTGAAGAGAAAATAAAGATATGCTGGCGAGGGCGGTAACTAGAAACCATGAACGCGGTATACCCTGATTTTGTCATTCCAATGATACAATGAGCATCCACTTGCCGAGCAATTCTACAAGCATTGTAACAAATTGCATCCGACAAGAACGAATCTGATTCTTCCGAAGGCGTTAGAGGACGATAATAGACACTGTCCATTTTTTCGGCTTCTGCAATAATATCGTTCATAGCTTGTACCACTTTGATGGGATGAATTCCCATCGCCGTCTCTCCACTCAACATCACTACATCTGCCCCATCCAAGACCGCATTCGCCACATCAATAATCTCTGCCCGAGTTGGTGTTGGGTTTTTGATCATGCTGTCCATCATTTGGGTGGCAACAATAACAGGCTTTGCTTTTTTAATACATTTTGCTACAATCATTTTTTGTAGCATGGGTAAGCGTTGCATAGGGACCTCTACCCCCAAGTCACCCCGAGCAACCATCACTCCATCGGTCGCTTCAATAATGCTATCAATGTTCTCAATCGCTTCTGGTTTTTCTACCTTGGCAATGATTTTTGCACGAGAACCTTTCGCTTGTATTTTCTTACGCAATTCATAAATATCCTTAGCCGTACGCACAAAAGACAAAGCGATCCAGTTGAAATCATGTTGTAAAATGAATTTCAAATCCTTCAAATCTTTCTCCGTCATGGAAGGTAAACTAATCTTCGTTTGAGGAAGGTTCACCCCTTTACGTGACGCCAGATACTCCCCATACAAGACTTCTAGTTTTACCTCATTGACGCCATTGGTAGATTTTACTAATAATTGGACATTGCCATCATCTACCAATACCTTTTCTCCGACCTTTACATCCTTGGCAAACTGTTCGTAACTCATGTAAACTTTCTCAGCCGTACCAATACAAGGTTCGTTCACAAAGGTTAAAATATCGCCTTTTTTTAATGGAATTTTTCCATTTTCCATTTGACCAACCCGTAATTTAGGGCCTTGCAAATCAGCTAAGACGGCAATATTGGTTTTGTATTTCTTATTAATATGTTGGATGTACTCAAAAACCTGTAGGTGATCTTCGTGGCTACCATGCGAAAAATTGAGGCGAAACGCATCCACTCCTGCTTGTACTAAGCCCAATAAAGTGCTGTAGTTATTAGAGGCAGGACCTATAGTAGCTAAGATTTTGGTTTTTTGAAAGTTACTGATTTCCATAGTTTTCTGGAGTGTTTTATAGGACATTGTTGGAAAGATTACCCCACACAAAAGTCAGCTTCCTGAATCAAAATCAGGAGGAGGTTGGTTTGGTCCTTGAGCGAACAACTGTCCTTAAATTTTCGCCTTCTTTTTGACCATTCCTTGCTTTGAACTTCTTATACTGTGCTTGTGTTTGATAAAATAAGCATTCTTTAAGTAAAGCACTTAACTTTTAGCGTTATTTTTTCATAGTGCTTTTTGGGCACCTCGCCTTCACTTCACAATAAACAAGTATGAGCAACAAAAGAGTATTAGTCACAGGAGGAACAGGTTTTGTTGGAGCCTATTTGCTACGCTATTTACTACAAGCAGGTTATGCGGTACGTGCCACTAAACGCGCCACTAGCCCAATGGATTTAGTCGCCGATATTCAGGATCAATTAGAATGGGTAGAGGGCGATGTATTAGACCCTACTTTTGTAGAAGAGGCCATGCAAGATATGCAACAGGTTTATCATTCCGCTGCCATGATTTCTTTTGATCCTAAGCAAGTCGCTAGGATGATGAAAGTCAATGTAGAAGGCACCGCCAATGTGGTTAATGCCGCTTTGTATGAAGGCGTGGAAAAATTGGTACATGTTAGTTCCATCGCCGCTTTGGGCCGTAAGGAGTTCCAGCCTCATATTGATGAGAGTATACAATGGGAGAACTCTAAAGAGAATTCTAATTATGCCATTAGTAAATTCCGAGCAGAATGTGAAGTTTGGCGCGCTAGAGAAGAAGGGCTGGCTATGGCCATCATCAATCCCTCTACTATTATTGGAGCGGGTTACTGGAAAGAAGGTTCTTGCCGAATTGTCAAAGAAGCAGCAAATGGTTTGCGCTACTACCCTACTGGTAGTACTGGTTTTGTGGATGTACGCGATGTGGCTCGTGCGGCCATTGCTTTGATGGAAAGTTCGATTGAAGGGGAACGGTATATTGTTAATGGGGACAACCGTTCTTACAAAAACTTCTTTAGTACCTTAACCAAGGAACTAGGGAATACACCTCCTCAACGCGCCGCGCCAACTTGGTTGATGGGCACCCTATCTCGCCTTGATTGGCTGCGTTCTAAGTTGACCAACAGCACACCACTTCTTACCCGTGAGATTTTGAACAATGTGCAGTCTACTTATTACTATAATAATGAAAAAATCATTGCTGATTTGCAATTTGAATTTACGCCGCTAGATAGTTGTTTGCGTGAAACCGCTAAGGTTTATCAGGAAAGTCAAGGGAAACAGGCTAGTTATGGGGTATTGGAATTGGTGTAGAAACTTGTTTTACCTTTTTTAGAGATAAATAAATGGATTTTACCCTTTGAAAATTAATTTTACCTTGGAACAAGTGAAATAGATAGATTTTACTCTATTCTCCCTTATCAAAATATCAACCAGCGGACTACCAGATTTATTTTCTAATTCAAAGTGGATAGACTCCATGAATATTTTTGGTATTTTGTCGTAACTCCATTTTTGCTTATAAAAAGAACCCTCTTTATGATAAAAGAAATTAGGATTAAAAATTTCAAATCTGTCCAAAAGCTTAAACTAGACTTAGGAAGGGTGAATGTTTTTATTGGTGCTAATGGTTGTGGAAAAAGTAACATCTTAGAGGCAGTCACTTTTGGAGCTGCTGCCGCTGCTGATAAGTTGGATAATGAATTTCTGGCTTCTAGAGGTGTTCGAGTGACAAATCATTCTATGATGCGATCTTCATTTGGGACCATTAAGAACGATAATGATGTCAATATTTCCTTTGAGAGCCCTTTGAAAGAAATGAAACTCTCTCTCTTTTTGAAGAGTTCAGATGGAGATTTCCCCAAATGGTATCCATTCATAGAAGAAGTAGAAGGGTTAACAGGTAGTACCATTGAGAAGATGAAGGAGAAATTAAAGGTTTATTCTCCTTTAGAATACATCAAAAACTTCCTAATCTACGCTCCAGAAAACCTAGCTTTACGAAATTTCAAATCAGAAGCACAAATAGAGCCTTTAGGGATTCATGGAGAAGGATTGTTTTATTTATTAACCATTCTCAGTAAAGACAGAAACAAGCATAAGCTAAAAGAAATTAAGCAATATCTAAAGTTGTTTGATTGGTTTGAAGATTTTCAATTGACAGCACAAACATTTGGACAACAAAGTCTTGCTATTCAAGATAGATTTATTCATGCTGATTTATTTGAAATCGACCAAAGAAGTGCCAATGAAGGTTTTTTGTATCTACTCTTTTATCTGACTCTATTTATTAGTGATTACACCCCTCCTTTCTTTGCTATTGATAATATAGATAACGCCTTAAATCCTAAACTCTGTGCAGAATTAACAAAAATACTAACAGAGTTAGCAAAAAAACATGAGAAACAAGTCTTACTAACGACCCACAATCCTGCTATTCTAGATGGATTAGATTTAAGTGATGAAGAAAATCGCTTATTTGTAGTCTACAGAAATTTAGATGGGCATACTAAAGTACGCCAAGTAGAAAAAAAAGAAATACAGCAAAGTGGTGACACTGTTAAATTATCAGAAGCATTTATGCGCGGTTATTTGGGTGGACTCAATAAATTTTAAATAATGGTTAGATTTGGCTTAGTTGGAGAAGGGATTACGGATCAAATTGTCTTAGAGAATATTTTAGGGGGCTATTTTAATACCGCTGATATCCTAGTAGACTCCTTGCAACCTACTAGAGATGCTACTGATGAGAATAAAATGTCCAACAGTGGTAACTGGCACAAAGTCATGACTTATTGCCAATCAGACAATTTTCGAGAGGCGTTAATCAACAATGGAGAGGAATACTACATTATCATACAAATTGATACCGATATATTTTGGGGGGATAGTGTGGGAGCGCCTTACAGCGTACCAACTCGAAATGAAAATGGAGAAATTGGTTCAGAAGAATTACTGTTTAGTGTCGTGCTGAAATTAATAGAATTGATCGGAGAACAATTCTATATACAATACCAAAAGCAAATCATTTTTGCGGTTTCCGTTAATCAACTCGAATGCTGGCTATTACCTTTATATGTAGATAAGAAGAAGAGTCATAAGGATAGAAATTGCTTGAGTACACTCAATTCAGGTTTAAAGAAAAAGGAAGGATTTACCATAGATACTAAAAACCCTAGCTATTACAGACATGCTTCCAAAAACTATAGAAAAAACAAGATACTCCTTAAAAATTATCGGCATAACATTAGTTTTGAAGGTTTTATTCAGCAGCTAGAGGAGCGTACTATTGTAATCGAACAAGAAGAAGATTGGTAAAATCTATTTTTGACCTTTTATAATCTTCACAATCAAAACAACCATGTCCTTATCCAAAGAAGAAATTGCCAACCTTTCTAGCTTATTACTCAGTAAAGAAGATACCAATACAGCCCTAGCTTTTGAGCTCATTCAAGAACCAGCGATTGCTCAAGAATTAATTACGGAACTCTTTGCTGTCTACAAATTAGCAGAAGAAGAGGAACTGAAGCAGACCGCCAAAGCAAAAATAGAAAGTGTAGCTAATCCCGCTACCATTGCGCTCCTCAGCAGTGGTAAACGACTATCACGTAGCGCTCATTATGATCCCAATGAGAAAACCATTGCTAAAAACATCAGTTATTATGTATCTGGATCTAAAGAGGAATTACAAGGCGTTAAACTAGCTTTAGCCTTGGTCAAGAAATATGGACATGGCTATGAATACCTATTCAACAACTTATCTAGTGCAGAGTTAATCGCTTTCTTTCAAGATTTTAAACAGGGGAAAATATTTCGCTTTAGTAAAAAAGGCGTGGGGAAATTACCCAAAGAAATATTCCTAATAGAGGGCGTGGAAGAGATTGAAGAGTTTGATGTGAGTGGTAATAAATTAGGGACATTGCCTGCTAGTATTGCCAAGTTGAAAAACTTAAAAAAATTGGTAGTAAGTAGTAATAATATTAAATCCATCAATAAGGCCATTATCAAACTACAAAAGTTGGTTTACTTGGACATCAATGATAATAAGTTCAAGGAATTTCCTATGATTTTAACACAATGTCCTGCTTTGGTAGAATTGAGCGCCTTGTATAGCTTTTCTTATTTTTCTAGAGCATATGTTTTACCTAAAGAGATCGCTCATATAACTACCCTAAAAACGTTTCATTATACGGAACATTGCCACCATCAAGAATTTATGCAAGTGATTCAAAACTTGACTCATTTAGAAAAATTGGTGGTATCCCATTCTAAGGAAATGGAACAAGCCTTACCCCTTCTCCAAAAAACCTTGCCCAATTGTGCTGTCAGTCTCTCCAATCAACTCTTTTCACTCAATTATAATTAGTCTTTGTTCTTGGATAGAAAACGCCTTCCGTTTATTGATTTTTAAGGCTTGGATCGTCAAAAGTATTTCTACTTATTATACTTTCAAAATCTTTTGAAAACAAGTGCATTAAGCGTACCTTTGGAATATGGAATTAGATGAAGCAAAACAAGAATTTATACAAGCGTGGGGAACCTTGGGTTCTAATTGGGGAATTAATCGCACAATGGCACAAGTTCATGCCTTGTTGATGATCTCCTCTGAAGCCTTGTGTGCAGACGATATCATGGCAAAGCTCAAAATATCTAGAGGCAATGCCAATATGAATATTCGTGCCCTTATTGATTGGGGGTTAGTCTTCAAACAACTCAAGCCAGGCGAGCGTAGAGAGTATTTCATCAGCGAACGAGACATGTGGAAAGTTGTTCGTCAAATTATCATTCACAGAAAAAAGAAAGAACTAGAGCCTGTTATAAAAATTCTAGATAATGTGAGTGCGGTAGAGGGAGATTCGGAGGAAAAAGAGGCCTTTTTAAATGTCATACAGGACATTCAACTCTTTGCCACCAAGGCCGACCGAACCTTAGACAAATTGATTGAGTCGGATGCCAATTGGTTGATGAAGACCTTTATGAAAATGATGTAACAACTAAGCAAAAACACTTTGCAAAACAACAATAGAATTAAGGGGACCAAAGTTATCTAAATGATACTGGTAATAATGCAAAATATCACTTTGCAAATTTCGTCTATCTGTATTGGTCAGCTCTAATTCTGCACTCGCATCTGCGCCTAATTCTAAAAAAGCAGCAAATAAATGGGTGTTGTGTGTAGAAAAATAATGGTGGTGCTCGCTTGGGGCTTCTGCCAAAATTCTGCCTGTAGAATAATCAAAAACACTTTCTTCTGTCAGTTTTTCTATACTAGGACTTAAGCCCAAATAAAAAGCAAAATGTGTCAAGAACCAAATAGGGTAATTGGCAATTTTAGCATTTGTTTGATCCAACTGGCGATAACAACGCTTCAAAAAAGCAAATAATGTAGGTTGTGGTTCTGGCTCTTTTAATGTTTTCTGCACTACCTCCGTCATAAACAATCCAATTGCTCCACGAGGTACTTCAAAAGGGATTCGTTGATAAATATAGCTGGGCTTAATTTCTTTTATACGGTTCATATCCTTGTCATCATGGTGATAAATCACCAAATCAACCAATGCCATAGGCTGCAATAAACCAGGGCTAATACGGCTATTCTTCTTTCGTACCCCATTAATAATGTATGTCCGCAACCCCAATTCATCGGTATACGCATCACAAATAATACTGGTTTCGGAGTATTTAACGGCTTTGACAATTAGTGCCTCTACTTTTTTGAGCATTTATTTGGTATTGAGGGGTGAATAATAAAAAGATATTTCCCTTATCCTAAAAGACATGGCTGTACTTCAATGAAAAACTTCTAGGAGCCCCCATTTGTGCAGGTCTAGTCGCATACTCTTCATTCAACACATTTTGTACCACTAAATTTAAGCGTTGTTTGCTGTTAAAGGCATAACCTAGTCGCCAATCCCACAACCAATACCCTTGGTTGTGCAAACTTCTAAACTTTCCAACCCCAGCACTAATCAAATCAAATTCAAACAGTAAATCAATGTGGTGCATATAGCTGTTGTAATTAACCGCAGTGCCTATTGTAAAGCCCTTCCATTCTGTTTCTACATCAAAACGAAACGTATGCAATCGGCGATATTTGAGAATATCTGGATATTGTTCTCGCTCAATTCGCTTTGTAAAGGCAGAAAAAGCAGCTTCCGCAAAATTACCATAATTACGCAAACGGCTTGTATCAGAACTAAGGTCCCCAGGAAAACTATAGGTATAACCGCCCCATAAACGCAAAGGCACTTGCCCAATCCTAATTTCGCCTTGTGTGGAGATTTCCCAGCCACCAATTCGCGCCTTGCTAATATTCACAAAACTAAAACCAGGGCCTTGCGGAAAGTTACCTAAAGTGAACTCTACCATATTATCATACTCCATAAGGAAGAAAGCCAAATCTACATAGAGTTTAAAGCGTTTGCCTCCAAAAAGACGGCGATAGGCCAATTCAGCAGTCCAACCTGTTTCTGCTTGTAAGTCAGGATTGGGATAAATTCCTACAAAAGTATTGGGTATCCGCTCATTAAAATAACGTTCTCCCATAGAAGGCAATCGAAATCCTTGTCCATAAGAGGCTCGAATAAAGTCATTAGGACTGGCTTCAAAGTTTGCTCCTACCCGTACAATAGGCAACGAACTAACCACACTCGTATCAAATACAAACCCTTCCCAGCGTACCCCTACCGTTGCACTCAAACGATCCCAAAACTTCTTATCTACTTGCGCATACAAAGCTCCTGAACCTGCCGTGAACAACTCTCTCTCCCAAAATTCAGCATCAGGGTCTGCAAAAAGGATACTATTAACATGCACATACTGTCCCATTGTTCCTGCTGTCACAGTCCAATCCCCTGTAAAAGTACGTTGAAATTGATATTCTAAACTTGCAATATCTGCTTCCGAATCCGCTTGTTCCTGCAACTTAGAAATTCTAAACCAGCGACCTCTTAGGTCGTGTTTGTTTTCTTTTTTATCAAAAATCGTCACATAAGGATCTAAGGTCACCGAGTAATAACGGTCTCTATAAATTTCGCTCAAATTCTCATAAGCATTTTCGGCCATATTCTGCGCCATAAAAAACAAGCCCAACTCATGGTACATCAAATTTCCATTCACTCCAAAAGAGATACGGCCATCGGCTTTAGGAGGGCGGATACGTGTGCTAAAATTAAAGCGAAAACGGCGTTCATCTGCT
This sequence comes from Aureispira sp., assembly GCA_050633105.1. GTDB lineage: Bacteria > Bacteroidota > Bacteroidia > Chitinophagales > Saprospiraceae > Aureispira. The sequence continues at coordinate 191,398 of JBOEFW010000043.1, read as the reverse complement.
CCTTTGTAATAGCTGTTTTGCAAATGAAAGTTTCCTCCTAAGACCAAATCTACATTGGGGTGAATTTTTTCTCGGTGGGCAAAATAAAGGCCACCAAAAGCAGGTTGAGCCGCCAAGCCATCTCTTTTTGGATCGTACCAGCTCATAGAATCTATTCTTGGCTGGTCATAAATCCCTGCATACAGAGAAAAAGCCGTATAAGCACTATCGCCCTTGGGATACGCTGTTCGTAAATTCACCACACCATTAAGCGCACCAGAGCCATAAAGTACCGAAGCGGAGCCTTTGATAATTTCTATTTGTTGTGCATTCTCAATTGGCATAAAATTCCACTTGACATCACTCAACTCCGCTGATAAAAGCGGCTGCCCATCTACTAAAAAAATGACACGACTACCAACCCCATAAGCATAACCTGCCCCTCCTCTAATACTGATTTGCCCATCAGTGATCTGGACCCCTGAAGCTTTTTTTACGATTTCATCCAAACTGGTGAGGTTGTTGTTTTCTAGTTGTTGTTGCCCAATCACATCAACAGAAACAGTGCTTTCCTCTAGTTTTTTCTCATACTTACCATCCGTTACAATAATGGTAGTTGCAGTCAAACTAGCCAGAGGTAACTCCACATCCAGTATTAAACTGGGGTGATTGTTTGCAATAACAACACGTTCTGTGTTGCTATAACCTGTGTAGCGAAAAATAAGGGTATCTTTGGGAGTTGTTAATTCAATAGTATATTGGCCATCAATATCGGTGACAACGCCTGTATTGGGAGCGCTTTTGAGCTGTATGGTAACACCAATTAGAGGGTCTTTAGACAAAGCATCAACTACGGTTCCACTAATAGTTGTTTGTGCCCAGAGGCAACAAGGCAAAAGCAAAAAAAAGAACCCTAAAAGAAATTGATTGATTGTGGTCATAGCAAGTAGGAATAACTTGGTTTAGTCATTGAGTAAGAACCTACAAAAATAACTATTTTATGGCATATTTTCAATATCGCCTATTTATTACCAGAAATACTGTTCTCTTCATACTTTTTAATTCTCTTACTATGCGTTTTATTATCGGGCTTCTCCTAGGATTTTTTATCCCTATTGCAGTTATGCAAGCCCAACAAGCCCGCACCAACCAAGCCCTTCCTAAAGTCATTAATGTCGCTCAAAACAGTGCGGTTCTAGAGGAATTAAGTAACCAATACCAAAGTTCTTTGTTTTCAGCATCAGATACCAATTTTGTTACTACCATTAATAATTGGAGAGGCTTTATACAATCTATAGAACAATACGCTGAAGATATTGATTTTGATATTAAAGGAGTAAAAGTTTGGGTAAAAGTCTTTTGGGCAAAGGATGGTAATGTTGATTACATCGCTTATGTCCTTTCAGATCGCTCCATCAATATTGATATAATAGAATGGGAAGCGTTTCTACGCTCTTTTATGCGCAACAACAAGCTTGCCCTAAAATACAAGCGAGGTTTTACCTATGACGGACGAATGATGTTTCCACTTTCTTACCGTCGTCCTAGTCAAAAATAACAACTAGCACAATCATCAAAAACTAGAAGAGCTATCCCGAAATCAATTCAGTATAGCTCTTCTTTTATTACAAATGTTATGAACTTACTCTGCTACTTTAATACGACGTACTATTTCTTTGCTAGTATTCTCATCTGTTAATTTTAAGATGTACTCGCCAGGTTCTAAGTTAGAAACATTGAGTGCTTTATAGTTATTTCCTTCCTTTAAACGAATGGTATTGTTAGCAACCATTACAAAATCAACCTCATCGTACATTGTTAAAGTCAATTCTCGAGCCTCAGGCACCTCTAAAACAAAAATTAGACTGCCATTTTCTACGGGTTCTTCCGATACTAAAAATTTCACATCTAACTGGCTATTTGGGCTCTCCGCAGCAATCAAAGCATTAAAAATACTAGTTACCAATTCTGTCGCTTCCACATTGGCAAAATTTTCTGATTTGGCTTCAATCGCGGCATTTGTAAATAAGTCTAAGTCCTGAGGTTCAATACCTTCAGGTAGCATATCCATAGAGAACTTAATGCTTCCTAAGGTAGGTAATTGATTCACTTGCTCTCCAATACTACCAATAAGCTGTTGTTTGAAAGGACGAGTATCTTCCAATTCACGAGTCAAGCTTTTGTCTGGACAATTACACTCTGGCTGACAGGCTGTAAAGACAAAAAGTACCATAGACAGCAAAGAGAATTTCATTAATATTTGTGATGTTTTCATGCGTGGTTACTTTTTTTACGCTAGTTAAATATCCCATTGGAGTAAAACACTGTTTTGCAATGTTTTTCTCGGTGAGTTTTTATCATCAAGCAGCAATAGGGTATTGCTAATGACCAAAGATTTTTTGTAACGAACGAGGTTTTAAACTAAAAAACGCTACTACGTCGAGTAAAAGGAAGGTTTTAAGGCGTAAATGGTCTATCTCATTATTGTGGAATTCTCCTTTTGAAATCGAATAGACGATTAAGGCCAATGCTATCAAGGAAAGGTATCCATAATTTATAGGCCGTTTTAGCCCTCCAATAAGAGCATTTTTGTGTTGGATCTACACAAAGGGAAGAGGATTGGTAGATATAAACTACTACTACCAAAAAGTGATTGGCTGTAAGTATAATAAAAATAAGGTAGTATGACGATTGCATAACTACCTTATTTTGGAGGGGCTAGGGTTTAGTTTTCGGTATATAGGGGTAAGGGAGCGGTTTTTAGTTCTCTTCTTTGTGATCAATACTCACAGTACGAGCCAATTCTCTACCTTGATCATCTTTCAAACGGAATAAGTAATCTCCGTTATCCAAAGAATTCACATTTAGGGCTTTATAGTTATTACCTTCATTAACAACAAAAGTGTTGTTAGCAGCTAGGTTATAGCCTTCTTCATCAAACATTTCTAATGTAATGCCTTTGTTATCTGGAGATTCAATAGAAAATACAAACATACCGTTGCCTACTGGCTCATCAGACATAGAGAAATTTACGTCCAAGATTTGAGCTTCTTTTTCAGCAGCCATCAATGATTCATTGACGCGCATTAATTTCATAGCATCTGCATCTGCCGCAGCCGCTGCCGTTTGTACTTTGAATACTTCTAGTTCTTCTACATTAATTTGGATACCTTCCAAAGAAAAACGAGCGATTGCTTGTTGTCCTCCTTCAGCGCCACGATTGGCTTTGATATCTAATTTCTTTTCTTGTTTAACAACAGTTGCTGCGTTTTCTTCATTACTATTAGAACCACAGGAAATTGCCAATGCAAACAATATAGCGAGTGTTAAGAATTGTGAGACGGTTTTCATAACTAATCAATTTTTATGTTTTATGGAGATTGTTCCTTCTACTCCTTTATCTCCATTTTTGGGAATTTGTTACCGCTTGGGAGATTTTTTTTAAAAAAAAAGGCCTTTTTTCTTGATTTTAGATTAAAAAGGTGTCTTTACAAGGTATTTTGAAGTGAAAAAAGTTTCCGATTTAACGTTTTTTTTGTTTTTATTTTTTGAAGACATCAATCTTCTATTCCCCTACCCTAACTTCTGTTAAGCAAGTGTTAGCAGTTAGTTACAGAAGATGAACTGTGAACTTTTGTGTATATTTGCTCTATTGTTTATTCACAGTATCGCCTTTTGCGATTACAATCGAACGCACATATGCAAGAGCCAAAACCAAATAACAACGAAATCAGCATTGAATTAACTGAGGAAATTGCAGAAGGTATTTATGCTAATTTAAGTATTATTTCTCATTCCGACGCAGAATTCATTTTAGACTTTGTCAGAATGGTCCCTAATATTCCTAAAGCAAAGGTAAAATCGAGAATTATTATGTCTCCTCAACAAACGAAGCGTTTATTACAAGCTTTGAGCGAGAATGTAAAACGTTATGAGGCTGCTAATGGTCCCATCAAGGACAATCAACCTCAAGGTATGCCTTTTCCAATGAATTTTAATACGCCTAAGGGACAAGCGTAAGTCCCTTATTGGAGCGTCCTATACTTTAGGACGCTTTGTTGTTCTTTTTGGTGGAGGTGGACGTTTGTCATCTCTTCCATCAGAACCATCACTCCCTCCCATAGAAGGATTTTGATTCTCTTTTTTATTCTTAAAGTGCTCCTCTTCCTCTCGACGGGCATCCAATACCAATTGAAAGTTATTAACAATCGCTCCTACGACCAAGTTGACTAATAAATAGGCCGCAATGACCATCCAAGACACATGATAAATTGTTACCACCCAGTTAGAAGCTTTTGGTACTGTATTCATATTATCTGGAACCACGTCATTGCCAACCGTCTTTTGAGTGCGGATGGTATGCTCGTTGGTCAATAAATTATACCTTAAATCCGTCCAATCCTCTCCTGTTAGAATTCTAAATAAGGTAAAAAAAGCTTCTCCCAAACTCCCATAAGGATCAGGATTACTAATCGTCAATTCTAAATGCTCTGACTTCCCATATTCATGGTTCTTAAACAAGGTAACCCCCATAATGGCATAGATATACATCACCAATAAAAAGAGCACCGCAATGTAAGAGAGTGATTTAATAGATTTTAACAAAACTCCTATCAAGACGCGCAATTCTTCAATCGCTCGAATAGATCGTGTCAATTGTACAATACGTAAGACCCGTAAGGTTGCAAATACAGAGTTTTGCTGATCATCCATTTCAAAAAGAATACCTGCTACTTCTGGTACAATTCCTATAATGAGAATAAACACATCAAACCAGTTCCAACGGTCTGCAAAATACTCTCGTGTACTCCGTCGTCCATGCCAACGTAACAACACCTCAATAAAAAAGATAAATAGAATGCAGAGCTGTACAACTTGTACATAACTTGGTACATTCTTATAGGTTTGTACGCCAATCAACAAACCATTGAGCACAATTAAGCCCAGAATGGTCATGTTGAACCAAGTACTATTGATTATTTTGCGCGCTTTAAGTCGAGTGGGAGCGTCTAACGTGCTCATAGCTGGTTAAGTATTGCTCTTTATAGAGGGTATGAGACTATAAAGATGTGGATGCTGGTCAAGGTTCAAGAAATGAAAGTTATTAGTTATTTAGGCTTACTTCCTTATTAGCCATAGACAAGAGGAAGCTTTTTTGCAAAAACCTAACATTATAACTTCAAGAAAATTAAGATAGTACTATCTTATTTAATTTCAAGCAAAATAACACCTTTTTATTAAAAGCTGTTTAAATAATTTTATAATTCCTTCTTCTTTATGCCAAATAAGCGCCAAGCTGTCTTCTAGTCACCTCTAAAGGGCTTTGTCCCTCATCCAAGACCAATCGATACCATTCTATAGTTTGTTCAATGGCCTCCGCAGCATTCCATTTAGGTTTCCATTGTAACTCTTGGGTCGCCTTAGAACAATCCAAACGCAACAATTGTGCTTCATGAACGGCCCCTTCAGGGCGATCGACTCGATAACTGCCCCTCCCCCAAGCAGCAACTGCTTGCTGCACCAAATATTCTACACTAACTGCTTCATCCAGTAAAGGCCCAAAGTTATACGCTGTACTGTACTGCAATGGTGTCTCCTGAAGCCGCATACCCAAAATTAGATAACCATACAACGCCTCCAAAACATGTTGCCAAGGGCGAACAGCTTCTGGATTGCGCAAGACTACTTCTTCTCCTGCTTGAACGGCTCGTACAATATCAGGAATCAGGCGATTGGCCGCCCAATCTCCCCCGCCAATAACATTGCCTGCACGCACCGTAGCCAAGGCGGTCTGGTGTTGCTCATAATGCGCAGGATTAAAAAAACTAGAGCGAAAAGAAGCACTAATCAATTCTGCACAGGCCTTGCTCGCACTATAAGGATCGTAGCCGCCTAGTCCATCCGTCTCTCGATAAGGATAATGCCATTCTTTATTGTCATACACTTTATCCGTCGTAATATTAACAACAGTGCAAGCTCCTGACAAACCACGGATAGCATTCAATAGATTAGCAGTACCAATGGCATTCACTTCAAATGTATAAACAGGCCGATCATAACCATCAATCACCAATGGTTGTGCTGCCATATGAAAAACCAGTGTTGGTTTAAAATCCAACACCGTCTTTTCTAACAGTCCTTTGTCCAATAAATCACCAATGGTCGATTGACAAAGGCCATCGCCTTTGATATCTTGATAAAGAGAAGGAGTTTCGGCCGCCAAAGCATAGCCTTGAACCGTGGCTCCTAAACGTTCTAACAAAGCCACCAACCAAGCTCCTTTGAAGCCCGTGTGTCCTGTCACTAAAATACGTTTACCTTGATAAAAAGCAGTGAGTGCTGCGGTTGTCATAGCGATCTAAATTTACCATTTTTTCCAAGCAGGATTGCCTGATGCCCAAAGGCGTTCTAAGTCGCGTTTGTCACGCAAAATATCCATACATTTCCAAAAACCATGGTGTTTAAAAGAAACCAATTCTTGATCGTTTACCAACGAGTGCATTGGATCTTCTTCCCACATAATCGTGGTCATGTCTTTCCCTTTGAAGTAGTCAAAGACCTTGCGATTGAGCACAAAAAAACCACCATTAATCCAAGTACCGCTTCCACGCGGTTTTTCTACAAATTCGGTAACATTACCTGCCTCATCAGCATTCAGCACCCCAAATTTACCTGCGGGTTGTACGGTAGTAACGGTTCCCATTTTATCATGAGCGCGATGAAAATCAACCAAAGCGGTAAGGTCTACATCAGACACCCCATCGCCATACGTCAACATAAATTCTTCGTCTTCTCCAATGTATTTTTCTATACGTTGTAGACGCCCTGCTGTCATGGTATTCAAGCCTGTTTCTACCAATGTAACTTTAAAATTTTCAGAATTGGTCGCATGTACCTCTATTTGATTATTGGCTAGATCTACCGTTATATCAGAATTATGATAAAAATAATTAATGAAATACTCCTTAATCATATAGCCTTTGTAGCCTAAGCAAATGATAAATTCATTGAAGCCGTGTGCTTGGTACATTTTCATAATGTGCCACAAAATAGGCTTACCTGCGATTTCAATCATAGGTTTGGGGCGCATGTGCGATTCTTCAGAAATTCGAGAGCCTAAACCTCCCGCAAAGATGACCGTTTTCATTTCTTTATGGCGTTTTGATACAACTGATAATAGTCTTTAGCTGTATGTTTCAAATCAAATTTTTCAAAGGCTCCTTGTACCGCTTGCGCATATTGCGCAAGAACAGTAGGATCGTTTAAAAAGTGCAAAAAAGCTGCTTTCAAAGCGGCTCTATCTACTTCTCTTGTTGGGCTAACAGGCACTAAGATACCTGCTAATTCTTTATTGGGTGCCTGCATCATTGCAGCAATTGCTCCTACCTCGGTAGCAATACAAACTTTACCACAGGCTAAATATTCTATAATGGTGAAGGGCATTTCTTCATGGTAAGAAGGCAACACCCCCACATCAAAGGTAATAATTTCTTGTAAGGGCTGGTTAGTTGCTCCAAAGTACTGAATTTGAGGCGACCAATCACGCTGTTGCATTAATTCGCCCACATAATCTCCATCGGCAAAAAGGCGCACATCAAAATTACGATAACCTTCTTCTACCAACTCTTGCGCTACTTCTAACAAATCAATCCAGCCTTTATCTGGATGCCCTCTAGCGACCATTCCAAAGGTTAAGCGAGCGTTATCGCCTTTTTTAGCACTAGGAACAATCCCGTTCAAACCATTGTAAATACGGTCAAAATGAGGGTAAGCTTCTATTTTTTCTTTTGGTAATAATTTATAAAAAGGCGCTAGGTTTTGCTCTGACAAATAAACGATGCTGCTTGCCGTGTCTAATAACTTCATTAACGTTTCGCGCAACGCCTCTTCTTCTTTTAAAGAAACTTCTTCTCTTAGAATATGCTTGTAAGCGCCATGTAAGGTCGTAATATAAGGAATGTCCAATTCTTGCTGGGCTGCGTGCGTTAAAACATCTCCTACTTGAATGTTATTATGAATGACAAGGGGGCTCGATTGCTGGCGTAGTTTCTTAAAAAAATAACGCTTTGTCAACCATTCCTTAAAGTCAAAGGAAGGCCTAACCTTTTTTAGTACATTCCGTACTTTATTGATAAGTTTAATGGCAAATGGACGTTCAGATAAGGTCCACAATTCTACGCCTTCAGGAATACCTGATCCATCAGAGAGTTCAGGATAATGGCAAAAAATAGCGACCTGAACATTGGGATAAGCCTGCAACGCTTCTGCCATTTTCAAGACAAATGTTTGTATGCCCCCAATCCCCAAACGAGACGTATATAATACTAGATACATTTTTTCCATGGCTTGCCCTTAACTTATTGGATAACCATTCTTATACCACAACCAACTACTTGCCAACAACTCATCAATGCTGTATTGAGGATGCCAGTTCAAGCGCTCATTGGCTTTTTGGGCATGGGCATAAATGGAAGACACATCGCCTGCTCGACGTGGCCCTATTTTGTAGGATAACTCTTGCCCTGTAGCGCGATTAAATGCCTCTATCAATTCTAATACAGAAACCCCTTTACCCAAACCAATATTAAAGACTTCACAATTTTGATCGTTCTGCTCCTTAAGCAAGTATTGTAAGGCCTTCGTATGGGCATGCGCAACATCCATCACATGGATATAATCTCGAACACAACTTCCATCTGGCGTTGGATGATCATCCCCTGTTACCATAAAGGTAGCTCGTTTGCCTTCTAAGGCTTCCATCAAAATTGGAAGGACATTGTAAGCCCCTTCTTGAGGAATTTCGCCTAATTGTCCACTAGGATGTGCTCCCCCAGGGTTAAAATAACGCAGTAAAATACTATTGCTCTTTGCATTCGCTACAGCAAAATCTTGGATGATGGCCTCACACATTTGCTTGGTACGAGCATAAGGGCTTTGGGCCGCTTCCATTGGCGTTTCTTCTAAAACAGGCAACGCTGTAGTGTTCCCATAAACAGAACAAGAAGAAGAGAAAATGAGATTGGACAATTGATGCATTTGCATACACTCCAATACATTCAACAAACCAGTCAGGTTGTTGTGATAATACATCAACGGATTGGCAACGGATTCGGGAACACTCTTGTAGGCTGCAAAATGAATAACGCCCAAGACTTCATAGCGCTCAAACATCTCTTGAACAGCGGCTTTATCACACAAATCAAGAAGCTCTCGGCTCACTTTTTTACCTGTAATTCGCTCCACGGCATTTAACATGCGTACATCAGAACGCACATTGCTGTCTACTGCAACCACTTCAAACCCATGCTCCAACAAATCTATAAGGGTATGGCTGCCAATATAACCACAGCCGCCAGTTACCAATATTTTTCCCATTTCTTATTTTCGTTTTAATTTATCTTTTAGCGCATTGGCTTTGCTAGGTTTAATACCAATATTAGCCATCAACCAAAGCCAACAACTATAGAGCGACTTTTCATGGCTTAGTTTCTTCCATAATAAGGCCCTATTTGTGGCATCATTTTCTATTAACAACGTGATAGACGGGCGTTGTGCCTCCCCTATTTTCTGATCCAAGATTTTAGATCGTCCACGGTGTTTATCCAGTAATATAATATTGTCTTTAGCCATTCTCAATTGAAAATTGCTTGTCTGAGAATTAGAGCTAGGAAAATGACGGTAATACACCAACGGTTTTGATAAGAATAAAAAATCATACCCTGCCGCAGCTAATCGCAACCAAGCATCCCAATCTTCATAACATAAGTTTTCATCATAACCTCCCAATGCTACAAATGCTGCTCGACGCATCAAAATAGAAGGCGCTAAAATACTATTTTGAGTCACTAATTGTTCTAGTAAGTGCTCTCCCTGTATAGGGTTTAGCTGCCAAAACTGATGAAAAGAATTGTGTGTTAATTTACTATTCTTATCTAAAACTAGGGCATCGGTATGCACCAATACAACATCTTTATTCGCCGTTTCTAACGCAGCGACTTGCGTAGATATTTTATGAGGCAATAGAACATCATCACAAGCAACTACTTGAAAATATTGACCTTTACTTACCGCCAACCCCTTATTAAACGTAGTACAAATTCCTATATTCTTTACATTCGCAATTAAGGTTGTTGGAATCGTTGCTGTAGCCATCCATTCCTTAATTAAGGCCACAGAATTATCTTTAGAACCATCATCAGTAATGATTAATTCTATATTAGAATAATCTTGAGCAGCAATACTATCCAAGGTTTCTTCCAAAAAAGCAGCATGGTTAAAACAAGCTGCGACAATGCTCACCAATGGCGCCTTAGGCTCCTTCATACTGATTCAAACTATGAATGACATAATCCACTTCCTCTGTCGTCAAAACAGGACTAATGGGCAAACTCAACACCTCTTGGTGCAATTGCTCTGTCAAAGGCAAGGATAAATGGTGGTATTCTTTATACGCTTCCTGTTGGTGTGGCGCAATGGGATAATGCACCACTGTTTGAATGCCTTTTTCTTGTAAATAGGCTTGTAAGTGTGTACGGTTTGGCGTTCTGATTACGTACAAATGAAAAACATGCTCTATTTTATCTACAGCCCATTGAGGCAATTGAATCGCTGTATTTTTGATTTCTTGAGTATAACGGCTAGCAATGCTCCGACGTTTTTGTGTATCTGCGTCCAAGTGTTGGAGCTTCACCGAAAGAGCGGCTGCTTGCAGCTCATCTAAACGGCTATTGATACCGATATATTGGTTGTGGTATTTTTTTTCAGAACCATAATTGCGTAATGCACGAACAACTTGTGCCAATTCGGCATCATTAGTAGTAATTGCTCCACCATCACCTAAAGCGCCTAAATTCTTCCCTGGATAAAAGGAAAAACCAGCGGCATGTCCCCAGCTCCCTACTCGTTTATTCTCAGAATAAGCTCCATGTGCTTGCGCAGCATCTTCAATCACCAGCAAATGGTATTGTTCCGCTACCTTCAAAACAGCTGTCATATCCACGGCCTGCCCATACAAATGCACAGGCATTATTGCTTTTGTTTTTTTGGTAATCGCCGCTTCCAATAAGGTTGGATTAATATTAAACGTAACAGGATCTGGCTCCACAAAAACGGGAATTAATCCTCGTTCGCTTACCGCCAAAACCGTTGCTACAAAAGTATTGGCAGGGACAATAACTTCATCGCCTTTCTGCAAACGCCCCAATTCTAAGTAACCATTCAAGATCAAAATCAAGGCATCCAAACCATTGGCAACCCCCAAACAATGTTGGGCACCACAATAAGCGGCAAATTCTTCCTCAAATTGCTGTACTCCTTTGCCCAAAATATACCAACCTGAGTGCACCACTTCTTGAATAGCAGCACTCAAAGCAGGCTCGTACTGAGCATTTATTTTTTGTAAATCTAGAAACTTAACACTAGTTGTTGTCATGATTAACTCCTTTTAGATATAGGTTTTCCCTCCAGCAATTCATATTCTTGGCCATCTTGTGCCTGCAAAGATAGGTTTAAAATAGCGCCTTCTTCTGTTACATAGCCACGATGTTGAGATGGATTGCCATACCATAAGGTATAAGGTGGGACATCTTTTGTCACCACACTCCCTGCACCAATCATCGCAAAACGACCAATTGTAATCCCTGCTATTAAAGTGGTATTTGCACCAACAGAAGCGCCTTTTTCTACCTTGGTTTTGCTCCATTTCCCAGCATATTGCTGAGATCGGGGGTATAAATCATTAGTAAACGTAACGTTTGGACCAATAAAAACGTGTTCTTCTAAAGTTACTCCATCCCAGAGTTGCACGCCGCTTTTAATCGTGACATTATCTCCTATTTCTACTTCATTCTCAATAAAGCAATGGCTACAGATATTACAATCCTTGCCAATAACAGCTTGGGGTAAGACAACTACAAACTGCCAAATTCTAGTTCCAGCACCAATCGTAGAACTTTGTACTAACGCGGTATCGTGAATCATTTTTTTAACTGTTTGAAGGTGGCATAATCCCGAATGTAATCGGCTTCGTCATACAATTCAGAGGCCAAACATAATAAAACGGCACTGTGTGAGAATTGCATTCTACGCCAATAACCTGGTGGCACATGAATGCCTTTGCTCGGTTCATCCAAGATAAATTCAAATAAATTACCCGCTGCATTCTCAAATTCAAATTTAATAATCCCTGACACACAAACAATCACTTGCTCCAAGGCTCTGTGCGCATGGTTGCCTCGCTCGACATGATTGGGTGTAAAATAGGTCCAATACACCCTTTTGATATCAAAAGGGATATTGTGTTCTATTTCAGCAACACTGATATAACCCAAATTGGGTGTCCCAATTTTATCAAAAGGAAGAATACTTGGTTCTGTAGCGTTGTGCTTAGACATTGTTATATTATTTGATAATAAAAGCGCCTTTTATAAACTAGCAACAATTGCTTGAAAATGCTGCCATTGTTGTTCTTTTGTATAATGCGTCGTCACCATTTGGTGCCCCGCCTCCGCTATCGCTAAACGTTCTTTTTTGTGATCTAACCAATACTCTAAGCGCTGAAAAAAATCAGGCATATCTTTATAAGTAGAAAAGTGTTTTCCTGCTTCAAAATTCGCTGGATATAAGCCTTCATCTGACAACATCTGCGCCCCACATCCCAATACTTCCAAATTGCGCATATTCACTTTGTATTCCTTGCTAAAATCCACCCCAGCATTAAATACCACCTTACTCTGACTTAGTTTCTCATACAAATCCAATCCATAAACAGGTGGTTTAGCTCCTGTTCGTACTTGCTTGGAAGGGTGTGCGATTTTTTGCCAATAACGACGGACATAAGGAATATTAACAACTGGTTTTTTTTCTATTCTATATTGTAAGTGCAGCTCAATTCTATGCTTAGAAGTCGCTTGGTATTCTAATAATTGATCTAATTGCTCATTTCTGCGTTTGAAAATGGCTCTAGCGTATTGCCCATAGAAAAACAAATCAATAGGACGTTCTTTATTGGCCGCATAAGACGCCATCGCTGGATCATAAGCTGGCTGAAATAAATCACTTCTAAAACCCATTTCACTAGTAGGCCGCACATCCAAAGGCAAATTGGTCAACCGTGTTTGGTAAGCCAGGAATTGTTCGTTCTCATAAAAAGGAGAAGCCGACCAACAGATTCTAATAATGTTAGGCGCTAATTGCTGCTCTAATTCTCCTGGCTCAAAAAACGTAGGCGACATATTGTAAAACACCTCTGGTTGAAAAGCTTCAATTTGAGCATACAATATTTTTTTAAGATCGCGTTCTTTCCAGCCTTGCTCTTCGGCCCATTTGTATTGTAAAGCTTCATAATTCCACAAGGCATAAAAAGCATTAGGAGCGCGTTCTAACACAGGCTTTAGCAAATGCAAGGCATAAAAGCGATCTTGAATCAAGGTTTGCACATGCTCATCAAAAGACAAATGCTCTACTTGATAATTTTGCTCAAAGTGTGGAATATAAGGCGCATACTTATGCAGGGCCTGAAAAATTTTCATAACAAGGAATTAGGCGGTGGTTAACGTACGAAGACAAGCAGCGACTTCAGCCTGTTGCTCTTTTGTCAATTCGGCAAACATCGGCAAGGACAAAATTTCTTGGGTTACTTGATGTGCCACAGGAAAATCTTTGGCCGTATAGCCTCTATCTGCATAACAAGTTAAGAAGGGCAAAGCAGTAGGATAATGAATCGCTGTTCCAATTTGTTGGTCTTTGAGCCGTTGTATTAAAGCATCCCGCTCTTGGCTACGAATCACATATAAATGGAAAACATGGCGGCCATTATCCAAAACTTTTGGCAATTCTAAACCACTTTCTGCTAATAATTCGTCATACTGCTTGGCATTGGCAATGCGTGCTTCTGTCCATTGCTCTAGATAAGGCAATTTGACAGATAATACAGCGGCTTGCAAGCCATCCATTCGACTATTGCGCCCTTCCATCAAGTGGTTGTGTTTTCCTTCTTGGCCATGGTTACTAATACGGCGAGCAATTGTTGCAATCTCTGCATTATTGGTCACCATTCCACCAGCATCTCCATAAGCGCCCAAGTTCTTACCAGGATAAAAAGAGAAAGAAGCACAATGTCCAAATGTACCAATTTTTTGTCCATCAATAGTAGCGCCATGTGCCTGTGCACAATCTTCCAATACTTTAATGTTATGCTTATTCGCTATTTTCATAAGGCGAGGCATATCGACGGGTTGTCCATACAAATGAACAGGGATAACAACCTTTGTTTTATCTGTAATCGCCGCTTCTAACTGATCAATATCTAGGGTGTAATAAGTAGGGTCAATGTCTACAAAAATGGGCGTTCCCCCCAAACTAGATACCGCCTCTGAAGTGGAAATCCAAGAAATCGCAGGAACAATTACCTCATCACCAGGGCCTACCCCCAATACGCGCAATAGAATTTCAAGAGAGTCGGTACCATTCGCACAAGCAATGCAATGGTCCACGCCTAAATAAGCCGCAAATTCTTGCTCAAATTTGGCTGCATAAGCCCCTCCAATAAAGGCCGTATTGTTAATAACAGACTGCATGGCCCCATCTAGTTCTTCTTTGATGCTTTGGTACTGGGCAGTTAAATCTACAAATGGTATCATCGTTCTATATTAATATTTAATTTAATGCCGTTTACTTCTGCATATGGTGGTGTAAATCCAGGCATAGAAGTCGCTCTAACATAACGCCATATCTTATCTTCGTCCCAATTTAGATCAATTTTCTTGGCAGCACGAATTTCCTTCCGATAATGGGTAGAGGTTGTTCTTTTTCCTAAAAAAAAATCTTGAGGAATAGACGTAATTTCATCATTTAAAATAGCTCCAATTTGATTGGCAAAGAGACTACACGAGGCTTCTAATGTCAAATCATACAATTGATCTACAAAACAATCTTTTGGAATAGGGAATCTTTTTTCGGCTAAAATATCTCCAGAATCAATCCCTTCATTCATCACGTGTAAGGTTGTTCCAAATTCTTCTTTTCCATCTATTAATGCAAATGTAAATTGGTTACATCCTCGATATTCGGGCAAAGGGGCCATATGTAAATTAATCGCCTGTTTAGTAGCAATAGCAAGATGTTTCTTTTTGAGAATTTGATGATATTGTACAGAAATCAAATAGTCACAAGTCGTAGCGATAATATCGTCTAATTGATCAAAAACAGGAACGTCATATTCTTTAGCCAAACTTACCAAGTCCGCAGCTCCCATTGCCGTATTATTATTAGTAAGTACACCAACTATCTCAATGTCATATACTTTTTGCTGTTGCAATAAATGCTCTAAACAGAAATAACCAATAGGTTTCGAGCCTAAGAATATAATCTTACTTGACATGTCTTATTATTTTATAATGCTCTTAATAATTTTGCAGGATTCCCAGCATAAATACCTTTAACAGTAATATCTTTTGTCACTACAGCTCCAGCTCCTATAACGGATCCTTCACAGATACGTACAGGTAAAATAGTAGCATTAGAGCCAATAGAAACGCCAGATTCAAGACAGGTACGCTTCCATTTCTTTGGGTTTGCATTAGGCACTCCCTCCTCAAACAAATCATTGATAAACATCACGCCATGTCCAATAAAACAATCTTGTCCAATCGTGACCAATTCACAGACAAAGGTATGAGACTGGACGCGTGTACGAGCGCCTATTTGGACTCCTTTCTGTATTTCAACAAAAGGCCCTACAAAAACGTCGTCTCCAATTTGACATTCATACAAATTGCAAGGCTCCACTATTGTGACTTTTTTTCCAAAATCTACATCACGCACTTGGGCTTGATAGCGTTTGGGAGAATTATCGTCCACCATTTTTTTCTATTTCTTGATAAATTTTGTCAATAATCTCCACCGTCTTCAAGCCCTCAAACATATTGGTTGTAATTTGTCCATCATGCAACAAAACATCCGCCACATTTTCATACACCTTGTCATGGTTAGACATAGAGCCTTTATATTGCCCATAGTTGTTAGCTGTATTCCCTTCTGGTAAATTTTCGATGGTGAGGCCTTCTATGTTTTGATATTCTAATTCATTGAGGTACTGTCCTCCAATTTTCACAGTCCCCTTATCTCCAAACAAGGTCAAAGAGCCTTCCATATTGCCTCCATAACTATTCACGGTATAATTGATCGTACCTAGAGCATTGTTATGAAAACGTAAAATTACTACACCTGTATCCTCAAATTCGGTAATGCCTTGATGGCAGAAATTGTCTCCAAAAGCTTTTGCCTCTTTAACGTCTCCTACTAAATAATACAAGAGATCTACAAAATGACTAAACTGCGTGTATAAAGTTCCACCGTCCAAGTTGCGGCTTCCTTTCCAGCTGTTCTTATAATAATCTTCGTTTCGGTTCCAAAAGCAAGATAATTGCACACTGTTAATGCGGCCTAATTGACCTTGATCAATGGCGTTTTTAATGGCTTCTACGGGGGGATTATAACGGTTTTGTTTAATAATAAACAAACGCTTATTAGCCTTTTCAGCTGCTTTAATCATTTCTCCACAATCATAAACAGAAATCGCCATCGGCTTCTCACACAACACGTGTTTTCCCGCTTTGAGTGCGCTCATACTATGGCTAGCATGCCAACCATTGGGGCTACAAATAGAAAGGATGTCTACTTCGCTTCCTGCCAACAAGGCCTCAATACTATCAAAAGCTTGTGCTTGATAGGCATCGCCTAACGTTTCTGCGCGTTCAGGAATAATATCACAAACGGCTGCCAGTTCAATTCCTTTGGTATTCTTGATGTGTTTGGCGTGGCGTTGGGCAATGCGACCACAGCCTACGATGCCAAAACGTAAAGTTTTCATAGTGTTTGGTATAAATGTTTGTACACTGCTACCCATTCCGCAATACGATGATGCATAGCAAATTTTTCAACAGCTACTCTAGCATTTTGAGCGCGGTCTGTAGCGCTTGGTGCTAGACTAGGATTAGCCAATAAATTGGGTATTTCTGACAACTGCGCCACTTCACTGTATTGCAGACCTGCTCTTCTTAATACGCCATAAGGCAACCATGCGCCTACAATCACCCAACAACCTGTATATAGGGCTTCTGTCATGGCATTATTCAAGGCATCTGCGTCTCTTATATTAAGATGAACATCAGCAATGACAGGCAGTAATAAAACTTCTTCGTCTGTCAGGTAATCAGTGAGGTGAGCACTCGCAAAGATACTATTTTCTAGGGTAGTCTTTAGCAATTCAAAGTAATTGCTGTCTTGGTTGTTATAGGTTGTTGGCACCATTAAGAACAGTTCCTCTTTCAGATGAGGTACTTGCTGTGTCAAGGCTTCTATAACCGCTAAATGCTGGTGACCAGCTCCGCCGCTATAGCCTATTTGCACAATGGTTTTTCCATTGGGGATTTGGTGCTTATTTTTGAAAGCTTGAATTTTATCTGGCTGTTGTTTTAAGGCTTCGATGGTATCAAAGCGATCTTGGTGACAACCAAAGAGAACCTGATGTACTTTTGATTGGAAGGAACGGCCAAATTTGGATAAGAAAATTTGCTCCATTTCTGGGCTGTGCAAGGTAATTGCATCTGCTTGCTCTAAAGCTTGGAGTTGTGTACTATAAGCCTCTATTCCTGTTTCTTGAAATAAGTCAGATCCCCAGAAAGACAACATTGCTTTCTGATTGGGCCGTACATAATTTAGTTGTTGCAAGAACCCAGGCGCACAATAATGGATGTTGATAAGATCAAAAGGGGCAAAAATTTCTTTTAGAGCCTCTTCTTTAAGTTGTTGCTTCGTCCATTCATAAAGGGTTTCATAAGCTGGACGAATTTGCAATGTCAACAATTGCCCAAGCATCTTTTTCCAAGGTTTGGGTTGGTCTTGGTAACCTAACCAGCGCCCTGAAAGCACTGCTTTTTTAATGACAGCGGGTTTGATTAGAGGTTGTTCTATTAATTCTCCAAAATGAGCACGATCTTCTACGGTCAAAGCTCCTCCAGGTTTGTTTAACCCATATAAAGCAATCTTTGCTTCAGGCATCGCTGCCTGTAACATAGGGTAAAATTGCTTCATCAACACAAAGCTGGTATGTCCAGTTAGTAATATTCTCATCCAAATCGTTGCTTGAAACTGCTTTGAGATTTGTCGTACTCTTTCCAATTGCCAATATCCATCCAAGCACCTTCACTGACAGGAAATACGCCTACTTTTCCATCTCTAGCCATAATTTGCTCCATCAAATGCGTAATGTGAAATAGGCCTTCTTCTTCAGGAATTTCTTCTAATAAATGCGGCTCCAAAATGTACATCCCTGCATTGACATAATAGGTCAAATTTGGTTTCTCCGTCAACTTCGTTAACAAGCCTTTTTCTGATATTTCCATGGTGCCATAAGGAATATTATATTCCTTGATAGTCGCAACCGCTGTTAGTTCATTGTTGTTATCTCTATGGTATTGTAAAATATCTCTGTAATCTTGATCGATGATAATATCACAATTTGAAACAAAAAAAGTGCTTTTAATCGTTTCTTTTAAGAGGCGTAAACTGCCTGCCGTTCCCAGTGGTTGTGGCTCTTTGAAATAATGTACTTGATACGCTTTATCAGGAATAGAATCAAAATGAAATTTGATAAAATCTGCCTTGTAATTGACCGACAAATAGAAGGCATCTGCTCCTTCTTCGCAAAAAGAATCAATAATTGTTTCTACCATCGGCTTGCCACCTAGTGGCACCAAAGGTTTTGGAATAACATCGGTTATAGGTTTCAAGCGGGTCCCCTTTCCCCCAGCCATAATGACAACAGGAATATCACCTAATAATTGTGTCTTACGTTGGCGGCGCTCATAGCGTTCTCGCCAAAAAATCACGTCATTCAGTTTCCCATTCTGATCTAAAATAGGCAATAACTCAATGCGTTTTTCTTCCATCAAATCACGAATACTAGCCGTTGTATCAGTTGTTCTTCCGATGGTAATATTTGGTCGTAAGACCTCCCCTACGTGATATTCCAAGCTACCTTTCGCTAAGATTCTACGCTGAATATCTCCAATGCTAATTAGGCTGTAATAGTCCCCTTCTTTAGTCACTAATAGGGATTTGCAATCATTCTCATCCATTTGACGCATCGCCTCTATTAAGCTGGCTTCATGGTCGATCACTAGATGAGCAATGTGGTTCAAATCGTACATATAAAATGTGTTTTGTAAGCTATTATGATAAAGAAAAGAAAGTTATTGTGGTAGAAGGCAATCATAAATGGCTTTGCTATTCTAACCAGCCAATAGTCTCCTTATTTCGGTGCTTGTCTTATGACCTAACGTTTTTGCGTTGTTGATCGTATAATCCAATACCATTACCTAATGAGATCCATCAAAAAAGCAGTATTCCTCTCCTCTTGATCCCTTCTAATAGGATTCCGCTTGGTGTTATAAACGCACACTACTAGGGATATTGACCACTCGTCCTGCCAAATTTGTTGCCTCTTTCAAGTCCCCACAAATACTGTCTTGATATTGGGGAAGGCTGTTCATTAGATCCCAAATTGGGCGAGTCATTACCCCTTCCTTATTGGTCGCTTCTAAAAACGCTTCTTTCTCTTGAGCATCTTTTAATAAAACAGTATTGAGCCAAAAATTAGCCTGTGTTCCTTCTTGTTCCCAGACCAAATCCATCGGTTGGTTCTCAAAAAATGCGCGGTAATTACTGGCTAATGCTCGCTTGTTTTCCAAAAATTGAGGCAAGGTCTCTAATTGTGCCACCGCCAAAGCCGCATTCACATTTGGCATTCTATAATTGAAACCAACCTCCTCATGGCGATAGGCCCATTTGTGTGGTTGTTTTGCCGTTGTTGTCAAATGTTTGATGCGTTTTCCTAGTTCTTCATCTTGCGTAATAACAGCACCGCCACCACCTGCTGTGGCAATTTTATTTCCATTAAAACTAAACACGCCTAAAGTACCAAAAGTCCCTGTATGTTGCGCTCCAATAAAGCTCCCCAATGATTCTGCAGCATCTTCTACCACTCCAATATTCCACGCTTGACAAATGGCTACAATTTCTTGTATTCTACAAGGAAAACCAAAGGTGTGCATAGGCACACAAGCTTTGATAATTTTCCCTGTTGCTTGATGCTGGCATTTCCCATTGACCAGCTCACATTGCTCTTCTAAGAAGACATTCAGTGCGCTAGGCGATAAACCCATTGTATCTGCATCAACATCTACAAAAACTGGCGCTGCGCCAGTATAAGCAATCGCATTACAAGTAGCCACAAAGGTCAAAGGCTGTGTCAACACTAAATCACCTGGCCCAACCTCTAGCACGTGTAGAGCAATGTGTAGACCACTAGTACCATTCACCACAGCCGTTGTGTGAGCCGCTCCTGTATAGGCACACATTTTTTCTTCAAATTGATTCACAAATTTCCCTACAGAAGAGACAAAAGTAGAATCAATGCATTCTGCCAAATAGGCCTTCTCATTGCCTATAAAAACAGGCGCATGTAGTGGAATAAAGCCTTCTGGAAACTGTGCTTTTATATGTTGGATAATTTCCTTAAACATTGTAAATTCCTGGTTTGTATAATCTTAGATTTTCTTTATTAGAAAACCAGTCAATGGTCGCTTGTAAGCCTTGTTCTAAGGTAGAAGCTGGCGTCCAATCGGTGTGTTGTTGAATTTTAGTATTGTCCCCAAACAAGCGGAACACCTCTGACTTGGCAGGGCGTAAGCGTTTGGGATCTTGGACAATCTTAGCTTGTGGATTGATTAATTCTACCAACGTGTCCGCCATTTTTTGCATGGTAATTTCTGAATTGGTCGCAATGTTGCAATCCTCTCCAATTAAGTCGCGGCTATTCGCAATCGCCAAAAACTGTCTCTTATACACATCTNNAATAATCGTTGGAATAATTGCCCGAGCAGATTGTCTTGGCCCATAGGTATTAAAGGGGCGAACAATCGTGACAGGTAAATCAAAAGAACGGTAAAAGGATTCTGCCATGCAATCGGCACCAATTTTAGAAGCAGAATAAGGAGATTGTGGTTGTCTAGGGTGTGCTTCTGTAATTGGCACAAACTGAGCGGTTCCATATACTTCTGAAGTAGACGTGACTAAAACGCGCTCTACCCCTAAATCTTTGGCTGCTTGTAAGATGTTTAAGGTTCCCTTGACATTGGTATCAATGTACGAATCAGGAGAATGGTAAGAATAAGGGATCGCAATTAGTGCCGCCAAATGGTATACAATCGAACAACCTTGCATTGCGGTACGTACGCCATTCGGGTCCCGAACATCTCCCATAAAAATATCTAACTGGTCTAATTTTTCTTTAGGGAAATTGTCTAGCCAGCCCCAAGTACCAAAAGAGTTGTACAAACAAAAGGCACGTACTTGATAGCCTTCTTCCAATAACAATTCAACCAGATGGCTTCCTATGAAGCCATCTGCGCCTGTTACCAATACTGTTGTCTGTTTGTTTTTTGTTGTCATAATCTGTTATAAAAAGTAAGGTCTACTCTCCGTAAATACGCGTTTGAGCCTCTTCTGTTAAGGCCATAAATTGTTCTTGTTCTGTTGTCGTCCACTGGTCTACTCCTTCGTAGACCAACGCTTTGGTTTGATTTTTTTTGATGCCCATCAAGTCCAATCGCTCTTGCAATTGTGCTGGGGTCAATTCGATCTTCATAAAAGCCAATAATCGTTCAATCGTTTGTTGACGAACAGTTGCTTCTTTAGAAAATAAGTCTTCAAATTTTAGATGGAGGGTTTGATTCGGATTCGCGGCAACAAAGTCCATTAGAATAGTATTGCACTTGTTCCAATACCAAGCAATTTTTTGTTGGCGATCAAAAGTATCCCAAGCCTCTTTTTGTGCATCTTGTTCAAAGTCTGTCGCACGAATACGTTGTCGTTTATCGTTCTTATCATAGAAATAAAAAGCGCCATCATCCAAGGGAGATTTATTCAACGCAGATTTCATGTAAGAAGAAGCTTTCCTCGTAATAATAACAAAACGCGCTTTGGGAAAGGCTGTTTTGACTTCTGGTAATAAAAAAGATAGAAAAGGATTGCTCTCGATATAACGCTTAATTCGAGCATGGCAATAAGACCGTAAAAACGGATCCCGTGCTTCTAAAATAGCTTGGGTTACTGTTTCTGTACCTTTTCCAGCTCTATGTTTTTCTATTCCTAAATCAAATAGGTCAGGTCTTGGCTCATGAACGGCCAAAGTATGGGCATCTATTTCTTCAAAAAACGATTCAAAAAACTGGGTCCCCGTTCTACCTGTACTGACCATAAAAGTAGCATCCAAGACTGCTGGACGCAAATGTTGGTAGTAATGAGCTTGATTCCCTGCCTTTGTCAAAATAGATTTAATCATGTGCGATCGTTCCGTCTAGTAAAACCATATTATTACTTCTATTAGAACGCCCTACTTGCCAAAAATCGCCTGGCAAAATGGTCAAAGGGAAAGCACTCGCAATGTTATCCAACATGTGCTCTGGCTGTGTTCCTCCTTCAGAAGCGACTAACTTTAATTCATAATTTCCTCCGCGCAAGGCTAATTGAGGCAAACTCAAGGTAAATTTCCCTTCGGTTCCAATCTCCTTAAAGGTAGTTCCCATTTCATCGCTTGAAAAGCCTAAAATACGATTTTCGTCCTTGTCCCAAATACTAACGCCAAGCAAGAAACGCTCTGGCTGTACGGTTCCATCACTGGTATAATGAAAAACAAAGCGCACAGGATCAGCCGATACAAGCTCTTGCGCTGTTAGGCCGTCAGCACGGTACATTTCTATTTTTGTAAATTTTAAGCGGCCATTTCCTAAGCGATCAGTACGAGTTGCTAAGTCTTGACTGGCGTCTACTTTTTGGCTATTGAGGTAAAAATTGATGGCCTCATCAGGAGTGCCGTCATAAATTTGTTGGCCGTTTTGTAAAACAATAGCACGAGTACACAAGGTGCGAATCGAGCCCATATTATGGCTCACAAATAAGACCGTACGACCACCACCACGGCTCACCTCTTTCATTTTTCCAATCGCCTTTTTCTGAAATTCGGCATCGCCTACTGCCAATACTTCATCAACAATCAGAATTTCTGGCTCTAAAAAAGCAGCCACAGCAAAACCCAGCCGAACCCGCATTCCAGAAGAATAACGTTTCACAGGAGTGTCTATATATAAAGCACATCCCGCAAAATCTACAATCTCCTCAAATTTCTGTGCAATTTCCGCACGGCGCATTCCTAATATCGCCCCATTGAGGTATATGTTTTCTCTGGCGGTCATTTCAGGGTGCATCCCTGTTCCTACTTCCAACAAAGAAGCAATACGTCCCTTGGCTTTGATGTAGCCTTGGGTCGGTGCTGTTACTCTAGAAATCAACTTCAGTAAGGTTGATTTTCCAGCACCATTCTTGCCAATAATTCCTAGGACTTCGCCTTTTTTGACTTGAAAATCAATATCCTTGAGGGCCCAAACATAATCAGAATCTCCCTTTCCTTGAGAACGATCATTGACCTGTCCTACCAAGCTGTAAGGATCTTCTTTGCCCCTTAATCGCGCCCATAAACGATTGAGATCATGGGACAAAGTACCTGTTCCAATCTCGCCTAAACGGTATTGTTTGGATAGTTTTTCAATGCTTAACGCCGTATCAGACATACCTTTTTTATTTTATAGGTTTATGGAGAATAAAACTCGTCATAAACCTCTTCTTATACTGTATCGACAAAACTACGCTCTGTTTTGTTAAAAATTAATACCCCCATCAAAACAACCACTAAAGTAAAACCTCCTGCGTACAATAGGCCTGCGGTTGTCAAAAAACCTTCTCCTAAGAAAATCAATTTAAAGGCTTCTACAATATGGGCTAAAGGGTTATAAAACATCAAATTGCGCAAGGTTCCTTCTGGCAATCCCTGTACAGGATAAATAACAGGTGTTGCATACATCAACAACTGTACTCCAAATTGTAATAGGAATTTCAAATCGCGGTATTTGGTGGTTAGGGCACTGAATATCAATCCAAAGCCTAAACCAAGTCCTGCCATGAAAAGAATAAGAACGGGAATCAGCCAACTCAAACTCCAAGTAAAACTAATGGAACTTCCTTGAATCAGATAATAGGTATAAACAATTAGGAATAGGGTCATTTGAATGCCAAACTTTACCAAACCTGACACGACTTTAGACAAAGGCATAATCAGCCTTGGAAAGTAAACCTTACCAAAGATGTCTGCATTGCGTGTAAAAGTATCGGAAGTTTGAATGAAGCAGTCAGAGAAATACGTCCAAATGATAATTCCCGCCAGATAAAAGAGCGAAGGCGGTACTGTTCCTACATCAATTTTGGCAATCGTTCCAAAAACAACCAAGAACATAAACATGGTTAAGATCGGCTGTACTACAAACCATAAAGGCCCTAGTACAGTTTGTTTGTAAACTGTTACGATGTCTCGCTTGACAAACATTAACAATAAATCGCGATAGTTCCACAGTTCTTTCAAGTCTACTTCTAACAGACCTCTGTGTGGCTGTATCACTAAATCCCAATCTTTCTTCATGCAATTGTCTTTCTTATAGAGTTTATAAAGTTAATATCGATGGGTGATTAACAATAGTGGGGGGAGCAAAGATAGGCTTTAGCACTGAATAACAAAAGATTCTCTCTGCTTTTTGCAGTTGCAAGAAAGGCCTTAAACACTATTATTATTACTCCAAAAAAGTCCGATATAAAAGGCAGATAAACCTAAGAATAGACTAATAAAAACATACGCTAAAGCACTCCAATGCAATCCCTCTTCTCCCAAAACAAAAGCCTCGCCAGAAAAGGTACTAAAGGTACTAAAGCCACCACAAAAACCAGTTGCTGCTAATAATTTCCAAGGAGCACTCCATCCATAACGGCTGCTGTATCCTGTTACTAATCCCAATACCAAACAAGCTAAACCATTAGCCATCAGGGTAGCCCAAGGGAAGGTTGTGCTATTCATATATTGACTTAGACTATAACGGCATAAGCTTCCTAGGCCGCCTCCTACAAATACAGCGACCCAATTAAGCATGATGTTCCTGAGTTTTTTTGCGCTGTAACAGCCCTTCCACTATTCCTGTCAAGATTATTCCTAGCAAGGCAATCCCTCCCAATAAAGGTAAGGTTCCCATGTCTTGAAAGGTAAAAACTCCCGCTATAAAAAACAGATTCACTGTTCCCAAAATCCCTGTGGCCTGTAAATGGCTACAGCCCAAATCCAATAACAAATGATGAATGTGTGTGCGATCGGGATGAAAAGGAGATCGGCCTTTAAGAATACGCAAGGTGAAGACGCGTAAGGTGTCAAACAAAGGAATCACTAAAATGCCTATGGCAACAGCAGGAACAGATTGCACACTATACTGGTTCTTGTAAATAATATTTTCTTGAATGAAGGAAACCGCCAAAATCGAAGCCGTCAAACCAATTAACAAAGAGCCGGTGTCTCCCATAAAAATTTCAGCCGCTAGATTATACCGTAAAAAAGCGACTAAAGAACCTGCTAGAGCTCCTGACAAGATGGCTAAATCTGGTCGTCCAACGGCATAAAACCAATAACCAAAGGTTCCACAAATAATACAACCAATTGTTCCTGACAAGGCATTAATCCCATCAATCAAATTGAAGGCGTTGATAATTACCACCATGGTAAAAATGGTCAAGGGAATGCCTATCAAATCAGGGATTTCATAAATTCCAAAAATGCCGTATAGGCTAGATAATTGAATCTTAGCAAAGTAGACCAATAGAAAGGCAGCAAATAACTGCCCCGCAAATTTCTTGGAAGGGGTTAAGGGGATAATATCGTCTTTGGCGCCAATGAGAAAAATCACAATAAAAGCACAAAGCATATACTGCAAATGGGAAGGTTGTGCATGAAAAGGCACCCAAAAAGTTGTGGAGAAAATTAACCCTGCAAAAATTCCTAAGCCACCCAATGTAGGGACACTCTTGGAATGGGATCGGCGTTCCCCAGGTTCATCCACTAAGTTTTTGACCTCTGCTATTTTAATAATAGAAGGGATAGCAAAATAGGTGATCAAAAAAGCGGTTAAAAAAGCAGGTATAATATCGTACATCGTGGCACACTTGGTTCGTCTCCTCGTTTATTCTATAGGGGAAGGAGAACATCAGATAATCTAGATAGTAAGGGGCGATTGTTGATGGTGATCCTAGACTTTGTTTTCAAAGCCAGTCCTCAAAAGTACAAGAAGTTGTCTAAAATAACAGGGAACAGTCACAAAGAAGTGCTTATAAAGCCATTTCTTGATCTTCGGCCTCTTTTTCAGGAGCAAAAAACAAAAAAAAGAGATGCTGCCCATTTATTATTGGGCAACATCTCTATAAAATGGTACTGTATCTTAACTCTACCTAACGCGTTACTTTTATTTCTGCGCGGCGATTTCTTTGTTTTCCTGCTTCTGTGTTGTTATCACTCATAGGATATTGCTCTCCATAAGCATTATACTTAAGACGGCGATCACTAATTCCTTTACCCATGATGTATTTAAGAACCGCTTTTGCGCGACGTTCTGATAATTTTTTATTGTAATTGGAACTACCATCACTATCCGCGTGACCACCAACTTGCAATTCTAGACGCGCACATTTTTGCATAGCATCAACTACACGATTAAGCTGGCGCAAAGAAGATTGGTCAGCCCCAGCAGCATCATAATCAAAATAGATAGCTGCTGTTAAGGTCTGTAGATTAATGCGGTTACAATTAGCTGCTTCTGTAGGAGAAAGAGGCACTTCGTTTACAGGGTTATCATAAATATCGCTGTTATTAGGATTCCCTCCTACACTAACGGCACCAGGATTCTGGTTGTAATTTTTATCATTGATGCGGGTATTACCGCCGCCACCTGGACGAGTAGGTAAAGTTCCATCATCGCCAACATTAATTCTTCCATCTCTAATAGTAGTGCCATTCACTCTTCTTTCTGTCGTAATGACGCCATCGCTGGTAAAAGCATAGCCTTCATCGTCGATTCTTACTAACAAGTCATCGGTGTTTCTAATGTAACCATCTCTATCAAAAAGATAGCTTTTGGTTTCAGAAATAAAAGTACCGCCCTCATCCACAATATCTCCTGCAACAACGGTTACTAGCTTATCGTTTCTGTCGTATAATTTACCATCATAACTTTTGTAGTAACCTCGCTCTGCCAAACCATTAGCTTTTGCAGGGTGTCCGTACAAACGCGCTAACTCCATCATATCACCAATTGCCAATGGACAACCATCGTATTCTGCTACGCCAAATAATTCAGGACAAGCATCCAATTCATCCTTGATGCCATCGCCATCCTTATCAGGACAACCATTGGCTGTAAAGAGCCCTCTTAATTGAGGACATTCATCTTGCTCATTTTTCACCCCATCACCATCTAAATCAGAAGGATCAATATCTGGGCAACCTGTTTCTCGTTCACCATAAGCATCAGGGCATTGATCTTCTGGATCAATGACTCCATCATAATCCCTATCCAAGCAACCCATTAAGTTGGCATAACCTTTATCATCAGGACAGCGATCTTCCGCATCTTGGATACCATCCGAATCAGCGTCAGGGCAACCAAAGGTACGCGCTGTTCCAAAGATGTAAGGACATTGGTCTACATCATTGGGGACGCCATCGTAATCGGCATCAGGCGCTTTTCGATCATTACTAGCTACAGCATTATCGTCTGATTTAGTGGTTCCTTTGGTGGAGCCACAACTCAACAGTAACGAAAAAGCAACGGCATAAAAGATTAAGAATTGTATTCTCATGGTTCTGTTTAAAATTATGGTGGTGCTTGTTTTGTTTTACAATCTTGATTACAAAATCAAGTAGAAAGTAACCCATTAAGCGAGAAGCAACTACAAAAATAGCATTTAAAACGGATTTTTGGTTACAAAAAGCTACAAAACAAACTTTTAGCCCTCCTTTTATTAAGAATATCAAGGCCTAAATACTTGTTCCCGCTCTACTCAAAATCCCTCTTAAAGACAGGTAGCTTCTAAAGTTGTTTTAATAAGTGACGCATATCTACTTGCTCACTGATCATTTTCTCCAAATCTTCTACCGCAATACGTTCTTGCTTCATGCTGTCTCTTTCCCGCATCGTAACTGTTCCATCTTCCAAGGTTTGACCATCAATTGTAATACAGAAAGGAGTTCCCAATTCATCTTGACGACGGTAACGCTTACCAATAGAATCTTTCTCATCGTATTGGCACTCAAAAGAGTATTTCAACTGATTAAAAATTGCTCTTGCTTTGTCTGTTAGTTCTTCTTCTTTCTTCACTAAAGGCAAAACAGCACATTTAACAGGAGCAATCGCTGGATGGAAACGCAAAACAACACGCTCTTTTAAAACACCATTGGCATCTGGTACTTGTTCTACCGCATAACAATTACTCAAAACAGACAAGAACAAACGATCACAACCAATAGAAGTTTCCACCACGTAAGGTGTATAGCTCTCTTTTAGTTCTGGATCATAATAGGTTAATTTCTTACCAGAATGTTCCTCATGTGCTTTGAGGTCAAAATCTGTGCGCGAGTGAATACCTTCTAATTCTTTGAATCCAAAGGGAAATTCAAACTCAATATCCGCAGCAGCATCTGCATAATGTGCCAATTTCTCGTGGTCATGAAAACGCAATTTTTCGGTTTTAGTCCCTAAGACTTCATGCCACTTCATGCGTTTTGCTTTCCATTGCTCATAGAATTCTTTTTGAGCGCCAGGGCGCACAAAAAATTGCATTTCCATTTGCTCAAACTCTCGCATTCTAAAGATAAATTGACGGGCGACAATCTCGTTTCTAAACGCCTTACCAATTTGAGCAATTCCAAACGGTACTTTTTGACGAGAGGTATTTAAGACATTCAAGAAATTGACAAAAATACCTTGCGCTGTTTCTGGACGCAAGTACAATTTATCACCACTTGTTGCACCTCCTCCTTGGGTAGAGAACATCAAATTGAACTCCCGTACATCTGTCCAATTTTTAGAACCTGTATCTGGGCACGTGATTCCTAATTCTTCAATCAACGCTTTTACCGCTCCTAATTCACCTGCATTCAAAGCCGTATTCATTCTATCAAGAATAGCATCTGCCTTTCCTTGACGATCTAAGGTGCGCTTGTCTGTCGCTCTAAATTGCACTTCATCAAAACTGTCTCCAAAACGTTTGCGAGCTTTCTCTACATCCTTTTTGATTTTCTTATTAATCTTGGCCTCAATATAATCCTCAATCAAGGTATCAGCACGATACCTTTTTTTAGAATCTTTGTTGTCAATCAATGGATCGCTAAAAGCATCCACATGTCCAGAAGCTTTCCAGACAGTAGGTTCCATAAAAATAGCAGAATCTATTCCTACAATTTCCTCGTGCATTTGCACCATAGAACGCCACCAATATTGCTTTAAGTTATTCTTCAATAGAATACCATAAGGGCCATAATCATAAACGGCGCTTAGACCACCATAAATGTCACTAGATTGATAAACGTAAGCATTTTTCTTACAGTAAGAAACAATTTCACTAAAGGTTACTGTGGTTGATTGATCAGCCATTTTGTTGTTATATTGAGATAGATAATAGTCTTAAAAATAGAATAGCGTGGTCACAATTGTCACCTGAGCTATTTTCAAGCTACAAAAATAGTATTTTAGAAAAAAAAACGCGCTGTGGACTCTGTTATTTTGAGGAAATGGTTGCTTTTGCGAGTATTAGTCTTCTAATACCAATTTACAATTGGGCAAAGCGGCTTGCAATTCCTTGCGTTCTATGTCCGTAAACGCATAAGGTTCAACATGTTTAAAAGTAAACTCTTGGAGTTGGGTCATTTCTTTGAGCCACTCCCAGCCATAAATTTTAATTCGAGACAAACCTTCTGGTACTCCCTTGTCAGACACATCAAACAAGTCGTTGTACCCTTGCACTTCATTAAATGTTATATCGTAGGATAAGTAACTCAAATCTAAGTACTTTAGTTTCATCAACTTTTTGATGCTGCTTGGGTTTCAAAAACTTTCTGAACCTGCGCCAAAGGCACCAGTGCCTGTTCTCTTCCTCTAGATTTGTCGGAAGTAGTATAGCTGGGACTTCCCTTCTAGTTGTTGTATTATAGTTGCTTCTCTTCTCAATTATTGATCCGTTGGATTAGGTTGCACATAAACTTTTTCGCCTTCTGGTGTCAACCAAAAATAGTTGTTCTTAGGTACTTGTTGGCTATCCAAAATCACCCGCATTCTCAATTCATAGACAAATTGCACCGCTGGTTCTAGCAATTCTGGTTCAATAACAATATCAAAACTCTCCGCTCTCAATTGGTCATAATAATACGTTGTTGGCTTATACATATCTTGCGTCTTGCTGCGCTCATTGATGTTGCCCATTGAGACATTCGCAAAGGCTTTATAACTAGAATAACGGCTTGAAGGATAGGCCACGCGCTTAGACTCTGCCAAAGAACGATCTGCCTTACTAAAATCGATTCCCAATTCTTTCTCATACCCTTCCAACTGTTGGGCAATATTTGCCATTGCTCGCTCCCGCATGGCACCGTAAACGCCTTCATGGTCTTTGACTTGGTATTCTACCGTAATCAAATCAAACACCTCAAACTTGGCGGCTTTAGTCATAATATCGCGTAATTGGTCGGCTTTGGTATAGGCAATATGTATGTTTTGTTGCAATTCATAACCTTTAGGAACTTCATTGTTTCTATTAGAGAAAATTTTCTTGTCTTTCTCATATTCATACAATGGAATAAAGGTCACCACATCAATATAAATGTTCTCTTGTTCAATGCCCATTCCTTGTAAAGCGCCTTTAAAACCATCTACGCGTTCTTTCATTAACTTATTGGTTTCTTCGGCTGTATTCGCAATTTGAGTCAAATTAAAAATTGCCACATACCGATCAGCCGCTTTATTGCTGAGTACGCGGACTGTTAATTCTAGTGTTTTATTATTAAGAAGTTGAGCTGGTCCAAGAATATTATCTGGAACTTGTGTCCCACCATTGGTATTGGAAGAATTGTATTGCCCTCCATAAGCATTGCGTTCATCCAATTCGGTCACATATTCGTTCTTATAATTTTGTTGCTGCGCTTGTTGGAAACGGGTAGCATTGCCTGTTGGCTGCGCTTGGACATCCTGTTGTAGACATAAGACGACGAATAACGTTCCTAAAAGAGTAAGTAATTTCATAATGATGTGTTGTTTAGTTTTTAAATAAAAGAGATTAGATTTTCTTTTTTTTCTTTAAAACAGCCTCCTCTCTGGGATGTTTCTCCTCCTTAATGCATTTTTATTAACGTGTTCTTATTCTATACTTCCTATAAGGAACCATAGGAAGGAATAAACTGTTTTTTGGATACTACATAAAGAAAACCTATTTTTGTTACTTTAACAAGGGGTAGTTAAGCTACTTTTTATATGACACCAGAAGGATTGTATTAGACCATTATGGATTTAGAAGTATTTGAACGCGTAAAAACGATGCAGCAAGCTATTGAAGCAGCTGTTATTACCGATAAAGAGCAATTGGAAGCCTTTAGAATTGAGTATTTAGGCACTAAAAATAAAATCAAGCCTTTGTTTGGGGAGATTAGAAATATTCCCAATGAACGCAAAAAAGAATATGGGCAATTGCTCAATGTGGTCAAGCAAGGTGCGGAAGCCAAATTTCAAGCCGCACAGGATAACCTGATGACACAGGCCGCCAATGAGGTGGAAGAATTGGATCTAACAGCTCCTGCTGAGCCGATGCCTTTAGGGTCTAGACACCCTGTTTCTTTAGTGCTCAACCAGATGATTGAGATTTTTGATCGTCTAGGCTTTACTGTTGCAGAGGACAGCGAAATTGAGGATGATTGGCACAACTTTACTGCTCTCAACACCCCCGAAGACCACCCTGCTCGCGACATGCAGGATACCTATTATATCTTAAATGATCCTTCTCGCTTATTGCGTACGCATACATCTTCGGTACAGTCTCATGTTATGATGAGCCAAGAACCACCGATTCGTATTATCGCACCAGGACGGGTGTATAGAAATGAAACCATTTCTTCTAGAGCACACTGTCAATTCCACCAAGTGGAAGGCTTGTATATTGCCGAAAAAGTAAGCTTTGCGGACTTACGTCAAACGATTTATTACTTCGCCAAAGAAATGTTTGGAGCAACAAAAATCCGTATGCGTCCCTCTTTCTTTCCTTTTACAGAACCTAGTGCCGAAGTAGATGTGTGGTGGGGTTGTGAAACCGAAGCCGACAAGCGTATTACAAAAGGAACAGGTTGGTTAGAAATTTTGGGTTGTGGAATGGTCGATCCTGCGGTATTAACCAATTGTGGTATTGATCCTGATAAATATTCTGGTTTTGCTTTTGGAATGGGTGTAGAACGTATTGCCATGTTGAAGTACCAGATTGACGATATTCGTTTGTTGTTTGAGAACGATGTCCGTTTCTTAAAACAATTCAGCGGGACTGCTAATTTTTAATTTGTAAGAACAACTCCTTATTTATGCGTTTATTAATTGCCCTTTCTCTCTTTTTAGTTTTAGTGGTATTGGCCTGCGAATCTACAGAGGCAGCTTTGCAGCAGAATAGCCCCAAAGAAGCAGCAGAAGGTTTTTTAGAGGCTCTGAAAGCAGAAGATTTTGATCTGGTAGAACGTTATATTAGTGCTTCTAGCAAGGAGTCTTTGCAAAATTTTCGTACCAATCTTAATATGATTAGTGAAGAAGAGCGAAAAACCATCTTGGCGGCGTATAAAATTCCTGTAGAAACAATCAATTGCTTGGAAAAACAAGGAGAAACACGTTGTAACTTAACTTATCAACCAGAAGGAGAAGGGATGATCAATTTGGTTCAGCAAGAACAAAAGTGGTTTGTTCAAATGGAATTTGATTACTAAACTAGAGATTATATCGCTCTACACCATAAAACCAATCGTATGAAATATCTATTCTTGCTCCTGTTTTTTGGAGGTTTATTCAATAGTTGTGGAACAGGCGAAGAGAGTCGTTCTCCAGAACAGACCTGTGAAGCATTTATGACCAAGTTAGCTGCTAAAGAGTATGACAAGGCCAAAAAATTCACCTCTAGAGAGACCGATCCTTACTTAGATTTGTTAACCAAAGGGGCTGAGATTTTTAGTAGGATGAACCAAGAAGGAAATAACTTTCAAGCCATCACCACCGTAAAAGATGCCAATAAGTTAGCCTATACTTGTACCACCACAGAGCGCACAGCGACCTGTAACTGTGCTCATCAAGAGGATAACACACTTTCTTTCTCCTTTGAATTGATTCAAGAGAACGGGCAATGGGTTATTCACCAACCCAAAGAAACGTCTGTGGAGTAATGTCTATTGTCTATAAAGAAAATGATTTTGAATAAAATACCCTCTAACCACAAAGGACTACTGCTAACAGTAGTCCTTTGTGGTTGTATATGGAGCTGTAGTCCTCAACAACCAACAGCACCAATCCTTCTAGGCCCTCCGCTACCTGATCCAGCTATTTTTTTTCAAAACCAGATAGCCACTGCTGTTCCCGCCGATTCGCTGAGCCTAGACGAAATCGCACAATTACAAGTAGGAGATGTTTTGTTGAGGCGTGGTTATGGCCTTATTAGTGATTACATTGTTGCGGCCTTAGAAGAGCCCTGCGCCCTCACTCATGCTGGTTTAATTGTACAGCAAGGCCACCAATTAGGCGTCCTCCATACCGCATCTTCGTCAGAACACGATGGTACCTTGGTGGAATCATTGACAGCTTATGTCCAACAAAGTCAAGCGCATAGTTTGGTCGCTTTTCGCCCACAGTGTACCCCTGCCCAACGACAAAAACTCTTGGCCTTAGCCCAAGTATATGAACAACAAGCATTGCCTTTTGATTATCAATTTGACGATCAAAATTCAGAAGCCTTATATTGCTTAGAATTGTTGCGCGATCTCTTTTTAGAAGCGTTCAAGCAAGATTATTTGCCTTTCCATCATTATCGAGGAGAATTATCGCTCTTAGGCTTCCAGAGTTTTTTTGATAAACGTAAATTTATCCTCTTATTTAATCATTGCTCCACCAATCCTAGCGTAGAATGAAAGCAACTTTTTTAGGCACAGGTACCTCACAAGGAATTCCTGTTATTGGCTGTACTTGCGCGGTCTGTAGTTCGACCGATCCAAGAGACAAACGCCTGCGCACCGCTTTTCAAATAGAAGTCCAAGGCAAAACTTTGGTCATTGATATTGGTCCTGACTTTCGGCAGCAGATGCTAAGAGCAGGAACAACTAAAGTAGATGCGATTTTGGTGAGCCATGAGCACAGTGACCATGTAGCTGGTTTAGACGATGTTCGTCCTTTCAATTTTAAATATGAAATGGATATGCCAATTTATGCCTTAGAACGGGTACATGAACGGTTACGCCAAAGTCATGCTTATATCTTTGCAGCAACTTATCCAGGTGTCCCTAGAGTAGAACAACAGATTGTCAGCCACTTAGCTACTTTTGAAGCAGCAGGTATTTCTATCACACCTATTCAGGTGCATCATGGAAATTTGCCTATCTTGGGCTATAGAATTGGTAATCTAGCTTACTTAACGGATTATAAATCTTTGCCTGCAAGTGAATATGCCAAGCTTGAAGGATTAGAGGTTTTAGTGGTGAGTGCCTTGCAGCAATTGCCCCATCATTCTCATGCCACGCTAGACGAAGCGTTAGCACTTATTGACAAAATTGCTGTCCCCAAAGCTTATTTAACGCATTTGAGTCACAGTATGGGCACCCATGCCGCTACTCAAGCCTTGTTGCCCAAGCATGTTGAAATTGCTTATGACACCTTATCTTTTTCTTTATAAGGAAACCTATTTTACGACTCTAGTGTTGTTTCTATACCCTGAGATTATCTACATACCATTACGTTATTTTTTATTATTAATAGAATATACCAACTTATGAGTACCTCTGATACTGCTTCTCCTTTTATGCGGGTCATTAACCGTTTAGTGCAACTGATTTATGTTGTCTTTTTGATTATTGTGGCCCCCCTCTATCTTTACATGAGTCTTCCAGTGCTCAATCCTTGGTTTATAGGCTTGCCTATTGGCGTCTTTTTTATTTCCTTGGTTATTGTTGGATTAGAATTGCGGGTCATTAACAAACGAAAAACGATTCTCTTTCGATTAGCCTCTTTAACTTCCTTGGCAACCATTGTTTACATTATGATTGTTAGTTTGATGAGTTGGGAGGGATTTCGAGCCATGAAATACCAAGGTTTGATTGGAGAGATCAAATTGAGTGAGAATTTTGCAAAAGAAGTTCCTCCTGTAGATTTGGATGAAATTAGAATTATCGATCAACAAGTCGCGCACCGTTTAGGAGATAAAGTATTGGGGGAAGAATTACCTGGTTTAGAACGCACCTTAGGTAGTCAAGCCTATGTTGGTGATTTTAGAATTCAGAATGTGAACGGCAAACTCTATTGGGTTGCTCCTCTATTGCACTCTGGCTTTTTTAAATGGTTTAACAACAGTGAAGGTACTCCCGCTTACATCAAAGTATCTGCTACCTCTGATCCTCAAGTAGAATTGGTAAATGACGTTCGTATTAAATACCAACCAGAAGCTTATTTTAACAGTAACCTGCACCGTCATTTGTATTTAAAGGGCTACATGACTACTGGACTAACCGATTATACCTTTGAAATTGATGATGAAGGAATTCCTTATTGGGTCGTCACTTTATATACCCATGAAGTTGGCTTTAGTGGTATGAATGCTTATGGTGTTGCTGTTGTTAATGCCATGACTGGTGATATTCAAGAATATACCCCAGAAAATGCGCCTGCTTGGATTGATCGCATTCAACCAATGGATATGGTAGAAGAGCAATTAGAATTCTGGGGAGAGTATATTCACGGCTATTGGAATTTCTCCAACCTAGACAAAAAAACCACTACTAGAGGTATCTCTTTAGTTTATGGTAAAGACGACCAATCGTACTGGTATACAGGCCTGACTTCCGTTGGACAAGAAGAAGGGACGATTGGTTTTGTTTTGGTGAATACTCGAACAAAAGAAACAACACGTTACAAACAAGTTGGGGCCACAGAAGAAGCCGCTCGTCGTTCTGCGATGGGTAAAGTACAAGAGAAAAAGTATGTTGGCTCCTTCCCTATTCTTTACAACATCAACAACGTTCCTACTTATGTACTATCGCTCAAAGATCAGGCTGGCTTAATCAAAATGGTGGCGATGGTCTCTGTCCGAGACCACTCTATTGTAGGCGTCGGTGAAACTCTAGAAGAAGCCTTGCGCTCTTATCGCGGTGGACGTACCAATGAGAAAAAAGAAGGACTCTACCAAGCTTATGGTCGAGTAGATCGCATACAATCTAGTCTCATTGATGGGAAAACAATTTACTTCTTCACCTTAGATAAATATCCCCATAAAGTCTTCAAAAGTGAATCGGTCGTTTCTCCGAAGTTTCCAATTACAACAACAACAGATTCCGTGATGGTGGCCTACGATGATGGTCGTTCAGAGTTTATTCCTGTTGCAAAGTTTGATAACTTAGAAATACAAACGCAAAAAACCAATAGTGTACAATTGAGAAAATAGGATTTGCTTTTTAGCAGATTGCCTTAAGCAAAGGGTAGTACAAGACTCCACATTCTAAAAACAGAGCCTTGTACTACCCTTTGCTTTTTTACGTTTAGTGGTGTTGTATGGCGATACAACACCACTAAATATAGAGTGTCATAAGCTGCCTTCTTCTCTACATTCTTTTTCTAGTCCTTCTTACAAGGAATATCTTCAAATTTGAGTAGCAAAAATCGTTTTTTTAGTTATTTTAAGGTTCACTTACTCACAATGATTAACTCTTATGAACGCTAGCGAACTCTCTGATGCCATTCAACCTGTTTTTGATAATTGGTATAACAACTTGAAGAAACACCTACATGCAGGTAGTTTATCTTCTTCTAACACTATTTATTGTCAGGATGTTATCAACCTGTATGAAACGGACGAATACTTAGCGATTGAATTAACAGGAGAGAAAAAGTTAAGTGATTTTCAGTCGATTACTTTTAGTAAGAAAGTCAAAAAACTAGCGACTATTAATAGCTTAATTAATGGGGGGACTGTTATTAAGGAACAAGCCATTTATAATCCTAGAATCGATATTGCAACAGCAGGGGAAATTTGGGTAGGCTTGCACGTTGCTTCTTATGATGCCTATAATAGTTCGGCGCAGTGCTTGAACCTTCAAAAATGGAAAGAAGGATTGGCAGCAGCTCCTTCAATTCCTGTAAAAGTTCAAACGAATGCGGGCGGCTTGCTTTTAGCCGAATCAACCATTATGCGTTTAGAAGCCCCTAAACTCTATTTCCGAAAAATCCCTATGATTTTGGTCATTAGCAAACAAACCGATCTTATCCGTTTGGTGCATTTTTTAATTGCTCGACTCAATGAAACCTTCCCTAAACGTGATCGTTTTATAGGTATTTATGACGATGAAATCACACAAAAAAATCCTGTCCAACAATTAGCCAATAACAAAGATCTATCCCTTGAAAAATTTTTAGAAGAAAATGCTGCTCTTTTAGCACATGTGTTGGGGTATAAATCGGCTAAAGCCAACGTATCCATAACCGGGTATCCTACTATAGATTTATTATTAGAAACAGAAGAAGGTACCTACGATCTCTGCAATCTTCGTACAGGGCTGTTTTCTCGACAAGCCACCAAAGGCAAAAAGAACAAGCCCAATCTTTCTAGTTATACCTTAGCGATTAAAGAACAATTGCAGCAATGCCAAGCACAACAACAGGTCTTAAAAGAGCAGACAGGTCTTCAATTAGCAACAACGCCGCTTATGATTGGAATTGTAGAAAACAGCAACCAAGTCTATCATCAAGCCCTCAACAAAGCAGCAACAGAACAAGAAGGGCAAGTTGCTTTACTTTCTTTAGATAGTTTAAGCACCTTAGTGGAGCTATCGATGAAAAATAAGGTCTAAGCACATTTTTTAAATTCTTCCTATAGTCTGGCAATTTTCACCCTCTATTAGGATTTATAAAAACAAATTATTGAAGAATTGAGGAAAAATATTACCTTCATGCCAATGCTTTTTTCTATTAAAAGTCATTCCATGTGACTACATCCCCAGAAAAACATTTATTGACTATGCTGAAGTACTCGATATCTCTCGTTCTTAAAATAGTTATTCTAAGTTTCTTCCCTCTTTCCTTAATCGCTCAAAACAATACGCATAAACTAGCTTACCTTAGTAAAGATTACAAAAAATATGGCCTTGAAACCACTAATATCCCTGCAGTATGGGAAGATGGTCTTCGAACAACAGGTGGGAAAGGTTCCTATGAATGGTGGTATTTTGATACCCATTTAGAAGATGGTAGCTCTGCTGTTATTGTTTTTTATACCAAAGACTTTGTACAGGCCAATCGAAAAATGACCCCAACCATTAGCCTCAATATTGATCGGCCTGATGGCACTAAAATCGCCCGCCGAATTGAATACAAAGCCAGTGAAGCAACCTTCCTCAAAGACTCTTGTTATGTTCAAATTGGCAAAAGTTATTTCAAAGGCAACCTAAAAGAATATGAGATACATTTTGAAGGAGAAGGCCTAACTATTGATGCTAAACTTACTCGTCAAACTAATAGCTGGCGCCCCAAAACAGGCCATGTTGTCTTTGGAGAACAAGAGGAAAACTATTTTGCTTGGGTGGTTCCTGTTCCGCAAGGAAAGGTAGAATTTTCATATAGTCTTGATGATGAAAAAAAACAACTCAAAGGCAATGGTTACCACGATCATAACTGGGGTAATATTAGCATTATGGAGCTCTTCAACCATTGGTATTGGTCAAGAGCAAAAGTTGGCCCTTACAATATCATTGCCTTCGAAATGATCGCTGAGAAGAAGTATGACAAAGAACCTATTGTTCTACTCAATATTTCTAAAAATGGAAAAACAATAGTGGACAACGAAGCCGTTGTTGATGTTTACCGAAGCTACGGAAAGCTCCACCCTAAACTCAAAAAGGACATTAGTGATAATTTATTGTGGGTGTATGATAATCCTGCTGATGGCTACCGCTATGAGTATGGTCTCTTTCGAGAAAAGAGTATGCTAGAAGTAGACATGTTGGCTGTTGTTGTACCTAGTGGATTCATCCGCTTTTTTGTTCGCGCACTAACAGGTTTTAGTGGCTCTTATTACCGATTTACGGGCCCTACTGTCCTTCGAGTCTTCAAAGACAATGTATTGATTGAAGAACATAAAACGGACGCTTCTATTTGGGAATTGATGTACTTTGGAAAAGTACAACGTTAATCAGTTTTTGATCTTAATTATAAAATAAATAGCGGTAATATTGTAGCTGCAAAATAGACTTCAAGACATACTGTATTATCGCTATTTTCTTTTTTCTGACATAAAAAAGCACTATGAATTTACCTCCAGAAGAAGAAGAACGTTTAGCTATTTTTTCTGACTATGTTCACAAAGATGACCTAACAGGAGCCTTGGCTTTTGCTAGAAAAGCTATTGAAGAGTCGACTAGCCATAAGGGCCTTTGGCATGGTCAAACAGGGGCTTTAATCTTTGAAGTAGAGCAGGACGAGCTACTAGCATTTCATCATTACGAACAATCCTTAGCCTTAGGGGATGATCCTGTTATTTGTGAAGAAAACATGTGGGAAGCAGCAGAAGTTTTCTTCCTTTCCCTGAAAACAAAAGAAGGAGAATTTAACGCTATTGCTCAACGACAAGAAGAGAAAAAAGGACAACGTTTATTCAAAACATTCCGCGCCAACCACCTTCTAGAAAAATTTGTAGTTCTATTTCCTGAAGGGCAATTTACAGCACAAGCAAAGGACTATTTGACAGAATTTGAAGCAGCAACAGAAGATTAAATTTTAGAGCCTAAAAAGGTTCTTTTATAAGAATTCGGCATGATCCTTATACTTTATAAGCGTATATACATAGGTTCTACTTCCTAAAAAGAGTGGGCCTCCTTTATAAAAACACTTATAACCTCTATCAAAAATTATTTGTAATAACCCTGTTGTTTTACGACTAAACTCTCCGTGTCCGTCGTCAGGCAACTAAAATCCATTAAAAAAATGAACGTATCCAAAATTATTGGGTGGATTAGCCTTGCTATTCTAGGTCTCCTTCCAGCGCTATTGTTCGCGCAACCTGACACCATTGATCGACCTGCATTTGTCAGTGAGAATTATCAACGCTTTGGTTTACAGCCAGGCAATGTCCCAGAGCTTTGGGAAGATGGCGCTCGAACAGATGGTGCCCCTGGCACTTATGAATGGTGGTACTTTGATGCCTTGCTGCAAGATGGCTCGGCAGTAGTCTGTATTTTCTATACCAAGGACTTTTTCCTAGAAAACAGCCCCAAAACACCTACGATTGCGCTCAATATCAGTCGCCCTGATGGGAGCTTTATTTCACGCCGAGTAGAATTCCCCATCAATCAAACTAACTTTTCTACTGATTCTTGTAATGTGGAAATGGGCCCCAACTACTTCCGTGGTAATTTACAAAACTATGTCATCCACTTTGAAGAACCAGGCCTTTCTTTCACTGCGAACTTAACCCGCTCTAGTGCCCAAAGCTGGCGCCCTAAAACAGGACATGTTGTTTTTGGGGACAACCAAGCAGATTTTTTCGGTTGGTTGGTTGCCGTTCCAAATGGCATTGTTCAAGTAGAATTGGACAACAATGGCACAGTAGAGAACCTAGTCGGTTCTGGTTACCACGATCACAATTGGAGTAATGCAGGCATGCAAGAGGTCTTTAATCATTGGTATTGGGTGCGTTCTAATGTAGGCCCTTACACGGTCATTACCTCTGAAATGGTGGCCTCTAAAACCTTTGACAAGGAAAAAGTCAACGTGGTGCACTTAGCTAAAAATGGCCAACTAGTAGCGGATGATGGCGAGTCCATCACTCTCTATCGCACCTATGGCGATTTAGATCCTGAATTTGGCAAGGATGTGAGCGACGAACTCTTTTTCTTATATGAAGACGAAGCTACAGGCTATCGTTATGAGTACTTCCTAAAAAAGCAAGCGACTATTTTTGCGGGAGATTTACTCAGCACCGCGATTCCTGACCCTTTCTTGCAGTGGCTCTATGCCTTATTTACAGACTTGGACGAGGCGGCTTACTTCCGCTTCTTAGGCTCTGCTAAATTGCGTATCCTTAAAGATGGCCAACTCCTAGAAGAATATGAGAATCCTTTTTCTCTTTGGGAATTGATGCACTTGAATAAGGTGCAACAGCCTTAGGGATAGTACTCTTTTAAAAAATCATGTTGGGTGGCCTCCTTTGGGGGCTGCCCTTTTTTTGTAGCCAATACGCTATTCTTGCTTGTAGGTGCTTGATGGAACAAAGTATTTTCTATTCAGGGAATCTATCTTCTATTCCCTTCCAACAATAAAGCTAAATTCGCTGTTATGATAGAGAGATCTATGTAGGGTAAAAGAACAATTAGATCACTAATTTTTTAAAGAAGATCAAAAAACTATCCAAGCCTATTTAAGCATCATACAATGATAACATCAATAATAGTAAAGAGCCTTCATCAAGTAAACATAGATTTGATGATGGAATACAAGGGAAAACCATTAGTCTTACTTTTTTATAATAATGATTGTTTAGGATGTACAGGACGTGCGATTCCATTGGCACATCAATATCAGCAAGCTCACCCTGCCCTTCAAATAATAGGCATTCATAGCAACTTTAGAACCAATAATGTATCAAAGGAAGATATTGAAGGGATTTTTACGATCCCTGAATTGCCCTTCCCTATTTACATTGATGAGAATCATCAGGCATACGATGATTTTCACTGTGAAGGAACTCCCCAATGGGTTTTAATTACAAAAGAAGGAGAACTGTATCGTTCGATATTTGGTTCTCAATTAGGAGCACAAAATAGGTTATCTTATGCCTTGGAAGCGTTAGTAAATGATCACGTATCTTAATGAGTGCTGTTATTAAAGCTAAGAGATCGAAAGAAGAGGCCATTAAGAACTCAACTACCTCAGTCAATTCTTACAATAAAACAGTCTTTGCTTTAATGGATTTAACCTTTATAGTGATATGATTCTTACAATGATCATGCACTCCTTTCCATAAAATCGTTATACCGATAGTTTACAATAAAAAAGCTGTTCTGATTGGCATCAGAACAGCTTTAAAGTATCTAGAACAACTTGTTAATTAAGACAAGGTCTGTTTCACTTCTTTGATTTCATAGATCTCTAATTGGTCACCCTCTTTAAGATCATTGTAGTTTTTCAAGGTCAAACCACACTCAAAGCCATTTTTGACTTCTGGTACATTGTCCTTGAAACGGCGTAAACTAGATAGCTCTCCGTGAACACCCTCTTTCTTAGGATATTCTACAATACCGCCTCTAATGACACGGATAAAGCTGTTACGCGTAATTTTTCCTTCTTGTACAAAACAACCAGCGACGGTACCCACTTTGGAGATTTTGAAGACTTGTTGAACATCAACCATTCCAACAATTTCTTCTACTTGTTTTGGTTCTAACATCCCTTCTAGCGCCGACTTGATTTCATCAATCGCATCGTAGATGATAGAGTATGTATTGATTTCTACGCCTTCTTTTTCTGCCAAACGTCTAGCCATTGGATTAGGACGAACTTGGAAACCTACGATGATCGCGTTAGAAGCAGCGGCCAAGTTGACATCTGATTCTGTAATTGGACCAACTGCGCTGTAAATGATGTTTGTTTGTACTTGGTCGGTAGACAGCTTGAGTAAAGAATCCGATAAAGCCTCTACAGAACCATCAAAGTCACCTTTTACAATCAAGTTCAACTCTTGGA
Organism: Aureispira sp.; assembly: GCA_050633105.1. GTDB lineage: Bacteria > Bacteroidota > Bacteroidia > Chitinophagales > Saprospiraceae > Aureispira. Next base: position 148,439 of record JBOEFW010000043.1, on the reverse strand, counting down.
AATTACCAATCTTAATACGGTTGGTCAAATCTTCTAAGGTGACCCGACGAGTCGCGCGGATTTGTTGCTGGCGAACCAAGTTGGCGCGTTGTGCAGCCAAATCTTTTGCTTCTTTTTCAGAAGTTAAGACATTAATGGTTTCTCCTGCTTGTGGAGCACCTTGCAAACCTAGTACTAATACAGGTGTTGCTGGGCCAGCGACTTTCACGCGTTTACCGCGTTCATTAAACATCGCTTTCACACGACCATAGTGTGGGCCTGCTACCATAGCATCTCCGATGCTGAGGGTACCATTTCTTACCAAGATTTTGGCTACATAACCACGTCCTTTCTCCAACGATGCCTCTAGGACAGTTCCTACTGCACGTTTTTCTGGATTGGCTTTTAATTCTAACATTTCTGCTTCCAACAAGATTTTTTCTAATAATAAATCAATGTTGAGGCCTTGCTTGGCAGAGATATCTTGACTTTGGTATTTACCTCCCCATTCTTCCACCAAGAGGTCCATAGAGGCTAACTCTTGTTTGATGCGTTCTGGGTTGGCACCTTCTTTATCAATTTTGTTAATGGCAAAGATGATTGGCACTTCTGCGGCTTGCGCGTGGCTAATCGCCTCTTTTGTTTGTGGCATGATGCTGTCATCCGCAGAGATAATAATTACCGCTACATCCGTTACTTTCGCACCACGAGCACGCATTGCTGTAAAGGCTTCGTGACCAGGTGTATCCAAGAACGTGATGGTTCCTTGTTCTCCTACTTTCACTTCGTAAGCTCCGATATGCTGGGTAATACCCCCTGCCTCAGCGCCTGCAACATTGGCTTTACGAATACTATCCAAGAGAGAAGTTTTACCGTGATCTACGTGCCCCATTACGGTGACAATTGGAGAACGAGCAGTGTTGTCTTCTAACTCATCGTCTTCAATTTGGTAATCTTTCTCCATTTGGTCTTCCGCCGAAACGAACTCGATTTCATAACCAAACTCAATTCCCATCAATTCAATGAGTTCGCGATCCATACGTTGGTTGATGGATACCATGCGCTTCTCATTCATACAAGCCATGATGATTTCTGTTGCAGAAATATTCATCAAACCTGCCAATTCTTGTACAGAGATAAACTCTGTTACCTGAATCTTTGGAGCCTCTTCATTGCTGATCTCCATTTCCTTGATGCGTTCCGCACGTTGCTCATCCCGTTCTTTACGAGAAGCTCCGAAACGTTTCTTGGATTTACCGCGCCCTCCCATAAGGTTCATGGTTGCTTTTAGCTTATCACCAACCTCTTTTTCGTTGATTTCGCGGCGTTTACCTTTCTTCTTGCGTTTGCTTGTGTTAGAAGCAGGCTTGTCTGGTTTCTTGAAGTTACGTTTGCGATCCTCCTTATTATCGGATGGCTTGCTCTTATCGTCTTTCTTCTTATCGTCTTTTTTCTTATCGTCACCTGTTTTACTTCCACGAACAGTTTTAACGCGTGGTCTTTTGCGACGTTCTTTACGATCATTGGATTTATCATCATCATCCTTCTTCTTACGCTTGCGTTTTTTAGAAGAACTGATGTCAATTTTACCTAAAATCTTGAGGCCTTTTAGCTGCGGTGCTTCTACTTTGATGTCCAAAGCATTTTCGGCTGTTTTAGGTTTCACTTCGCCCTCTTTTTGAGGGGTTGCATCTTTGACAGGTTTATCGCTGGTTGGCTTAGAAGTATCCTTTGGGGGTTCTTCTTTCTTCTCCGCAACTACTTTCTGTACAGCTGGCTTTTGCTCCTCTTTACGGGGTGCTTTTTCTACTGGTTTTTCAACAACAGTTTTTTGCTCTACCTTAGGTTGAAGTACTTCTTTTTTAGGTTGTTCTGTTGTTTTTTTCTCGTCTTGGCTACGCTCGACTACCTTTTTAGGAGCCTGCTTTTCCTTGTTCTGCTTGGGCTTCTTTTTACCACGCTTGTTGGTTTCGTCCAAGTTGATTTTGCCTAGGATTTTTGGGCCAGACAAGACATTTTTATTCGCCTCCTCTGCTACTGGTTTTTCCTCTTTGGGTTCCACTACAGGTTCAACAGGCTTTTCCTCTACAGGAGGAGGGGGTGTTTGTTCTTCTTTCTGAGGAGTTTCGTTCGCCTCTTTTTCGACGTGTTCAACCACTTCACGCTCCTCTTGTTCTTTCTGCTCTTTGGCTTCTAGAACTTCTTTTTCCTTTTGTTGCTCCTCTTTTGTCTTGCGGGTACCTATGGTAATCTTATCGGCTTTCTCGCGAATGGCAATAGAGTTCTGAAAGTTTTTCGCGAGGGCATCGTACATCTCGTCCGAAATCTTTGCAGTGGGTTTGTTGCTAACAGAGAAACCATTGCCGTTCAAAAACTCGACAATAGTTTTTGTTCCAACATTCAATTCTTTAGCTACTTTAACTAAACGTTTTGACATCCTATATTTTTAGGTAACTTTAAAATAACAGTTCGCGTGCTGTTGACGAGATAACAAATTGCTATAGAGCGAACTATACTATACTACTTCGTTTATGTAAACATTTCACAGGCTTAAAAAAGTCTGTAAAATGACGTTTTATACTAACGTTAGGATTCAATGTCTCCACTTGTGAAAGAAATACCCATTGCAAGGGACGAGAACACGGTTGCTCGGCTAAATAGATTCCGCAAATTGCGCGTGACAACCGTTTTATTCGATTATAGCGTCATATCTATTGTATTTTTAGTGCAATAATTATTCTTCCTCATCAGAAGCATCTTCTTCTAACTCTGTATTAAGAATGGTGACAACCTCTGAAATGGTCTCTGCTTCTAAATCAGTACGTCGAACTAGCTCGTCTACATTCAACTTCAACACACTGCGGGCAGTATCACATCCAATGGATTTCAATTCGTCAATGATCCATTCTTCTATTTCATCTTTAAACTCATCGAGTTCTACATCATAATCAGACTCTTCAAAGCCTTCACGGTAGACATCAATGGTGTAATTGGTCAATTTACTCGCCAATTTAATGTTGATTCCTTTTTTACCAATGGCTTTAGAAATCTCCTCTGGCTGCAAATAAACAGCAGCGCGGCGGCGGTCTTCATCTAAGTCAACAGAAGACGGTTTTGCAGGCGTCAACGCACGACGAATTAGCAAAGACTCATTAGTTGTATAGTTAATGATGTCAATGTTTTCGTTACGCAATTCGCGAACAATACCATGAATACGAGAACCACGCATTCCTACACAAGCCCCCACAGGGTCAATGCGTTCGTCATAAGATTCTACCGCTACTTTGGCACGCTCGCCAGGTACTCGGACAATCTTCTTCACAGTAATTAAACCATCTTCAATCTCTGGAACCTCTTGCTCCAGTAATTTCTCCAAAAAGGCATTGTCTGTTCTAGACAAAATAATCACAGGGTTACTGTTACGCATGTCTACTTTGCGAATAATTCCTTTGAGTGTATCTCCCTTACGGAAGAAATCGCCTCGTACCATTTCGCTTTTGGGCAATAACAATTCTACTCCTGTCTCATCATCTACAACAACCAATTCACGCTTCAAGATTTGGTGGACTTCTCCACGTATCACCTCTCCTACGCGATCCACGTACATTTGGAAAATCTTATCTTTTTCTAATTCTAAGATTCTTGAAATAAGTGTTTGGCGAGCGGCCATAATAGCGCGGCGACCAAAATCGAGAATGTGTACTCTTTGATAACACTCTTCTCCTACTTCATAATCGGAATCAATTTCTAGTGCTTCTGTTATTGTAATTTGAAAGCGATCGTCTTCTACTTCACCATCGGGTACAATCTCACGTTTTCTCCAAATCTCTAAATCCCCTTCATCGGCATTAACGATAATATCAAAATTCTCATCTGTGCTGTATTTCTTACGAATTAACGTACGAAATACATCTTCTAGCACGCGAATCATCGTTGGAAGATCAATACTTTTTATGTGCTTAAATTCCTGAAAAGAATCTATTAAATTGATGCTCATGCTTTCATAATATTTAATATTTATCCAAATATACAACAGGTACTGGGATCGCTTCTATATCGGCTCCTTACTTTAAGGGAGCAAAGCGGTTCTGTTCCTCTGCTACTTAAAAGACACGGTAACAACCGTTTTTTTAATGTTTTCAAACGAAATTTCTCGTCTGATGGTGCGCAACTCTTTTTTCTTGCGCCCCTCGATACGAACTTTTTCTTCGTATTCGACTGTAATCTGTGAATCGGTTACTTCTGTCAATTTGCCTTTGACATGTTTGTGGTCATCTTTGACATCAACAGTAACGTTGCGGCCAATGTTTTTGTAGTACTGACGTTGCAACAATAAAGGTGCTCCTACTCCTGCGGAAGATACATCTAGTGTATATTTTTCTCCCAACCAACCGTGTTCTTCGATTTGTGCCTCCAAATGGCGGCTTATCTTTACACAATGTTCGTAAGTAACGGCTTCATCGCTGTCTAAATACAACTGTATTACGTCTCCTGGCAATTGCTTGATCTCTACCAAAAACAAATGACTAAAAGCCTCTTCTTGGAATTTTTCGTCTAGTAATTCCGTCAATTTCTCCGTCAATGAAATCATCCTATTTGTAGTTCTATCTCATAGGCCTATCGCCCAAGTCATTTGGTGCTTTTTCCTATTAAGAAGGAAGTTGGTCAAAGATGGACAATAGCCAACAATAGTTGTTTCCCCTTCCCTTAATAATGGCATTAAAAAGAGGGAACAATTGTTGTTCCCTCTTTTCTACGCACCTTTAATTCTAGCGCAAATATACAAATATATTACAGCAAATCAAAAGCTTGTTGCTCTACTTTTGATAAGAATGTGCTTTTTTAGTCCCATATCAGGAAAAAAAGGCCTTACTTTAGCCAAAAGTTTTGTTTTGTAAGCTTGTTTTAAAACACATGAAAAAGAAATACCATTCCTACGACGAAGCTGTAAGTAAATTGCAGGCCTATTGCGCTTACCAAGAGAGATGCCACAAAGAAGTCCGTCAAAAGCTGCGTGATCTTGGTATTTGGGGTGATGATGTGGATCAAATTGTCACAGAATTAATTACCGATAATTTTCTCAATGAACTGCGTTATGCCCAAGCTTTTGCAGGGGGCAAATTCCGTGTAAAAAAATGGGGTAAGAGACGGATTATTCAAGCGCTAAAATTCAACTATGTCTCTGCTTATTCTATCAAAAAAGCGATTCAAAGCGAACTGCCTGAGGAGGAATACGATGCAACTTTACGAGAAATATTAGAAAAAAAAGATAAGGTCCTTCGAGAGTCTAACCCTTATAAACGCCGCCAAAAACTTGCCAAATATGCACAAGACAAAGGTTTTGAAAGCGCTCTAATTTGGAGTATTCTCAATGAGAATCCTATCAAAAAATAACGCGTATTACTTTAGTAATTTATTCGCCTTTTTGAGGTACGCACCATTTGGAGAATTGATTTTATAAGCCTCAATATGCGCCCCATCTCCTGTTTGTTTGTAAAGCAATTCCGTTGCTTCCCAAATATTATCATCCATCATGCCCATATCCATCCCATGTTTTGTTGCTAAGCGATAATGGGCGATGGCTTGCTGGTAGTCTTTCTTAAAGAAATAAGCCACTCCTATAAAGTTGTGCCCATTCCCGACTGCATTGGTGTTTGGATATTTATCAATCACTTGTTGATTAAAGGCAATCATTTCCTCATACTTTTGAGCGCCCATAAGCTGGGTATTGTAATTGCTAATCTGCCCTAAATCATTGCTGTCTATGACTTCCTGAGTCTGCGCATTCAAAGCTACCATTTTCTCTACAGAGATGCCTTCTGAAGTCCCATCAGAGGCCTTCGCATAAACTTGTACATGATTGGGATCATCTTCTGCTTGTTGAACTTGTATGTTCTTATCTTTCTTCTTTCCAAATAGAAAATCTAAAAAACCCATGGTTTTATGTTGTTAAAAAGTATGTAAAAATGTCTCCTTTCTAAGATAAATAAAATAACTAGAGCAAGAGACAGCATTTTCATTATATTTCCAATAAAGGGTCCCAAAAGTAAGTTTTAAACTTCTGTACCTTGTTATCCTTTACTAAAACACCTTCTTCTCGCAACAACATAGCCATTTTATCACCTCCAAAAAAAGCGCGTCCTGTCAATACACCATTGCTATTAACTACTCGATGTGCAGGGACATCATTTGGACAACTGTGCATAGCTCGTCCTACCATCCGCGATTGACGAGCTTGTGATAAAGCCTTGGCAATTGCACCATAACTTGTCACTCGCCCTGGAGGTATTAGACGGACAATTGCGTATATATCTTGTACAAACTGTTTTTTATCCCACTCCATAATTTGTATTTTAAAATTGGCCGTCCTCTATCGCTCTTCCTCCTCTAGAATTTCCTTATCCTTCAACATCAATGCATAACCGTTCACCCACATAGAAAAAACAATATAAGGACCATACACCAAGAGAACTTCATCCATTAATTCTTTCTCAGGTGTCGCCAATACATACAAAGAGTAAAACAAGCCAATACTGGCCATTCCTAATAAAATGATCCCAATTCGGCGCAACACAGCAAAAGCGCGCCATCCTGCATACAAAGCAAAGACACTCCCTGCTAAATTGGCTAAAGCATAGGCTGTACTCGCCCAATCAAAAGAGGCTAATTGGGGGCGAAGACCTTCTAAAACCGCCATTTCTTCTTCTCGTAAATGCACTGCTGTGTAGAACAAGACAAGAATGATTAAAATATTGGTCAAATAAAACCGACGCAACACATACTTTTTTTCAGTTGTTGAAACGCCTAAACGCAGTTTTGACAACCAATAATCCAATTGTTGCACTTCTGTTGCTGAAGGTCCTTGAGCCGCTAATGCTAGTCGATAAGCTCGACTGTAATAACTACTAGCCCGTTCTTTTTCTCCTTTTTCTTTATAATAATGCCCCAAGAGCGTACTGGACCATTCTATGGTATTTTTAAAATAATCTGTTGCCAAAAAATGCAAGGCTTCATAATGTACCGCTTCTAAATGCCCCTCTTCCAACGCTTTTTCTACAAAAGAGCGGTACTTGATTAAGGTGCCTTTGGTATCAATACTTCCTTCTTGAGCATTGCTCTGTTGATAACTCCAACTCCATTCTCGTTCGGTGAACAACAACCGTGTTTTGGGACGCAATTCTAGATTTTGTAGGGTAATACGCTCTTGTAAAACGCCTAAAAGAGTACTTCTAAAAGAATTGGAGACATTATCTGGTAGAGTAGCTTCCTGTTCTTTGTCCTCCTGAATACTGGTTAAAAAGGTCCACTCCGTTGAAGCAGGCAATGTTGTTCCTAAAATAACAAGATCATTTACCAACAACAATCTACGTGGAACCCGTTGAGATCCATACAAGGCTTGCTCGTGTGTTTGCTTATAAAAAAAAGTAGTTTGAGCAGGAAAGACAATGTTTTCCACCACCAATTGATGTTTGGAAGAAGAATGATCTAGAATCTTCTGAGGAACTGGGATTGTAATGGCACACACAATTCCCATTTCATTGAGCGCCTCATAATCTAAGATCGTTCCTTCAGGAAAAGTGGTATCATATAAAATGGTCGCTTTTTGTAGCGTTTGTTTCATACCGTAAAAATCAACAAAAAGAAAGGAGGAACAACAATGCTTTTTATTGTTCTTCTATTTTTAAGTAATGTAATTCAAGGTATGATACTCAAAAAAACTAACATGTGACAACATCTCTCCAACAAATCTCTTGGTCTATTTTTCCCCTTTATTAGTTCTAAGATAAATTGGGGCATTAAGTAGGCGGTAAAAAGCAACCGCATAATGAAAAATGAATTATTTTTTTGTAGATCAAGGCGAAAAACGGAGTCTTAGCGGGCTAAGACGAGTATTTTCAACGCCGAACTAGGAAAAAAGAATCATTTTTTAATGCGAACGCCGCAGGCCTCACGTAGTAGAACTTTTTAGTGACTACTTAAATTAACGAAGGGGTGGTAATAGAACGCTACCCTGCCTTGGTGTAGGCATTGGTTCTGTCATTCTACCCCCTATTATTTAATTCTCTTTTTGATTCTCTTCAAAATAATCCAATACATCGTCATATTCTACAGCTTCTTCCAGGTTAGGAGCACGTTCGTAAAACAAGAACGCCAAAATGGTCATTCCAAGCATCGCTAAACCATAGAAATGCCAATAAAAATAAACATCCGCGATAGTAAGCACTCGTGGTAGAAAAATTAAAACCAAACTCAGCATAGAAAAAACGCCTCCTAAAGTAATCATTAAAATTCCTAATAGGGACAAATGAGCACGCTGCCTAATTTTAATTCCAACAAAAACAGACCAAACGGTCACTATAAAACTTCGCCAACCAAAACTGCGAGAAGGTGCAGAATAGACTTCAAAATCAAACGCATTAATTTCTATATTCTGGAGATTAATTCTGAAAATATGCCAGTAAAAGTAAGTCAACACCATCAATATGATCAAAGCCACCAACTGCATTACCAACATCAAACGCATATTATCTCTGTTTAAATTCGTCTAAGGAATCATCCAACAGCCCCTCCTCATAATGTCCATTATAAAAAGAACGGCCTTCTTTCCAAGTACTAATACTATAAGCACTTCCCACTGTCCCTAACATAACGTACAAAAACCAAAAAGGGAACACTTCTATCAAACTAATAGGAGTAGGACGAAGCCACATCAACATCATCCAACATACAGATCCAACTCCTGCCAAGCTCCAAATTGTTCCTAAAATTTTTCGTTGCCCCCGTACACGCCAACCAATCACGGCCGAAAAAGCAAACACCACCATAGCTGCAAATGCCGCCAAACGTGTAATAGGTATCCCCTTATCACTAGGAAAAATAGCTGTAGGGCGACCTATTTTCTCCATCGCACCAATCCAGTAGATCCCTGCACAGAATAAAGTAATCAAAGCGATAATATGGAGGAGGTGGAGCCGTTTCATCATAAAGTACTTGTTAATAAGGTATTACCATTTATAGAATGGGCTGGCCCAAGTAGTTGTGTTGTCTTGTAATTGTAAATAATAATAGCCTTGCGGCAAGGTGGTTACGTCTAATTGATGATTGGTTGATAGGATCCCTTGCCAAACCATTTGCCCTATATTGTTGTAAATAAATCCTTCGTAATTTCCTTTTGGATTGAGATTCATTATTTCTAACCAACCAGTAGTAGGGTTGGGCGTCAACCTTAAAGAGGAAAGTGCATTTTTCTCCTCTCTTGGAAACGCCAGTACATTAGATAGATCATCTTTGATCACAAATAGTTGATTATCATTCTGAATCGTACTAAAACCTGTTAGTATCACTTCATTTCCGCCTTGCCATTGGATATCATAGCCCATATCAAAGGAACTTCCCCCATAATAACGGGTATCCAGCACTTGCCCGACAGAATCCACCACCATCAATACCATATCTGTATTGGCTGTTGCCACATGGTAACTGTAGCCTGTCAAAAGGTAAGTATTCGCATCTTTGATCACTAGATCAAAAATAGCATCTCCATGATTAGATTGAGGAATTGTTCCTTTCCATTGTACTTGTCCAGCCAAATTGAGGCGAATCATATAGGGATCAAAAGCACTGCTTGTACTAGTTGCCATTTCACCAACAATAATAATTTGATCCTGATGGAGTTTCATTTGTTTGCAACCACCATTATAAGGACTAGTGACAACACTGTCCCACAAAGCATTGCCCAACGTGTCTAGCGCCAATACCAACACATTGTAATTACCAGTAGACTGTAATTGATCAGCAGCCACAAAATAGCCCCCATTGGGGCGTTCAACGACTGCAACCCCTACTTCATTCCGTCCAAAATCATAGGTTCTCATCCATTCTTGTTGATGATTTTGATCGAATTTACTCACCAAAATATCATTGGCATTACCATTGGGCTGGTTTCCAAAACCTGTGACAATAAAACCACCATCGGCGGTTGCTTTTATATCATAAAATTGCTCTGACTGCCCTGCCAAACCATACTGGCCTCTAGAAAGCAAACGACCTGTGGTATCCAATACTAAAACAAGCGCATCACCTCCTGCAGCTCCAAGCACTTCCCCAACAACAATCAATTCCCCATTTTGAGCAAGCATATTATTAGGATAATCTAAATCAGCAGTCCCGATATAACGCGTAGAATTGAGCACTGTTCCAGCAACCGTCCTTCTCGTAAATAGAATATCGTTGCTTCCAAACAAGCCAACACTTGTCACTCCAAAAATCCATAGACTTTCATCAGGCATGACCTCTGTGACGAGGCCCTTTTCGCCAATAAGAGGGTCACCAAAAGACAATATTAAAGGCTGTGCCTTTAATGTAAAAACACTAGCCAATAGTCCTATCAATATCCAAGATATTCTTTTCATTTCCCTAGGTTTTAGTTCTTTATTGAGGAGTAACAAAAGCTTGCGTTCTATATAACAAGCGAGGATAATTTTTGTAACCTCCCATGCCTCGATGCATCACACTCGTGTTGTCCCAAATCAACAAATCGCCCTCCTCCCATTCGTGAATATATTGTATACTAGTGTCATTAATAGCAGCAATCAAAGCCTCCATCAGACGACTAGAGTCTGCTTGAGACACTCCATGAACAACCGCTTTGGTATGTCCAAAATATAAACCTAGGCGTTGTGTTTCTTTGTGGTAATGTTTGATAAGGTGTAAGGCGTCGGGCTGGCGTTCTTCCTCTAAGGCATCCTTAAAATCTGGAATATCATCACAAGAAACTAAGACCGTTTTATCAGTTAGTTCTTCTTGAATAGCAAGAGGTAATTTTTCGTACGCTAGACGCAAATCTACAAACCCTGTTTGTCCCCCCATTTGAGGAACAATCTTAGAATAGAGTACATTAAAAATATAATTGTCTCCAGGTTGCCAAAAATCTCCATCACTATGCCAATATTCGGCTGCGCGATGCTCTTTCAGTAAAGTGCCATCAGCCAATATATTCGATACCCGTGCCACTGCTGGATAAGATGCCTCTGGGTTGTTGAATCGTAATCCTTCTGGCAAGTGTAGTGGTTTCCCAAAACGCTTAGTCACTTCTACTAATTCATCTATAGATATTGTTTGTTGTTTGAGTACCACAACTCCATGCACAGGAACCGCTTGACGAATCTGTTGAAATGCTTCTTTCGAAAGCGCCTTAAGATCAATTCCTTCTATAACAAAGCCTAACATGAGTTATCATTTTTTTAGTAAATTACAATAGTTAATCTCTTACAAGATAGTGTTTTGCTTAAGTAAAATATTCTTTTTAAGAGGATTTAAATAAGGTGTTTTGCTATTCTAGTTGTTTCTTAAAAAACAACCATCACGCAACTAAGTTGTAGGAACATTTGAAACGACTCCTTTCCCTTACTCAATTGCACAATCGGTTATTCGACTAGGTAGGAGAAATTATGTACCTTTGTGGCCTTTAATTGACAATCAGAGTGCCTATTAGCACTCTATATACTATAGAATCATGGCTAAATTAGCGGACGAAATCCAGAAACGCCGAACCTTTGCAGTAATTGCGCACCCTGATGGTGGTAAAACGACGTTAACAGAAAAATTGCTACTTTTTGGAGGAGCAATTCAAACGGCAGGGGCGGTTAAATCTAATAAAATCAAGAAGTCAACCACTTCGGATTTTATGGAAATTGAAAAACAAAGAGGAATCTCTGTAGCCACTTCTGTTATGGGGTTCAATTATAGAGATTGCAACATCAATATTTTAGATACCCCTGGTCACAAAGATTTTGCAGAAGATACCTACCGTACTTTAACGGCTGTTGATAGTGTGATTGTAGTAATGGATGTCGCTAAAGGGGTGGAGGAACAGACCGAAAAATTGGTGGAAGTTTGTCGGATGCGTGATACGCCTGTTATTGTCTTCATCAACAAACTTGACCGTGAAGGAAAAGAGGCCTTTGATTTATTAGATGAAATTGAAGAAAAACTCAAACTAACAACCTGCCCTTTAAGTTGGCCGATTGGAATGGGGCAAGATTTTAAAGGAGTGTATAATTTGTACCAACAAGAGTTAAATCTTTTTTCTCCCAATACCAAGTATGGTAACATCACGGCTTTTAAAGACATTTCTGATAGTGTTTTGGAAGAGCAAGTCGGTCAAGATATGGCAGAGACCTTGCGCGAAGAGGTCGAAGTGATACAAGAAGTGTATCCAAAGTTTGATCGAGAGGCCTATACTGCTGGGCAGCTTTCTCCTGTGTTTTTTGGCTCTGCTGTTAATAATTTTGGAGTCAAAGAATTATTAGACTGTTTTATCGAAATTGCCCCTTCTCCTATGAATTTCAAGGCGGAAGAACGTTCGATTGATCCTTATGAGGAGAATTTTTCTGGTTTTGTCTTTAAGATCCATGCGAATATGGATCCACGCCACCGCGATAGAATTGCCTTTTTGCGCGTGTGTTCAGGGACCTTCCAGCGAAACACCAACTACTTGCATGTTCGCAAAGACAAGAAGATGAAGTTCTCTAACCCCACCACCTTTATGGCTTCCAAGAAAGAAGTCGTTGATAACGCTTATCCTGGAGATATTGTGGGGTTATACGATTCAGGGAATTTCAAGATTGGGGACACCCTTACAGAAGGGGAGCAATTGCATTTCAAAGGCATTCCAAGTTTCTCTCCAGAGCAATTTAAGTATATTGAGAATGCTGATCCAATGAAATCTAAACAATTGGCCAAAGGAATTCGCCAACTTATGGATGAAGGGGTCGCCCAGCTTTTTGTTAAGAACAGCAATAACCGCAAAATCATTGGTACGGTAGGACAACTACAATTTGAAGTCCTTCAATACCGCCTACAACATGAATATGGCGCCAGTTGTCGCTATGAGCCGATGCAATTGCACAAAGCCTGTTGGATTACGAGTGATAATGAAGAAAAGCTAGCCGAGTTTATCCGCAAAAAAGCCAACTATATGGCGAAAGACAAAGAAGATAGAGATGTTTATTTAGCAGAATCTAGATGGATGCTACAATCGGCCCAGACTGATTATCCAGAACTGAACTTTCACTTTACCTCAGAGTTTTAGAGTGGTCATTGTACTGCTTCTTGTTGATAACAATAGAGAATGACTATAAGTTGTTCTCTATTTTTTTATATTAGTATAAGCAACTCCACAAAAATGCCTCAAATAGAGAACACTCTGTTGTTAAGACCTCTTTCATGAAATCGTTTTTATTAGGTTGTTTTTTATCCCTTACTAGTGCTTGTCTAAGTGCTCAGAATTGGGCACCTATTCAGGGTGGTTATGTTTATTATTATACTGATTCTATAGCAATTGAAAACATAACACTTGGGTTCGATCATGTTCCTATCGGCTTTGCAGGTGTAGGTCTAGATAGAATTACCACACTAGAAGTAGAACAGCAGATTGATTCAAATGGTATTCGCCAGTTTACCGTACAACCTTATATCAGCCCTTGCGACTCCTGCACCATTCCAACCTTAATTACCATGCAAAAACCTGCATGGAATGGTTTATACCCTACTATCTGCCAACAGGTTAATGGTCAATATCAGTTTATTGTTCATGAAGATACACTGCATTGGGCCACAAACCCTCTTTTAACACCTGCTAACCTTAATCCAAATTATTTAATATCTATTGGTTCTAAAACAGTAAATTCTGTTTTTTCTATTTTCTCAACAGGCTTAGATTCAACCGTATGTATACAGATAAATACAAGTAATAACCTACCTCTTTATAAGTTCTATCTAGCAAAGGATTATGGCGTGTATAAGGTGGAACAATTTGATAGTTTAAGCACTCTACTGATTGCTCAATTTTTTCTAGTTGGAAGACAAGAGACGGCTAGTTTTACAGCAGATGGTTTACACAGTCTAAAATATAGAGAAATCTTCGATTTTCAAGTTGGCGATCAGTTCTACTATCTATTTGAAGATGGCAACAGAGGAGGATGGCCAGCCTCAGAAGTACATTACCGCCTCAAAATATTGGAACGCCATGACCAGTCAGCGGACACCCTTCGTTATGTTGCAGAACGATATTTATATAGAATGTATGATTATTACTTCCTTCGAGGACGATTCTCTAGTGCTATCGATACTATTGATTTAGTTTATACTAATAATAGGCAAGAGCAGTACAACCAGTACTCTCATGAATTAAAACCCTCCTCTAAAAATTACATTCACAATTATTCAACGACACCTTATTTAGCTTGTAATGACTTTGTTTTTGGCGCTACTTCTGGGGCTAAATATATTGGTTACAATATGGGGTTTACTATTAATCCTGCGACACTGCCCTTCTATTCTATGTACCCTTATTATTCCAATTTCATTAATACAGCTCCCGACACCTACCAAATTGACACTGCTGTTTGGTACACTTTTACAGGCTTATCTCCCCATAGAGAAGCTTATCTTTATGTAGCAGGTTTAGGTTGCACCTCTTATTTCTACAGCATTAGTTATTCTCAAACAGAACAACGTCTAATCGGTTATATTAAAGGTACTGATACTGTAGGCATCCCCCCTCCCATTTTTTTATCTAGTAAAAAAATAGCTCCTCTTTCTAACAACAACATACCTCAACTTCAAATTGCCCCTAACCCCATACAAAAACAACTCCAGTTCCACTACCAAATTCAATCTCCGCAAGGAGAAATAACCCTTTCTATTATCAATACCTTAGGACAAGTTCTTCAACAACAAACTATAATAGAGCAACAAGAGGAACATTACACCTTTGCTCTTGATCACTTAATAAAAGGTGCTTATTGGCTACAAGTTCGGCGAGGGCAACAAGTTTTGACAACAAAGCCTTTCATTAAATACTAAAATTGCTTCTTTATTTTTAAATTTAGATAGAAAAAAATTCATCATCAAGCCCCCTTCACAAATGACCACAATAAACAACGATTGGTACATCTATGAGAATGACATCTACGGTGTAGACGCCTTACTAGACTTTGGTTCTAAAGAAGAACTAATGGAATATGTCCTAGACGAGGATTTTGCGGACAATAGAATCCCTGAAGGCCTTTCAGAAAAAGGCAAGGCAGCCCTTCAGATACACACCGATCAATTTCGAGCCAATGAAATAGATCAGCTCCAATATGCCGCCCAATTATTAGACCTTATCATAGAAGAAGAAGGAGAAATCGAGTCCTTACAAATTCAAGACTTTGAGCGCTTGTGTGAAGGAAAAGGAGGCTTTGCTGAATTATCCATTTCCGTCTTTTGTGATCGACAAGGAATAGAGGCGATAAAAACTATTCCAACAGCACAACGCCCTGCTTTTAAGACGCTACTAGAGAATGCCCTTGGAGATTGGATTGGCTAAACAATATAGGAATAAAAATAATGGATCTAAAAGTAGGAAATAACAAGGGTTGTTTCCTACTTTTAGGTTTATTAGAAGAAGCCACCAACAAAATTTATCAACAAATAAAGAATCGACCGCTTAACAATACGACCATCCAAATTATGACTACTCCAAACAAACTCTGGGAAATCGTTCGCTTATTCTCTACCCTTGGTAGTGTTGCCTTTGGAGGCCCTGCCGCACACATTGCCTTACTAGAAGAAGAAGTTGTCAAAAAAAGAAAATGGATGACAGGGGAACACTTCTTAGACTTGGTTGGAGCAACCAATCTTATCCCTGGCCCTAACTCGACTGAAATGATTTTGCATTGTGGGTATGAGCGAGCTGGCTGGAAAGGCTTGGTTCTAGCAGGTGCTTGTTTCATTTTTCCAGCTGTATTATTGACCGCTTTGTTAGCGTGGCTTTACCAAACATATGGAGAATTACCGCAAGTTGCTCCTTTTTTGCAAGGAATACAAGCCGCTGTGATTGTCCTGATTGCAATGGCCGCTTACCGATTGAGTAAAAAAGCCTTTAAAAATACTTTTTTGTTGATTTTAAGCGGCTTGGGCTTAGCAGCAGCACTTTGGGGAGTCACTGAGTTGATTATTCTACTGGCAGGAGGCGCTGCCTCTTGGTTGGCCTTCAGCTTACAAAAGCGCTCCAATACCTTACAAAGCTTTGCACCCTTGTTGTTATTTCAAGTAGCAGGGACAGGTATTAGCAATAGCAAAATCTTTTTAACTTTCTTAAAAATAGGCTCCATCCTTTATGGAAGTGGTTATGTGCTATTTGCCTTTTTAGAGACGGAATTAATTGCACAGGGCTGGCTTACTGCAGAGCAGTTATTAGATGCGGTAGCCATTGGTCAGATTACTCCAGGCCCTGTCTTATCTACGGCAACCTTTATTGGGTGGCAGATGAATGGTGTAGCAGGCGCTATTGCTGCTACTTTGGGGATATTTCTACCCTCCTTCATTTTTGTAGCTATTCTTAACCCTTTGCTGCCTAAATTACAAAAACTAGAACCAGTTCGCGCCTTTCTCAATGGAGTAAATGCAATGGCTGTTGCCTTAATTATTGGTGTTTGTCTCACTATGGGCCAAAGTAACTTTGATAACTGGCAGTCCATTCTAATCGCAGCGCTTACCTTTGCTATTGTTTGGCGTTTTCCTAAGTTTAATGGTGCTTGGGTCGTTTTAGGAGCGGCTTTATTAGGGTATGTTCTTTCTTATTGTTAAGATCGATCTGGATGTACCACTCCTACCTATAGAAAGATAAGTTCCCCCTTTGCTGGTCTAGCGATTAGGAACCTAGATAATACACAAAAAGTCATCTTTAGTAATAAAACTAAAGATGACTTGCGCTTTTAGATCATGAAACATCATCTAAAGGCTTATGTGGAATGGTTAAGAACCAGAAATACATTTTGTATTTCCTATCCTTCCATGTCTCTTAATTTCTCAGTATTGTACTTTGCTTTAAGAATTTCAACACGACGCTCTACAGAAGGCTTAGTGAAGTGCTTTCTACCACGTAGTTGTTTCATCAATTGCACTTTCTTGTGCTTGTTCTTATATCTTCTTAAAGCTCTGTCGATGGATTCTCCATCTTTTACATTAATAATTAGCATTTGAAAAATTTATCTTTTTAAAATCTCGTGATAAGAGTTGTCTATTTTGGACAACAAAGGTAAGTAATAAATGGCGGCTTTAAAAATATTCTTCCTCAGAAGCCGTATTTTTTTGACAATCAAGTCTTAAAATGACAAAATAAAAAAGGATTTATCACGAAGATAAACCCTTTTTTGCGCCCTCAACAGGACTCGAACCTGTGACCCTCTGATTAACAGTCAGATGCTCTAACCAACTGAGCTATGAAGGCGTGTACTCTAGTAGAGCGATGCAAATATACGGCACAATTTCATTTCTCCAAACTTTTTGAAGAAAAAAAGTGAAGCTTTTATTTTTTTCTTGTGCTCATTTTACATAACTACCTAATTATCAACATAGTTCCTTTTTCAAAAAAATCTTCTTTTTTTCAAAAAAGGGAAAAAACGCTCCAAAATTCAATTTAAACTTTATTAGATATTTCTAAAAAATGCCTGCTCCAGAAAATCCAAATACTTTCTTTAAGACTTGATATTCTTAAAAAAGTAGCTTTTTCATAAAAACAGACAAAAAACTGACAAAAGTTTTTTTTTGAGGTAAAAAAAGAAAAATGGATGGCTTCCTCTTATAAAGATAGATCCCCTCTAATAACTGCTTATAAATGCCCTGATCTCTGTAGAGTTTGTTACTTTTGCGTCGCAAACCCTTTCTTCAATAATGAAAGACGAAAAAGGGAAGTACTGTTTTTTGGACAGTTTCTGGCTAGCAATGCAATTGCTAGGTATAAAAACATCAGCCAGAAACTGGCGCTTATTGATTAAAAAATGACAACTTATGAGTTTATTGGTTTTGGGTACCGTAGCATTTGATACGATTGAAACCCCTTTTGGCAAAGCAGAACGTATTATTGGTGGAGCGGGCACTTATGTTGCTTGGTCGAGTTCTCACTTCTACAATGACATTCAATTGGTTTCTGTTATTGGCAATGACTTTCCACAAGCAGAGTTAGATGCACTACAAGCACGTGGAGTAAAAATGGATGGTTTAGAAATACGGGAGAATGAGAAATCTTTCTTCTGGGCAGGCCGTTACCACAACAACATGAACTCTCGTGATACTTTGGCAACAGAGTTGAATGTCTTAGAAAACTACGCTCCTGTTTTACCAGACACTCTAAAGAACGTAGAATACCTAATGCTAGGAAATTTTGCTCCTGCTGTTCAAAAAAGCGTCTTAGAACAATTAGAAGCCCGCCCAAAATTGGTAGTAATGGATACTATGAATTTTTGGATGGACATCGCTATGGACGAATTAAAAGCTGTCATCGCACAAGTAGATGTATTGACCATCAATGATGAAGAAGCTCGTCAATTGTCTGGAGAATACTCTCTAGTAAAAGCCGCTCAAGTGATCTTAGAAATGGGGCCTACGCACTTAATTATCAAAAAAGGCGAACATGGTGCTTTGTTGTTCCACCAAGAAGGTATGTTCTATGTACCTGCCATGCCTTTAGAAGAAGTATTTGATCCAACTGGTGCGGGTGACAGTTTTGCTGGCGGATATGTTGGTTATTTAGCGAAGACGGACGATTTTTCTTTTGAGAACATGAAACGTGCCTTGGTTTATGGTTCTGTTGTAGCGTCTTATTGTGTAGAGCAATTTGGTCCAAACAAACTAAAAGAAATTACAGAACAAGACATTAAAGACAGAACAAATTCTTTCTTGGATTTGATGCGTATCTCTTTGCCTACAATGGCTTAAGTAAAATTCGTTTGGGTAAAAACTGTATTAGATAGAAGTTATGTAATCTTACAATATTTTCTTAAAACACCTTTTATCTATTCTAAATAGAAGAAATACTCTAGTGAATATCATTTTGCTAGGGTATTTTTTTATGTTTCCACAACAATCAATTATATTGAACTCCCTTATTAAGAGTATACTATTCTAACCCTGCTTTTTATACTTAGCACTATTGATAAGAGCAGTGTATAACTCCCCTAGAGGACTTGTATTAGAATACGAATAAATGCCCCAAAGGAAATTGCCAAACACCTTCCTTCACTGACCTACTTAACACCAGTTAGTCCACTTCCTAAAACGTCGTGTCAGCTAGCTTTTTAAAACTTAGCTAATAATGAAAAAACAATCGTTTTTTTTGCTACTCCTCTCTATTTGTTTGTTTTTAGCCGCCTTCAAACCTGCAACTACTGCTGTTCAATTTGAGGCCGCCAATTGGGAGAACTCCAAATCTAAAGCACAAGTACAAGGCAAATTGTACTTTGTTGATTTTGACGCCAGCTATTGTGCTACTTGCCGCAATATGGATGAGAGCACTTATATGGATGAGCGTTTAGCCAGCTATATTTCTGATAATGTAGTCGCACAACGTGTCGATGTACAAGATTTTGACGGAGTCATGTGGTCACAACAATATGAAGTGGAAGCCTTACCGACCATGCTTGTTTTTAACGAGCAAGGAGAATTGGTTCGTCGTTTAGTAGGTTACCAAAGCGCTGATGATTTACTCAACGAATTTGAGGGCATCCGTAATCCAAGCCCAGTTGCGGTAACCTCGCCAGCTAAGGAAGAGCCCGAACCCATTGCACCAGACCAACCTATGGTGCGCCCTACAGCAGACCAACCAGCAGCCGTTGTTGCTCCTGTTAACAACGTAGAAGCGCCCAAAGAAGAAGGGTTAGGTTTATACGAAATTGCTGTTCGTCGCCAAAGCTCCAAAGGATTCGGCGTACAAGTAGGCGTTTATAGCAATTATGAAAGCGTATTGGATCAAGCTAGCAACCTCAAGAAGAAATACAACAAAAAAACAATGGTACATGTCGCCAAATACAAAGGGGATGTAGTGTACAAATTGTTGATTGGTGCCTTTAATAACAAAAGAGAAGCCGCTTATTTCAGAAATGATTTGCGCAGAGACAACATTGATGGTTTACTCAAAGATTTATCCTTGATGCTGTAGTCTTTTTATCCTTCTTATAAGAACCCATTTTTCCTATAGATATCATAGCATCTTGTAGGAAAAATGGGTTCTCTTTTTATTACTCTTTTAGAAGTTGTCACCACACATGAGCACGCTACTATACAACATTCGCACCCTCCTTTTAGCCAGCCCACAAACACCTGCTTTAGCACGAGGAACAGCCCTCCAAGAACTCCCTCAATTAGACCATGCCTTTGTCCTATTAGAAGGAGATAAAATTGCTAATTGGGGCCCAATGGCGGATTGCCCTGCTCATCCAGTAGATGAACGAATTGACGCAACAGGCTGCTTTGTTTTACCAACTTGGTGTGATTCTCATACCCACTTGGTTTTTGCGGCCCACCGTGCTACTGAGTTTGTCGAAAAAATCAAAGGCAGTTCTTACGAAGAAATTGCGCGTAAAGGGGGAGGAATTCTCAACTCAGCGCGCTTACTTCAACAAACGCCTGAAGAAGTCTTATTAGAAGCGGCTTGGGGACGCCTAAAGGAAGTACAAGGCTACGGAACAGGCGCGATAGAAATCAAAAGTGGTTATGGGCTTACCTTAGAAGCCGAGCTCAAAATGTTGCGCATTATCCGCACCCTCAAAGAAAAAACAGCCATGCCGATCAAGGCTACCTTTCTAGGCGCCCATGCCTTGCCCTTGGAATACAAGGACAATAGAGCAGGCTACTTGGATTTGATTATTCATCAAATGCTTCCTCAAATTGCTGCTGAGGGATTGGCCGATTACATGGATGTGTTCTGTGAGAAAGTTGCCTTTTCTGTCGCAGAAACGGAACAACTCCTAGAAGCAGGTGCGCGTTATGGCTTGAAACCCAAAATACACACCAACCAATTTAACAGCATGGGTGGTATTGAAGCAGCGGTGGCACATGGGGCGATTTCTGTTGATCACTTAGAAGTCATCAATGCCGAGGAATTGGCTTGTTTAGCCAAAGCAGATACCATTGCCACGCTCTTGCCTTCTGCGCCTTTCTTTATCAACGATGCTTATCCAGAAGCACGAGCTATGGTTAATGCCAATTTAGCCTTGGCCTTAGCAACGGATTACAATCCTGGTTCTACCCCTTCTGGCAAAATGCCTTTTGTCTTGTCATTGGCTTGTGTAAAGATGCGTTTGTTACCAGAAGAAGCCATTATGGCCGCTACCTTAAATGGAGCTTATGCCTTGGAAGAGGAAGCCCGCGTTGGTTCTATTACTACAGGGAAATTAGGGAATCTTATTCTCACAAAGCCAATGGATACCGTGGCTTACATGCCTTATGCTTTTGGGAGTGATTGGATTCAGCAGGTTTGGGTTGCTGGGGAGAAGGTGTAGAAAATTAATACCCTCCTAAACGCAATTCATGGAACAATTGCCCCAAGCTTCCTTCTTCGTTAGGACTGTGTTTAAATCCTTTTTTAAGCTGTCCATCTTTTTGATAATAAAAAGAAAAATAGCAACCATCTAAGGTATACCAATTTCGATAGGGCGCACGAGCTGCTTGTAACAATTCCCAACTCGTTTGACGGGCTTTTTGCAATAAACTAACAGGTAAAGTATATGCAACAAAACCATCCTGCGTTTCTTTCCAACTTTCAGTAGCCGTTAATTTAACAACATACAAAGGTTCAAAGGAATGTTGCACTAAGATAGCGAGGGTATCCTCTGGCAAATCATGGAGTCCAAAATGTTTTTCCCAAACAACATTTTCTTCTACGGTAGTATAATAATTAGTCATTGGAGAAGGCCATTCATCTAAATACTCTCCATTATCCCAACTACATAAGTCTTTATAATAAGCATCTGTAATGGAAGCTAAATCCGTGGGAAATCTCCAAATCTTGGAAGCATTCTTGTATTCGGTTTCAAAATCTTCAAAAGAGGGAAGCATGAGATAGTTTTAATTTTTTTTGAGAAAATAAAAATTTAAAGCCCTTCCACCTCCTGCACCGTCAAACCCGTGTATTCTGCTATTTCTGTTATTTGCATTCCACTATTTTTGAGGGCTAGCGCAATTTTCATTTTAGTTTCCTCTACTCTTTGCTCAACAATAGCGGCAGCTTCTGCTTTAATCCGCTCCGCTATTTCATAACTAGGCACATACTTGATACTCTTCTCCAATTCCGCCATCAATCCAACATCTTTAAAAGACAAATAACTAATATCAGAAATAATCAAGTGATCTAGGACAGGCAGATTCACAATTCTACCTACTTGGATCAATCTATCTGTAATATCTTGATCTTCTTTGGAGGGTTTGAGCTCGCCACTTGGATGATTGTGACAGAGAATGATTTTGACCGCTCGTTTTTGCAAGGCCATGCTGTAGACTTCCATCGGCTCTACTAGCGTTTTATTAACGGTTCCCAAACTGATCAATTCTACAAACAACAATCTATTGTTTGTAGCCAAACCAAGAATCCAACTAAAAGCGAAGCGTTCACGAACAAAGTGAGCTAAAAATGCTCTTTATTTTGCTCTATATCCTCTTCTCTTAAAAGTATCTTTTGCATAATACTATAGATACTTTCTGAGTTGAGCAGTTTTATTTTATCAGTTTTGGATAGATTAACGTTCATTGGGTACAATAATAAATAAAAGGATAAATAGACTTGTTGTAATAAATGTAACTAAAACTAAACTATTCAAATCTACTTTCTTAAAAAACTTGGCTCTACGCTATTGTTTTCTTTTAGAAGCATGATTTTCCAATAGAGTTGACGAATCTCTACTGGAAAAATCATGCTTCTAACCATTGGAATACTTATACTTCTTTGAAAACCACAATGGCATTGTGTCCACCAAAACCAAAGGTGTTACTCATAGCAACTTTAACTTCTTTTTCTATCGCTTGACCATGAACAATAGAAACCCCTTTTGGAATCGCAGGATCTAGTTCTTGGGTATTAATAGTAGGAGGAATAATGTTGTTTTGAATGGCTTTAATGGACAAGATGGCCTCGATTGCGCCTGCTGCTCCTAACAAGTGTCCTGTCATAGATTTAGTGGCACTTATTTGGGCATCACTTCCATTAAATAGATGATGAATCGCTTTGATTTCGCTCAAATCACCAATAGGCGTAGAAGTAGCATGGGCATTGATATAATCCACTTGATTGGTGGTTAATCCTGCTTCATTTAAGGCCAATTGCATAGCCGTTTTAGCACCTAGCCCTTCAGGGTGAGTAGCGGTCATATGATACGCGTCAGCAGTCATCGCAGCACCAACAACCTCTGCATAAATGGTGGCGCCTCGTGCTTTTGCATGTTCATATTCTTCCAAGATAAGTGCTCCTGCTCCTTCTCCCATTACAAAACCATCTCTAGCTGCATCAAAGGGTTTACACGCTGTTTGAGGGGTTTCATTTTGTTTAGATAAGGCTTTGAGCGCACTAAACCCGCCCATAGAAGCTTCTGTAATTGGTGCCTCTGAACCGCCTGTAACAATCACTTTGGCTTTGCCTAATTTGATGTAATTAAATGCATCCATCAATGCTGTATTGGAGGTCGCGCAAGCCGAAACGGTTGTGTAGTTAATTCCCATTAAACCAAATTTGAGCGAGATCATCCCTGACGCCATATTAGAAATCATTTTAGGGATGAAAAAAGGATTGAATTTAGGTTGGTAGTTATCATCCACATATTGCTTAACTTGTTCTTCAAACGTTGCCATTCCTCCTTGACCAACGCCCCAAATGACCCCAATATCAAAAGGGTTCATATTGGCATAATCTACCCCACTATCTTGCAACGCTTCGGTTGCGGCATACAAGGCATATTGCGTAAACAAATCACTGCGTTTCACTTCTTTGCGATCTAAAGCCAACAATGGATTAAAATCTTTGATTTCACAAGCAAATTGTGTTTTAAAAGCACTTGGATCAAAACGCTCTATCCGCGATGCGCCACTAGTTCCTTTAATGGCCTGCTCCCAAAATTCAGAGACCGATTTTCCAATAGGTGTCAAGGCACCCAAACCTGTAATCACAACTCTAGTAGAACTCATAATCGTTGTTTTTTTCTTACTAAAAAGTAAGTTTTTGAGGTGAATTTTTTAAATACTTTTCAACAAGCCTTCTATCACAATATCTGTGCTATTAGGTTGCATCACTCTACTAATTATCAAAGAAGAGAGTAACGAGGTTACAATCATCAAGGATTTTTCTTCTATTGTTTCTTTAAAATTAAAAACCTGAGCCGCTTTTCCTTCTTCCAACAAAGCCATGGTCCAAGTTTTGATATCCAACGTCATTTGTGTCAAACTTGTTTGCATAGACGTTGGCAAGACTGGATAAGCGGGCCCCAATGCCCCCACCAAACAAACCCATTGTTGTTGTTGGCTTTTCTTATAAACATTCATCAATCGCTGTAATTGCTCTAAATAAGGCAAAGAGGCCCAACTAGCCGTCGCTTCTTTAAACTGTCTGCGTCTGCGCTCCAAAACGGCTCGCCCTAGTTGCTCTTTACTTGGAAAATGGTAGTGTATGGCGGCGTTTTTTACCTTTAGAACAGTAGCGATGTCTTTATAACTAAAAGCCGTATAGCCTCTTGTCCTAATTAATTCTTCTGCTAGATTGATGATTTTTGTTTTTGTTGTTATTGCCATAAATCGAAGATACTTACCTACTAGTAAGTTTTCAAAATTAGGCTGGTTTTTAATAAACATTTAAGGAAAATCTACTCTAAATTATGAGTCGTCTCTTATCCGCTTGCACAAAGATTCTTACCTTTATCCTTCTCATAAAAAACGAATCAACTCATGGCTCAAAATGACCAACCGCTAGCAGAACGCATGCGCCCACAAACGTTAGAGGATTACCGCAGTCAAAACCATTTAGTAGGCCCTCAAGGAACCTTAACTAAGGTACTGGCTGTAGGACGTATTCCCTCTCTTATTTTGTGGGGTCCTCCTGGCACTGGAAAAACAACCTTAGCTAATATTTTGGCGAAAGCCTCTGGCCGTACTTTTTACAGCCTGTCCGCCATCAATGCAGGGGTAAAAGATGTTCGAGAAGTCATTAAAAAAGCGGAAGGCAACTTAGGCTTGTTCAATCCCAAACAACGCCCGCTATTGTTTATAGATGAGATTCATCGTTTTAGTAAATCGCAGCAAGATGCACTGTTAGGAGCAGTAGAAAAAGGAGTAGTTACCTTGATTGGAGCAACTACAGAAAACCCAAGCTTTGAGGTCATCCCTGCATTGCTTTCGCGTTGTCAAGTCTACATTTTGGAAGCCTTAGACAAAGACGATCTAGTCGCCTTGCTGCACAATGCCTTGGAGAGAGACAGCTTGATGGCCAAGAAAAAAGTCACTCTAAAAGAGGTGGATGCCTTGTTGCGTTTTTCTGGTGGCGATGCGCGAAAATTGCTCAATGCCTTTGAGCTCATTTGTTTGTCAGAAGAAGAGGAGGAAGTTGTAGTCACCAATGAATTGGTTTTGTCGAAAGTGCAGCAAAACATGACACGTTATGACAAGACAGGCGAACAACATTATGATATCAGTTCTGCACTTATTAAATCTATTCGAGGCTCTGACCCCAATGCAGCAATCTATTGGTTGGCGCGTATGATTGAAGGCGGCGAAGATGTCAAATTCATCGCTCGACGACTGATTATTGCCGCTTCAGAAGACATTGGACACGCCAACCCCACTGCCTTGGTGATGGCGACCAATACCTTCCAAGCCGTTTCTGCGGTTGGCTTTCCTGAAAGTCGTATTATTTTGGGGCAATGTGTGACGTATTTAGCCTCCTCTCCTAAAAGCAATGCCGCTTATATGGCGATTAATAAAGCCCAACGCTTGGTCCGTCAAACAGGAGACTTGCCTGTTCCTCTTCATCTACGCAATGCGCCTAGCAAGCTGATGAAACAATTAGACTATGGCAAAGATTACTTATATAGCCATGATTACCCTGGCAACTTTGTCCACCAAGAGTATATGCCTGATGCGGTCACGAATACCAAGCTTTATGATCCTGGAAAAAATCAACGAGAGCAGGCACATCGCAATTACCTCAAACATTACTGGAAAGATAAGTACAATTATTAAGCTATGAGAGTTGTTTTGCAACGCGTCCAAGAAGCCAAAGTAGTCGTAGAAAACGTTACCATTGGACAAATTAATCAAGGGTTATTGTTATTGGTAGGCATAGAAGCCGCTGATGGAAAGGAGGATATTCAATGGCTCTGTCGAAAGTTATTGGGCTTGCGCATTTTTAGCGATGAAGCAGGAAAAATGAATCGTTCCGTGCAGGATATCAATGGTGATATTTTAGTAATTAGCCAATTTACGCTTTTTGCGAATGTCAAGAAGGGCACTCGACCTTCTTTTATAGGCGCGGCCCCACCTGCTTTGGCCATTCCATTGTATGAAGAATTTGTACAGACTTTAGAAGAAGGTCTAGGCCGCTCTGTTGCTACAGGGAAATTTGGAGCAGATATGAAAGTCTCTTTGCTCAATGATGGCCCCGTCACGATTTTATTGGATTCTAAGAATAGAGGGTAATTGGATTTCTAATCCAAGTTATTTCCTTTCTTTAATTGAAGAAATAGCTCCTTTTGTTTAAAAGCCCTTGTTTTTGCCAACTATTGCTGTTTTAATTCGTCTATTGTGTTACCTACAGAGTGCTTCAACTCTTGCTAGGTTTTTATTCTTCACAAGAAATCAAAAATGGATTCGATTACACAAGCGACTTTAGGTGCTGCGGTTGGTCATGCAGTTTTAGGGAAAAAAATGGGCAATAAGGCTGTACTTATTGGAGCCTTTGCAGGAACTGTTCCTGATTTAGATGTCATTTCTCAATTATTTGCAGAACACCAGATTTACAACTTAGTCTATCATAGAGGCATTAGTCATTCTATTTTATTTACAATAGCGGCGTCGCCTATTTTTGCTTGGTTGAGTTTAAAATATTATAAAAGTGGACTCCATCACAAAGAAGGAGTGCAGGTCGCTTGGACGGTATTTTGGGCGCTTTTTTATAGTCTCTTTTTAGGTATTTTAGGCTATGGTGCCATTTATACAGGCAGTATGATCCTGTATGGTATGTTAGGAACAGCTCTTTTAGGGATTATTCCGATTTATCGAGTCTTAAGAAAATCCATCCAAGAACGGCAGCAGATTGACTATGACCCTAGCTTTTGGCGTTGGACGATCATGTATGCCTTAGCCTTTCTGACCCACTGGATCATTGATTCTTGTACCGCTTATGGCACACAAATTTTTGAGCCGTTCTCCAATTATCGAGTTGGATTTAATAACATTTCCATTGTAGATCCGCTCTATACGGTTCCTATGATTATTGGGCTTATTGGGGTTTTACTCGCTAAAAAGTATGGAACAGAACGCCGTTGGAATTATATGGGGTTAATCCTCTCTACGGCTTATATGGGGCTGACCATTGGGGTCAAATTCCATGTAAATGGCATTGTAGAAGCCAATTTGCAAGAGCAAAATATTACCTACGAAGACTACATTACTTATCCCAGTATTTTTAACGCCATTCTTTGGCAAACGACGGTCCAATCAAAAGGCGCTTACTATTACAGCAATTATTCTTTATTTGATAGCCAACCGACTATGGAGTTTGTTGAATTACCTAAGAATCATCAAATCCTAGACCAATATGAGGGGAACAAGTATCTAGACATTCTAAAATGGTTCTCTAGAGATTATTACAACATTACAGAGAATGAAGATGGTACGATGACTTTTAATATTCTCTTATTTGGTCTGTTAGGTGTTCCTGAAAACAGTACGGTTCCGATTAAAGACCGCTATGTTTTCCGCTATATTTTAGTAGAAAAAGATGGACAATTAGATGTAAAACAAGATGAAGATGTTGATCGTCTCAAAATCGACGACGTTGCTCAAGCACTTTGGGAACGCATCAAAGGAAACTAAGTTTTTATTGCTTCTTACTAGGCCCTGTTTGACCATCTTTAGGATCGTCAGGCAGGGTTTCTTTGTTAGGGGGCAGCTCATCCTTTTCCCCACTCTTCCCTCCTTTTCCAACCGCAGGTTTTGGTGTTTTTTGCAAATCTAATTCCATGGCATTTTCCCAACCTGCATTAAGTTGAATCACCTTACTAATATAACGAGGTTCTGGTTGTTGTTTCTTATCATAATCTCCTACATCCCAACGTTTATTTTCATTTAAATCGGCGCTTACCTGAATGGTATAAGGGCCTGTTGGCAGGTAATAATCATAGAAGGTAATCCTAGAAGAATCCTGTACAAAACGACGGCTCACGACCTCTTTTGTTTGGTTGACAACTTCCACAATATAGCGCTTGCTGCTGTCTGCGCCTAGAATAATACTGGTAATGCTTCCATATTCGTCGGTAGGATTAATCACATAAACTCTGCTCAAGGTATCTCCATTCTTACGCCCCCAAAAATCCTGCACACCATTGGGTAAAATCGTCAATTGATAGCGCTTTCCTTCAGTAGAGTCAATGGCAAAATAGAGTGTGTTCGCCGCGCTGCTATCTTGTTGTATAATTGGTAAAGTTGTTTTTAAAAAAGTATCCTTAGACACCTTTATTTGTAGACTATCCACAAACAAGGTATCTCCCGATACGGTATCTACTCCATATTCATATTTCCATTCTTGTACAACAATAGTCGTATCAACTGCCCAAGAGAACTGAGTGGTGTCTATTGTTTGAAGGGGGGCGGTAAACAAGAGTTCTAGCGCTTCCTTCGGGTGCTGCGGAATAGTTGTTGTATCTTGTGCTGGACGCAAGGAAGAAACCGCTGGTTGACTTCCTCCACTTCCTCCCCCTCTCTGGGTCGTTGCTTCGGTAGCAGCCTCTTTATTTGGAACAAACCAACGTAAGGCGGTACTGTCTTCTAGTAAAAGGGCCTTTTTCTTATTAGACACCTCAATGGTATCTTGCCATTCTTCTGCTTCGTTTGTTAAAACCAAACGCAACTTGGCAGTATCAGCCAAGCTTCCATCCATCCAAATGTGTAGACTGTCCGCTCCTTGTTCTACTAATAATTTCAAATCGCTAGGAGCCTCCAACAGGCGTACTTCTGTCACAGATTGCACCGCTTCATTTAATTGCAAGCGTATTTCTCCAAACTGAATTAGGTCAATATCTTCTACAACCAGTTTTTCGCGTTCTTCAAACAAAAGTAAGCGCAAAAAAGGCTGTAGGCTATCATTCATAACAAAGCTAGTATCCAAAAAGCCAATTGGTTCTTTGGGAAGGTTGTATTTATAATCGTTGTTTTTATCGGCGATTGCAAAAATCTGGTAACGGCCTTTACGAATGTATTCTATTCTAAAATTGCCACTAGGATCTGTTTTGGTAAAATAGAAGGGCTTTTCAGTTTTAGGTACACTATCTGCTAAGTTTCGATAAAGCATCACCCAAGTATCTGCGCTGGGTTGACGGGTGGCAGCATCTATAACTTGTCCTGAACAGACTAAAGAATCTAAATAAGGCCCTGTCGAGAAGACCATCTTCCTATCAGATGCTTTATTCCCCTCTGTAATGTCTTGAATAGCATCTCCAAAATTAATAATATAGGTTGTACTATCTTCTAATGGCTCTTTCCATTCTACCACCACGGATCTATTGCGCACACTAACGCTAGGTTTAACTTTTAGGGGGGGAGACATCACTACTTGGGAACTCGCCGATTGTAAGCGTACCCATTCATCAAAAGTGAGAATAACACGCTGGTATTTAAAATTAGTACTTGGATTTTTTGTCGAGTAACGTTTAGGGTCTAAACGTGGGGCTTGTCGATCTTGAGGACCGCCTTCAGGAGCACTAGGCGTAGCACAAGAAAGGGCTACCACTACGATACATCCAATGCTACTCACCACTCTGATCCAACGCCCTACAAAATTCAATAAACACTCCATTACCACTATTTAAATACTAAATACGCTGTAAACTTTTATTAGAGGTCATTATCCTGTACTAAAAGCCTTTCTTTCAACAAAGATACAAAAAACGCTCCTTTTGCTATCATGGATGATTTCCAGAAAAAAATAAAGGAATGTTAAGATAGAATGCCTTTCAGCTGGTTCTAGAATGATTGTAGTAACACTCCTTCGTCCTTAAAAAGCAGCCTCCAATTTCTTAAGAAATTGGAGGCTTTTCCTGATAGTGGACGCCACTCGATTTTATCGAATTGTTTTCACCTTCTGGCGCATTTGTTCTATCATTTGTTGTTTTTCTTTTTCCTCTTGTTCTTTTTCTGCAATCACTTTTTCTTTATCTCCAATGGCTTTTTGAGCTTTTTCTTTATCTTTCTCTGCTTTTGCAATGCTTTTTTCTGCCTTCTTGATGCTGCGTTCATCCTTAGCAATCGCGCGTTCTACTTTGCGTCTATCCTTCTCCATTTTTTTGAGGGCTTTCTCTTCCGCCTTGATTTGATTGCGTAAGATTTCGGCATACACATACGTGTCAAAATCACGCATCAATTTCTCAACAGCTGTGAAAGCTTCAGGAGTAGCAGAAGATTGAA
Organism: Aureispira sp.; assembly: GCA_050633105.1. Classification (GTDB taxonomy): domain Bacteria; phylum Bacteroidota; class Bacteroidia; order Chitinophagales; family Saprospiraceae; genus Aureispira. The sequence goes on along the minus strand of JBOEFW010000043.1, from coordinate 117,980 downwards.
TATAGGTAACGCCTGCATTAAACCAAAAGGCCATTTCTACTCCTTTGTCTTTTTGGCCGATTGTAGTCGTTACATCTACTGCATTTTCTAAGCCTTCAATGGTTCCATTGTCTACAAAGTATTCATTGGAACTGCGGTTGTACTTTAGCTTTCCTTTAAGCCCTTTTGCATACTTTTTCCAGCTTTTGCCAACAACTTTAGCATCGGCTTGCGCCCAACTAATCACAAAGCAATTTGCTGTTGCTCTAGACATTTGACGGGCTTCTTCACGCATGTTAAAATTAAAATCCATAACCTTATTTTGTGCCGACAGCATCCAAGTGCTCAAGCCCAAAAATAAACTGATTAATAATGTCCGTGTTTTTTTCATATTGTATTGTTTTGTTAGGCTCCGTTGAGCGTTCTTCGTAATAACTACCAATATATGAAAAATAAAAAGCTGTTCCCCTCACAGGAAAACAGCTTTTTAAAATTCTATGGTCTTCTGAAAAAAAACGACCAGTATACTTAAAATAATTTCTTCACCACATCTTCAATCGAAATGCCTTCTGCTTCCGCTTTATAATTACGAACAACACGATGACGCAAGACATATTTAGCAATCGCTCGTACATCTTCAATATCAGGAGAGTATTTGCCACTAACAACAGCATGACATTTTGCTGCTAATACTAAGGATTGAGAAGCTCTTGGCCCCGCGCCCCAAGAGACATAGTTGTTGACAAAATCTGTCGCTAAAGCTGTTCCTGGTCTAGATTTATGCACTAAACTTACTGCATATTCTAACACATTATCAGGAATAGGAATTTGGCGAACTAATTTTTGGAAATAGATAATTTCCTCTGCACTTAATACCCCATTGACTTTTTCTTTTTTAGTAGAAGTAGTGCTTTTTACGATATGGACTTCTTCTTCATAAGAGGGATAATCCAAAAAGATATTGAACATAAAACGGTCCAATTGAGCCTCTGGCAAAGGATAGGTTCCTTCTTGCTCAATAGGGTTTTGTGTTGCCAATACCAAAAAAGGTTTGGGCAATAAGTGGCGATGACCTGCTACAGTTACTGAACGTTCCTGCATGGCCTCCAACAACGCCGCCTGTGTTTTAGGTGGCGTACGATTGATCTCATCCGCCAATAAAATATTGGTAAACAAAGGTCCTTTGTGAAAAGAGAATTTACGACTCTCATCCATTACCTCTGATCCTGTAATGTCAGAGGGCATTAAATCAGGTGTAAACTGAATGCGCTTAAATTCTAAATCTAAGGCCTTAGAAATGGTATTCACTAAAAGTGTTTTAGCCAATCCAGGGACTCCAACCAACAGGCTGTGTCCATCGCAGAACAAAGAAATAAGTACCGTCTTCACAACGTCTTCTTGTCCTACAATTACCTTGGATATTTCTTTGCGCAACTTCTCGTAAGATGCGGCTAAGGCATCCACCGCCTCTACTTCACTATTGAATTTCATACTGGTGTATTTTCTTTTCTATCGTCTAGTTGGTCCTGTTAGAAGAGCACTTTTTTTACCATTCCTGCTCTTTATTCAACCTATAAGATTCTTCTTTTATAGAAGAACGCCTTCAAAATATAAAAACTTCCCTCAATAGCCGCGTTTGCACCTGTTAAAATAAGCTTAATGACCTACTTATGGGCGAGCACTATTAGAATCCATCCATTTTTTAAGCGCAGCACTTTCGCGCATTACACTGGACTCTTCTCCCAAGTTGTCTACTTTGATTTCAATATAGTTGCTGGGGATTTTGCTGTCAATCCAATCCATGATAAAACGCCCCTTTTTTGCTTCTAGGGCCGCATTTCTAATCTTAGAGTAATCATCTTTTAAATTAGCAACGTGTGGCTCTGAACGGCGCAATAGTTTTACAATTCTAAATTGCTTCTCTCCTGTAGGTGTTTCGTATTCAATGACTTTAGTAATATCGCCTGTTTCTAATCCATCAATTGCAAAGTAAATACTAGGATCTAAATCCCCCAATTCAAAATAAGGTTCTCCTGTCATCGGGTTCATAATTCGCCCTGCTCTAGTTTTACTAAAATCCTCTTCTGAATATTTTCCAATAGCCGCAGAAAACGTCATAGAATCTGCTGTAATCAAGTTGCGAATACTGTCTAAATTATCAAAAGCTGCTTCTCGATCTTCTGTCGTAATCTTAGGTCGAATGAGAATATGACGGGTATTAATGGTATTTCCCAAGCGGTTAATCAACTGAATAACATGGTACCCATATTCTGTTTTCACGACATCAGAGACTTCGTCTGGTTTTAATTGATAAGCCGCCGCCTCAAATTCTGGCACTAGATTACCCCGTGGCTGTACGCCTAGATTACCTCCCAAGGCCGCAGAACCTCTATCATCAGAATATTTTTTAGCCAACAGTTCAAAATCAACACTATCTGATACAATTTGAATCAACAAATTACGCGCTAATTGCTTCGCGCGATTGTCCTCAATAGGATTGATTTTAGGTTTAATAACCACTTCTGCCAGCTCTACTTCTGAGCTAAAATAAGGTAAACTATCTTTAGGAATGGTTTGGAAAAATTCCTTCACTTCCTGTGGTGTAATGGTAATGCTAGACATAATTTGCTGTTGCATTCTCTGCTGTACCAGTTGGTCACGCATTTGATCACGCATGAAATCCTTCAATTCAGAAGGACGCATTCCATAGAATTCTTTAAATTTTTCTGTGGAGTTGTTCATATAGCTCAAAATTTGCGCAATACGAGAGTCCAATTGCACTTGTACTTCTGACTCTTCCACCACCAAACTATCTTTGTCTGCTTCTGCCAACATCAAAGCATTTGCTAACAATTGGTCAAAAACCAACCCCCGAGCATCTTCTGGTAATCCAGCGCCTTGGTTTTGGTTTTGCAAAAGTTTGATCTGTGCTTCTAGGTCAGATTGCAATATAATGTGGTTACCAACAATGGCAATAACCCGATCTACTTGTTTTCTTTGCCCTAACATAGTGCTGCATGTCCACAACAACAATCCTAAGGCCATCAAAATTTTATTCATAATAGTTGTTCTATCTGATTTTCAAGATCCAATGCTTGATTGACTACCGATATAGTGCCAATCCGCTGACTTGTCTTAGTAGTAAACGCAAACAAGGCCACAAAAGTAAAGCTTTATAATGGAATTGAAGTCGTTTAAAGCAGGGTTGTTGCGAAAAAGAGTAAAGAACAGCCCTTTAAGGAGCTATTTTAGATGCCTCTACTGTTATTTTTCACCTCAATACCAATCGTGTACTTTCTCTAATAAATTTCAAAGCCACCTTCTTTTTTTGCCTTCTCATAAACCTCTTTTCTAATATCTTGTAGAATTTTATTGCGGCGCTGGTGGAGAATAATGCGTCTAATTTCGTCTTGTACTTGCACCAACGGCGCCGCATCTTCCTTATCTCTGTATTCAAACACCTGCAATAAGTACTGGTATTGTTCGTCACTTCGATCCAGAATAGACTGTTGTTGACGATGACGTTTGGTAATGCTATTTTCTGGCAAAGCTGACACAATTTTATCATACTCTATCCACAAATCTTCGTTGAGAATGTGAATGGTTTTGTTCTTTGCACAAAACAGTTTGACCCGTTCGAAATCTACTCCTTTATCTGATTTAAACCATTTTTTGAGTTGTTTGATGTCTGCAATACTGCGTCTTACTTTAACAAAATGGCAGCGCACCCAACTGATCCCTGCTTGGTATTGTTCTTTATTTTGGCTGTAATAATTGGCGATTTCTTGGGGGGTTACCTCTGAGTTTAGTCGTTGCTCAATCAAGGCCTCTTCATAAGCATTCATAATGAGGGTGGATTCATAATCACGTACCATGCGTTCAATGCGTTCTCCAACATCTATATTGCTCTTAGCAACATCCAACATTAATTCATCCCGTACCCACTGCTCCGTATGGAGTTGCAATTGATACAAGCTATCTTGTTCAGACATCCCTGTCCCAATACCTGCGATATCAGAAGGGTACAATTCATTTAATCCTACTTTAGCCAATGGAGCTTCTGTATTGGCAGTTGTTGTTGCACTAGGTTCACAGGCGATCAAACTAACACCCATGCCTATTAAAAGGCTTATTTTTATTCTCTTTATCATTGTTATTATCATGGCGCAAAAATCGTAAAAATAGAGCACATCGCCAATTTAAGTGGTTGTTTATCCGTCCTTACTTATTGGGGGCGGGTCACTTGTTGGAAGACATCTTCAATCGTAGAAACTTTACGATGCATTTCTAAGATAACTAGCTCATTTTTTACCGCAAAATGAAAAATAGCAGGACGTATATCTTCTTCTCCTATTGCTCTAATCAAGTACGTATGGCTTGTATTTTGGCTCTCAATAGACCGCACTTGTTCTAAATTCTTTAGACTCGCTAAAGAAGGTGCCTTATCAAATTCTACGGTTACATACTGTTCTTCATCGCTGCTCTGCTGTAAGCCTTCTAAGGTATTATTAGCCGCCATGTTTCCTTGGTTAATAATAATGACTCGATCGCACAAGGCTTGTACTTCTTGCATAATATGGGAAGAAAAAATAACCGTTTTTTCTTTGCCCAAAGAGCGGATTAACTTTCGAATTTCGATCAATTGATTGGGATCTAATCCAGAGGTCGGTTCATCTAAGATTAAGACTTCTGGATCGTGGAGCATGGCTTGCGCTAAGCCTACCCGTTGGCGATATCCTTTTGATAAAGAACGCAGTAGTTTGTGTTGTTCTCGTTCTAATCCTGTTCTAACAATCATTTCCTCTACGGCTTGGCGCTTTTGCTTTACTTTGTGAAGGCCTGCCATAAACAAGAGGTATTCTTTGACGTACATATCCAAATAAAGAGGATTGTGCTCGGGCAAATAACCAATACGCTTGCGCACTTCTATTGGATCTTTGTCTACATCAAATCCACAGACTTGTATATTGCCCTCGGTTGGAGGCACAAAACAAGTGATCATCTTCATAGTGGTGGTTTTACCTGCACCATTGGGCCCCAAAAAGCCTAGAATTTCACCCTTCCGAGCTTCAAAACTAATGTTATTAACGGCATGTTGCTCGCCATATACTTTGGTTAAATTGGAAACTATAACTGACATAAAGGACTAGTTGTAATGATATCGACAAATGGTAATTAGAAGGGTTGTGTATCTTTGTATAAAATAGGATTGTCTTCACGGATGGTCACTCTAAAACGATCTAAATAAACGGGTTGCTTTTCTCGATTCCAAAAATAAATCTTGAGCTGCATGGCCTTCTTATAGGTATAAATTGTCTGGTGCGCTAAGCGATAACTCAAATATAATTGTTGCTCCCCTTCAGAAGGCAATAATTGTTGAGCCGCTTCTACTCCATACCAAGCCAAGGTACTATCGTTCTCATCCAAAAACTCTACGACTAAGGTACCGTTAGGTTTCCACGCACTGCTATCCACTCCCCTCAAAGAAAGCGCCACATCCACCAAACAATGCTTAGTTGTTGTTAAACGATCAAAAGAAGCTTTAAAAGTAGGCCCCCACTCTCCTTCTAAGGAATAGTAACGTTTTCCTGTAGAATCTTGTTGTACACCTGTAGGCAAGAACTCCCAAAAAGGGCTGGCTTGCCAAGTTAGAGTTTCTTCAAAAAGTGTTGTAGTAGATACTTGGTTATCTTTTGGATCTTTGGATAAGATGTAATAATCATAATTGATCCCATACGAACATTGATAAACATAGGGATAAACAGATAAGGCGCAGGATAATTGCGCGACCGTCAAGGAACCTACAATCAAGTAGGGACGTTTTTCTTTTTTGAAAATGTCTTGCAACTCGGCGACCGTCAAATCTGGTTTAAAACTTCTATAGTGGTCAAAAGGACTCTCGTAATAGGCTTTGTAGTATGATAAATAAAGGGGGTTTTCTCCCAAAATAATGCTAACGGCATCTCGTTCGTGTGTTTCTAAAAACGTTTTGGTATGACGAATGAAATGCTTGTAAGGGTGGGTATGTACTACCTCAAAATGACGGCGATTGTTCACTAAACTCGTCACATTCACCACAACAATTACTCCCACTAAGCCCACCAAATAAGAGCGCTTTAGTTTTTTATTATAAAAAGAAAATAATAACAGCAAGAGGTATGGAAAAGAGAACAACAAATGAGAAGGTCGTAAAATTGGCGAAAATTGCACCGAATACCAATAGCCGAACAAGGGCAATCCTGTAAACCAAAGTAAGGCTGTCCAGCGCAACTTTCCTTTGGAGAAGTCTTTTTCAAGCGTTCTATCTTTCTTATAAGAAGAAAGAACCATTCCAGCCAAAGCCACCAATACCGTTGCCGCTAAACAATACCAAGAGTAATGAAATAGATAGCGAATATGGCGGCTAAAAAAGCTACTATCAGGCACCCCGTACCACAAATGCCCATCAGCATTTTGAAGTTGGTATAAGGTAATAGATACATGTGGTAGAAATAAGCCCACCATCAATACCCCAGCTAATAAATAGTGGCCTAGTTGTTTTCTTGTCACCCACAATAAGCCTGTTAGCCCCACCAAAGCGGCAAACAATCCACTAAAATAATGGTTGTAACAAGCCGCTGCTCCAGCCAATACAAAACCCCACCAATATCGTTTTTCAGGACGGCCTTTGACCAGCCATTGTGTCCAACAATAGACCATTAGTAAAGTCAAAAACGATCCACTTTGATACTGCCGAGCAATGTGGCTCCACCAAATAGGGAATTGCAAAGTCGCAAAAGCAGCTAAGGCCAATAATCCTGCTGTCTTAGAAAACCATAGTTTTCCCAATTGATACACCAAACCCATCGCTCCCAGAGACATCAGGAAAAAAGGCAATTTAATCGCCCATTCACTCGTCCCAAAAATACCTGTCCAATAATAAACAAATACGTAGAGTCCTACGGGATGAGAATCAACTGCTTTGATGTTCGCTATCACTTCTCCGACACTATTATAACTGACTTTCGCCCAGGTACTCAACTCGTCGTTGATAAATGCCCAATCGTTGGGGTCACCTAAACGCAATAGGCCCCCGAGCACCAAGCAGCCAGCTAAAAGAAGGAGTTCGATAGAACGTTCGCGGGACATTATCGTTTCATTTTTTCACTGATCAAACGGAGTGTATTATTGATGTGTGGATGTGCCATCATAAAACGGGCTACGTCGGTGGCCCATACTTGGTAGGCCAATTTAGAAGGATGGACACCATCACTAAAGAATGTACTAACGCCATTATTAGGCACTTGGTAACGCTCAATCCAATCGCTCATGGTGATGCTGTGGGGATAATAATAGGTATTCTTATAGTTCAGCACTAAACGATCTAGCTCTTCTGCCAACATCTCTCTTAGATTACCTAAGATGAGTTTGATAATTTTGGTAAAGGCAGGCAGTTCACGTACTGGTGGCAAATCAATAAACACAATGGGAACGCCCTTGAATTTCTCTTGTAGCGCAGCAATGAGGGCTTGCATGTCTTTTTTCCAACGCTTCGGGCGGTTGAGCTGGAAGGTATCATTGCCTCCAATACCAACGACCAATAAATCTACATCTTCTTCATTTTCGGTGATTTGAGGAACAATGTTTTCTTCTACCTTTTTAGCGGTAAAGCCACGCTTGGCGTATACTTTCCAATCTACTGTCGTTTGTAATAAACGAGAGAGTTCTTTGGCTAAGGTTCCCGTAAATCCTTCTTCATGGGTATCTACTCCTACTCCTGCAATAGAACTTTCACCAATGGCAAGGATGCGCAGACGCTTTTGTTCATGCGCAGGCACTGACCCTTGATCGCCTTCTGCTTCTGGCAAAATAGGAAAACGGGCTTTGATTGCACGGGCTTGAAAGTACATAATAGGCAATAAAGGTAAAGCAATGCAGCATTTTAAGAAATAGCGAATATTCATAGAATAGGTATTACCCCCCAATAACCATTGGGTTTACAATAAAAAATACAGCCTTTGATTGCAGCCATCGCGATCAAAAACTTTTAAATGTACACTTTTTACGAAAGAAAAGGGCGCTCTATTCTTCTATTCTTACAGGATAAGTGGTTGGATAATGACACCAGCCTATTTCTCCTGGCCCAATCAAATCTATTTGTAAGACATAAGCACCTGCTCGTTCTGGTGTATGGACAACTAGATATTGATTGTGTTCACTTTGTGGTAATAAATCTATCTCCAATACACTTCGTTCTCCGTCCCAATGTACTACCGTGTCTTGCTGCCACCAATGATAAGCTATCAAAACGCCTTCGCTACTCCATGCTTGTTGCCCTATGTTCTTGATTTTTATAGGAACATTAAGGCGGGTAGCCGCGTTGTGTTCTTCGTTTAGAGTGGCCTCAAAAGTAAGGTTTGTTTTCAGTTCTTCCACCTGTTGAAACCGTTTATATCGGCCTCTTACTGGATGATAAGAACTTGGTGGAAAGTTTAAATAATTGGCTTCCTCATGGCGATAAAAACTATCTAAGCGCTCATAATAGCTGCGATATGTTCCCAAATATAGGGTAGGGTCTTGTAGGGTTTGTTGATTGTTAGCATGTGCCCATTCCGTATCTCGAATCACTTGTACCGCCCGTTTTTCAGGGTTTAAGGCCGATAATAAAAGAGACTCCATTCCAAACGTAAAACTGGGATCATTGACATTGCTGTTGAGGCTTTCTTCTTCCATGATCCATTTGTATACGCTTTGTTCTCGTCCCTTTTCAATCATTCTGTGCAGGTAAGCTACCCGTAATTTAAAGGGGGCAATGCCGTCTGAAATAATAAAAAAGCGATAAATCACCAGCCCTAATAAACCTACTTGTACACCATATCTTGCTTTATCTTTGAGCTGTGGCAAAATGTCCATCATTAATGGAAAACAACCCAACATAATCAAAGGGAAATAACATTGTTCTTGATAACGACTGTGTCGAATGTCTGAATAAGTAAGCGCGATGACATATTGGGTTCCTACTAACAATCCCCAATAAACGAAGATGGTACTATAGTTTTTTTGCCGTAAATAGTACCCTGTTGTGCCCACTGCTATTAAAAAGAGTTCTTTGTAATAGGTCGCATAGAACCCTAATAAAGGCCGAATGTATTCTTCCCACGAGAAGTGTTTGTATTGCAATTGATGCCAAAACCAATCCATTTTAGCGGCTTCGTAGGCGTTGGTTAGTAGTGTTTTTTTTAGTAGTAGGCCTAGCCCAATACCTACAATCGTGGCTAAGGCTATGGGCCATGCCTTAAGGCCATATCTTGTTGCATGCAACAAGAGCACAGCTCCAAAAAAAATAATAGCCAACGCATAATTCGCCACGGCTAACAAGCTCAACAGCACCACTCCCAACAAGAACGGCCAAGACCTCTTCTCACGCGTTAATAACAAGGCCCACAACACTAAAAAACCAGCATTGTAATACGATTCAAAAGCAGGGGCACAAAAACCATGAAGAAGACCGATACACTGTATCCCGATTAGCCACCATCCTATATGCCCTTCTTTCCAGTAATACCGACAAAACAAATAAATGCTATAATAAAATAAGACATGTCCAACAGAATAAGCCAAAAGAATAGCTTTCATACCCATTCCAAGCTTAATACACAACAAAGGCAACCACTGTGAGAACACCAAAACATAGCGCCCTAGTTCTACCCAAAACGATTCGTAATGCACTACTTTAGCCAAGTAAAATCCTGAATCGCTATAGAGGCGTTCTTGATAATAATAAGCGGCAAAAATAGCCCAAATTAAAAAGGCAAGATGCAACAATAAATCTTCCCTATAACGCTTCAAAAAGTTGTTTTCTGTTTTCATGGGAGGTGGTTTCCTTTAGAATTGACTAACATCATTCGCCCCAGCAACCACTTCACAGCCATTGGGCAACCATTGGCTAATATATTGGGCAACCGCTTCTTTTATCGCCCTTGCTTTTTCAGGTTCATTCCAATAATTATTGGAAATCCCTCTGAGGTAAAACTTTTTCAGATGAGGCAATTCTTTCAAGACCTTAAATTTATCCAATTCATGAAGTTCCTCAGTAGAGGAAATAGATAAATACTCATAAATCCAAAGTTCCTCTAATGATTGAAGTGTCACAATAGCATCTACAATATTCCTAAAATCAATCGTTCCAACATTCAAAACACGCAACTGTTTTAGCGTTTGTAAAATTTGTATGGGAAAAACTGCCCCTCCCCAAAAATTAGCACCAGTACTCATTCCCAAATCAATTACTTCTACATTGGGCATATACTTTAAATCTTCCCAAATATCTTCTGTCAACAACTTTAGTCCATTGCCTCTCCATTCCTTAATATCATAATCCAATAACGCTTGGGGCAACCTGTTCACACGCATGGTCTCCAAGGACAAGGTATGACCACTGATATGTTCTTGGAGTAGCGCATGGATTTCTTCTAAAGGGGCATGTTCTAACAAGAAAGCAACACATTCTTTATTCTGTACATAAGCACGTCTAGCCAACGCTAATGGATGGGTATCAATTGGATCTTCATAGGTTCCCGTCACTTCCGAAAACGCAGGCAAATTGGTCCACCTTGTTTGTCCACTAGAAGAATCAAAACGCAATCGAATCAATTTATTCGTTTTCAGATTAAAAAAGGCTTCATCAATAGGAGAAGGAGAATAACTGCTATAGGTTAAGGTCAGTTCTTCCAGATTAGGCAATTCTATTATTCCTAATGGAAAATCAGTAGCGCTAATATAATCGAGCATTAGTATTTTCAAATTGGATAACTGCCCTAGTTCCGCTGGAATTTCTTTTAGGTTATTATAACTCAAATGCAACTCTTCTAATTCCCTTAGTTTACCAATCGCTTTATTGATTTTTGTGAGCTTATTTTGAGAGAGGTTAATAACCTTTAGGTTTGTCAACTTCCCTATTCCTGCGGGAAGGGTTTTTATTTGATTATTAGCCAAATTTAGGTTTTCTATCAGGGTATAATCTTTAAAAATATAGGGTGGAATTTTAGTGATTTTTTTACCTATCAAAGCAAAAGTAGTCCCCTGTAAGTGGTTCATTAGCAAATTTTTCAACGCCTCTTCTGGTAGCTCAGAAACCAAATACTGCAACCCTTCCCCATATTTATTATACAAAGCCATCGCCAATTTCATAGGATCCAAATCAGGACAATCACCCGCAAAACTCTTTATTTTTTTACGAGGCGAAGAACCATCCAAATAAGATCCTCTATTAATAATATGCAGCAGCCCTTTCACCTCCTCCACACATTCTAACAATAACTCTTTTGCTTTATAACGGTGTGTACGATTCCCTAATTTATAAATAGCAAACAGTTCCGTAAGTAAGACTTTAGAAGTTCCTCCTTGCTCAATGAGAATAAAGGCCAAATCCACATTGGCATCATTAACACTGAGTAATAGTTTAGAAAGATTCTCTAATTCTGTTGCAGAGTAACTCATGGGTATAGTCTGTTTTTACTTAAAAAATGATTGGTTATAAAAATAAGAAGAAATGCTTACTTCTTTCATCTCGTAGAGATTTCAAGTCTTAAATCATCTAAAAGAAGAAGTTCTTCACGGTTATTCCAAACATAAACCTTGAGCAAAGCTCCTGCTTTTTGGTGGTGATAAGGAATAGACAATTGTAGTTTGGTCCAAGTCAAAGGCGCCACCATGTGTTCCACCAAGCTATGCCCTTCCCACAATAACATTCCTTCTGCATTCTCTACAGAAAGAACCAAGGCCGCCCCTGTTAACAAGGTATCCTTAGGGAAACGCGCCTGTATCGCAGCCGTCAATTCCAAATGCTCAAAAGGAAGCGCATCCAATTCATAGGTAAGGGTGTGGGAAAAACTTTTGGCTGCTACGGCTTGCACTTTGTTTCCTGTTGGAGCTGTTTTTTCTTCTATAATGGTCGCCAAAGTGGACGTCTCAAAACCTTCTTGCTGTTGCCAAATAAGACGACGTTGGGTCTTTTTTTGGAACGCTTGCCGCAATAAGGTGCCCAAATCTTTGGACCATTGCCGTGCAGAAGCCTCTACCAAATGGTTGCCATCATAAGTCTGGTATTGTTCTCGATTAGGGAAATCAACCCAAATTCCTCCTAGTGCTTCAATTTCTGCTTTGATCGCCGTTTCTGGGTAATAACTAGGCAACATTTCTATCGCCTCTAAATGAGGGGCCGCAGGTGGACGAAAAGCCACTACTTGAATGCCTTGTTCTTGCCATGTTCCAATTTGCTGTAATAAGCGTTGGCGAAAGCCCAAACTAAACAGGACATTTGGGTAGGTTTGTTGGACATGCGCATAGCTTTCCCAAGGGGTATGAGGTTGCTTATCAGAAGCAATCCAGCCATTGTTTTCATGCTTTTGATAATACCCTTGGCGAGCGCCTTGCCAATGATTGCGCAAGGTATTGGGGCTTGTTGGATCAAAAAAAGTTAAGTAGGGGTTGATATTTTTGCGTTGCCAGACATTGGCCGAAGATCGATTTTGTTCTTGCCAGAAATGCCGATTCACGGCATTTTCATCCGCCAAACTAGAGGTCGTAATTCCTAGCAAAATAATAGGCGTGGTTGCTGTCGTGTCCAATAATAAGGTTGCTGCTTTCAAAAAGCCTGTATCTAACCCCGCAGAAGAAAAACCAAAATTAAAAACAGATAAGGCACTATCAGGAGCATAAGTCGCCTTAAAATCAGTTGGACTAAACCCCCGATAAATTCGCGAATCGCCCACCGCTAATACCTCAAATTGACGAGCTGGGTGAGCCTTATTACTCCAAAACCAATCACTGCCCATCGAAGAAGCAGGCTGTTTGGGGAGCATCCACCCCCCAAAAGCCAATGTAAGAAGGGTAAACCCTCCCGCCCAAAGTAATCGTTGTTGGTAGGATTCCATAGGTTTTAGAATTGAAAATAAACAAAATCAGAAGCAGGGCCTCTAAAATAAATACAAGCAGCAATTAAAATCCCCATAGTTAAACTATCATAAAGAGGCTGTCGTGTCCATCGGCGCAGCAAGGGCGATTGTCGTTTGGCGTAATACCACAACTCTATACTAATTGCCAATAAGAGCACCATTAAACCATCAAAATAGTATAACAATTGGGGCGCTTCTATTACAGCATCAAAAGCAAATAACTGTTGTCCAATTACGCCAACCTCCGACCAATGATTCACTCTAAAAAAGAGCCAAGCTAACAACACTTGTAGCCAAACCAATGGCCAAGCCAACCAACTTGCCCAAGGATACGCCGCTAAACGTTGTGGCCAACGCGTCCAGCGTTCTAAGCTCACTCCAAGCCCATGCACCACTCCCCACAACAAATAATGATAAGCAGGGCCATGCCACAAGGCCGACAATAAAAAAGTAATCCATAAATTCCTATAAAGCTTCCAACGAGCTACTCGATTCCCGCCTAAGGGGCGGTACACATAATCGCGAAACCAAGTAGAAAGCGAAACATGCCAACGCCTCCAAAAATCTTGCAAAGATCGCGCGTGATAGGGATGATCAAAATTAAGGCGAAAACGATACCCCATCAATCTCGCGACCCCTCTAGCAATCGCACTGTAGCCTGCAAAATCAAAATAAATCTGAAAAGCAAACCCCAATAAAACCAACCACCAATACCAATACACCATGGGTTGATGTATGTTGCCAAAAGCCTGATTGATAAAAGGAGCTAAATTATCCGCGATGACCATTTTTTGAAAAAATCCATACGCCATTAAACGTAAACCAAACCATATCCCTTGATAAGAAACAGGGCGATCTTGTTGCAATTGATACAACAAATCTTTGGCCCTCAAAATAGGGCCTGCTACCAATTGTGGAAACAAGGAGAGATACGCAAAGAAGTGCCATACGTTGCGAATGGGGCGCAGTTCTTTGCGATAAATATCTAAGGTATAACTCATAGATTGAAACGTGTAGAAACTAATCCCTACAGGCAAAATCAACGAAAAAGCAGGCAAACGGGCATACAAATCCCACTCCAATCCAACCAGTGCTCCACAATCATCCAAGAAATGAGCAACTAATTGGCTGTATTTAAAGATTGCCAAACTACCCAAATTTCCTATTAAGGAAAGATAGAGGTATAATTTTCGGCACTTGGGCTGTTGCTCCATTTGTAAACCTGCCCAATAATCTATACTTCCGCTAAAGATCAACAACAATAAGAATCGCCAATCCCAAGCGCCATAAAACAGGAAAGAAAACACCACTAAGGTTACCCAACGACTTTGATCTTGTCGTTTGGCCCACCACCAAACAGCAAAAAAGCATAAGAAAAAACCAATAAAAGGTAGAGAATTGAACAGCACAGGCGCAGCAATAGATTAGGAATAGATACTGTTGGTAATATCGGGTATTATATTCTAAAAAAATAACAGCACCAAGCAAAAGTATCTTGCTTGGTGCTGTTATGAACATTTATCTACGATGAAAAATGTTGTTTAATTGAGGAACAATATTTTACAAACCCCTTTTTGAGTCCCTTCTTCGTTGGCGACAAAAACCAAATAGACACCTGATTGAGCACGACGACCGTTGTAATCTGTACCATTCTAGATCGCTTGTCCGCCCAAGGCTGTTGTTTCATAAACCAACCGTCCACTGATATCAGTAATTCGTACATTTGCCAAATCAGCTAAATTAGAAATAGCGATTGGCCCCGTATAATCGGGTTCTACAGGATGCGGAAAGACTGTTACATTTTGCTTGTTCATCCGACGTTGTCCTGTCGTAGATTCTGTACGAATGGATTGAATGCCAATTCCTGTAGCAATATATAAGTAACCACTTTTGCCATCAAAGGCCAAGTCTGTTATTTCATCATCAAACAATGGGCTGTTATCCGCTGTCAAATAAGCCAATTCTTCATAGCCATCTGCTGAAAGTAAAAACAACCCATTTTTAGTTCCAATCCATTTTCGGTTCGCACCATCAACGGCAATAGATAAAACAGTTTCCCCTTCTAATAAAAAGCCGTTAAAATCATCTGGATTAATCACTAGACGATTGCCTTGACATCCTCCATCAAACACCGTTCCTGAGCAGTTAAAGATCACAACACCATCTGTTGTTCCTACCCAAATAACCCCTTTGTTGTCAGCAGCTAAGCACTCTACATTAATATTAGGCAGATTACTATTATTAGGACTGAGCTGTATCGATCGATTATCCGTATCGTCATCCAAATCCCCACTGTCAAAAACAGTAACATTTCCTGTGATATGCTTCACCCATTTATAGCCATTCTTATCTACAACTAAATCCTGTAGAATCGTTTCATTGTTAACCACACTATTTGGAAAGCCTTTCCAAGAACCATCAGGACGTTGTACAACTAAAGAATAGTTGGAGGTTTGAGTGGTTGTCATCCAAACATTGCCCGCTGGATCTGTTGTAATTCCTTGAATACGTGTTCGAGCACCATCACCATTCACCCCTTGTAATGGAGCATCTGGGGTATACTGGTCGTATGTTTTGATCTCCTCTGTTTCAGGGTTCAACTCCAAAAAGCCACTCATAAAAGAACTGACATAAATTTTATTGCTGATAGGACTACTAGTAATACGAATCGCATCCCAAAAGGTATCTAATATGGGATAGTCTTGGTTCGTATACACCTTCCATTCTCCATCTTTGTAACTAGAAAAACCAGATTGATCAAAAACAGCAAAAATAGTATTGTACTTTGCAGAAGCTACCCATAAGGTGCCTTCCTTATCTACATGTAAATCTGCTACATTAGAACGCTTAGGAGAATTCGTAACAATACCTTGCCCATTTCGGTGCATACCTCCTTGATCCGCCGCCCACATAATTCCATCTTGATCCAAAACTAAGTCCCTGATTCGCCAAGCACCTGGATAAAAATCGGTAGACATGTTTTCATCAAAATCCATCTGATAATACTTTTGACTGCGGGTAGCAATCAATAATTTTGTTTCATCATAAGACAAGGAAAAACTATAATTCTTAATAAAATCACCATTACCACTAGGCTCCCAACGTGTAAAAGGAGCATTTCCTGCGACATCAAAGCCCTCTACTAAACGCCAAAGTTCTGTATCTTTATCATAATAATAAAAGACACCTTCCACATCAGCATAGACCTTATCATTAAAACGAATCAAGCCGCTGGATTCATAGGAGCTAAAGAGTCCATCTAAATTATCTTGGCGATCCCAAAGACTAAAGTCTAATAGATTTCGACCATCAACAACCCCTTTATAAAGCGCTTGCTTGGTTGACATAAATAAAGTATCCGCCAATTTAGTACACCCCGTTACCGCTACTGGTGTAAAGGTTGTTTGAATAAACGCATCTAATTCAAAGTTATAAACCGTCAATCCAAAAGAGCAAGAGAAATAAATGTTCTCTGAATCTGTATAAATATTATTGATGGACTTATCCCCTATAATATTATTGTTGGTAAAGATTGCTGATAGGTTAGTTACTGTTCCATCATCGTACAACAAATCAAGGTTACCATTGGTGTAAGCAACAATTAAGACCTTTCTATCTTTGTCATAAGCTAAAGTCTTGATGCGCATATCACTCAACCCAGAGACTTTGTTGAGGTGCTGTACGGATTGGTCTTCTTTATAAATTTTGAGCACAGATTGTTCTGAACCAAAAAAGACAGCATCTTCGCTCTCTGTTACCACTTGTATATTTTCATACGCCAAATGAGAACGCCATTCTCCTAAAGCAACTACACTGTTTTGTGCCTTCAAAGCATGATTCAGGAAACAAGCTCCCAATACTACCATACATACTATTCTTAGATTCATCATATTATAGGTTATAAATTTAACACCCTTGGTGGATACTTTCATTTCTCGAAAGTGCCATCCTATATAGAGCTAAGGTACAAAAAGCAACCTACTTTTGCTTTAGAGTACAAGACTAGCTGGGGATAAAAGATAAAAAATGACGTAGAGATAGAATCTATAGTGTGGTGTTGTACCATGAAAAATCAAGTGGTGGCTCCTGTGGGAGTGGAACCATTCTGTCTATTAAACGTCTGTCAGTCAAAAAGCGTTGCGATGCCCTCTAAATTAGTTTGTCAAAATAACGTAAACGTAAAAAGGACAGCAAGTTTGCTGTCCCCTTGTACCCTATGTTGTGTTTAACACCTTCTCTCAAGAAGGTTATTAATACAACTAATTTGAATTTTTAGCGGCTATTGGTTACTAGCACAACTAGCAGTCGTTATATGCTATTCGTTATGTTGGCTATTGGCCCAAGCTGCAAAGTAAGTATGTTGCAAATAAATCGTTGTTTTATTTATAAGGGAGCGTTAGCTCCTTGGTTACAATTAACAGAGGAGAAAAACCATAACTAATTTTTTGGTCGTAATGAAGTGTTATGGTTTTTCAGCGCTGTCAAAATGCGGCTGCCTTAATTTCCGCAATTGCCTTTTATTCAACAGTAAAACGGTTTGTTTCGGTCTGTACTATTAAAAACGCTTGCTATATAAAAAGGGTTGGGGCAAAGAAAAAAAAAGTGTCTTTTTTTTCATTTTTTTTCTACTACAAAAAGAAAGCCCACACAGAAAACTGATTATCAGCACGGTGTGGACTCTTGTTTTTTATAGAAAATCTAGCTTCTGGCGCTTACTGCTTTGCTAGTGGTAAATTCGCTTGTACTCTGTCAGAATTGACAACCCCCATTGTAGAAACAGGCAAACTGCTTTCTTGGTAGCCTTCGCTCACACCAATTAAGCTGTATTTTTGATCGGGCTTCAAACTTACTTCTACTTCTCCTCGCTCATCCACAGAAAATTCTTCTTGTGCCTGTGTGAATTTATTTCGTACAATTACTTTAGCTCCTGATAGAGGACGAGAATTCGCCACATCAGTTACTTTTAGCACCACAACCAAGACTAAGCTTTCTTTGTCTGTATAAGCCGAACTCACTCCTGTATTGTTCTTAGTAGTAGGCACAGGGTCCTCCGCACCAATACTCGCTACAGGGCTTTCTCCTGGATTTTCTTCTGGTAAAGGGTCTCCTTCAACAACAGAGCTATTATCAGGTGTTGGAAGTGTGATTACCCCTTTCTCTGCCAAAGAGTCTAACATTTCTATGTACGTATCCATAGGCATATCTACTGGGCGTTCTGGGATATCATCATTAACCAAAACAGGGTGACGACGTC
This sequence comes from Aureispira sp., assembly GCA_050633105.1. GTDB lineage: Bacteria > Bacteroidota > Bacteroidia > Chitinophagales > Saprospiraceae > Aureispira. The sequence continues at coordinate 99,812 of JBOEFW010000043.1, read as the reverse complement.
CTGCAATAATCGTTGGACTAGTTCGAGGTTTTACTCCTTCAGGTAACTCTTGTCGTTCTGCACTAACAATCTCATACTTCGTAATGGCATAACTTTTACTGCTGTTCGAAGCAAAAAAACCTTGTGTCTGGTCATCTGATAAAATAAAAGACACATCATTAAAAGAAGAATTAAAAGGCTGTCCCAAGTTCTCAATCGGTAACCAGTCTACTCCATTTCCTAATGGACGGGTACGGAAAATATCATAACTGCCATAACCAGGGTGTCCTTTAGAAGAGTAGTATAAATCTCCATCAGGATGGATAAAGGGCCACGCGTCATCTTTAGAGGTATTAATATCCTTCCCTAAATTGATTGGATACGTCCAGCTTCCACTCTCATAATTAGACATCCAAACATCTAATCCACCAAAACTGCCCTTCATATCAGAAGCGAAATACAGTGTACGACCATCTGCTGATAAACTAGGATGGGTATAATTACTTCCTTGGCTCATAAATTCTAAGGGGCGTGGCTCTGTCCAAGCTCCACTCCTGTAAGAAGAGGACCAAATTTGCAAGACGTTTTTTCCATCTCTGGTAGTGGCACTTTGAGAATAGAAAATATGCAAACCATCTCTTGAAAAAGTAGCAGGGCCATCATGGCGTTCATCACTATTCAAGGTAGGAGAAAATTTTTCAGAAGTTTTTAAGTCCCCGTCTATATTCACCCCACTGACACGCATATTAAGATAACTCTTGCTGCGAAAACCTTCTGCACGGCTATCCAATTCATCAGACGCAAAAACAACCCCATCACCATAATAAGTAATACCAACTTGGCGGGTATCTTTTTTATTCACCTCTGCTTGTTCGGATACTGTCACTTGGGCATATAAGGGTTCAATTGTTTCAATATTTCGAGCCCGTTCGATTAGTTCAGCAGGTTCTGTTGATGTCTCGTCTTTTTGAGCATATAATTTAAACTGCTCAATGGCTTCATCATAACGCCCTAAAGACATTAAAACCTTTCCATATTCTAAATAAATAGAAATACGGTCGCCTCCATATTGCATTACTTCTTGATACAAATCTTTCGCCTTGAAGGGCTGGTCCATAACGCGATAAGCGTTGGCTAAATTCATTTTAGCATCCACGCCTAATAATTTAGCGCCTGCCGTAGAACTCCAGAGCTTTTCGTATTGCTCAATAGCTTTAATATATTCTCCTTCTTTATAGAATGTATTTCCTTGTTTAAGAAATTGCATACGTTGAGCATAGCTGTTGATACTCAAGAGTAAAAAGGAACAAAGGATTAGTATAACTTTCATAATGTTTTTTATTTGATACCTTCTCGCTAAGATAGCCAATTTTAGCTATTTTAAACCAACTTTTATGAGCAGATATTATTTTTATAACTACCAAAGACACAGGCTTGGTCATCCCTTTCCTTCAAAGACTTCAATTTTTGAATAACACAACTCGTCCTTGCTTAAAATTGGTAGAGAATAAAAGCTTAATAGGCCCTCTTATTTTATAGATGCTTTTTTTCAAAAGATGGTGGGAAAGAACTCATAAGATAAGTATTTTTTAACAACTCTTTTGGCCTTCTTAATTATAGAGATTATAAAACGTGAGGTATTTCACCTCTTCTTTTTCAAGGAGGTTTTGTACCTTTTTCAAAAAAGTTTGAAATGTTTTTTCATAAGACATCCAATCTTCCTCTTCCATCAAACGAGGAAGTGCTTTACCAAAGGCTTCTAAAGCTTCTACAAAAACAACTGTTGTTCTCTTCCCTTTCCAGAAAACAGGATCCTCCCAACCTTCTACCTCTTCAATTCCAAGACCGTGCTTTTCTAATTCAAATGGTACCAACAACTTAAAATGAGGTGAACCAATGGCCTTTTTAAGAAGCTTCACTGCTGGCTTATAATAGAGATAATCGACCACCTGATTAAAAGGGCCTTCCTCTAATTGTGCGACAAATTCTGCTTACGCATTATAGCGTGATAATAACAAAATTATGATTCATATTTGCATTTTTAACTTTAATGCAGTTTGCCTTAAAAAAAATTGACTTTTTCATAAAGGTATTCTTAAAAAGGCTTCCATCTACCATTAGTTGAGACAAAGCTTCCTTAAAAGCTTGTTTTATGTTTTTATAGATTAAGGAAGATCTATAAAAATACAAAGTATTAAAAACTTCTTTCGTCTCTAAGTGTGTCTTCTTTTAGTTTTTTTGTACATTAGTATGGAATGCTGCAAAGATTCATGATAAATAAGTTGTAACCCACCTAGTTTTTAGCAGTATTCCTCATTCGTCTTCCCCCACGAAAGGTTTACTTTGAATGGTGCAAATCTAGTTTGTACTAGCTACCTCATATTGCATTAAACTATTCAATCAAACTATTAAACTTATTTAATTATGGATCCTTTACTCGCAGAAGTTAAGTTATTTGCTGGAAATTTCCCTCCTCGTGGTTGGGCTTTTTGTGATGGTCAATTATTGCCTATTTCTCAAAATGCAGCCTTATTTTCTCTCTTAGGTACCATGTATGGTGGTGATGGCCGTACAACTTTTGGATTGCCTGATTTGCGTGGACGTACTCCTATTGGGCCTCGTCAAGGAGCAGGATTGACTCCTTACAGAGAAGGACAATTCGGAGGGCAGGAGCATGTAACACTAACTAATAGTCAAATGCCAAGTCACTCGCACAATCTAAATGCTGACGTTAATCCTGGAACTACTAATGTTCCTACCAATCATATATTGGCAAATACAGCAGCATTTGACAATGAATATTCTACAGCAACCCCCAATACATCCCTAAATAGTCAAGCGATTGGAACCTCAGGTGGAAATCAATCGCATGAAAACAGACAACCATTTCTAGCTATCAATTATATCATAGCAACACAAGGCGTGTTCCCATCTAGAAGCTAGTAATATTCATTTACAACTATCAAATTATTAAGGAATGACCTGTCTCTAAGTGTCATTCCTTAATTTTTAAAATCTTTCATTTATAGAAATTTGTACGATATGAAAAAGTTGATTTTACTGATTTCATTCTTATTAAGCACCTTTTGGCTAGAAGCTCAAGTACAATACGCTGGTTGTACAGGACCAATAGTAGGAGGGTTCTCCTATCCTGTCACCCTTATTCCATCTGGTAATATGGGGGCCCGAACAACCTTTACATCTGGTAATTTAGGCAATTGTAGTGCTGGAGTTTGTGCTTTCCGAATTATTTGGACAGGTGCTAATTGGGAAATACAACTTAGTACAGATGGAGGGTCTAGCTATACTTTTATCCTATATAGAAATAGCACCCCTTCCTCTCCTAACCCTCCAGATTTAACGCTAGGAACTTGGGTAGATGTTTCTGGTGTAGGCTGTGGAGCTCTAGGACAATTGACAGGAGATGTTCAAAACTCCGTAGGAGGCAGTGCTCCTGAAATTGACATCACTGGAAACGGTAACAGCATTACTGACGGCGATTTGACGCCCGCTATTGCTGATGGCACTGACTTTGGTAATATAGCCCTTAGTACAAGTGCTCCACAAACATTCACCATCGATAATTCTACTGGGACTGCCGCCTTAGCAATTACGAGTATTGTGGTTTCTGGTGCACAAGCCACTGAATTTGTCGTCTCTGGTGCCCCTACTTCAGTTGCTGCTGGTGCCACTGCCAATTTCACGCTCACATTTACACCTTCTGCCACTGGGGTTAGAAATGCGACGGTGACCATTAATAATAATGATGCCGATGAAGGAACCTACGACTTTGCTGTCCGTGGTAATGGTCTTGGTAACCCTGAAATTAATATTACAGGAAATGGAACTAGTATTGTTGATGGAGATGTGACACCTAGTCTTACAGACGAAACAGATTTTGGACCTACAATAGTTGGAAACAGTTCTCCACAAGTATTTGTCATTGATAATTCTGCTGGAACTAGCGTATTATCCATTACTAATATTTTTGTAGCAGGGGCACAAGCCGCTGATTTTGTTGTAACTGGTGTACCTGCCTCTGTAGCCGCAGGTGCTACGGCCAATTTCACCCTTACTTTTACTCCTTCCGCTGTAGGTCTTAGAAATGCTACGGTTACTATTAATAATAATGATGCCAACGAAGGCATTTATGATTTTGCCGTTCAAGGTAATGGAGTTACGGTGCCTTCCGTTGTTGTCACTGAATGGATCAGCAACCCTACAGTAAACGATCCCGCTCATGAATGGGTAGAATTATTCAATCATGGTACAGTTCCTGTAGATCTTGAAAATTGGCGGCTCCGTGATGCCGACGCAGACAATGCTCTCATTTCCACAGCAAGCTATATCTTACAACCTGGCGAATATGTTGTTCTAGCTAGAAACAAAGCTTCTTTTGAAGCAAATTGGCTACAATGTTCGGATACTCGTGTTCTACAAGTAGCTATGATCTTAGACAATGGCAATGATGAAATTATTCTGGAAGATAACAATGGGATATTAGTTTGGTCTATTGCTTATGCAAATGATGGAACCGTAGGTAGAGCAACTTACTATACCGAAAACACTTATATGCCCCGTGTTTGGGGAAGCCAAGCAACTCCTGGTATCAGTCGTATTGGCAATGATCCTGCGACAGGCACACTAGGCTATCAAAGTAATAACACAACAGCTGATCCTGCGATTCGCACTGCCCTGAATGGAGATATTGCGAGTCCTTTTGATGGCAGTCCTACCTCAACCAGTATAGAAAGAGGCAATGGCTTAGATTTTGATGGAGGCAATGATTTTGTTGCTATTCCTGCCAGCAGCAGTTTAGATGTTGGTGCAGGTAACTTTACTATGGAAAGCTGGGTCAAACATGACCAAGCTTCTGCACAAGGGCCTATTTTAGAATTTAATGACGGTAGCAATACAGGTTTTCATCTATGGTATTTTCCAAATGGAGAGGTTTATGTCAATCCTGTCCACACAGGCAGTATTACTTATAATACATCTTCTTTAGGAGCTGCGACACAAGAATGGAATCACATAGCCGTTGTTCGAGAAGGCGCTGATTTGCGTATTTATATTAATGGAATCAGCCAACCACTCTCCAATCCAAGTAATTTTACAGCAACAACCATTTTTGAAACAAGTTACGACTTATACATTGGTGCTAGAGTTGGTGGGATCACTAGTGGATTAACCAACTTTTGGGACGGCCAAGTTGATGAGGTTCGCATTTGGAATAGTGCTCGCACAGCAACAGAAATTCGGGAGAACATGCACCTAACCCTTGATGGTTGTGCTACCAATTTGGTTGCTTATTATCAAATGAATGAACCCGCAGGGACTACAATATTACCTGATGAGGCTAATGGTAATAATGGAACACTCAATGGGATGAATGTCAACACCGCTTGGGTCAATTCAGAGGTAAATGTAGGGAATGATGTCGCTGGTACTTCTAATAGCCAAACCTTGGCCTTTCCTGCTATGGCAGGGGTGAATCCCATCAATTTCACGACAGCCAACCTTTCTTTGGACGTCATAGACAACACTAATGCAGAGGATTATACGGTTACTTATCAAGCATTTATACCCAATACTATTGCAGGTGTTGTTGGAACCAATGTTCTTCAAAATCCAATGTGGACAGTTAATAAAGAAACTTCTGCTATTGGACCACGAATGAATTTCACATTCAACTATCCCACCAATACTTTCACTGTACTAGATGGAACAAAGTATCGCCTTTACTGGCGCCCAATGAATGGTGATGGCAACTGGTTGTTGCTTAAAAACTATGCAAGAACAGTAACTAGTAATTCTATTACGTTTAGTAACATTTATGAGACTGGCCAATTTATGGTTGTGCAAGCATCAGAACTTGACATCAGTGATGTTCGTGGTCAAATGTACGATTTTGATGGTACTAGTTTTATTGATAATACTGCCAATGCCATCAACTTGCCTGTAGGCAATGCGGCAAGAACAATGGAAGCTTGGATAAAAACAACACAAACAACTATAGGCAATATTTTGAGTTGGGGAAGGCGAACCAATAACAATAGAAATTCCATAGCAGTCCGTTCAGGGAGCCTTGGCTTTATAGGTCAATTTAATGACTTTAATGGTTCTATCACCATCAATGATGGGGAGTGGCACCATGTAGCGATCACACACGATGGAACAACGATGCGTTTGTACATTGACGGTATACTAGATGCTTCTTCTAACCGTACTCTGAATACCTTGGACCAGAACCTTAGAATCGGTACTATTTCCTTGCCTTCTATTGGTGAAAATTTCATTGGTAGCATGGATGAAGTACGAATCTGGGATGTTGCAAGAACACAAGACCAACTTAGAGAAAACATGCACTTAACCCTAAAAGGCAATGAATCTGGATTAGTTTCTTATTTCCAATTTAATAAGGATGATGCTATAGGGACAATGAATGGCATTAAAGATGCTCTTGGTATTGCTAATGGTACAACTGTCAACATGACAACCAGTAATCGTATAGCATCAGAAGTAGCCGTTGCTGGTGGTGTATCAGAACGTATAACCGTCAATGGAACAGGGTTAATCAACTTCGGTATTCCTAAAGTAGCAATTGACTTTAGTACTGCTCCTAATGGAGAAGTAGTAGTCTCTCGTTTAATGACTGAAAAGCCACATGGTTGGGGAAGCATTTCAGGGGATGTTGACAATGAATATTTTGTAATTTGGAATTATGGAAGCAATCAAATGCCTGTTGTCAATGCAGTAACTTTTAATGAATTATCTTACTTTGCGCCAGCTCTGGCGGCCAATGATGTAGATTTATACAAACGCGGCAGTCGTGAGTTTGGTGCCACCTGGGGAACCGTTGTTGCTGCTGCAGGTAGCATTACGACAGGAACACCAAGTAATGCCACTTTTACAGGAGCACCATTGACCACAGGTTTTAGCCAATTTGCTATCGCCCAAAACAACCCGATTCAAAGTTTGCCGATTGAACTAGTAAGCTTTGACGCCAAGCGCACCAATCGCCAAGAAGTTCAATTGCATTGGACAACAGCGATAGAACGCAACAACAAAGGCTTTGAAGTAGAACGTTTATTACAAGGAGAAACAGAATTTACTAAAGTAGCTTATGTTGCTGGTAATGGCACTACTACTAAATTAAGCACCTATTACCAAGTTGATCCTAATAGCTTTACAGGAACGTCCTACTATCGTCTTAAACAATTAGATGTAGATGGTAGTTTTGAATATTCTCCCACTCGTGCTGTAGAAGGAATGACCTTACCAACAGGGGAAGGAATGACCGTATTCCCTAATCCAACACAAGGGGCGCTGAACTTCCAAATTTTGGAACCTTTAGCACCACAGAAAGTGCAGATTACGTTGATTGATGCACAAGGGCGAGTGGTCGCAGAACAAACAACTACTATTAGTAGTGAGCGGGTGGTACAATTGCCTCATTTGTTGAATAATTTACCCAACAACTTGTACTTCTTACAAGTACAAACTGAAGATGGTACCCAACAATGGAGCAAAAAAATTAGCTTACGCTAAATACCTTTTCCATACGTTATAAATTTTAAAAAGAGTCTTTTCACTAGTTGAAAAGACTCTTTTTTATACTAAAGCTTGACAGGTTTATATATTTCTAGAGCAATATGTAGACTCTTTTTCATTTCTTTTAAAGAAATTTTCAGCTTTTTCCAGAGCAAGTTAGAAGTACAAGACGAAGTTTTCTTACTTTTAAATAAACGGTTACATATGGAAGCATTTTAAAACCTTGGCATACTTTTAAAGGGTTGCTCCTATGATAACAGTTAATTTGTGACACACCATTACACAAATAACAAAATAAGACTCTTTAAATTAATCATTCAAAATTATGAAAACACTAGTATTACTAAGCGCATTGTTGTTGGGACTTTCGTCTAACAGTTGGGCACAAATTAAATCACTAATAAAAGAAGAAACCAAAGCGAACAGCAAAGGAACCTTCAATGCATTGGTTATGGAATTGCCTGGTACAAGCAGCAAAGAAGTAGGCAAAGCGTGGAGCAAGTTTATCAAAAAATACAAAGGTAAAACTAAGTTTGATCGTCGTGGCAATGAGTATATTACAGAAGATGCTTCGATCAAGGATATGAGTGACAATACCGTAGATATTATTGCAAAAGTAGAAGAACGTGGACAAGAAGGTACTGTTATTACCGTTTGGTATAACTTGGGTGTTTCTTACCTCTCTTCTAAAGATTTTTCTGACCGCTACCCTGCTGGGGAGGCCATCCTAAGAGATTTTGCTAGAAATGTTTCTGCCGATATGATTGAAGAAGAATTGAAGGAAGCAGAGAAGTTGTTAAAGGATTATGAAGGCAACTTAAGCAAATTAGAAAAAGATGAAAAGCAACGCACTAAAGACATTGAAACCTACAAAAGCACCATTACAAAAATGGAGCAAAGTATTGTAGAAGCGGAAAACGATGTCAAAGAAAGCAAAGAAGGACAAGGCAAAGCCAAAGTAGAAATCGACGATCAGAAAAAAGTAGTTGACGAAATCAAACAACGTCTAGAAAGTGTTAAATAGTTTTTTTACTATAGACTGTGACCTATAGTATAAACTATTTTAACCTTAGAGCATGTTTAAATTT
>JBOEFW010000043.1:89294-91110 GCA_050633105.1 Aureispira sp. | reverse complement strand
AAATTTTAAACAAACTCTTAGACGGCTATATTTATTGCTGCAACGAGTCATGTTCTTCTAAGAAGGTGACTCGTTGCCTATTTTTAAATCACCTCATTATGCAAATTAACTATTCAAAATTACTCCTGTTCACCCTCTTCTATTGGTCTATAACCAATTATTGTGTCGCACAAGAAGGCTGGAATATTATTTATAACCAGCGCTCTACTTCTTCTAATGAAATCCCTGCAAGTCTCCAAGATAAGGAAGGAACCTTGTTTCAACGCAGCAATGTAGCCATCAAATCTTTGGGTTTAGCTCCTGATGGCGGTTGGGTTTGCGCGTACGAATCCGCAGGTTTGCCTTATCTCTCTTGGGATGGCGCTCCTAGAGACTTGATGAGCACCCTTCAACGACTCAAAGAAGAAAATGCCAACATTCAACAAATTGTCTTTTCACCGCTCTCTTGGTCAGGCAAATCCAGTTGGGTTGTCATTTATAATGATACGGAAGTAGACTGGAAAAATGTTCCGCCTACGCTTATTACCAAAATATTAGAAGTTCACCAAACTGGTCAAAAAATCAAGAGTATTGCCTTAGCCATCAATGGCGGTTGGGTTTTAGCAGGAGAACAAAAAGTCTACAGCAGTCTTATTCCTGCTCCTTTACAACAACAATTACAACGCCTAGAAAAACAACAATCCAAGATACATTATGTGGCCTTTAACGCAGATAATGGTTGGGTAGTTTTATATGATCAGAATCAAGGGTTATGGGAACGCATTCCTAGTGGTTTGGTAACAGAGTTAGAACGACTCAGCGCCCAACGCAGCAACATTAGAGCTGTACAATTTTATACGTTGCGCGGTCGATTATAAGCGTCCTAATTATTCTAACTACGATAAGCATTTATTATGATCCGAAAACTACTAGGCATTGCCCCCAAAGAAACTGCTGATGGAAGTTTTTCGCCTTCTCCTTTCGCCTTAAAATTGGCGACCGTTTCCAAGACCGATTATGAGTTGGTGCGATACAACAACCCTTTTAAGAACAGCCTGCTCAAAATTCTGGTACTTTGCACGGAGGAAAAAAACATGGTGATGCAAAACGGCAAAGCCTTCTCTACAGGTAATCATCCTGTAGAGTTGTTGGTGCCCTTGCTCCATTTCCGCCAAGCAGGATTTGTTTGTGATATGGTTACGCCTACTGGCCAACCTGCTCAAATAGAACACTGGGCGATGCCTAAAGAGGATGAGGCGGTCAAAGGAATTTATGCTGCGTATAAAGAAGCCTTGGAACAACCACTAAGTCTTCAGGCGATTATAGAAGATGGCCTAGACAACAACAGCCCTTATTATGCGATTTTTATTCCTGGAGGGCATGGAGCAATGTTAGGTTTACCAGAGGATAAAAATGTGGCAGCCTTGCTCTTATGGGCGCACCAAAACAACCGTTTTACTTTGTCTATTTGCCACGGTCCTGCTGCCTTGCTCGCTGCCGCTCAACTGGACGGGGAATTTATTTACAAAGGCTACAAAATCGCGGCTTTCCCTGATAAAGTGGACAAGCAAACGCCTATGATTGGCTATATTCCTGGAAAAATGCCTTGGTATTTTGGCAAAAAACTCCAACAATTAGGCCTGACGATTATCAATCAAAAAGCAGATGATAGCTGTTTTGTTGACAGAAGGCTAATTACAGGCGCAAGTCCTGCTGCTGCTCATAAATTCGGACAGTTAGCTACCCAAACTTTATTGGATCCTACTGCCGAAGGCTAGGCCATTAACTCCAAGCCTTTTTGTATCTTTGTGCCTTAGAGCATGTTTAAATTTTTTAT
>JBOEFW010000043.1:0-89237 GCA_050633105.1 Aureispira sp. | reverse complement strand
ACATTTTAAACAAACTCTTAAGTCCTTTTTGGGTAACTGAAATAAGTTAGCCTTCTTTTTTATCGTTAGCCTTGTAATTTTTATGATCAATCGCCGTCAAGCTCCTCCTATACAATCTGTTAAAACCCTTCCTTTGCACCACCCTATCCAACATAGGTTAGACAATGGAATAACCGTCTATGACGTTCGTTTGGGGCAACAAGAAGTCATTAAATTAGAGTTAGTCTTTGAGGCGGGCCGTTGGTATGAGCAAGAACATTTATTGGCAAGAGCCAGTTCACAACTCTTAAAAGCAGGCACACAACAACGAACTGCCGCTCAATTGGCCGATTTTTTTGAACATTATGGCGCCAAATTAGACATCTATGATGGTTTTAATACCGTCAATATACAATTGTATTGTTTAACCAAGCATTTACCAACTTTGCTCCCTGTATTGCAAGAAATGGTCACCCAACCCTTATATCCCCAGCACGAGGTAGAGCAATTCATTAAACGCAGTCGCCAAAACTTAAAATTACAATTACAGAAAAACGACATCTTGGCGTATCGATTGTTTACAGAAGAGTTGTTTGGCAAGGCGCACCCTTATGGTTACAACTCCTTTGCAGAAGACTACAATCGCCTTACCAAGGAAAAAATACAAGCGCATTTTAAACGTTGTTATACCGCCAAGGCCTGCACCATTTTTATTGCAGGCAAAACCAGCCCTGCGATCTTGGAATTGCTCAATCAATACTTTACGAACTTACCAACCAAACCTGCACCAACGACTCCTACTTGGGTATTGCCTCCTGAAGTCGGCCACAAAAAAGTACATCAAGTGCTTTCCAAAGAGAGTTTACAAGCCTCTATTAGAATTGGCCGACGCACCTTTGCCCGTTCTCATGCTGACTGTGATCGTTTTTATATGATGAATATGGTCTTGGGCGGTTACTTTGGTTCTCGTCTCATGCAGAACTTACGCGAACGCAATGGGTTTACCTATGGCATCTATTCTTCGATAGAAACCTTGCGCGACAGTGGTTATTGGTACATTCATACGGATGTTAATAAAGCGGTCACTGAACAAGCTTTAACAGAGATTTACTCTGAAATTGAACTGCTTCAACAAAAGCTTATCTCTGACGAAGAAATGGAAATGGTGCGCAATTATTCCTTAGGTATGCAATTAACCGCCTTGGATGGCGTTTTTAATGTAGCCAGTATTGTTAAAAGCTTGGCGACAGTTGGCCTAACGGAACAACATTTTCATGAATTTGTGGATACCATTAAAACCATTACTCCTAAAGATATTCAGTCCGTTGCCCAGCAATATCTCCAAAAGGAACATTTATTGGAGGTAATAGTAGAATAGACTTTATTCCGATCACCATACCTTTTTCTTATGCGCCGCTTCTCTTTTATCCTTGCTCTATTTGGCACGCTTTGTAGCGCGTCTTTGCTCCAAGCTCAAACGCCTAGTGTTTGTGCGCGCCTGCTCTTAGGTTCGGGGCAAGATTCCATTACTTGGCAAGCGGGAAGTTGTACTGGTTTTGGGGGCTATGTATTATTAGGACAACAAAATGGAACAGGGCCATTTGTTCGTTTAGACACCCTTTCAGGGAATGCTGCGGCCTCTCCAAACCCTGGAGAAGTGCTGTGGAACTATCGGGTAGGCCTACTTTGCAATGGTGTTTTAACGAATCTCTCTACGCCTGTCAGCAACCAAAAACCCATCACGCCCAATTTATTAAGTGTGGATATTGTGAATAATGTCCCTGTGGTACGCTGGTCACCTAGCCCTAGTCCAGAAGTTATTGGTTATCAGATTTATAAAGAGAATCCTTATGGCTCGGGCAATTATTTTCCTTATCCTAGTAATAATTCCATTGTCACAGGCATTAGTTTTACCGATCAAACCGCCACAGATCTTTTAGTACGCTACGCTATCCTAGCCGTCAGTACTTGTAATGAGAGTGTTCTGGGCCTAGGGCAAACAGCAGATGGTACCACTGGCCCCCACAGTTCTATGGTTGTTGATGCCGTTTTAGCGCCTTGTGAACAAACCATCACACTGACTTGGAATCCTTATGAGAATTGGAGAGCGGGTGTTGATCAATACGAAATTTGGTTGAATGAAAACAATACAGGTTTTCAACAAATCGCGGTATTGGATGGAAATAACACGAGCTATGTGTATGAAAATGCCCAAGACAACAGTTTAGCGGTGTTTCAGATTCGCGCTCAAGAACAAGGTCTCAACAATGAAGCCTTATCCAATCAATTTTCCTTGAATATAGCTGCCAATCGCCCTATGGATTACCTGTACCTCACAGCCTTGAATGTAGTGGACAATACCACCATAGAATTAGCTTGGGAATGGGACACCGACAGCGATTATGCCACTGGTGATGTCTTACGTGGTGTAGACAGCTTGCAAATGAGCAGTCGTTTGCTCTTGCCTGTCTTAGGAGCCATCAACAATAACTTTGAAGATAGAACCGTCGAGGCCGTTGAACAGCCCTATTTTTACGCTGTACAAAGCGTAGACGATTGTGGGCAAGTCGTCACCAGCAACCTCGGAAAAAGCATTTTGCTACAAGCCAAAGCTACCTCTGGTTTTATCAATCAAATCACTTGGTCACCTGCTCAATTTGAGTTTGGCACCGTACAAAGCTACTGGCTCTACAAAACCATAGGTGGGAACACTCAACAAATCGCCACCCTGGGTTCTAATGAACACCACTATGCTGATCCCCTCAACCTACAAGATGAGGCAGAAGCCAACGCCTGCTATTCGGTCTTAGCCAATGTTGTCCTCAATTTTCCTGACGGACAGCAGCGTTTCCTGCAAAGTCAATCCAACAGCGCTTGCGCGACCCAAGGCTCCAGCTTACAAGTGCCCAATGCCCTCGCCCCCGATGGAGAAAATCGCTTCTTTCGTCCTGTCGTGGTCTTTGGGCAAACCATTCGTAATTATAGTATGCTGATCTATGATCGCTATGGACAGGAGCTCTTCCAATCCAACGATTTATACGATGCGTGGGATGGCACGCGCAATGGGCAATCGTTGCCCTTAGGAACCTATGTGTACTGGATTCGTTATCAAGCGCCTGATGGCACAGCCGTGGAGCAAAAGGGTACCGTTACTTTGGTACGGTAGATATTTTCTTCCTAAAGCATTCCTATTTCTTATCTACTTGAATGTTTCTTAGGAAATAATCATCCTATACCTTCCCATTCGTTTATTTTCTTATGTGGAGTTTAGCTCTTTTTTCTCTTCCTAGGTTTTCTACTCTTTTTTCTAACTCTTCAAGAAACAACCTAGGAGTGGCGCTCCATTTCCTTACAAGATTTTTTTGGGTGGGGAACTTGGGTTTCAAATCATAACTAGTATTTTATTGATTTATCGGGGCACAACGTAGCAAGGATAAGCCATTAAACAAAAAAGTGCTGGGCAGCCATAGCCACCCAACACACCCTTTTCTAACTCTATAGAAATGTAAATGGGTTATTCTCGTAACATCATACGTTTAGCTGCTGCTTTCCAGTTCATTGGAATTCTATTCTTAGTATCTACTTCTATATTAACTTGATGAATTCTACCATGTTCTCTATCAAATTCACCTTTCTCCTTTTCGTAATCATCTACAATCGGATCAGCGCTATCATAGCCTACACAGAGTCCATCCCCTGAAAGGGTAAACTTGGCAGGTTGTGTTTCAACACCATCTAAAGTGGCTACTACTCTTTCGCCAATCATAAGTGTAAATCTTCCTCGTACACCTCCTGTTGCTGTTGTTACATCCATTTTCTCAAAATGTACCTTAAACTTCTTATTATTTCCATAATCAGCCGCCTCCAATGTTGTTCTCACGATATATTGCTTATCCTCAATTCCTAAGAAATTATAGTGATAGATCAATTCTCCGTTTTTAATATATAAGGTGTGTCCACCAAAACGAGAACCATGAGCAAACAAGACACCATTAGCGCCTGGTTCAATATCAACGATAGCCTCTATGGTATAACTGGTTCCACGAAGATTTGCCGCTACGCCTTCTGGCACGGCTGTAGTTTTGGGATAATAAGTATACTTATCCGTTTCTGGCTCTGAATTGGGACGTTCCACCCCAATAATTTGGTCTGCAGCTCGATCATCTAAGGGCAATACATTGTTCTTAGCGGCTTCAGCATACCATCGCCCAATGAGTTCTTTTAATTTTGCTGAATCTTTCTTTGCCAAGTCATTGCTCTCTGAGCGATCTTCTGCTACATGATACAATTCCCAAACATCCTCATTAAAATCTCCAAAACCACTTGTAGGAGCATGTCTAGCAACCGCTTTCCAACCATCAGCCCAGATCCCTCTAGTTCCTAACATACAATAATATTGTACTTCTTTATTGGTTTCTGTCTCTGGTGTACAATCATCTAAGAAGGTATAAAACATAGATGTTCCAGAGAGTGGTTTTTGCTCAACGCCACGATGGTAGTCAGGAAATTTAATAAACTCTTCTCCTTCAAGTGTATCAACAGTAGAATTAATAGCCTCTAACAACGTAGGAACAATATCGACAGAATGGTGGTATTGGTGACGAATGTTACTTTCTGTTTTTTCATCTCTTCTCATCACCTTAGGCCAACTAATTACCAATGGATCATTGGTTCCCCCAGCATAATTAGCATATCGTTTAAACATCTTAAAAGGCGTAGAGAAAGCAGCCGCCCATCCTGTAGGGAAGTGGTTATACGTTTCTCTAGTACCTAGATTATCATAATATTTCATATTCTCAGTAACATCATCAGGATAGCCATTAAAGAATTTATTTTCATTAACAGAACCACTTGGTGTTCCTTCTCCTGATGCACCATTATCTGCCGCATAAATAATTATTGTATTTTCATATTGACCAGATTCTTTTAGGTATTCAACTAGTTTTCCAATTTTATAATCCGTATAGGTAGAGAATCCAGCATACACCGCTGCCATCTTCACAAAAAGTTGTTTTGTTGTATCTGGTAAAGTTTCCCACTCAGGTACATAATCTAATGGATTAGCGACTCCCTCAGGTAAAAAGTTAAGGGCAGTAACTTTTGTGCTATCAGGTAAAATACCTTTATCAACCATTCTTTTGAGAATCGTATCTCTATACACTTCATAACCAGCAATGAATGTACTGTCATCCAAATACTGTTGTGTATAAGAAGTAGGGGCATGGTGTGGAGCATGATTGGCACCAGGGCAGAACCACATATACCAAGGTTTGCTAGGATTAGAAGCATTTTGGTTACGCAACATTCTAATCGCCTGCTCTGTTAAATCATGTGACAAGTGATATCCCTCTTCAGGAGAATAAGGCGGTTCAATAAAATGATTGTCTGATACCAAGTCAGGGTACCAGTTATTGGTTTCGCCTCCCAAAAAGCCATAAAAACGATCAAATCCCATTTGGCAAGGCCAAGAACCACGATAGCCACCAGGAGCAACATCAACTTCAGGTACATTGTGATTTTTCCCCAACCAATAGGTACTATAACCACTGCTTTGTAATAATTCTGCAAACGGCATACAGTTGTCTGGCAAACGGCCATTTCCACCAGGAAAACCATCCGCTGTTTCTGTGATAGAAGCCATACCATTCAAGTGGTGGTTACGTCCCGTCATAATCGTAGAGCGCGTAGGAGAACACAAAGCGGTTGTATGCCATTGGGTATACACCAATCCATCTTTGGCAATGCTATCCATGGTAGGCATTCTAATACTTCCTCCATAAGGCGACCAAGCTCCTAAACCTGTATCATCGTATAGAACAAACAAAATATTAGGTGCAGCTCTAGGGGCTACTTTAGGGACAAAATCACTCCAGTTAGACTTGGAGTCTCTTACATCTTGTTCAATTTCACCATCTAATGTATCGCCCGTATACCATTTTTCCATATCTGGTGGTATATTGGCATAAAAAGAATCTCTATATTCTTCAGGTATTCCGATATCTGTAAATCTTGAATAATCATCATTCGAGGTCAGGCTTTTGGGGCCACAACCATTGAGGTATAGTAAAAAAAAGCAAGCAGTAAGGGCAATTACCCCTACTCCTAGTTTGGAAAAAATTGTTCTCATAGTATTACAATTTATAGTTGAAAAAGATTTAATTGCAGATTAATCTTGATCTTTGACACAGCGAAATCCAGTGTGATTAAGTCCTGTATCCGTGCCTGATCCCATCCGCCGAGCATTGCGATAACCAGAGCAATAATCATCGTTGCACAGGAAAGATCCTCCTCGCATGACCTTCTCTTTTAATAAAGGCATCGCAGGATTGTAAGCCACTTTAGGGCCTTTTGTATTGGCTTCTTTAGCCGCTTTTTTTTGATAATAGGCCACATCAAACCAATCTTCGCACCACTCCCAAACATTTCCTGCCATGTCATAGAGGCCATAATCATTGGGGGGAAAGGAGCGCACAGGAGCTGTTTCTGAATACCCATCCTTAAGGGAATTTTTATAAGGAAAAATCCCCTGCCAAAAGTTGGCTTTAGCAGCTCCTACATTCACATCTTCATTCCCCCAAGGATAAATCATGTTCTCTTGCCCTCCACGCGCAGCCCACTCCCACTCTGCTTCGGTAGGTAAACGCTTGCCTATCCACTGTGCATAAGCCTTCGCATCCTCCCAAGCAATTTGTACTACAGGATGCTCCATTTTATCAACAATGCTACTCTTGGGGCCTCTAGGATGGCGCCAATCCGCTCCCGTTGTCCAGACCCACCACAAAGCAGGATTGTTCACGCGCACAGGTTGGGCGGTGGCTCGGAAAACTAAGGCACCAGGCAACAATACACTGTCAGGAGGACGAGGGGTATTTGGAGGCAATTCTTTTTTCATTTCTTCCCAGTCAATAGGGCGCTCTGCTACTGTCACATAATTCGTCGCCTCTACAAAGACCGCAAATTGCGCATTCGTTACTTCTGTTACATCCATCCAAAAAGATTGGACACTAACCTTGTGCTTAGGAAATTCATTAGGAGAGGCCTGCTTATTGTCTCCTCCCATAGCTAATAGCCCTCCTTCTATCAACACCATTGGTGGATTGGCCAAAGCAGGATCTGTTTCTATTGTGGTGGGTGTACACCCTAAAAGGAGGAGCGCCAAAAGAAAGGCATAGGTGCTAGTATAGATGCTTTGCATACCAGTTTTTTTATTCTTAAAGAGGGCTACAAAGCAATAAAATGTGGGGATTTTTTTTAATCAAAACACCATAAAACAAAACATTATCACATATAGTAGATAACAACTAGTGCAAACACTTCCTAAAAAGCGTTTTATAAATCCATTTTATTACTTATCCTCCAAACTTAAGGTATACTTTTCTAAAAACCTATACTTTTGTTCAATATTACCTATCATGAAATATAATAGAATAAGATTGTATCTTATCTAAGGTTTCTTTTGTACATTTGATGTTTTTTTTAAAAAAAGAGGCAGTGGATTTTTCTGACGGCCTCCTAGAGATCGATGTGTATTCGATTCGCTATCGAGCACCCAATGGGGTTGCGGTAGCGTAGAAGGGGGCGATTACTTTGATGTGGTAGGTTAATCCTTGTATCTTTGGATTTTCCTTGTATCAACTTATAAACATTCTATGAGCCAATCATCGACTGAATTTAATGCCTTTCGCTTGCAATACATCGTATTGCTCAGCCTTGCTACTATCTCTATTTTAGTCAATGTCTTGTTGTTGTTTATGACGCTCCAAGCGGAGGAGTACAACTGGCAAGCGGTGACTTGGCAGGATTGGGGCGAATTGCTCTTTCATATCCTGACTAGTCTCTTGTTGATTTACTTTGCGCAGTTGTTGCGGAAGAGGAAATTGGCGGAAGAGGAGGACGTGTAGGCCACTACTGTTGTAAATGTGCTTGTTCTTGCTGTGCCGACTTATTCACACCTCCTTAAATATCATCAAAAAAGCATGCTACAAACGCCATCACCTTATCCAAAATTCGGGTAGCCGTTTTTTTACGCTCCAACAACTTGGGTTTATTTTCTAAGGTTTTTATAAGTGTATCTCTCAACGGTTCTCGCTGAGTAAATAGATAAGTATCAATCACTTCTTGGAGCTTCTGAGGTTTTAAGGCTTCTTCCCTACAAAGATCGGCAAAGGCTTGTCGGCGCTCCGTATCCCAAAACACTTCAAAGGCCGCTGGAATATCGTTGCTATCACTTAGGTTGGGTAAATTTTCGAGAATAAATTTCTCAATGAGTGCCTTCTTGCTTCGCAGCTGCACTTCTCCCATCAACAAATCGATAATGGCCTTTTGTTGTTGGTCTTTATCTTTTGGAGCCGCTTTTTGTAACTCCGCTAATAAGCGTAAGATATAAGCGACATTAATTTCGTCTCTATGAATCAATTCCAATTCAAAATCTACATCATCCAAAATGGAAGCCTTTTCCTTTTCTTGCTTGACCTTGGTATAAATGTCCAAGTATTTGCTTTTGAAGTCTTCAAACTCTTGCTCGCTCATTGCCAAGTCGTCAAAATCAAAATCAGCATGGGTATTCATCGCGTTTTTAGCACGAATCAACTGGCGAAAAGCCTTGACAAAAGCCAAAATATCGTCTTCGCTATACAAGGCATCTACTGCCTCCAAATCGGGCGTAATTGCTTTGAGTTCCTCTGCCGCTTCGTTAAACTTTTCTACCCATTGCTCATAAGGTGGCGCAAAGATGACCTCTACCGCATTCTTATCCGAAAACAGAGCAATGGCCTCGTCTGTAGCCTTTTTTAAGTTGCGAAAACAAACAATATTGCCTTGTGTTTTTTGATCGCCTACCAGTCGATTGGTACGAGAATACGCCTGTATCAAGCCATGATGTTTGAGGGACTTGTCTACATACAGAGTATTAAGCGCAGGACTATCAAAGCCTGTTAAAAACATATCAACTACTAGAAGTATATCCAGTTCGCGCTTCTTGACACGCAGCGATAGTTCTTTATAATAATTGTAAAAAGCTTGATTGTCCTTTGTATTGTATTTGGTCTGGAATAAGGCATTGTAATCCGCTATATATTCCTCTAATTTATCCCTACTGTGGGAGGTTTTATAGCTGGGTTCTGGCTCCGCAGCGTAGCCATACTCATAAAAACCATCAGCATCATCGTCGTCTTCATTGGGGGTATAACTAAAAATAGTTCCGATCTTCAAATTGTGCTCCCCTGCTTCTTTTTTGCGTTTAAATAAGTCATAATACTGGATAAGCATTTTGATATTGGACACACAGAATAAAGCATTGTAGGTCTTGCTCTTTGTTTTAGTTGCATGATAGGCAATGATATAATCCACAATTTTCTCCAAACGGTCGGAGGATTCCAACAGTTCTTTGGTGTCGATCGCTTCGACTTCAATATCTATTTCATTATTAGAAGCCTTCTGTTTGTACTTGCCAACGTATTCTACTCCAAATTTTAGGACATTATCATCCTTGATGGCATCAGTAATCACGTATTTATGAAGGCATTCCCCAAAAAGTTCTTTGGTGGTGCGCTTGCCTAATTCGTTCTTAATGGCATTCTTAGCAAAGATGGGGGTTCCTGTAAAACCAAAGAGTTGATTTTGCTGGAAGAAGTCGTTAATTCTTAGATGCGTTTTTCCAAATTGGCTGCGGTGGCATTCATCAAAAATAAACACGATGTTTTGTTGCCGCAAAGGCTCCATGCGCTTCTTATATTTGTTCTTAAAAATCGCATTGTTGAGCTTTTGAATGGTGGTCAAAATCAACTTGGTGACCTTGGGGGTGCCTTTTTTGTCTTTGTATTGATCGGTAAATTGGTCAATCAACAATTTGGTGTTGTCGGTGGCATCTACACTCCCCTTCGCAAAGTAATTAAACTCCTTCATGGTTTGATAATCCAAATCCTTTCGATCCACCACAAAAACAACCTTATCTACATGGGGCAATTGTACAATCAATTGACTGGCTTTAAAGGAAGTCAAGGTCTTTCCTGAGCCTGTGGTATGCCAGATATAGCCGCCTGTCTGCTGTGTTTTTACTTGGTGAACAATGGCCTCTGTGGCGTAATATTGATAAGGCCTTAAGACCATCAATATCTTTAGTCCCTCGTTGAGTACAATGTATTGGGTCAACATCTTGGACAAATGGGAGCGCTCTAAGAACTGCTGGGTAAAGGCCGTTAAATCGTGGATGCCTTTGTTTTCTTTGTCTGCCCAATAGAAGGTTTGCTTAAACGACTGCCTTTTATTGTTGGCATAATACTTTGTATTCACCCCATTGCTAATCACAAAGATTTGCACATACAAAAACAGGCCATAAGAAGCACCATAAGAATGCCGATGATACCGCTTGATTTGTTTAAATGCTTCTTTGAGTTCTAAACCTCTGCGTTTGAGTTCGATTTGTACCAAAGGTAGGCCATTGACCAAGATGGTCACATCATAACGGTTTTTATAACTGCCTTGAACAGTGACTTGTTGGGTAACTTGATACTGGTTTTTGGACCAATCTTGTTGGTTGATAAAACTCAAATACAAGGCCTCTCCATTGTCTCTGGTAATGGTCACGCGATCCCTCAATATCTTGGCGCGATCAAACACATTGCCCTTATTGAGGTGGTTTAAGGCTTGCTTAAACTCTTGCGCTGATAATTGCACGCCATTAAAGGCCTCTAATTGTACTTTTAAGTTGTCTAATAAGCTGCTTTCGTCTCGAATGGCAACAAGGGCATAGCCCTGTTGGGCTAATTGTGCGAGGAGCTTGTTTTCTAAGACTTGTTCGGATTGATGGGCCATGGATTAAAATTTCGTTTTATAAGGTATCTATTTTATTGCAACCATTCAAAACATTATCTAATCCATATAAAAATTTATCTTTATTAATCCCCATCCAATAAAGTAGTTCTATAATCACATCATAATGTTCTCGAACATAACTTGTGTCTTTTACAGCAGCGTTTGCTTGAAAACAAATAGGTTCGTGGTGTGCAATTCTATTTCTGATGTTGTTAATTTTCTTTAATTCTTGAAATACATAATTTTGATTATATTGAATAGTCTGTGAAGAGGAAGGGCGGTTTGGAAATATTTTTAATAAAGTTCTCCCCGCCAACCTATATTGATGTTTCCCAAACATATATCGCCAAAAGCCAAAACCTAAGCCCGCTACTAATTTATGATGTGTATAAGGTCCTCTCAAACTTCTAATCTCCTCATCGATTGTTCTTTGGGTTATTGCACAACGCGAATCATCAAAACAACCTCCACTAGCAATTGCATTTCTTAACCAATCGCTCCCTAATGTCCTCAAATAATTCTTATCAATAGCATTTCTAAGGGCTATCTCAAAACAACTAATGACTATGAACAATTCCTGTGATAGCTTCAAATTCTTTCGATAAAGTGTCATAGCCTTTCTTACATCACCCCCACAAGCCTGTTTATAACGATTCATTCTAGGCATTGACATAATATTTTCAAAATCAGCGTATTTCATCAACCTCTTGATTTTCTAAGTTATTTGTTGTATATTTGTACTATCTTATTCCCGGTAGCCCCTGAAGCAATTCAAGCTATTGGGTTTCGTTTTTTATAGCCCTACCTACTTTCCAGCATCATCCACCCCGATATAAAGGCTTCCTCCCTCCTTATTCACAAAGGCAACCACTTCTTTCTCCAAACCCTCGGTTAGTTGTGCTTTGAATTCTATACGATTGTCCTCTCCCATGCTTACTATGTTCTATTGGAATGTTGCTATGAAGGCATCAAGTAGCAATATACTAAATTTTTCCTCTTATACATTTATACCTTTATTAGAATTATTACCCTATTAGGCGGACTTCTATAAGCAATGATCCTTCTGCGCGGTTCCTTCTTTTGGAATCCACAAACAGTTCTTAAAGGAAAAAAAGCTGCTAGGGCTTCCCTCTATGTTGTTGCCTGATTTATACAAATAACTGCTGTAATAATCCTTTTTTGAAGGCTTGGGTTTGGGTGAGCTGTTCTTGGGTTTGGGTTATTTTTTGGTCTATGCTGCTTAGGAAAGTGGCTATCTTTTTTTGTTCTGGAAAACAAGGAATTAAAATTTCTAACTTTGATAAATTAGTCTTAGTTATGCCTAACACTGATACCCCTGTTGCTATCCTCATAATTGCACGCCTTACTTGACTATTTTGCATTAAGTAACAACTAAAACCTAAAGCCATTTGTATTTTAGGTCTAGCTATATAGGTGTGTAGCCCCGCCACCAATTTCTGATTTCTCAAATTCACCACCTCAATTGATTTCCCTATATCTGCATAATCTTCTGAAGCATCCGCTATAATTAAATCTCCCTCTTCACAATAATCTTCTTTATTGATTTTAGAGATATCAACATCTTCGTTTACAAAAGGTACATTTTCTTTTGTTATATCAAACTGAGCACTAAATTTAGTATGAATATCTCCATAATGAATGTTTTTGACCTCCCCTGAATTGTAATTCAGTAGACTACGCGAGAATGAATTAGTACGGATAAAAGCAAAAACATTATCAAACCGCTTCACCTCCCAATCCGCAAAATCCTCCCCATTCTCCTCCTTAAATCGTATTTCCTGACTAAAGATTTGTTGCAGCACCCCTTTTTTATATTGCTCCAAAAGGCTTACTTTTTGGCGGAGTTGTTCGATTTTTTGATCGACTGTGCTTAGGAAGGTGGCTATTTTTTTTTGTTCTGGGAGGGAGGGATATTTAACATTGTATAAAGATATTTGAGGAGAAGTTAATTGGGGGACACCAGTACTTTCAATAAATACATTAAGTCGGTTTATTTCATGCTCAAAAAAATAAATATCATAATCGAGTTTAGGAGCCAAGACTAATAATCTTACAATAGGATAAAATTTATGATCTCTAGCATGAGTTATGCCTATGTTTACACCTCGCCCTGCTATAGTAATTACATTCTCATTGGCTTTATATAAATTAGAATATCCATAAAGTCCTTTTTTTGCTTTTGCATTTGCATAAATTGGATATTTAAATTCCTTGTCTTTTTTTTCTCTGACATTCTTTTTGTCAATGTCCCCTCCTGCTTTAATAGTAAATAAATCTATAATTTTACTAATACTCCATTCCCCATCAAACTCTCCAAACCTCAAAGCAGGCACCAATTCCTTTTTCTTTTTTATTTCCATCATAATTACCCAGCTTTAAAATGGCGCATCAATGCCCAGTTCCTTACAAAAATCAGCCAATACGCTATTGGTTGCTTCCATGTTCTTATCCAAGGTCTTGATGGCTTGCGCCACCGAAGCCAAATCTACGGCTTCCTCCTCCTCAAAAGTATCTACATAACGTGGAATATTGAGGTTATAATCGTTCTCTGCCACCTCTTCCAACGCAGCCAAATAGCTGTATTTGTCTATTGTTCGCCGTTCTCGGTAGGTTTGTACAATTTTATCAATATCTGTTGCACGCAATTCATTTTGTGTTTTGACCTTCTCAAAATCTTGACTGGCATCTACAAATAAAATATTGTTGGCGTCTTCCCGCTGTTTCTTAAACACCAAAATAGCGGTTGGAATAGAGGTGCCATAAAAGATATTCGCAGGCAAGCCAATGACCGCATCCAAGTAATTGCAATCCTTGATAAGATACTCCCGAATATGTCCTTCGGCAGCCCCACGAAACAAAACCCCATGTGGCAAAACAATCGCCATGGTACCATTGTCCGCCAAGTGGTGAATCATGTGTTGTACAAAGGCAAAATCGGCTTTAGATTTGGGAGCCAAACGCCCATAGGCCGAGAACCGCGCATCGTTGCTAAACAGTGCATTGGCCGACCATTTGGCCGAAAAAGGAGGATTGGCCACAATCGCTTCAGCTTGGAGATCGGGGTGCTGTGGTTGCTCCAAAGTATCTTCTTGTTTGATGTCAAATTCACTCCAATGCACATCGTGTAAGATCATGTTCATCCGCGCCAAATTGTAGGTCGTGCGGTTCATTTCTTGCCCATAAAAGGTAGATACTTGCTCTACTTCCTTGGCTACCCGCAACAACAAAGAGCCTGAACCACAAGTGGGATCGTAGACATTTTTGAGCTGGGTTTTGTTGGTGGTTACGATCTTGGCTAAGATTTTAGACACCTGCTGCGGCGTATAAAATTCTCCTGCTTTTTTTCCTGCGCCACTGGCAAATTGACCGATCAAATATTCGTAGGCATCGCCCAATACATCCGCTTCGGTATCTTGTAGTTTGAAGTCAATTTTGTTGAGGTGTTCCAAAACTTTTGCCACCAAGGCATTTTTGTCTTTTTCTGTTCGACCCAGCTTGGTAGAAGTCAAATCTAAATCCTCAAATAAGTTATCAAAATCATCCTCGCTGCCTGAGCCCATTGTACTTTGCTCGATGTTGCGCAAAATCAATTGCAGGTCTGCTAAGATGAAATTATCGGGTGTTTCTTCGGTCTCGTTTTCGGCAGTGGCATTGCCTCGTTTGGCGATTTGTGCAAACAACTCTTGGGGTTGTAAAAAATAGCCCAATTGTTCAATGGCTTCTTCTCGGATAGCGGCTATAAATTCTTGGCCTTGTGTGCTACTTACATCCAATTGGGTATAGTCCTTTACTTCCTCCTCGGACAACAATTGATTGGCAAACCAATGCATTTTTTCCGATAGGTATTTGTAAAAGATAAAGCCTAGAATGTAATCTCTAAATTCATCCGCATTCATCTTGCCGCGCAAGGTATTGGCAATGTTCCAAAGCTGTTGCTCTAGTTGTTTTTTGTGGTCTTCTGACATTGGTGTCTTGTTCTATTTTTTGGTGGTGGTTGACTTTTGTTGTTGGGGGAAATGGGAATTTTTATTGGGGTTCCTAAGCTAGGGAAAAAGTAGTGTTTTATACATTCTAGGGCTGTTTATTCTGTACTTTTTTGTTTTTATTTTGCTCTTAAAAAGCTAGGGCTTCTGCTGCCGTACCAATAGGAATTGGGGAAGGCTTGGAGGACTTCTTATTCCTCTCCTACCATTTCCCGCAAGTAATTCACAAAGGCAGAACAGGAAATCAACATAAAACGGGCTTCTGCTTGGGTGATTTCTTTGTTCTTATCGTCGATCATAGCATGACGGATGCCGCCTGCTTGTGAGGTGTAGCCGTATAGGGTCCTAAAGGCTTTTTCTAGTACGTTGTTGAGGCCGTGTTTCTCTTTTAGGAGTTTTAGGGCTGCGCCTATGCTTTTTGTTGAGTTATTGGTTAGTAATAAACAGGAGCTTTCTACAGCGGAGATGGATTCTTTGATGGAGTTTCGGTAGTCTGGGTTTTGGCGGTTGGAGAGGAGTTTTAGGGCGGTGTCTAGGTGGTTGGTTACTGCTTGGGAGGGGTTTTCTAGGGCGGTTTCTATGGTTTGAATTTCTTGTTCAGAGATGATTGGGGTGACTTGATTGTTGATGATTCTGTAGGCGGATTGGTGTTTTTCTAGGGTTTTGTTGAAGTCCTTTATTTCTTCTGCTTTAGCAAAATTTGAACAGATATACTCTATCAAGTCGTACTTTTGAAACCATGAGCTTTTTATGTATTGCTCCTTTATATACAAATCCATTTCTTCTTCATCTCCTTCTGGAATTTCATCTATTTTCTCTTCATAAATATCAATAGCTGAAAAGTAAACAATATCATTAGTATAATGATTTTTTTTATTTTCATAATATTGTCCTACTATATGATAAATGTCATTCCACAGCCCATTCTCCAAGCCTTTATCCATTCCTTCTGCTTGCAAAGCCTCTCTTACTGGTGTCTTCCCAATACGCTGCGAAAATTTCAAACTCATAATATATACGTTTATTATTAATATAGTAAATACATTTGAAACAACAAGTACTAAAAGAAAAGTTCCTCTAATCATTTACTCTTGTTCCATAAATGCTCTATAGTTTTAGATAACGGTTTCTTTGTGCTGTTTTTTCTTTTTTGCATTACCAAAAAAAGAAACAAAAAACTCTAGGGCTCCATAAGAAATTGGACAAAAGAACTTATTCCTAGTCTAAATGTTCAAAACTCACTATCGTTCAAACAATTGAACATTTTATTTTTCATAGAAAAATAACGCTAGAAATAAGTTCTTTTGTTTTTCCAATTTATTATATGCCCACCAAATAAGGGCTTCTGAAAGCCTTTGATGAGTAGGCAAAGTAAAAGATATCAAGAAGTAGCAACACAACTAACTTTTAATACGAATCAATGAACCAAGCTTGTTGTAAGTCTGAATGTTTTGAAAGATCAGAATAAATAATTGTGGGTTGGTTTATAAGCGATAGTACCTTATCCAACAAACTTACTTATTTGATAAACGCATATCGAATGATCACCTTTATTAGATTAGAGAATACTATATTAAAACAACTACTTAATCGTTGACATATTAGTCCTACCTAAAAGCAGATGGTTAAAAGTATTTATTTGTTGGGGCATATGAATTTGATGGAAAAGTAAAACCCAACGCTAGGAGCTGCTATTTTTCGTAGAAAAATAAAACCTTCAATTGTTTGAGCGCAAGCGAGTTTTGAAGGTTTAAGCGGAGAGTGTTGTCGTTTTACCCATCAAAATCATCAAGCCCTAGACCTTTTTAGCTCACTTCGTTCGTGAGCGCTGTGCTTAAGAGTTGGTTCTTTTTGGGGATATGCCAAAAAGAACATTCCAGACTATAAAAAACCTAAAACAACCCAAGCAGGCTTACCCCCTACAACAAGCCAATCTCCTGCACACTCAAGCCCGTAGCCGCTGCAATATCTGCCACAGCCATTCCCCCCTTCTTCAAGTTCACAGCAATTTCAAGTTTTTCTGCCCTAGCAGCTTTATTTTTCGCCTCTTCCACTTTCTTAGCCAACAATTCAGCGGCCTGCTCCTTGATGCGATCAATCAACTGATAATTGGGCACATACTTTAGGCTTTTGGACAGCTCGTAGAGCAAGCCAATATCGGCAAACGACAAGTAGCTGATATCAGAAATAATGAGGTGGTCGATGACGGGCATATTCACGATGCGGCCCACTTGGAGGAGGCGGTCCGTGATGTCTTGGTCTTCGGCAGAGGGTTTGAGTTCGCCACTGGGATGGTTGTGGCAGAGAATGATTTTGACCGCTTGTTTTTGGAGGGCTAGACTGAACACCTCCATCGGCTCTACCAACGTCTTGTTGACGGTGCCCAAGCTGATGAGTTCAATGAAAAGTAAGCGTTGGTTGCTGGCGAGGCCTAGAATCCAGAAGTGTTCCTTGTTTTGGTCTATTTTTTCCTCTCTCAGGAGTATCTTTTGCATGATGCCGTAGATGTCATCAGAGTTGAGGAGCTTTATTTTTTCTTCGTCGGTGAGGTTGATGTTCATTTGTTTGGTGCTTGGATCGGCGGAATAAGATTGGAACGTATAAAATTAAACATTTATAGTAGAGCGACCAACTTAGACCTTGGCATTTTTTCTTTTAGTGGTTGGACGGGGCTTTGGAGATCAAAATAGGATAAAAGGAAGCCTCTTTTAAGTTATGGAGTTTGGAAAATCTGTTGAAAGAATTGAAACAAAGATTCTTGAATTTTCATCGTTTTTCATTCCCTAATAATAATTTTACCCTATCTTTATAAAGCACTTTATTACAATACATTGAACAACATTCTTTAGAAAACTAAATAAATAGCTATCCAAAAGTGTGTTTTCATTAACAACAGCAAAAAACAAGACCAATGGCCGATTCAAAATCCCTTATTTCTATGGCTCAACAATTTAGTGGCTTACCCATGCAAGGTCTAATTGGAGCGCCATTGATGGCTGCACCAGAAGCTAATAATGCTATGGCTATTACCCAAACCCATTTCATATTGGCAACTTGTCCAGCTCCTCCCACTACAAGCACAACCAAAATCCCCTTAAAAAAAACAACGCTGTCACCTAAAACCATTACTCTAAAGATGAGTCCTAAAGTAACTAAAGGGCTCCCTATTGTTAGAATGGATGCGATTTCTCCTTATGGCAGATAGCGACATTAATACGATTATTCCTCATGTTTTTTTTGTTTTTTTGCCCCTACCCCAACAACATAAACTCATTGGGATCAATTAGATGCTGTTGAATGGCATACATCATGAGCCCTGCCATATTTTTGACCCCTGTTTTGGAGAAGAGATTGCTTTTGTGTGCCTCTACGGTTTTGGGAGAAACAAAGAGTTCATTGGCAATTTCTTTGGTTGTTTTTTGGTGGGCAATGAGTTCTAGCACTTCCAATTCTCGATTGGTGAGCAAATCCTTAGGATCAATGTGTAATTTGGGCGCTTTAGGTGTGATCTGTGTTCGAAGGCTGTTGACTTGATCAGAATTGAGGTAATAGCCTTTGGCATACAACTCTTGGATGATGTCTATCAACTCCTCTTTATCAATCTCTTTGGGTAAAAAAGCATGGGCATTCAGCTGCATCATTTGCCCAATATAAGCAGGCTTATAATAGGAAGAAAGGACAATGACTTTGGTCATAGTTTTCTGTTTTCTCAGTTCTTCTAATACAGACAAGCCATCTCCATGCTTCATTCTCAAATCTAATAAGAGAATATCAACGGGAGTTGCTGTCTTAGTTAGTTTTTCTAAGAATTCGTCGCCTCCATTGGCTGTTATGACAATCTCGAATTGGACGTCTGTAGATTGTGTAAGAAATTGAGTAAGCAATTGTACGACTAATAAATCATCATCTACAATGGCTACATTTATTTTATTTGGGTTGCTCATAACGTAAAAAAATGAAAGTGGTTCCTTGGGAGCCATTACTTTTCAGTCGGTAGGAACCGTTGAGAATTTGTGTTCGTAAGGTGATATTCTTAAGGCCTAAGCCTGTCGTAGTTTTAGGGTCAAATCCTACTCCGTTATCTTTGATAATCAAGCAACAATATTTTTTCTGAAACCGATAAATTACTTCTATTTCAGTAGCATTAGCATGCTTATCAATATTGGTTAAGACTTCTTGAAAGATACGAAACAATTGCAATTTCATAACCCTATCCAATAATTTATTATTAGAAGGATTAAAATTACCTTGTAAGGTGTAGTGTTGTTGGAAAGGTTCCAAGAAATCTAGCATTAGGGTTTCTATAGGCAAGGCTTCCAACATCGGCGGACTCAATTCATGAGAGAGTTTTCGTGCGCGTTGAATACTTTCTTTCAACATCCCATTGATCTGCTCATCCGCATTGGTGAGCTTGATTCTATACAAATTGGCAATTAAATCATCGTGCAGTTCTGCTGCAATGCGGGCACGCTCTCGCTCCTGCTCCTCTACCAAGGCGGTAGAGAGCTCTTTTTGATGCTGTAAGGTTAACGCTAACTTCTTTTGTTCTTCTATCCGCATCCTTTTGAGATGCATTCTAATAAAGATAAAAAGCGACAAAAGTAATATCACTAGGAGCAGTGTTCCTATTCCTAGTAATAAAAAGATGGTTAAAACATTTGGATTGGTTTCCATCTATCTTAAATTTAGGCGTGCTAAGAACGCTTTGAGGGGAAGGTTTGAAAGATAGCTTTTATTGCACATAAAAAATACCGCTAGGGGTATTATCTTTCTTTTTGAGTCAAAAGAGTACAATTTTTACTCGCATATGAAGTTGCTTCATTTTAGAAAGGAAGAGGATGGGGACAAAAAAAGAATAGGAAACTTACTTTTGCAAGTAAGGTTCCTATTTCTAATTATAATAACGGAAGTGTTTTTAGGTTTCCTTTGGAAGCTTCCAGCCATAGTAGATTAGCGCAACATAAAAGAACTCTAGAAAAATAGCTCTGAAAAACCAAAACCAGGCAACTAAGTCTAGGTACTCTCTTTTTACAAGATAAGGATTTGCTGTTCCTAGAAAGGCGTCTATCGTAAAGAATAATAAAATACTTCCATTCAATATATTTCTAGAAGGTATATTTTGTAATTTCCCCATCATTAAGGCATAAAAGTACCCTAAACTGCATAAACTGATGATTAGAGAATAGGGTACTCGTGCATAGTGTTGTAGCCATACCAGAGAATTGTCTGTCGTGCAATGTAGTAATAAAGGTAATACTCCTAAAAGCATTAATGTGCATTTTATTTTGAATGTTTTTATGTCGTAAAAATGAGTTAAACATACAAAATGAATAAAGAAAGAAATAGTTAATAGAATTAGAGAACCTTGTCGTAAATACAATCCTATAGACTCTGATAAGAATAATCCTATTAAGTAAATTACTATTAATTTATTTTTAGAATGTTTTTTAAAA
Source organism: Aureispira sp. (assembly GCA_050633105.1). Lineage (GTDB taxonomy): Bacteria > Bacteroidota > Bacteroidia > Chitinophagales > Saprospiraceae > Aureispira. The sequence goes on along the minus strand of JBOEFW010000043.1, from coordinate 68,989 downwards.
GCGGCAATAAATATTCCAAAAAACAATAAACTAACAGAAGTATAATTTATAAATCTACCGATAAAATTTAGCAACTCCATCAATAATAATACTTTACGAGGTTGTTGGCAATAAATTAAAACCTTTTCCATCCATACTAAAAGGAGGATAAGGAGTTGAAACATTCTCAAACTGATAGAACTCCAAAAAATGTTCAACTCCTTCTTTTGTTGATGGTGGAGTTCGTTTTGCACAAAAAGAAATCTCTAATTCATTAGGGTATGAGATTCCCTTATTTTCGTAGTCATTCATACTAAAAAAAATAATAGCATCTGTTGTATCCGCCTTCCCAAAAATTATTTCTAAGTTAGTCATTGAAAATTCAAAAACCTGTACAGCCTCTTTACTAGCATCTGTTGTCCATATACTTCCATAAGCTATCCATTTGAAATAACGTTCAACAATTTCTTGGCGTTTATCTTCTCCAATACTATCATTTTCTTTATAAAAAGAAAAAGAAAATTTTTCAGTTTGTAAACTTTTTTTATTAAAATTTTTCTCCTCTAAAAAAGGGCTATTTGTCCAACTTCCTATTATCTCAGGGCTGAATATTTTCTCCTTATTAATGGGAGCTCCTGTAATTGATTTGTCATACTTGGAATTAATTAAATACACAACTAAATTATCCTTAATTGGAATATAATCTCCATTTTCTACAGGATTTTTATTAATGCTCAGATATAAACGCAATACATCTTCTTTTGAATAATTAGGATAATTTTTTTTAATGTTTTTGTACATGTTTCTACTTATCTGAATACATGCCCCATTATTAAGGAAATTAAACTTTTCGTTTATACTAGTATTCTTCCAAGCTCCTGTATTCTTTCTAATATTTTCTAATCCTTCAAAAATCATTTTTTTTTGTTAAAAATTATTTACAATTAATACTTTTAAAGAAATGCCCCCACTTCCCATATTAAGAAACCGCCAACAATTCTATCTCATCACCTTTATAATCCTTCAATCCAAGGAATAAAAAGGTGTTTTGGACATCCATTCTTTTCTCAAAAATCTGCATAAAATCCAAGAAAGGAATTTCAAAGACCTGTACGATTGCTCGCCCTTCGAGTCCTGTTCCAGAATTTAATCCGTTCTACTTGAAGTAAGTTGTTTCACTAGTGGTGCTCCAGTGTTGGATATCTTGCTTTGCTTCTTCTATTGACATAGTTTTAGATTGAATACACCTTAACACCATCTAAAGTAATCTTTTAATGAATACAATTAAAATTATTCATTAAACAATAAAAAATAATTTCTATTATTTAGAATAGTGCCTTTAAAAAATAGACGATAGCTTGAGCCACTAACTTTATCCAATATGTTTCTTTTGACTGCCGTACAAAGATATCTTGACAACTAGGATTTAATTTTAGGGTTTTCACCTATTCTCTAATAACTAGGGTTTTCCCTAAGCACTATCATCGTGTTGTTATCAAGTAATGAAATATGGAATAGTGGCTCTATGAAACAAAAAAGAGTCCTTGAAGCCTAGTGCTTCAACAACTCTATATTTCTCATAAAAACAACGCTCTATCACTAATTCATTTCATGATTTATCAAGCAACGACAACATCGGTTAACGAAGTCTAAGCTATGCAAAGACCACCAGTAGCATCAATATCTACCCTATTCCAAGAAAAACGGCCTATTGTCTAAGTTACCCCCTATTTTACCCCTTAGCAAAACAAACCATTGTTCAAACCCACAAAAAAAAGGAGTTAAGCACTAGTGCTTAACTCCTTCATTATTACTTCGTCGGGATGACAGGACTTGAACCTGCGACCTCACGCCCCCCAGGCGCGTACTCTACCAGCTGAGCTACATCCCGATTGTATCAAATCGTTTTTTAAAACGCGGATGCTAAGATACGCTTTGTTGTTAGGCTTTGCAAGAAATGGACAAAGAAATAACAGGACTATTTTCATTGCGTGATGCCTTCGATATTGAGGGGTTGAGGTCTTATAATTTTTCTAATAAGGTTGTTGCTTTTTGTTGGTACAAGTGGCTTTCTTTTCCACTAATTACTTCTAATAATGTTTTAGCAACATCATTTTTATGGAGTTTGATATTGGCTAAAGCCGTCATCCACTCTGCTTCTTGTCGATACGAGGAATCACGACTACTGATAACGACTTCTAGAGAGGCTAAAGCTGCTTCTGCTTTACCATGCGCTAATTGTGCGACGCCCAAAACAACCAAGGCTTGGTAGTCTGTTCCTGCCAATTGTGGAAAGTTCTGGCGATAATCTTGAAGTAAGCGAATACAACTGCGGTAATCTTTGTCTTGATACGCAGTAAAGGCTTCTTTTTTAAGTTTTTCGGCAACAGGCATATCTTCCGCAGCACGAAAGGCATTCATGTGTACCGCAATAGATTCTGAAGCAACAAAGTTTTGGTGGAACAAGTTAGGATTGGTCAATTGATAAGCCAAAACACTTAGCAACAAAACAGCGGCAGCCGCAGCAATGTAATAGAATTGACGCAAAGAGCGAATAATGGGTGTTGGTTTAGTTGCTTTGTTAGCTTGGTAGTCGTTTTCAAACTCTTGCAAGGTTTCTGCAAACTGGTCGCCTCTTAGGCCATGAAAACCTTCAAAAATGGGTTGGTATGCTGCTACTTCTGTCTCAAAGCTAGGATCTTCTTGTAGTAAGCGTTTAAAAGAGTTTTTTTCTTTTCCTTTTAACTGTCCAGTATGGTAGGCTTCTATGAGTTTTATTTTATCGAGTTTGGACATTGGTGTCTGTTTTTTGATTTAGTAAGATAGTAGTTTTCGGTGTGTTGCCAGTTCTAAGAACTAAGCGTGTGTTATAGGTATTGTTGTGTGTTTTTAACTTGTTGGGGAAAAATTGGTGTGTGTGTGTTTAATGAGCGCGTTCCTTCCTGTTAGGTGTCTTGTGAAGAATTTTGATTGGCCTCTTCCTTGACCATTTCTCTCAAACGTTTTAAACAGAGAGATTTTCTTTTTCGTACGACGCGTTCGTCGCTGTAGTTCATGGCATGTGCGACTGCTTCTGGATGCATTCCTTTCACAAAAAGCATTTTTAAAATGCTTGCACAGGGATCGCCAATTTTAGACAAAAGGTGTTGTACTAATTTTTTATTTTGTTCTTGGCGTTCTTTTTCTTCTTCAGTATCGGCGACAAAATCAGATTCTTTGTCATCTTCTATTTCTTCTATGGGTACGTTGACATGTCTTACTTTGACACGTAATCGTTGCAACATTATATTTCTACCAACAGAACAGAGATAAGTAATCGGTTTACTACTTAATTTTTCTAGTTTACCGCTCATGACATTTTTGTACAAAATCAAATAAGCCTGTTGATAAACCTCTGCACTATCATCCTTCGTTAGGTGGTATTTTTTGATACACCAAGCGGAGAACAATTCTCTATTGCGATTATAGAAATCTTGTAGTGCTCTTCTATCATTATTTCGGATTGCTTCCAAGATCTGTTCGTTATGCTTCTCATTCATTTATCTCTGGAATTGGCAATTTGTTACCGCTAGCGCGAATTTTTTTCTAAAAAACATCAATAAATAACCAAAATTAGGAGTTTAGTCCATAAAACGTTCAATTTAGTGGACTAAACGCTCTCATTTCTGCAAGCCCCATTCTTCGATTTTTTTTGGATAAAAGGTGGCTTTCCAATTTTTTTGTCAGAAAATCGGACTCCTATTTCATTGGTCTTTATACCAATAGAAACTTCTTATTTGTTAACATTAAAATCCAACAAAAAGAAGAAGGTTTGAGGTTGTTAACTAATAGATCACTTCCCAAAATCGGGAAGGAACCTGTTTATAAAAAAAGGGGCTATCTGAAAAATATAAGTTTACAAAAGTATAATTTTCTAGCAAAAAGATTAAGCGCTCTTAAGAGTATTTTTTATCCTTATCCCTTGTAAATTAGTCGAAAGCAAATAAGAATGCCTTAGCTTTTAGCCACTTTTGATCCTCTATACTTCGTAATTTAAACATTTGTTAGGGGGTTTTATAAAGGATGGTATCAAATTCTCACCAAGAAGTTCTAAAAAGTACCCAAGGCTACTGTTTTGCTTTTAATAAATAAACTTCATAGTTTATTTTGAACTATGAACAATCTCTCTAAGTTGTTTGGTTTTCTACTAGCTTTTTCACTCTTCTACGCCCAAATAGTTGGTAAATACTGATCGTATCGCCTGAAAGAAGCACAAAAAAGCATTCTTATTACCACAACAAATACAACAACACGGTTTTTAAGGGCTACCCCCATTTTGATAGAGCTGGCCACGTCTATTTTTTGACGAAACCGTTTACCGCTTGTAATTCTCAGTTAACACAGTAAGGTGTAGTAAACAAAGGATTAAGGATTAGGAGCCACTCCACCACAGAACATGCCAATTGCCTTCCTATTGGCATCATCGATATTAGTCATAATACCTTGATGATATGCAACTACTGACAAGTCTTGAAGCCAATCAAAGACTTCAATAAGAGTTCCATTTTGATACTCTATCTGATAGGATATCCCTTATCCTTCTCCTCCTAGAACAACAAACTATCTCAAAGCACTTATATCAAATAACAAAAAATTTAACACATTATAAATCCTACTAGTTATTTTTTTATACCTAGATCTACTAATAATCAAATGATTATTAACATATTTCTATACTTACCCCTTGTATTATAGATACAAAAAACTATATTGCTATAAATAAATTACCTATATCATTAATCGACCTTATCAAGCCCAAACAATCTAATACTTGGTTAGTTACGATTAAGCTTTAGAAGACATCCATTTTTTTTCACTACTTCCAAACACCAAACTATTCATGGATAAGATCACCTATGCTGGGGGCATTTTGTACCTACCAGAAACAGAAGCAGACATTCAGACCTTGATCCAACAAGCTCGTTCAGAAGGCAAACAACTTCGGGTTAGAGGTTCTGCACATTCGGTCAAATCAGCTATTTACACCACAGATTTTGGAGACCAACCCGATCCCAAGCCTGGTATTGATTTACTGCTGAGTAAAATGCGCGCACTCACTTGGAACGATGCCGAAAAACAAGTGACGGCACAAGCAGGAGTCAATTTAGGCCGTGATCCATTTGACCCATCAGGTATTTCTACCAAAGAGAACAGTTTATTTTATCAAATGGATCAACGTGGTTGGGCCATCAAAGATATGGGGGGCATTATTCACCAAACTGTTGGTGGTTTTACCTCTACAGGATCAGCAGGCGGCTCGCTACAAACCGCCTATACCGATGCTATTTTAAAGATTAAAATGATTGATGGTAATGGCCAAGTGCAGGTCTACGAACGCAACGAAGATCCCAACAACCACTTTTTTGCTGTAGGAACTTCCTTGGGACTCTTAGGTATCATTACTGAAATCACCTATCAATGTGTTGATCGCTTTGACATCAAAGGGCAACAAATTACTAGCTCGTATGACAATGGCCCTATTGATTTTTTTGGCCCAGGTGATGGTACTAAACCTAGCATGCTAGATTATCTAAAAGAGACGGAATATGCCCGTTTGTTGTGGTGGCCACAACAAGGGGTACAAAAATTTGTAACTTGGGAAGCAGCCATTATGAAACCCAGTGATTACAATAGCCAAACAAATCCACCAAGTGGCCCCCCTGCTCCATTTAAGCCCAAGCCTTATTTGGAATTTCCCGAAGTTGGCGGCTCTCAAATCCCTGCTCAATTGGGCGCTTCGCTCTTCTATTGGCTTGTGGGCAATTGGCCAACTTGGTTCCATACAGCTTTTGAAGAGGATGGTATAAAAAAGGTTATTGAAGCCTTTTTGAAAGTCATTGGCGATAATTTCTTGGGGGCCAAAGATTATGCAGGGCATCTAGAAGAATGGTTGCAACAATTGGTCGGGAAGATTGTACAGGAGGTAAAATCAGAACGAGGATTGGTGGAAATTAGAAAATTATTGGCTACATATAATTTATCGCTAATCAATACCTTGGGATTGGAAAAACGATTGGTGGATTGGCTAACCCCTGATCATTTGGAAGATCCTACCAGTGAAACAGGTTTCTTATCTAAATTAGAAGAAAAACTAGACGACATTATTCCCGATGCCTTTAAAGCCTCTTTTTGGGAAAAGGTAATTGAGTTATTGTACGAGCCTGTTATTTTGCCCTTTATCATCAATCTTTTTCAACCTGAGGGTACCGTAACCTTTTGGGATACTTGGTGGCAAGGATTGCCTATGGATAATAAGGTAAATGATATTATTTTACCTACTGAATTTACTGAAATTTGGATTGATGCGAAAGATACGCAGGCTGTCATGAATACTTTATTGGAATATTACAATGCCAACGGGCTTTCAGCTACGGGATCTTACACGTGCGAACTGTATGCCACTACGGCCAACAAATTTTGGATGAATGCCGCTTATAACCGCGATGTCTTTCGGGTAGATTTATTTTGGTATGCCTATAACGAAGGTGATCCTGGCACCGATTATTACCCACAGTTTTGGGAACTGCTCAAGCCATTTGATTTCAGATTGCATTGGGGCAAATATTTAGCAGCACCTGATTCGAGTACAGGTACCGATTATCTCAAAGCACAGTATCCTAAGTGGGATGATTTTATGGCCTTGCGCACTCAATTAGATCCCGATAATATCTTTGTTAGTGACTATTGGAGCCAACATTTAGGCATCTCTGTATAAAATAGTTGCCACTCGTAACAACTACCCATATTCACAACGGGTAATCATAGGGCTAGTTTTCCATTTGAATGGGAGCTAGCCTTATTTTAGTTGATGTGCTACCTAAGTTGTCCTTTGAATGGTGAAGATTAGGGTAATGTATTAAATCGAAGGCTCTTTATTAACCTATTTTAAAAGTAGTAAGGTTTCTATCCTTACATTTATAATTCTACCAGATTCAGTCCCCAAACAAGGAAAGAATCTGTTTCTAAAAGTAGAATTTTCTAGCAAAAAGATTAAGCGCTCTCCAGAGTATTTTTTATCCTTATTCCTTGTAAACTAGTCGAAAAAAAATAAGAATGCCTTAGCTTTTAGCTACTTTTGATCCACGATGCTTCATAATTTAAACATTTGTTAGGGTGTTTTATAAAGGATGGTATCAAATTCTCACCAAGAAGTTCTAAAAAGTATCCAAGGCTACTGTTTTGCTTCTAATAAATAAACTTCATAAATTATTTTAAACTATGAACAACCCCTCTAAGTTGTTTGGTTTTCTATTAGTCTTTTCACTCTTCTACGCCCAAATAGCTTGTGTAAATACTGGTAGCGTTGCCAAAAATAAGAACAAAAAAAGCGATCCTGTCGCCACAACCGATACAACTGCGCCCTCTCCTATTAGTGGTTTGGGCTCCTTGGGAAGTACAGCAACGGTAGATGCAACGGTAGAAAAAGCCAGTGGAATGAAGGCAGAATTGCCCTTCTCTCCCAATTTCCGAACAGGTACCTTGGATAATGGGATGCGTTATTACATTCGTAAGAACAGCAAGCCTGAAAATCGTTTAGAATTACGCCTAGCAGTAGACGCGGGTTCTATGCAAGAAGATGATGACCAACGAGGACTCGCGCATTTTGTAGAGCACATGGCCTTTAATGGTACCACTAATTTTGCTAAAAACGACCTAATCAATTTCTTAGAAAAGACAGGTGTACGTTTTGGGGCAGATCTTAATGCTTACACTTCTTTTGACGAAACTGTTTACATGCTACAACTCCCAACAGACAAAGAAGGATTAGTAGATAAAGGGTTAACCGTCATGAGTGACTGGGCTACTGGAATTGCCTTTGAAGGGGAAGAAATCGACAAAGAGCGTGGCGTCATTCAATCTGAATGGCGTACAGGTTTAGGAGCAACAGAACGCATGCGTTATACTTGGTGGCCAAAAGTATTTTACGATACTCGTTATGCTGACCGCCTTCCTATTGGAGTCATGGACATCATTCAAAATGCGCCACATGACCGTTTCCGCCGCTTTTATAAAGATTGGTACCGTCCAGAACTACAAGCCATCATTGTTGTTGGTGACTTGAATGTAGAGGAAATGGAGCAAAAGATAAAAGCTAAATTTGCGGGCCTTAAGAACCCTGAGAACCCTAGAAAGAAAGAATTGTACCAAGTTCCTAATCACAAAGAAACGTTGATTGGAATTGCTACAGATAAAGAGGCGACAAGTGTGGATGTTAATTTATACATCAAGCATGAAGCGCAAAAGGTGGAGAATCTAGAAGATTATCGCCTTACCATTATGCAGCAGTTATACAACGGAATGCTCAATGAGCGTTTTGTAGAGATTGCACAAGAAAAAGAAGCGCCTTTCATTCGTGCGAATGCAGGTTATGGTGGTTTTGTACGCAGCAAGGATGTCTATTTTGCTTCTGCTTCTGCTAAAGAAGCGGGTATTTTGGAATCAGTAAAAATCTTAGTACGTGAAAATCAACGCGTCTTAAAACATGGTTTTACAGATACAGAATTGGAGCGTCAAAAATTAGCCTTAGAAGCTGCTGCAGAAGCGCAATACAAAGAGCGTGATAAAACACGTTCTGGAGACTTATCGATGCAAGCCGTTTATCACTTTCTGAACAATGAGCCTTTGTTTGGTGCGGAGAAAGAGATGCGTCTGATTAAGGAATTTTTACCTAGCATTACCTTAGAGGAAATCAATGCTTTGGGAAAACAATGGATTACAGAAGAAAATCGTGCCTTGGTCATTACCGCTCCTGAAAAGGAAAGTGTCAAAATTCCTTCAGAAGAAGCATTAAGAGCAATATTGAACAGTGGTAAAGACATGGTAGTAGAGCCTTATAAAGACAAGTTCTTAGACATGCCTTTATTAGAAAAAGTACCTACTCCTGGTAAAATTGTTTCGACCAATGTTGTCACAACAGATGACCTAAACATTACAGAATATACCTTATCGAATGGCGTTCGTATTATTCTAAAACCAACGACCTTCCAAAATGACAAAATCTCCATGATGGCATATAGCCCTGGTGGACACTCGTTGTACAGTGATGAAGATTACTTGACCGCTAGTAATGCCGCTCGTGTAGTTGACCAAATGGGCTTAGGGAAATTTGATGCCATTGCTTTAAATAAGAAACTAACAGGGGTAACCTTGGAGCTCTCTCCTTATATTGGAGAATTGTATGAAGGGTTTTACGGCTCTTCTTCTACCGAAGATTTTGAAACTTTAATGAAATTGGTTTATCTCTATGGGACTGATGCGCGTAAAGATCAAGATGATTTTGAGCGTATTGTAGGCCAAACCGTAGAGCAATTGCGCAATCAAAGTGCCAATCCAATGGTCGCTTTCAGTAAAGAGATTGTTAGCATTAAAAATGGCGACCATCCAAGACGTCAGGCCATGCCTGATATTAAGGAAATTGAAGCCATGAAATTAGAACGGGCCTTTGAAATTTACCAAGATCGTTTTAGTGATTTCAGTGACTTTACTTTTGTTTTAGTTGGTAATTTCAAACCAGAAGATTTGAAAAAGCCTTTAGAGCAATATTTAGGGGCATTACCTAGCATTAATCGTAAGGAAAAAGGAAAAGATGTTGGGGTAAAATATGGTGTAAATGGTGGCCTTAAGGACATTAAAAAAGGACTCGCTCCTCAAGCCAATGTCTATGTAGGTTTTATGCAAGAAGGAGATTTTACACCAGCACAACAGCACCGCCTTCAATCCATGGCTAGTGTTTTAAACATTATGGTTCGGGAGAACTTGAGAGAAGAAAAAGGAGGGGTATATAGCCCACGAGTAAGCGTTAGTATTCAAACAGAGCCTAGAGGCTTAGCTGATTTCTTTGTCTTTTTCCAATGTGCCCCAGAAGATGTAGACGAATTGGTTGGCGCTGTTAAGGAGGAAATCAAAGATCTACAAGACAATGGTCCTTCAGAGGAAAACTTCAACAAAATTCGGGAAACACAGCGTAGAACACGAGAAAGTAATTTGGAGAAAAATCGCTTTTGGATGAATACCTTAGTTGATTACTACAGTGAAGATAAAGATCTTAAAGAAATTAAAGCTTATGAGAACTTGATTGAGAATATTAGTAAAGAGGACATCCAAAAAGCAGCAACACAATACTTGGACTTAGACAAGGCCATTATTGTTACGGTTAAACCAGAGAAAGAAACGAGTAAAGAACCTTAGAGTTTTCTTTAAAAAACATTTTTAGAGCTGCTNNAGCAGCTCTAAAAATGTTTTTTTATATATTGTTTAATCTCTAAAAACAAAAAGGTATTGATTTTTTAATGTAAATAACTTATCTTTGTAATTCAATAACCCCTCTCAATGAATAACTTTCAATACAAAAAAGCAGTACAATTAATCAACTTCTTTACTCATAAAGAAGGAGGGGAAATCAATCGCCTAAAGGCAGTTAAGTTGGTTTGGCTAGCCGATCGGTTGCATTTACGCCAACATTATCGTCTCATTACTGAAGATACCTATTACGCGATGCCTAGAGGACCAGTGCCTTCCAATACCCTAAATCTGTTAAAAGAAGGTCGAGGACTCACTAATGAACAATTTGAATACGCACAAGAAATCATACAAAAAAAAGGAAATTTTACTTATACAACAAAAAAATCTGTGTATAAAAAGATTTTCTCTATTACTGATTGTATCGCTATGGAGGCGGTGTACGAGCAATTTGGGATACTTGACAAGTATCAACTTTCTGAACTTTCTCACACTTACCCTGAATGGAAACGCCATGAACAAACATTAAAAACTAAAGAAACTGGACGTTTTAAAATAGACATATTAGATTTTTTCAAAAACCCAATAACACCAACAATAGAGTCTGTTCTTTTTGACCAATCTTTTGATGACCTGCAATTAACTAAAGAACTCTATTTGGAGGAACAAGCTTTGTACAATTTCCTATGAAAATAGATAGATTTCAGTTACGGGAAGCATTCATCAAAGCAATAGGTCCCAAAAAACTATATAAATTTAGCTCTAACAAATTAACTACAAACATTCCTCATTTTTTTGTATGCATTACCACTACTCAAAATGAAATAGTAGTTTTTACCTGTTGCACTAGTCAGCTTGAAAAGCGCCAAAGTTATATAGAGCGATACAATCTTCCTTACAGTACTTTAGTTTGGATAAAGGCACCAAATAACCTTAACGAACTTTACAAAGATACTTATGTTGATTGTAATAAAAATTTCAATTATAGTTATAATGACCTCAGAGCACTGTATGATAATGGTACAATTACTTATGAAGGAGATATTGAAGAAGCAGAATGGTTACAAATAATCCAAGGTTTATTAGATAGTCCCAGAATAGATGAATTAGTGAAAGACGGAATAAGGCCACTACTCCATCTTTAGCAGTAGTATTCATTCTTTTCTCTAAAAAAAACTTAACAATAAGAAACATTTTTATAGCCTTTTCCTTCACTAGTTTTTTTACCCTAATGGGTCGTACTATACTTCAATTGTCCGTGGTGTACTTCCCACCCTTTGTCCAAATTAAAGCGCTTGCTTTTAGTGACTAAGACCAATCCCGTCACCAACAAGCCTGTTCCTCCAACCAATAGCGTCGCCCCTGTCCAAATATTGCCCAACAAAGCCGAACCAAAGATAAGATTACTCAATCCTATTCCTATTGCTACCCCACCAATAACAGCGTCATTGGTACGCACTCGTCCAGCAATTATTAAACAAGCATCAAAGGCCACTTCCTTACCATCGACAACCATGCTGCCTTTTTTAATCTTTTCTAATGTTCCTTTTATCCAAACTTTTGGCGTTGCACGTAGTTTATATCGAATAGAGGCACCTTGACTGACCATTTTTTTCTTATCTTTCTGCACGTGTTCAAAGACTAATACATCCAATACTTTGGTATCATCCACCAAAGTCTGTCCATGAACACCAAAAGAAACCAAACAGAGTAACAACAGTGAGCTAATAAAAGGGGCTAAATTCATAGTTTTTTTATTGTTTTATCTAATAATTAAAAGCTATAGCAGATTGATCGTCGATATCGTTCAACAAATTTCTTATCTTAGTCTATGGAAATTGTTGAATAGAACGGCAATCTTTCAAGTAATAGTTTTGAGTATAATTTCAAAAAAGATCATACTCCTTTGATAGCTAAACGTTAAGCAACTTCATAATTGAAGTTTGGACAAATCTAAACCATTCCACTATGCGCATGCTTTCTAAATATAAACGATATTCCCTAATTTCATTGTCTATGATAGGGCTTCTTTCTTTATATGCTTTTTCTTGTAACTCTAAAACACCTAAATTAGATTCTGCTGCAACGAGTAGAGATGCAGTGGCTAAGAAACCTGATCAGGGTGGAAGTTTTGACCAATATTGGTACCAAGGAAAAGCAGAGATTAGTAGTTATACTTTAACACAAGCAAGGTATGGTGAACTGCGAAAAGGAGAGGCGGTTCTTGTTTTTGTCACAGAACCTTTTTCTAAATCACGCCAAGTCAAAACCGATCCAACTCCTAGTAACAAAGAGGATGTTGTTTCTATTTTGAAACTGAATGCGGTTAAGAAATTTGTTACAGGGGTCTATGATTATTCTATTTTGAGTTCTGTTTTCACTCCTGTAGATCTACAGAACCAACCCCATAGTATTAAGGTCAGCACAAGTTTACAAGAATGGTGCGGTCATACTTATACGCAACTCAATTTACAAACTTATAAATACAAAGTACTCTTACATTCTTATTTTGAAGAAGAGGGCGATCGCGAATACCAAGTTGAACAAGCACTCCTAGAGGATGAACTCTTCAATAGAATTCGCATTAATCCCAATACCTTACCAACAGGTAAGATCCAATTAATCCCTAGTACAACGGTAGCTCGTCTACTCCATTACAACTTGGATATACGAGAAGCAGAGGCTATTCAAAAAGCACATGCTAGTAATGATAAGTGGATGACCTATGAAGTCTCTTATAACAGTACTCCTGAGCGTCGTTTGACTATTCATTATCAAAAGGACTTTCCACACCAAATTGAAGGCTGGGAAGAAGTTTATGTAGACAATGGTCAACTCTTGACCACTAGTGCTACGCGCAAAAAAACCTTGTTATTGGATTATTGGAACAAATACCAATTAAAGGATGAAAATTTGCGCAAGACGCTAGAATTGGATTAATTCCTCCTGTTTTTTATGCTCCTAGACCACAGAGTATTTCATTTACTTCACAAAATCGCTGCATTATGAACTTCTCCACACACACCAACGGAAAATTATTGCTGACAGGGGAATACTTTGTCACAGAAGGGGCTGTTGCCTTGGCATTGCCTACCAAATTGGGCCAATCCCTAGACGTTAAATCAAAAAAAACTAAAAAGAACGAACTTAGACAACTGCACTGGCGTAGCCTCGCCCATGACGAAAGTACTTGGATAGAAGCAACGTTTGAATTGCCACACCTCGACTTAATCAAAGTAGAAGGTGGTGATGACAAGGAAGCGGTTGCTGAATCTTTACAAAATATTTTAGAACAAGCCCAACACCTCAACCGTGACTTTTTAGAGGGGAAAGACTCTTTGGAGGTTACTTGCCAATTGGATTTTCCTAAAGATTGGGGTTTGGGATCTAGTTCTACATTGATCACTATGATTGCACAATGGGCTGCTGTTGATCCTTTTCAATTGTTAGAATACACTTTTGGAGGTTCTGGTTATGATATTGCTGCCGCAACAGCCGAAGGACCACTTCTTTTTCAGAAGTTTAATGGTAATAATCGTTGGGATCGTTCTGCCTTTAACCCTGCATTTAAAGAGCAGTTGTACTTTGTACATTTAGGTCAAAAGCAAAACTCTAGAGAAGCCTTGGTTTATTACACCACGACGGCTCCTGAACAGCGGGAAGCCCCGTTGCCACGCATCACACAAATTACGCACGACATTGCGCAGTATACCCATAATTTAGAGGACTTTGAAACCTTGTTGGAGGAGCATGAAACCTTGGTTCAAGAGATCATCCAACAACCCCGTGCCAAAGAACAACATTTTAGCGATTTTTGGGGGGCTGTCAAATCACTTGGAGCCTGGGGGGGAGATTTTGTTTTGGTGACTTCTGATCGCTCAGAAGACGAAACAAAAGCTTACTTTAACAACAAGGGTTATGAAACGGTGTTGCGTTATGACGAGCTGATCAAAGAATATGAGTAAGTTCGATTAAAATAACACTATTATTACATCCAACTGTATCTAACACCGTTTTACAACAGCATGAAAATCACTTGGCGTAGTCCTTCGAATTTAGCTTTAATCAAATATTGGGGCAAACATGGGCGACAATTACCCCGCAATGCTTCTATTAGTTTCACCTTAGAAAATGCTTACAGCGAAACAAGTTTGAGCTATCAACCCAAAGAGGACGATGGACAAGTTTCTGTCGCATTTACCTTTGAGGGAGAAGAAAACAAGGCTTTTGAGACAAAAATTGTTCGTTTCTTAGGTTCTATTATAGATTATTTTCCCTTTTTAACAGCTTATCACTTAGAGTTGGCGTCGCACAATTCTTTTCCACATTCTGCTGGAATTGCTTCCTCTGCTTCTAGTATGAGTGCTTTAGCACTTTGCTTGTGTAGTATGGAACGTGAAGTGAGCATCACTATACCCAACGAAGAACTCTTTTTTAAGAAAGCTTCTGATATAGCGCGTTTGGGATCTGGCTCTGCAAGTCGTTCGGTCTATCCACATTTAGCTTTATGGGGCGAAACTTCTCTAGCAGAGGGGTCTTCTAATGATTATGCCATTCCTTTTGGATCAAAAGTACATGAGGTATTCCATACCTTCCACGATGATATCTTAATGGTTAGTCGGCGCGAAAAAAGTGTTTCTAGTACTGCGGGACATGCCTTAATGGAAAATAACCCTTTTGCTGCTGTTCGTTATGAGCAAGCCCATCGCAATATGGAAGAGTTATTAGTTGCACTGAAAGAGGGAGACTTGGAAACCTTTGGTAGAATTACAGAACAAGAAGCCTTACAACTACACGCATTAATGATGACTTCAGAACCTTCTTATATTCTAATGGAAGGAGGCTCCATTGAATTGATTAAAAAAGTACGGGCATGGCGCGAAAAAACAGGCCATCAACTATACTTCAGTTTAGATGCAGGCCCTAACTTACATTTATTATATCCTGATAACATTAAAGAAGCCGTTACCGCCTTTATCAAAGCAGAACTTTTAGAGTTTTGTGAAGATGCGCACTACTTGCAAGACCAAGTAGGCCCAGGTCCTGTACGCCTCTAATTGTTATCCTGTCTACTATACTATTTGTTGGACTTGCTCCAACAACCAACGTTTTTCGGGCAACTGAGCGGTATTGTTGATCTCTTCTAACAGCCGCTCTTGTTGTTCTTTGGTATAGGTATAAATGAGCTTTTGCATAATTCTTATGGTATTAGAAAAGCTCTTCTTGTGCGCAATACTCAAATTGGGTTTTCTCCTAATAAACTGGGCAAAACTACTCAGAAAACCCTCTAAAAGATCGGTATGTTGCTGCGCCATATATATCTTAGACAAGAGTAATTTTCCTCCTATTTCCATAAATAAATCATAATACACCAGATTATTAAGCAAATCAATGGCTTCATCATAGGCATGAATGGCAAAATAATAATGAGCTTGGTTATAAGGGATATAAGAAGCTCGATAGGGCGGTTGCAACAAGGTTTCTCCTTTAGGTAAGAAGGTTGCAATGGTATCAAAGTGCTTTAGGTGCAAGCCAATCGATACTATATTCTTATAAGCAATAGGACTCAGAAAGCCTTTTTCTAACAATACACCTTGCTGTAATCCATTCATATACAACTCAAATGCCTCTTGTGTATAGGCTTCTTGCCCGCGATTGAGCTGACGAATGCAATAATTAATCGCCAAGCTATAAATCTCTTTAAAAGCTTCGTGGTTTAATACCTTATCCGCTTCCCACAAATGGACTTTGAGTTGTTGGTAATGCTCTGCTTCATCTGGGTGAATAAACGCACGATAACAAGCCGCATATAACTGAATTGCAATAATATTGGTATAATGTCCTTCCTCTAAATACTCTAAAATCGCATGCACAAAAGGAATGGTATAACTGGTCTTATACAAGTTTTGGTGTGTGAGAACTGTACAAGCATGGCGAAGTAAGGTCAATACAAAAGCAGCAGCAGCATGATCCATTACCGTTTGTAAGTTGGTCTGCTCAGGCTGTTCCTCCGCTATAGCTAACCTAAACAACTCACTTTCCAACTGATACGCCCATTGATAATAGTGTTCATCTCTCAATGGCTGTTGACGGCCGTTTTTTTGCAATTGTTCTGCAAAACGTATCGCATCTTTTGTTAAATTTCGTTCTCTTAAACCTCGCAATAAACCTATCGCACTGTTTTTGTGGTCATTAGTATATTCTAAGTACTGGACAAACTGCTCTAGGGTTTCACTGGCAAACGACATCACATGTCGGAGGCGTGCCATATTAAAAGCTTTATTAGGATAGAGGTGTCGGAATACTTTTTCGCGATGCAACTGTTGCCCTTCCAAACTTGTCCTAGAGAATAGATAGTTGAATAACTCTTTGACATCCTTATGTTTATTGTGCAGAGGGGATTGTAGCCATTTTTTAAATTGGCGATGTTCAGATTTTGTTAAAGTACTGTACAATCGAATCAACTTACTTTTGTGCATGAAAGGAGGTTATAAGTAGTTGTATAGTCTAAAGCGGTTTAAAACCTTCTATAAGATAGAAACTTAAATCATCCGTTTTTGTCTTAAAAAGCAGCTTTTATTTACCAGTTCTATGTCAAAAAAGCTAGCAAAAGTGAACTGAATAATATTTTTTGGTAATTTTTTCTAGGTTTAAGTTAATTTTTTTAACGCTATTTTTCTATTTTTTTCTGATAATTATTGGTAGTTTTTAACTAAAAAGTAATTGCTAGAATTTTATTTCGTTATAATAAATCTCAAAGACATTTTTATCACAAAACACTATTAAACAACTTTTTAGAGCAAAAAAAAATTCTTTAATTAAATATCCTCTTGTTATCACCTAGTTATAACGCTATATTTTAGTACTATAAAATGGTTGCCTTTTTCCTGATAAACTGATTTTTTTGTATTAGTCAGTTATAATAACATGTTCTACTTTTGATAATGTCATCAGGTAACACCGTAGCCGCTGTACAAAACCACTCTATTATGAAACACATTATTAACATTACCACACTTTGCTTATTGTGGTCTGCCATTAGCTACGGCCAGTTAACCTCCACTCCTGTGTTAGAATCTGCGAATCAACCTTGTCCAAGTTTGGCCATACAGTTGAAATCGCCTAAGGGTAATAATACATTTTATGCTATTTCGTACTGTAATATAGGAAATGCGATAGCGGAGAACAGTTATTTAGAAATTTATTTGGATAGTGAGTTATCTATTGTACAAGCCACTCATCCTTTGCAATATAAATCAGGTAATACCTATCGTTTTTTGATTGGTGATATCAATCCAGGAGCATGTGGTTCTATGTATTTTCAAATACCACAAGCCTTAATCAAAGCACATTGTTTAGATGCCTTTGCCGCAACAGCCTTACCTTGCTCAGCAAGTTCTATGACCTCGCAAACAACGCGAAGCTGTGAAGGGGATGATGATGATACCAACACTACTCATGATGATGGTAGTTTTACGCTCACACAAATAGAGCTGGATTTAACTCCAACTGGAGTAGGTGTAGGGTCTTATTCGGATCCCATTTTTGAAGATCATGTTTTCTTGGATTTTGTACCTACCTGGGATAGTTTAATACGTATGTTCAATAATTTACAAAGCTATACGTTTAATCCCAACGACACAACAGCAGATACGTCTATTCTTATAGTTGCTCCTATAGATCAAGATTTACCTGTTCATTCTTTGGCTTCTTACTGTAGACAACAAGCAGCTACTACAAGTACCGCCTTAAGTCACCATACAGGAATGCACACAACAACTACTAATCTAAATAGTAATAAGGGTACTAATTTGAGTACCAATACTCTGAGTATTGAAGAAAAACAAAAAATAGTCTTATCTCCAAATCCTATACAGCAGGAAGGTAGATTAGAAGTCCAAGGTTATGAGGTAGCTCAACTGCAACTAGAAGTGTTTAGTATCGCAGGACAACAGGTTGGGTATTTTGAAAGCAATAGTACGGTTCTATTCTTTCAGACCAATCAATGGAACCGAGGTGTTTACTTTTACCGCTTATATGCCAACGGGCAAGTCATTAAAAGCGATCGTTTTATCGTGGATTAATAGACTTCTTAAAAAAGAAAAAATTCATCCAGCTTAGTCTGCTGGAGCATTTTAATAAAAACAGTATAGAAACAATAACATACGGAGGGAGCCACTTGGTGTTAGATGAGTGTGCGTTTTTGTGGGGATTATTCACAATCAACGATCACTAATAGTGGTTCCCTCTACATGTTATTTGATAAAGTAGTTTTGATGAAATTGATGCAGACATTACGAGTATAAAAAAGCAACTAGTCATTGCTCTTTCGTATAGCTTCTCTTCTAATACAAAACAGTACAAACTTGCTATATTACAAACTGCTTACTATACGCTGTTGATTTCCTTTTCTCAGAAGAAAGGCGCAACAGCGTTTTTCATGCCTTTTACCTTTTACAATGAAATGGTTAGTTTGCTAGTACTCTTCTCTTTAGAGAAAAAATTAGCGTTCGTTTTATAATTCCCGCTCTCTACAAGAGAGTGGGAATTTTTTTTTGGATCAAAAGTCCAAATACGTTTCAAAAAGCCCATTTACTATTGACTCCGTAATATCTATATAGAAAAGCTCCTTTTTTTGGAGAGAATAATGTAATTTACCTACTTATTAGAATAATCGCTTTATTTAAAGTGTTCTAATTAAATTGTTTTTATTTTTATAACCAACCCTTTATTACAGACATGTTGAAAAATTTATTCTTTGTAGTCGTGTGTTCTTTATTATGGACAGCTTGTTCTAATCCAACTCCTGTTCCTACCCCAACTCCTGAAGAACAACCTTCTGAAGAGACGATTATTAATTCTAACAACCGAAGCTCTGAAGATGATCTCATTGGTCGTGAAAGTGATTTGATTTTTGCCAGAAAATGGAAAAATGATAACAATTCTTTTTTGATGGATTTCCGTCTAGATGGTTCTTTCATTGGTGAAGTCGAAGGTCAACCTTTAGATGGAAAATGGAGTATTTCTGAAGATCAAAAAACTTTGCAATTGCGCAAAGGAGAAACAACTGAAGGTAAAGGCGATGCCTTTAATAAAGATTACAGTATCATTAGCAGTAGTGCTGAAAAAGTAACACTGATGGATGATTCAGGAAAAGAGATTTTATTAGTTTCTATTGATGGCTAAAATTCCTCCGTCTTTCGTTTATTTTAATATACTTATCCTTTAGGAATCTTTTACAAGGTTCCTAAAGGATTTATTTGTTCCCTTCTGATAAGCTTTGTTCTCATTCAAAGCGTTTTTTACTTGTTATTTCTTGATAGAATTTTTGTTTTATGTTTACTGTACTTCGACTCTTTAGTTATTTCTTGCTTTCTACTTCTATTCCAACAACTACTAGTATAGTTGATTTCTTACCACCAGTTGTTGAACACTCTGTTTCTAAAACAGTCTTGTTATTAGCCCATCATTGGACTTCTAAAGCATTGATGCTAGATTTAAATGTAGATGGCAGTTTTGAGGGACGATTGAGCTCTGGAGAAGAACTGTATGGACTCTGGGAGGTTCATAGCAATCGTAAAACATTGCTTTTACAAAATGACCCGCTGGATGAGGAGGAGTTTCAACAGCAATATACTATTGTTGAGGTCTCTTTTGATCGACTGCGTTTGAAAGATACTGCGGGTAAAACGGTCACTCTTTATATGGCAGAGTAAGTTTTATAAAAAAGTCCTTAAAGGCGTTGCATGCAACGCCTTTAAGGACTTTTAACAGCAAGCAATTTTATTTATTGCTCAACTCCCCTCCTTCCTTACGGATTTTAGAAGGTTGTAATGTTTCAACAGGAGTGGTCGTCCGTTTTGGCGCTTCCAACGCTTGTTGACGAGGACCTTCTCTGTGTGCTTCTTGTGCCCGTTGTTCGCGAGCAGCATTATAGAAGACACCCGCCTCCTTAGGTTGACCATAAGCTTCTGGCACTAAGTATTTCCCCTGTTCATGTGGCTTTTTAGCGGTAACAGGTGATTTATATCCTGCTCCTTTAACCTGTTCAAAATAACGCAAAGTTGGATCATTTCGCTGAGCATGAATCGTCCAAGATACTTTTGTATTAGGAGCCCCAGCGACCGTAAACTGATTGTTAGCTTCTTCTACTGCTACATAAGGCTGTACTCCCGTTCCAATAGGAGTCAATTGATAAGTAACATTGGTATTAATCGCATCAAAATAATCAGGCAGAGCAACAATGCCTTGCCCATTTGCATCCAGCTCAACAATGCCACGATAAAGGTTCAAAACCTCATTAGACTCCACAGAAAAATGACGAAGCGTTTTCTCTGTAGGAGCAGCAGGGTGATCAATCACAAAAGACTTAACACCAAAAGCACCAGAATTCGTCAAGGATAACAAGCCAAAATTGCTACTGTTAGCATTGGTACTAGTTCCACCAACAACACCATAATTACCTCCATCGCCCCACATTGCAACACCATAACCAGTAGTAGGGTTTCTATCAGCACGCCCATAGATACTCGTTGATAGAGCTGCTGCTGCTATATTGGGTTCTAAATAAGCTTCAATAACAGCCCCTATTGTGGTGGATGAGTTTTGAGCAACAATAGTAGGGTCTTCACTGTAGTTGAGAGCATTAATAGCCGCTTTTACAGCATTAGCCGTTGGAGAAGCTCCTGTAGCCATATGACTCAAAGATAGCACTGCAAATTCATTGGTGGTATTAGCTGGTCCAGGAGCAAGGCCAGGGTTTCCATTAAATACATCGATGGCATTGCCATTCGTTCCATAATTTTGGAATTCAGCTGCATTACCGCCACCACCGGCACCCGCGCCACTTCCATTATACTGAACAAATAGCCCTACACTATTATTAGTAGCGGTAGCATTTGTCATCGAGATAAATTCCCCTATACCATCTCCAGCATGGAAAATACTAGAGGCATTTTCTAAGTTATTCGCATTGGTTAGATCGACCTCTAAACCGCGTCCAATACCTGCTGTTCTCAAAAAACTAACAGTAGAGGTATTAGCAGCATTGGTTAGATCGATTTGCGTTCCAACACCAAGGCCTCTATGAATCACATAAGATCCTATAATGTTGTTAACTGTATTTCTTAGGTCTAAATAAGTACCACCACCAAGGCCATCGTGAAAAATGGTTTGGCCATAAGCAACAGTGGTCGGTTGCATAAATATATCAATTCCTCTAGAGAAGGGATCATTTCCATTCTGATTGACAAAAATCCCTGTACCACTAGCCCCAGCATTGCGCTGTTGGATGTTGAGACCTGCTCCCAATCCATCATTAAAAGATACAATATTTGAAGCCGTTGCGGCAGCATTTGTCATAAATGCATCAATAGTAACACCATTCGTTCCATTTCGCATCCACAGCATAGACCCTCCATTCGCTGGATCAGTAGAAACTGCTTCTATGGCATTCCCTGTTCCTGCTTGAACAACAAATACAGCATCAACATTATCAGTTTGATTAACGTGTAATTTAGCCGTAGGTGTAGGCTCTCCAATCCCTACGTTTTGTGCCTGAAGCCCTATAGAGCCTAGTGTAAGTAGCGTAGCATATAGTATTTTATTTCTATTCATAAGTTTTCAATTGTCCACAATGTGGATTGGTCAAAGAATAAGGTGATGACTCTTTACTATAAAAATTAGTGCCACATCAGTCAATAGGCACTTTTTTTTATTCCTCACCTAATACATTATCAACTGCCTTAACAAGCCTATTAAAATAAGGGTAAAATGTCAAAATTGCAATATTTACAAGTATTTTCTAGTAATTTCCTAGTAGTTATCTTATTTTGTTAGAAATATTCTTTCTATTATTTAATAGAATGTTTTTTTTCCTTTTTTTGTATTCCTTTACTAATTTATTCCTTTACTAATGACTGTTTATCAAGCTTTACGTGCGCCTTTGGATAGTTTACTAGCCCTCCTCTACCCAGAACTATGCCTAGCTTGTCATCAATCCCTTGCTCCTTCCGACAGTGTACTTTGCTTACGTTGTCAATATCATATCGCTCCCACTAATTATCATTTACAAACACCAAATCCTGTTTTAGATCGCTTTTGGGGGAGAATAGAAGTAGAACATGCGTGCACAGGGTTTATTTTTAACAAAGGAAGTGCCTTGCAACAGTTAGTGCACGAATTAAAATACAACAACCAACAGCAAGTAGGAATCGAATTGGGGCAACAGTGTGGAGAACTATTACAAGATACCGCTCCTTATACTTCGGTTGATTGTATTATTCCTGTCCCCTTACATCCAAAAAAATTACGCCAAAGAGGTTACAATCAAGCCACACTTTTTGCTCAAGGGATCTCGACGGTTCTTCAAAAACCTTGTTTAGAACAGCACTTAATCCGTTCCAAATATACAACTACCCAAACTAAAAAATCACGCCTAGAACGCTTAGCCAATGTAGAAGAGGCTTTTGCCGTAGAACAACAAGAAGCCTTACAACACCAACACATCTTATTAGTAGATGATGTGATCACCACAGGAGCAACATTGGAAGCTTGTGCCCATAAATTATTAGCTATTGAAGGTGTCCGCGTAAGTATTGCAGCCATAGCACTAGCCAACTAATAACCTAAAACATTCAGGAGATAGTCTATTAAAAACAAGAAAAAACGCTAACTTTATAACGTTTAAGAACATGTAATGTTCGTTCCCCAATATGCATTCAACAAGTATTTATGCTATTTTTCAGCAGCAAATTGTTTGCTACAGCATTTTCATAAAAACCCAACACCTACCATAAATTGTAGTCTTTGTTGAAGAACATTTCCCCATAAGTTTCGACAACATTCTGCCCTTCTAGAAAGGAACTACTTAATTTATTCTACGACACAAAGCAATTTAAAACCGCTTTCTTATAAAGAAAGCGGCCAACTTGTGTAAAGAGTTATTTCCTTTTCTATGCCACTCAAATATCAATTTTAGCGATTATTCGGTATACTTTTTCCCAAAAAAATCAAGAAGGAAATATTCCAAAATTATCCATGAACTGTTCATAAGCGTAAGGCTAAGTGTTCAAGCATAGCTAATTTATGTTACACAAATCTTTATCAAAAGCTCTTGTGAGCTTTTTCTGTTCATACAACTTATCAACTTTAAAACTAGAATAACGCTTCTGAACTCCTTTCCTAAAACCATAATTTAAAAAATACATGAACGCTTATAACATCTTTAGAGATACTTTAGAGGGTATAATTGCTGCTCCTTTTCCAAACCCAGTAAATTATACACTGCCTTTCAAAAGAATGCTTATTATCCTTTTATTGGGTTGCCAATCTATCTATGCTCAATCCACAGGAACCTTAGTGGTAACGCCAAAATATTACCACATTGATCATGACCTCCATTTAATCCTAGTCAATCAACCTTTAGAAACACTCTCCAACAGAGGACTACCTAAAAATAATTTATTAGTAGACCGTTACTACGATTTCCAAACACCAATCACCAATATTACAGTAGGGCAAGCTTATTTGGTTACTCGGCAAGGCACTACACAATCCTATCAACTGTTCTTTACAGAGTTGCCCATCATTGAAATTACTCCCACAACCACCATTGTTGATGAACCTTCTATTCCCGCTCAATTTACATTCACCCCTTCCAAAGGAGACATCATCAATTCTTGGATAGGCATTGAGTATCGAGGGGGCAGCTCCCAAGGCCTTCCCAAAAAGTCTTTTCGCTTAACATTCTGGAAGGATCATACAGCCAGTAAGACCAAAAATGTACAGTTTTTAGATATGCGTACAGATGATGATTGGAACTTACAAGCCCTATATAATGAACCCTTGCGCTTAAGAAACAAATCTTGTCACCAGCTCTGGAAAAACATGAGTCGCTTGCATTACCAAGACCAAGAACCAACAGCAATCAATGGTATTGAAATACGGTATGTGGAAGTTTTTGTAGAAGGCCATTACCAAGGTGTTTTTGGCCTTTCTGAACGCATTGATCGTAAACAATTACAACTTAAAGCGCCCTCTAGTCACCAAAATCGTGGACAGTTGTACAAAGGTTTTTCTTGGACTGATGTTCCTACATTTTACCAAGTTTATAATGATTATAATAATAATAACCTCCTTTGGCGAGGCTTTAAGCATATTTACCCTGATGCGACCTACAATTGGAAGGGATTGCATCAATTTTGTGATTTTGTAGTCAATAGTTCTGATAGTCTTTTTTATACCGACTTTACTAAATACTTTGACTTGGACAATGCTGTAGATTACTTCATTTTCCTAAATGTTGTTAGAGCAAGTGACAACACTGGTAAAAACATTTACATTGCCCAGTACGATCAAAAAGAACCTTTTTATTATGTTGCATGGGATCTAGATGGTTCCTTAGGTAATGATTGGGATGGTTCCTGGCATGGTTGGTACTATGGACTCTTAAGCAATGGCATGTATGATCGGCTTTTACAAGACTGTCAACCAAATGGATTCAAGGAACTGCTTAAAAAACGGTGGCAGGAACTACGCCAAACCATTTTTTCACCTGCTTACTTACTCCGTACGATCGAACTAAATTACCAATACTTGGAGAGAAATGGTGTTTATCAACGAGAGCAGTTAGCGTGGCCAGCTTATAGTAAAAATCCAACCCATCTCTCCAATCTAAAGCATTGGCTAAACAATCGACTGATACAATTAGATCTCCTCTTTGAAGAAGAATGTATCCCTGTTATTAATTTTGACCCCAAAGATCCTTATTCTTTTCAGAAAGATATTCTGGTCTATCCAACTCCTACTACTGATATCCTGTACATTGATTATAAAAATAGAAAAGACGCTGTAGGAAGCTTATACAGTGCCACAGGAGCCTTTATACTAGATTTCCCTATCAAACATGGTCATCAAGCGAAAGATCTTAGCCATCTTGACAAAGGGGCATATATACTCTATGTCAATAATACAGAGTACCAATTTACACAGCGTATACTCCTGTACTAAATGAAAACCTTAGCGCTCCAACAACAAATCACTATACGAATAAGCAATCAAGTCCTTTGGTTCTATACCTAATAGGCTTTGATAATGCAGGCACTGCACCTGCAATGCTTCTTCGGTATAGATTCCTTCTTGGTCAATGGCCTCTATTTCAACAAAAGTGCCTAACTCTTGAACTTGATCCAAGTGAAATTTCACATTATCGATAAAGAAAATATGGCGTTGTTTGTCTACAATAACCTTAATTCCTAAGGCGGCCTCTAAGGTTCGTTTCAGATCGGTAGAATGTGCTCGAACAGTGGGCTTATAATAATGGATTTCAGAGCGCTTTGCGGTTAATTGATTGGCTCTATTATAATGAATCAAAGCACATTCTATAGTGCCTTCTCTCAATTTGAGGCGACCATTCGGTACTTGAAAATACGTATCAATTTGATGATCCAAGCCTTTATAGTCAGCCCCCTTATCCAATAATATTTTTTCTAAGGGTTCTAAGGCCGTACAATGAGCTTTTATCTCTACATTTTTCCAATTCATACTATAGTTTTATTACTACCAGAGCGTTACATCCTCTTCTGTAGCATCTTGTTGATAATCTAAGCGCGATTGCGCCTTTTGCTTTTCTCGGGTCAGAATAAGGGCTGCCAAAGCAGGAGCAGCAGGATCTTTAGCCTTCAACGAAAGTGCTGCATGGGCTTTTTCTTCGCCTATATCTAATCGATACAACACCCAAAACAAGCGTTCTAAATTGCGCTCCAACAACTCTTCCACCAACTCCGTTAAGAAGTTCAATAGAGCGGCTTCCTCCGCAAAAGAAGGCAGTTCTTCTAATTGAAAATCTTGTTGAATTAAGGCCGTTGTTTGTTGTAACAGAGCAGACATGTTTAGCAATAGTTGGTGGGATAAATCTAGTGGGCTCCATGCCCTAATCACAGCACAAAAGTACCAAGAAATAAGTAGTCCTACTAAATTATGAGTGGCCTTTTAAGCCTCCTCTCATAAAGAGCTTTATTATAAAACTTGAAGGGGTCTTTAGTAATTAGTTCTTGTTATGAATCATTATTAACACAACTACTACCCCTCAGCCAATTGCTCTTGTTTCAAGGGAAACGAAACAATAAAGGTAGATCCTTTACCCAATTCTGATTTTACATCAATAGTGCCCCCATGAGCCGTTATAATAGCCTGCACATAGCTCAACCCTAAACCAAAACCCTTAATATCATGTAAATTTCCAGTAGGTACTCTATAAAATTTATCAAAGATATGCTTGCGCGCTTCCTTAGAAATTCCAAGGCCATTATCTTCTATTTCAAATTGAAAACCATTGCCTGCATTCCTAGTTCTGATAGTAATGACGGGCTGTTCTGGCGAGTACTTATTGGCATTGTCCAAGAGATTGTGGACAATGTTTGTAAAGTGGGTTTCATCGGCTTCAATAACGGAATTGTCCGCCTCTAAATCTAAGACTACTTGTCCGCCCTTCTCTTCAACTTGCATTGCAATTTTCTCAGCAGCATTCAGAATAACATCATCTGCATAAACCTCTTCTACATTAAGCTTAAATTCTCGTTTATCAATACGCGCCATTTGTAGCACTTTTCCTACTTGGCTATTCATTCGCTTGTTCTCCTCTTCAATAATATTGATAAAACGCATCGCTTTCTCAGGCTGGCCTTTATCCAGCCATTTTTTGATGGTTCCTGCGGCAATTGTAATGGTCGCAATAGGCGTTTTAAACTCATGCGTCATATTATTGAGAAAATCATTTTTCATTTCTGACAATTTCTTCTGCTCAATAATCACCTTAATGGTGTAATAAAAACAGAAAAGAACAATGGCTGTGAAAATAATCGTACTCAATAAATGCAACCACATGCCACTCCACAAAAAGCTGCCTGTACTTGGAAAATCAATATACAATCGTGCTACTTGATCGTTGGAACTTGGGAAAAGGTTAATGGAATATTTATAATCTGCTCTGGATTGATAACGCCCACCACAATCTTTAGCAACATCATTTTGCATGACAAAGGCATTTTTTCTATTCGAATGAATAGCCAAAGCATAAGGTGTCGTAATCCCTCTGTAGATTAATTCTTGGTGCAATAAAGTATCTAAATAAGGAATACTTACCCGTTGCTGTACAGGAACATCTTTTACAATGCCATGATGAATAAAAAAGCGTTCAAAATGTACCCGATCCGCTTCTTTATCATTCCCTCTTTTCCAACTGCGGGTTGTTTCTGTGGTTTTGAAATTATCGACCAAATGCGCTACCGCATTCTCAGATAAGGTATCTACGGAGGAATATTGTTGGTCCTGGTGGTTCGTATCTGCGTAGTAATAATTAGAAATTTCATTCACTTCCAACAAACTAGCTAACTCCCGTTGCTGACTGCTCAATGCTGTTAAACGCGGCAGT
Organism: Aureispira sp.; assembly: GCA_050633105.1. Lineage (GTDB taxonomy): Bacteria > Bacteroidota > Bacteroidia > Chitinophagales > Saprospiraceae > Aureispira. The sequence goes on along the minus strand of JBOEFW010000043.1, from coordinate 41,301 downwards.
TGGAAGTCATATAAATTTGCTGTTTTTTCTAGCTCCTTTTGCTCCAAACGCGAGACAATATGATCCAAAGAGTGATGAACACTCCCATCAAATAATTCTTTATTAAGCTGATAGCTCGACCAAATAGAATACACCTGCATGGCTAAGATTCCAAACAAGGCCGCACTTACTAAAACTACAATTTGTCGAATTGCTTTTTGAGTCATAACTTTTGTTGAATGTAATTGCTAAGAACAGTTGCCAAATGCGTAGCCGCCACAGGGTGAAAACGAAACCACATTTCTGGCTCAAAAATCTCTAATTCTGATACCGCTAAAGCGCCATCATTGTCCCATACTAAATCAGCACGTGCATACAATGGAGCAACAGGACAACTCGCAACCGCTTTTTTAGCCAAGGCAATCGCCTCTTCAGAAGGCGTGTAAGCCTGTACGGTTCCACCAAAATCATCTTGTACTCTAAAGTCTCCTGCTTTGGCCGTTTTTAAAACCGTATGCGTCACTTCCCCTCCTATTAACATCAATGCTAGCTCTCCTTTCTTAACAATATTGGTCAAGAAAGGCTGTAGCATCAAATCTTCTACGGCAATAAGTTCTTGAAAAAGGTCTTCATATTTCACCCAGTCCGCAGGGCGTAATTGATAGGTATGGCGGCCAGCCGCCGAAATCGTAGGTTTAATGACTGTATGGTTCCAGCCCAATTGTTCATGCAATTCCGCCAAAGTTGTTTGGCTACCTTTTTTGATAAAATGAGTAGCAGGCACAGCTACCCCTCTCTCTTTCAATTCCGCCAAGTAATGCTTATCACTGTTCCAGTAGATAGTGGCCAATGGGTTAATAAAATGCACTTGCTCTCTGGCACGCGCTAACCAATCGCTAAAGGATTTAAAATCTTTGGCATAATCCCAAGGTGTTCTAAACAAGGCAAAATGTGTTCTAGACCAATCAAAAGCACTAGACCAAGCCACCCTATTCACGCGCCAACCTGCCTCTTCTAAAGCTCTTTGGACTAGACCATCTTCCTCCAATACCTGTTGTACATACCAATCAGGATCGATTGGATGTTCATACTCCGCTGCCGTAACTAGGGTGATGTCATATTGTTTCATAGAAATTGCTACTTCTTGTCTAAAAAACGAACCATTTGATTTTTTGTATAATATTCCCCTTGCCACTTAATCGCCTTCTCTTCTACTGCAAAGGTTTTGAAGCCAAAACTTTCATAAAATCGTTTTGCACGAGCATTTCCTGCAACTACAGTCAAATTGATTTGCTCCATATTGGGCAATTCTTGAGCAGCTTCTATTACCTATTGTAATAATTGTTGTGCAATACCTTTCCCACGATAATTGGGGGCAACATACAGTAGTCCTTTATGACGCAATTTTTCTCGAATAGCTCTCGGGCAAAACTAACCACTCCCGCCCATTTCTCTTCATCAAAAACCGCCAAAGTAAAACTATCGGCTGTTCCCATCGTTGGAAAAGGAGCGTCTTTATCCTCTTGGACAGTCATTCTAAAACTAGCATAATCCTCTTCCAGCCCTTTACTCAAAAAAGCCTGATAGACTGCTTTAAGTGTTGCATCTATTTTCTGAATTACAAGCAGAATGTTTGCGGTTTACACGCCATCTCCACGCAATCTTCTAAAACGTTTTCGTGCTTCTACGGTGTATAAAGAGCCTGGATGGTCAAACAGAATCTGTTCGTATAGGTCTTGCGCTTTCTTTGGTTCGTTCAATCTCAATTCATAAATTTCTGCCATCTTGAATAACGCATTATCCACCAAAATTCCATCCTTATATTCCTTAGGAATTCGTTCTAGCAAACTGATTGCTTGGCTATAATCGCGTTTTTTAAAGGCTATTTCTGATTTCTTATAAAGAATGTCATCGCCTAAGCCATGGCCTTTATATTCCGCTAAAATACTGTCCATCACCACAATCGAGTTATCAAATTTATTTTGAAAGAGCAACAACTCTGCTCTGGCAAATAAATTCATTGGACGTTGGGTGGTATCTAAGGCATAATGTTCTAAGATAAAGACGGATAAGTCAATCGCGTCATTTGAAATCAACTCAGAAGTAGAGCCTTTGAGGATGTCTAATTGGTCTTGTGACCATTCAAAATCTCCTTTATAATAAGATAATTTTGCATTCTTATAACGCGCTAATTCTCCCAAAGGAGCGTCTTTCATTTCTTTGTCTACTTGAGAATACAATAACGTTGATTCCCAAACTTCTCCTTGCATCAAATAATAATCTCCTAAGTCAATCTTAGATTCGGAGCGGGTAATACGGGAGAGTTCTGGCATTTTCACAACCGTCTCTAAAACGCCAATTGCTTTGTCCAAATCATTGAGATAAAAGGCTTGTAATTCTGCCATTTCCCGCATAATAGGAGCGGTATTAAAACTGCGGCCAAATTCCTCTAAATAAGTATTGTACTCGCCTTCCAATACCAATAATTCTTCTCTTGTGTATTCAAAACCGCCAACCAATCTGTCGCGTTTTGCAATCAACAAATAGCGTTTAGAGTCAATGTAGTAAGGACTATCGATTCCTTTTTCATCAATAATGTATTGATATGCTTCAATCCCTGCATCGTATTTTTTCTCACGTATCGCCGTTTGAGCCAACATATAAATGCGACTTCCATTTTCATTTTGGCGTTTATCCAAGGCCTTTGCTTGGCGCAAAGCACTGGCAAAATCACCTTGTTGCTCAAAAACCCAAATCAACATAATCGAGTAAATGCTTACCTCTGGAGATTTATTAATCCGTGCATAAAGTTGCTTTTTCAACTCATTAAAACCATCTCCTCCTGATAACTCTCGCTGAAAAAAGGCTTGAATATTGGTCATACGCTTAGGCAAGTATTCCAAACAATCCAAGTAGCTTTCAATCATTTTAGGGGTATCTCCTTTTAAACGATAAACCGACCCCATTTCATAAGCAAACATGTTTTTGATTTTCATCAATTTGCTCCCTTTTTCATAGGCACTGATGGCGTATTTATATTGCTTGCCTTTGATGAATGCATTGGCTAATTTTACAATTTGCACTTGGTTGGGCGCTAACAATTTGATGGATTTTTCATATTGTTCTTCTGCTTTGTTGCGATTACCTTGGCGCTCAAACAGCAACCCATAACTTACGTAACGTTCGACCTTTTCAGGAGAGGTCTTGATCGCTTTCTTCATCATTCTCTCCGCTTCTTTGTAATCCTCTAATTCTAATAAGGTCACAAAATAGCGTTCAAAATAATAATCATTCTCTCTATTCCGTTCATGCAACTCTTGGTAAATAGCTGCTGCTTTCTCAAACTCCCCGTCAGAGAAATACTTGCGCGCCAAAGCAGGCGATTGTGCCTGTACTTGCACAAAAAACAGAACACTCATTATAATAAAAACATACTTTTTCATAGACAATAGTTGAATCTAAACAGCCTTGATAATTAATACGGGTACGTCCTGCGATTATTCTTAACAGCTGTAACTAACAAATTAACGTATTCTACCCAGAGCGATCACATTCTCAAAGGGGTATAACTAAATTTTAACCTTATCCAGCATTGTTTAAGGACAACGTTTTGTCCACAGGACTTCTTGGCCTGTTGGCAAGCTATCGCGTTCAGCGACTAACTTAGCTTCCTTATAAACCAAACAAGCCGCAACCAATTTTCCTTGTTGGAATAAAATTTCTGCTTTCATCGCTTGATGGTTCACAGGAATTCGATCTTGGTTGACTTCTACAAAGCGATTAAGGTCTTGAAGCGCCTCTTCATATTGCCCTTGGTCTAATTGTGCCAACATCCGATTATAATAAGGCCGCCCTTCTTCATAGTTTGGATCAAAGGCCAATACTCGTCCATAATACCCTATGGCTTGCTGTAAGTATTGTTCACTACTATCAGCTTGGTATTGTTGGTAATTTAATTTGGCTAAATTATACAACATAGTTGTATCCTCTGGAAACTGAATAATGGACGCTTCCATTTGGGCTATCATCTCGGGTAAGCTCTTTTGCTGGGGCATAGCGCCAGCTGGATTTTGACGCTGCATCATTCTATCCAAATCATCTTCACTAAAACTAGGAAAATCCTCCTCATTATCAGGGGCCGTTCCCAACTCACAAGCAGTTAAAAATAGGGTAAGGAAGCATAGAGCGCTCAACAAACGCAACATATCTGTCTAATTTTTAGTAATTTTGTACAAACAATGCTCTTCTCTTGACTTTGGACAGGAAAAGAGGTTACAAAGGTAGCGGACACTCCATATAAGAGCGTTATTGCTACGTTAAGGTACCAAATTTATTGGCTTATGAAGGCTTTGTATCAAATTCTATGCTATTGTTGTCTAGGTGGGCTCTTGACAAACGCTGTTGCTTTACAGGCACAGGTATCAGATAGTAGTGCCCGTACCTATCCAGCTATTAATGAGAATTTGTTTGTGAATACAAAATGGAAATACACGTATACCACTCATGCCGAGAGTAATACCGTTATCCATAAAGCGGATGAACAATATGATCATTTTATCTTTTTTCGTTATGACTATGGTTTTCAGAATTATCTCAACGGAACCTTAACAACAGGTCTTTGGCGCCTCAATAAAGAGGAGAATGAGATCAATTATCCTTTTAGAAAAGTAGACTGGTGGCGCATTGCTGCCTTTGATGAACAATCTTTGATTTTAGAGTTCACTATGAATCGAAAATCATCCTACCGATACCATTTTGTTCAAGTAAGTAGCCAAGACGCGCCTTTTGAGCGTTCTCCCAACGATTTACCTGATGTATTGGTAGATTTTGACGATCCTGTGGAGCAAGCCACCTCAGAAAGTTATTTGGCTTATTTGGAAGAACGGGGCATTCGTTATAACCAAAAACGCTGGGAACGGCGCCAAGCTAAACGCGTTAACAGGGAAGAACGCCGTCGCGCTCGACTAGCCAAAACAGCTCGTGGCCGTGCTAAGTTGGCCGAAGAAGCTCCTAAAGAACTCTTACAAGTAGAATTGGTGGGTGGTGGATTTTTTGGAGGGGTAGACCCTGTTTATAGAAACATCATTCTCATCAAATCCGATGGGCAAGTTATCAAAGAGTACCAAAGCGCTTTGCAAGGCTTACAAGTAAGCAAACATACTATTGAACGCCAAACTTTAGAGGATTTAGTTGGCTTTATTGAAGAAAAGAAATTCTTTGATTTTGATCAAACCTATGGTTGTGAAGGGGCCGCTTGTGAGAAACGCTTACAAGGAAAACCACGCCCCATTGCCTTACGTCTTGCCGTCACCAAAGGGGTGCGTCGAAAAATTATTACGATTCCAATTTGGGATGGTCGTGGCAAACAACATTCCTTCATTAATTATCCTGATGAGCTTGATGCCATTGTACGAGCGATCATGAACGTTGCGACACCTCCTACTCAATAAAACGATGACTTATTTCGTTGATAGTAGATTGGTGTAATCCTTGCTGCCTTTTAAAAGAAGGACAACAAAGGAAAAGAAACGATCTTATTTATTGGATTAGAATACTAGATTTATGCGTCATTTATTACTACTTACCATTGGATTTTTCTTGCTACAGGCTTCCTTTGCAACCGCACAAGGTGATGCAGAAGCGGCTAAAGCTTTTGGTTTGAGCCTTGTTCAAAGTCTTTATGACAATCAATGCTCTTATGTCTTTGATCACTTGGACAAATCTGTTACTTCGATGCAGGGCGGACAACGCATTGCTATCGAAGAAAACATGCGCCCTGTTTTCTGTGAAGACCTTCCCATTCGCAAAGATATTTCTAACAGTTATACGCACTATACCGAACAATATCGTCCTCAAATATATGATCACAAGGCTTTCAAAAAGCAGTTCCCCGCTTGGGCCAATCATATTACCTTAAAAGCAGGCGATTATTTCTTTGATGGTGCCCACCCTAAAGCGGCAGGACATACCCGCTTATTTACAGCTGAAAGTCAAATCCGCTACATTTTGCGTTATACCGAAGGAGACTGGATAATTATTGGCATTTAGACCTCCTTTTTGACCTCCAACCAACATATTCTACGTTTCCCGATGTACTAATCTTTCATTAAAAAATCTAAAAATGAAGGGGCAATAAAAAATCTCACTATTTTTGTTGCTTCTCAACCGTCTTGTACACTAAATAAATGGTGTAAGACACTAAAAACTTTGTTGGAATCATGGGTAGAATTATTGCTTTGGTCCTCTTATTAGGAGGCTTATCTGGGTTTACTTGGTGGACTATCAATCAAAAAGGTGCTATAAAAGATACCTATGCAGAAAATAAACACTCGATGTTTGCGTGGCAAGATGTGAGCCAAATTGATCGCATTTTTATGGCCGACCGCGCTGGTCGCCAAATATTATTGCAACGCATGGACGACGATCTGCACTGGACATTCAAAAATCAAAAAACAGGGCAAGAGTATAGAGCCAACCCTAGTGCTATTTTTATGCTCTTGCAAACCATCACACGTATTCGGGTAAGAGAGCCGATTAATAAAGCTGCTCTAGACAATTCTGTCAAATCCTTAGCAACCAGAGCAACTAAAGTAGAGTTGTACGACAAGTCGGGCAAGCAATTGCGGGTCTATTATGTAGGAGCCATGACTAGTGGCGCTACTGGAAATTTAGTAATCATGCAAGACTCTGATCAACCCTACGTGGGTTATATTCCTAATTTTCAAGGAACCATTGATACTCGCTATATTGTCGATGAAAAAGTACTTCGTGATAAAGCTTTCTTACGAGTAGAACCTAAAGATATTGAGTTTGTGCAAGTTGCTTATCAAACACCTGTACAACAGAAGGAATCCTTCAGAATTACGCAAAAGAGTTTGGGTAAATATGAAGTCACTCCTGTTTATGAAAGCACAACGCCCCGCCCTGCAGAGCACCTCAACCAAGCCAATGCAGAGACCTTCTTTGAGGATTTTGACGTCATTGCTGCGGAGAAAATTATTTATGATAAGATGCAACGTGATACGGTCATTACCACCACTCCTTTTGCTATTGTGACTTACAAAGCGACGTATCATAATGAACCACAGGTTTTCAGAATTTACTCGTTGTATAACCCTACAGCAGATCGTGGAGATGGTGACCCAGGACATCGCCAAAAAATTCAGCGTTACTTTGTAGACATCAATGAAGATAATTTCTTCTTGACACAACATATGGTTATGCGTTCTCTGTTTTGGGGACACGATTTCTTTTTCCAAAATGCCCCCATTGTATTAGAGGAAGATGAGGTCAGTACCAAGCAGAGTTTTCCTGATGGAAAAGATGAAATTCGAGAAGCGCGCGCCAAGCGCAAACGTTTGACTACACAAAACTAGACGTTCTATACTACGCCATTGGTAATCAAGTTGCATGAACAAGGAATTTTTACTCAATATTCTCTTTCTATTAGCAGTCAACCTGCTCATTAAGCCATTGTATGTCTTTGGAGTAGATTTGAAAGTACAAAATGAGGTAGTTAATTATGGTTTGTACTCTGCCTTACTTAATTTTTCTTACATCTTTCAGATTTTTAGTGATTTAGGGATTCATCAATATAACAATAGACAAGTTGCCCAGCATGAGTATTTATTTGGAAAGTATTTTCCTCATTTACTTAGTTTAAAGGGTGGTTTATCTATTGTTTTTATGCTGTTGTCCTTGGTTACGGCTATAGCAATTGGCTATCGAGGGCAAGCGCTTTATTTATTGAGTTTTCTGCTGTTGAATCAGATTTTTATTACGCTTACCTTCTTTTTCCGCTCCAACCTCTCAGGATTACAGCAATATCGACTCGATAGTTTTTTATCTGTGCTTGATAAATTGCTCATGTTGCTTCTAGCACTGCCTCTACTTTGGGGGCCTTGGGCGGTTGTTTTTCAAATAGAATACTTGGTCTACATTCAAAGTATTGCCTTTGGAATCACTAGTTTAGTAGCCTTTTTGGCTTGTCGTCGTTTCGTAGGGCAACGTTTACGTCTCCGTTGGAATTTGTCTCTTCTGTACGCTATCCTTAAGCAAAGTCTCCCTTTTTCTTTGGTAGTCTTGTTAATGAGCATTTATACACGAATGGATGCGATCATGATTGAGCGTCTACTTTCTGATCCAAATTTTTCACAAAGTAATCGTTATGCCGCTGCCTATCGCTTATTGGATGCGGTGAATATGGTTGGTTATCTGTTTGCAGGGTTGCTCCTTCCTATGTTTGCACGGATGTTACAACATAAAAAAGATATTGTTCCCTTGTTGAGTTTGAGCGTTCGAATGATGTTGGTGGTTACTTTTAGTTTTAGTATTGCTGTTTGTTTTAATGCTACCCCAATTCTACAAATGCTCTATAAAGCTTATCATCCCGAGATGGTTCCTTTGTTAATTTTGCTGCTTATTGGATTTAATGCAATTGGTGTCATTCATATTGTAGGAACTTTATTAACGGCCAATGGCAACCTAAAGGCCTTGAACAGCGTCTTTGTGGTAGGAATTTTTCTCAACTTGACTAGCAATTACTTCCTTATTTTAAAATATGGCGCTTGGGGCGCTGCCTTTAGTACCTTGTTAACCCAAAGTTTTGTTGCCATCGCAGAGTTATGGTTGGCCCGTCAATACTTTAAATTGGCTTGGAGTAAAGCTTTTTGGTTACAAGTAAGCTTATTTATAATTGGCGTCCTAGTACTTAATTACTTATTGATAGCAAGTCAGTTGGCTTGGGGATTATGTTTTGTTGGAGCAGGTTTATTGTCTGTTGGATGGGCATTTGTTACACAACTCCTACAACCTAAGCGCATTTTATCAACATTTAAGACAAAAGACTTTTAATTTTACTATTTTTGCACTCTGTTAACAATCTACCATTTAAAGTTGGTTGATTTAAAAAGACTTCTAATCTATACCATGCTCTTTCTATCCCACCAAGACAGGGCGAATGGAAGCTAAGATAACAGGGCTGTCTTAAACAATAACCTGTACACACAATAGTTCTTCCTCCACCATTGCTTTAGATTCGTCTTCTAGTTTATTTTATTCAAATAGAATCATGCGTAAAGAAAAAAACACGTATACCTTACTCGACATCACAGGTATTTTGTATCGTTGGCGAAAGCCCTTATTGAGTCTAATCTTGGCAACAGCCGTAGGCTCTGTTATTGTTAGTTTGTTGTTGGATGATTATTATACCGCAACAGCCACTTTTGTCCCAACTAATGAAGAACAAAAATTATTCGATTCTGCTGGTAACTTAACTTTGTATGGTGGGGATGATGCCGTTAGTCGTATTTTAATCTTTGCAGAATCAGCTCCTTTTGTCAAACATATGATCAAAGAATTTGATCTAGCAGAACGTTATGATATTGACGACAGTACTCCCAAAGGACGAAATTTAGTGGAAAGACACTTTAAGAAACTCTATGATATCAAGCGCAATAAGTATAGTGGCTTAGAAGTCTCTATTCAAGATACAGACCGCGAAATGGCTTATAAGATGGTTATTGCCGCCTTGAAGAAAATTGAAGAGCTATACCGCTCTGCCACTTCGGGGAATAAAGAACTCATCAAAGAAACCTACGAAAAAGCGATCGCAGAGAAAGAAGCAGAGCTCATTCAAGTAGCAGATACTTTGACTATTTTACGTAAAAAATTCAATATTTTTGATGTAAAACAACAAAGTGTTTCCTTAGCTCATATGTTAACTTCTTTGGAGGGAAAGCTAGAATATGATCGTGCAAAATTGCAGTCATTCCGTGAGAACAATGCCTCTCAGGATTCTATTGTCAATGTATCTGCTCGAATTGCAGGGGCTACTCGCCAACGTGATATGATGCGTGGTGGAGGAAATACCAGTCCTAATGAGTCTGCTACTGCCTCTGATATTTATGCCTTTAACAAAGGAAGAGATTTAGTAATTTATTGGGAGACTAAAATTGCGAACCTCAATGAGGAACTTTCCTTAATTATCACCCAATTTGCCAAATTTAAAACCCACGCTTACTCTAATATCGCAGGTATTATTGTTTTAGAGCCAGTGCAGGTACCTACACTCAAATCTTATCCCATTCGTTCTTTGCTTGTTATTGGAGCAATTTTAATAGCCATTATATTGGGAATTATTGGTGTGTTGATTTTAGACGCGTATAAACGTGTTGATTGGAAAGAAGTATTGTATGAGAAGCCAGTTAGTCATTCGTAAGCATTCGCTTATTTTATTCAAAGGCTACAGTTTAATACTGGTATTAAGTGTCTTATCGGCAATTTACTTTGCTACATTGTTACCACTTCTAATACCCGTCCTCTTAGCCTTCTCTTTTCAGTTGCTGGTAGATTACGAAAAAATCTACCTGTTGCTGTTCCTATTTTTACCCCTCTCTACAGAGGTCTTTATTACGGACCACTTAGCAACAGATTTGCCCACAGAGCCGCTCATTGTTGGGCTAATGCTTTTGTATTTTCTGTTGATATTAGTAAATCCTAAGAATCTCAATATGAAATTCTTGGGGCATCCTTTTTCTGTACTCCTTCTTATCCATGTGGGTTGGATTGCGACTACGGCTCTTACTTCTGTTGCCTTTGGATTCTCTTTTAAATTTTTATTAGCCAAAATCTGGTATGTTGTTACCTTCTTTTATTTTGCAGGATTCATGCTTAAAAAGAAAGGTCAAACAGATAAAATTTTATGGTTAATTGCTATTCCGTTGGTCTTAGCGACCATCAAAGTAATGATCCACCATGCCACCCTCAACTTTGGTTTTAAAGAAATTAATGCCGCCTGTCCACCCTTTTTTCGGAACCACGTGAATTATGCAGCCATGCTGTCTATCTTTTTACCTTTCATGTGGTATCTGCGTAAATGGGCTAGTACTCCTCGTATAAGATATTGGTCAACTGTCATGATAGTAACTTTTATTGTTGCTATTATCATGGCCTATACTAGAGCTGCCTATGTCGCTGTTTTATTGGCTATGATCGCTTTCTGGATTGTTCGTCTACGTCTCATAGCTTTAGCTGTAGTTGTAACAACAATTGGAATTATTGGCGTGCTGAGTTTTTTATTACTTGAGAACCGTTTTATGGATTTGGTGCCAACTTCTGAAACAGTGGCGCATACAGAGCTTTCTGGAATTATTTCTTCGACATCAGAATTGAAGGATGTCTCCACGATGGAACGGTATTATCGTTGGATTGCAGGAGTACGGATGGTTTCCGAAAAACCATTGGTTGGCTTTGGTCCTGGCAACTTTTATCATTTTTATAAAAAATACACGCTTAGTCGTTTTTCTACTTATGTGAGCGATAATCCAGAAAAATCAGGCATTCACAATTACTATCTTATGGTTGCCTTAGAGCAAGGGATTATTGGGCTCTTAATCTTCCTAATGTTGATTTATAACATTGTGCTACAAGGACAACGTATTTATCATGAAACCAGCAATCGAAAAGATCGAGATTTAGTTATGGCAGCGCTTCTATCAAGCCTTGTTATTGATGCTTTTTTGCTGATGAATGACATGGTAGAAACGGACAAAGTAGGTTCTTTGTTCTTCTTTAATATTGCTATTCTAGTGACGCTTGATCTTAAGAACAAGCGTCTTCAACAAGAAAGAAATGAATTAACAGAAAAAACAACACCTACTCCGCTCTAGTAACTGCCAAAGTAACGTCTTAGGAACCATTCTAACGATAACAAACCCAACAATAAAAAGAAGATCCACTTCAGGTGGATTAAAGAACGGGTTTTGATGGTATCGTACAATACTGGTTTTGCAAAACCCTTGGCATTAATCATCTCTGGCAATTCTAATAATTGTGTAGAGCTAACAACAGCACCTCCATTCTTTTCACTAATCCAATTTAATAATTGATGATTAGCAGTCGTTTCAAAAACTTCTAATTGAATGGATTGTACACTAAAGGCACCGCCCGATTTCAGCGTTTCTCCATTATAGGTAGTGCGGGCCTCATAACTATAATTGCCTTCTGGCAAACGCCCTGCATTTAAGGTATAGCTAGATTCTGTTTTGTTAAAGTTATAGGTAAATTTCTCGTCCTCTTCATTGGTAATTAACAAGGTTGCTTCCGCATCATTTACACGCTCATAATTGCTGTTGTACAATTCCGCATCCAAACTAATATTCTCATTCTCTGTATACAGCGTATTACTGGCAAACGCTCTAAAACGACGTTTATCTTCTTTGGTGCTTAAATATTGAACAATTTTACCAAACAATTCATCAAACAAATCGTGTGACTGGTGCTGCACGTAGTCAAAAATACGCCATTTCCAGATGCCCTCTCCCGCAATAATTCCTTTCTTAATCCCTTGCTCCTCTCCTAACAACAACAACGGATAAGCTGTATTGATAGAACCAATTCTCTGGTCTAACAAAATAGAAGCATCTGCTTTGGCCTTAAAATCTCCAAAAGGCACTGTAATCGGAGGCAATTGGGCAATTAAGTCCTTGATGTCTTCTTCCAATGTAAAGACATTAAAATTAGGGCGCAAAGTAGGCTGGGCATCATTCGTTTGATTCGCACGACCGATCACATTTAATAAGCCTTGACTTTGGTTAAAATTAGGCAAGCTCGTTTGTGTACCAACCACAAATAAATGGGGTGTTTTTTTATTTCTAATCGCCGTCATTACTTCGGCAATGCTATTGCGAGCACTAGGCAATTGATGCAAAACGATGAAGTCATAATCGGCAATTGCAACCTTGAGATCGTCCGCATATTCCAAATCTACTTCATAGTTTTTATTGTTATTAATCGTACGACGCATTGCGGCCAAATCAGGATGAGGCGACTCTGCTAACAACAAAATCTTTTGGCGAGCATCTAAGACATCTATGTAGAAATTCTTCGTATTATTGGCCGTTGTAGCTTCTCCACTAACTTCAGATAACGAAACCGTGTATTTTTGCACACCACTTGTACGCGCTTCCAAGGTCAATTCTACTGTTGTAAAAAAGTCATTGTTATCAACAGAAATTGTTTGCTCTTGTAAACGGCGGCCTCCTTTAGAAACTACCAACTTAGTAGCATTGGAACCACAATTGATCGCTGCTACATCGATTTGAATACTAAAACGATCGCCGAGGTAAGTAATTTGATTGTTGTATACTTTTTTGAGCACCAAATCTTTCTTGGGGATGGTATCTCCCAAAGCAATACTAAACACAGGGGCATTGAGCTGGTTACTTGAATAAATAGGATTGCTCCCTTGGTTATAAATACCATCAGAAGCCCAAATAATCGTCCCTAAATTCTGATTGCTATACAAGTCATACATTTCCTGCATAAAAGCAGCAATGTTTGTAGCTTGATCGGTATAACTGTGGTCAATCCCTTCTCTTACTTCTGTTCCAAAGGAGTAAGTTTTAAGTGTGTACTTTTCTTCTAGCGCGGTCTTCAGTTGCTCCATATCTTGTTGATATTTAGCACGCTCTGCTTCTGAAAGCTCGCTGCCTACAGAAGCAGAATTATCTTGCGCCAACACCACAATTGGTTGTTCTGTTTGGGTGACCGTGCGTTTGATAACAGGTGATAAAAGCAGAATACAGATAATGGTTACAGTAATAAAGCGCAAAAGTCCTAAGCCTCGATTAAGACGCGTAGATTGCTCTCCAAAACTTCGGTCACGGTAATACAAAGCAACCGCATATAAAAGACCAGCCAACACACAAAGCCCTAGAAACCACTTTGGGTAGGAAAATAATACCGTAGATTGCAGAAAAAAAGCAGTAGTTGAATACATGAATGATTATTCGTTAAACTAGAAAGTTAGCCCCTGTTATAGAAAGTAGTGAAAACTAGTCTATCTATAGGAGTTTACCAAGTAAATTACCCATTATCACTAGAACCCACAACCTACAACCGTATGCTAAGATACATTTAACATTGATAACTAGTTCATCAAGGGGAACAACTAATGTATAGTAGTGACGCTTTTTTAAAATTGATTCTATCAAAAAACAACCATATAGCCTATTAATTCTCCTTGGTTTATACTCTTAATATTTGTTAAGATTCTTGTATAATATAAGGCACCTTTCCCTTTTTATGTTAATTGGGCGTATATTTAGCTGCCATTTTATCAACAGTCAAGCCCCCACCTCTGAACAATAGGCATTTAAATGTTGATCCATCAAAATTACTGACTAAGTAATGAACCACTTATTCTCTGCTTTTCTATTCTTACTTCCCATCTTGAGTAGCGCTCAATCTATTACTGGTAAAATCTTAGATAAAGACAAATATCCTATTGGTGAGGTTCAAGTCCTCAATCTATCCAGTAGTCACCACGCGCACAGCAATGAGTATGGGGAGTTTACAATCCAACAATCTGCTATTGGGGACACCCTCAAATTATACCATATGGGGTATCAAGTAGTTGAAGTAATCATTGATAAAAATCCAATGATTATTACATTACAAGACCAATTATTAGATTTAGAGGAAATTTTAATTCTTCCTCAAAAGAACACCCTCAACTTAATTAGCACAATTGATAGCAGAGTCACTCCTGTCAATTCTTCTCAAGATATTTTAAGGCGTGTTCCAGGGCTGTTTATCGGTCAACATGCAGGAGGCGGAAAGGCAGAGCAGATTTTCTTAAGAGGATTTGATGTAGATCACGGCACCGATATCACACTCACGGTTGATGGATTACCTGTTAATATGGTCTCTCATGCACATGGGCAAGGCTATGCTGACTTACATTTTGTCATTCCAGAAACAGTTGATAAAATAGATTTTGGAAAAGGCCCTTATTATGCCAATCATGGTAATTTTAATACTGCTGGTTATGTTGATTTTAAGACGAAGAATAGAGTAGACAATAGCCTACTTCGATTAGAGTTGGGACAATTCAATACCTTGCGTACCTTAGGCCTCTTCAACCTCTTGGACAAAGAAGAACATCAAGCCTATGTCGCCTTGGAATACACCAATACCGATGGTGCTTTTGAGAGTCCACAAAACTTCAACCGCCTTAACCTTTTTGCAAAGTACACAGGGTCCATAAGTGCAACGGATAAAGTTAGCGCGACCTTTTCTCATTTTACAAGTAAATGGGATGCTTCTGGGCAAATTCCTCAACGAGCAATAGACAATGGAAACATTAGTCGTTTTGGAGCCATAGATGATACAGAAGGAGGAAATACGAGTCGTACCAATGCTCTAATTCATTACAACAAATTCTTATCCGACCACTCCTCGATCAAAAGCAACCTTTACTACACTAAATATGATTTTCAACTCTACTCTAATTTTACATTTTTCCTAGAAGATTCTATCAACGGTGATCAAATTCAACAACACGAAGATAGAACCATTATTGGTCTTCAGAGTGCCTATCATCACCATGTTCAATGGCAACGAGTAGAAGGGAAGTTTGTTCTTGGCTTTCAATTGCGCCATGATCAAATCAACGACAATGAGCTTTCTCATACTTTAAATCGCCAAACAACTTTACAACAATTTCAATATGGTCAAGTGCATGAAAGCAATCTAGCTGCCTTTGCCAATACTTCTTTTGATCTTGGAAAATGGTCCTTAGAAGCAGGGGTTCGAGTCGATTATTTTGACTTTCAATACAACGACCAGCTACAAGGACTTTATCAAACACAATCCGCTAATAAAATACTTGTTAGCCCTAAACTAAATCTAGCCTATACTCATAGCCAACGTTTTCAAGCATACGTTAAAGCAGGACAAGGATTTCACTCCAATGATACCCGAGTAGTCGTTGCTCAAAAAGGACGACAAATCCTTCCAGCCGCTTATGGGGTAGATCTGGGTATCTTCTGGAAACCTTTTCCTCGTTTTTTGGTCAACATGGCCTATTGGTACTTGTTTTTAGAACAAGAGTTTGTTTATGTTGGAGATGCTGGAATTGTAGAGCCAAGTGGAAAAACACAACGTCAAGGCGGAGAACTAAGCTTGCGCTACCAAACCTTTGATTGGTTGTTCTGGACACTAGATGCCAATTATACTTATGCCCGAGCAACAGAAGAAGCTCTAGGAGAAAACTTCATTCCTTTAGCGCCTGATTTGACGCTTACAAGTGGCCTACAAGTCATCCATCCTTCAGGAATCTATGGCGGACTTCATCTCCGTTTCCTCAAAGACAGGCCAGCCAATGAAGACAATTCCATTGTGGCGAAGGGCTACACTATTGTAGACTTTAACGCTGGTTTTCGTTTTAAACGTTTTGATCTTGGTTTTAAAATCGAAAATCTATTTAATACAGATTGGAAGGAAACACAATTTGCCACCACTTCCAGATTGCAAGGAGAGACCAGCCCTGTAGAAGAGATTCATTTCACTCCTGGCACCCCCTTTTTTTTAAAGGGGATTATACAATATAGTTTTTAATAGAATGATCTTTAAGAAGCTTCCTTTGAGAATAGTTTTGTATTTTAGGAACATCCCCCGCCTAACTATCTAAAACTAATCGTTCTTATGAAAACATTTCTTACAATTCTGTTCATCAGCCTTTTAAGCTGTTGTCAAAATTTGCTTATCGCTGCTCCAGGAGATACAACTACAGTGTATGTTCACAATGACGTGGATATGGTTTGGTTTGAAAGTTATGATCGACAAGGTGTTTTTCCTACAGGCAATACCACATACAGAAAGGTGGTCATGACCTATACCTTGGGTTGTGCCTCAGGAGGCTGTAGTGATTGGGATTATACCACTCAAATTTCGTTTAGACGGCCTACAGGTCAATATAATTATTCCACTAGAATGGATACGGTCTCTACCAATCCTCTAGTTGTTGTCACCGTTACAGACAGTACAGAAATTATCGAAAATATGGAGTTAGGCCGTGTTATTACGCCCTATGGTTCTTATATGGATAACAATCAAAATGGTTTTAGTAACCAGTGGTCGCATCGCTATGCGTTTGATGTGACAGATTACGTTCACTTGTTACAAGACACTTGTAACATTCGGGCCCATTATGCTGGTTGGAGTAGTGGTTTTAGTGTATCCCTTCGTTTTGATTTTATAGAAGGGACCCCTCCTAGAGAGGTCTTAGCGATTCAGAATCTATACAATGGTTCTAAGAATTATACCTCGTCTGGTGATTTTGAAAGCACCTATTTTACACCAAAAACAGTAGTGGCTCCTTCTAATGCCGTTGGTGCTCGTATTTTTTCAACCATTACAGGACATGGTTTTGATAATAATGTCAGTTGTGCCGAGTTCTGTCAGCGGCAATATACCGTCAATACCAATGGCGCAGCCCTAAACACCGCACTCATCTGGAAAGATGACTGTGGTTCTAACCCGATTTATCCACAAGGGGGAACATGGGTTTATGATCGCGCAGGTTGGTGTCCAGGCTCCAAAGGGGATATCCACGAGTTTGAATGGTCTACCTTTAATCAAGGATCCAATACCATTGATTTTGATATGCAAAACTATGCTTGGTCAGGAAATCAAGCGCCTTCTTATACCGTTGATGCTCATGTTGTTTTCTATGGGGCAAATAATTTCACAAATGATGTTTCTTTAATTGATGTGCTTGCGCCAAGTAAACACGAAGAACACCTTCGCCAAAACCCTTTCTGTGGCAATCCAATTGTACGCGTGAAAAACTTAGGATCAGCACCAATGACTAGTGTGGTGATAGAATATGGCCTTAGTGGTGCTGGTTTGTGTACGTATGCTTGGGCAGGCAATGTTGCCTTCTTAGACGAGGTAGATATTGAATTACCAACCTTGCAATGGCAAGGAGCTAATCCTGCTGATCCCACCTTTACTGCAACTATTGTAAGTGTTAATGGAACCACTGATGAATTCCCACAAGACAACAGCATGCAAACAAGCTATGACGTTCCTGATATTCTTGCTTATCCTTTCTTATTGTTGGGTGTCCAGACCAACAACAATGCAAACGAAACAAGCTATAGTATAAAAGATAAAGATGGTAATGTGGTATTTCAACGGGCACAAGGTTCTATGAATGCCAATACCCTCTACAAAGATAGTCTCTTCTTATCAGATGGTTGTTATACCCTAATTGTTAATGATGCTGGTGGAGATGGTTTAGGCTGGTGGGCCAATACAGCGCAAGGAACAGGGCAGGTGCGTTTTTTCAGTCCTTTCTTTACTTTTGTTGCCATTAAAACCTTCAGTATTGACTTTGGAAATGAGCTAGAATATAGTTTTGTATGGAACAGTATAGACAGCATTCAAAGTGCTTGTAGTAATGTTATTGCAACTACGCCACTATCTAAAGAAATGGAATTGTATCACTCCTTGTATCCTAATCCTACAACAGGCGTTTGTACGGTAGAAATTGGTAGTACACAAGAGCAAAGCTACACTTGTACCATTTATAACATCATGGGTAAAGTTGTTCAACAGCAACAAGTCACCAACACCACCCACCAGATATTGCAGTTCAATCTGGAGAACCAGCCTGCTGGGGTTTATCTATTTGAAGTAGCAGGTGCCCTTGGTAGCAAGAGAGTAGAAAAGTTTGTAGTAGCCCGCTAGTGCTTGTGCTATTGCTTGAAGTATAATTGTAGACCAAAGAAGAGGCTGCCCAAAAGGACAGCCTCTTCTAATTATGATATGATAGTAGGTAGTTCCCCTACATTGTTTTTCCCTCTTTTTTCAATTCTCGTTTAATTCCTTCTTCAATATCATCCATAGAGACCGCATTACTACCTCTTCTCAGAGCACTCAAAGAACAATAACGTAACACATTGATAATACTACCTCCCGTAATTTTATACTCATTGGCAATAACAGAGAAATCAACATCTTCCTCTTTCTCTACCAATTTAAAACTGTTCTCCCAGAGTTGTTGGCGCTGTTCTACATTTGGGGCAGGGAAATAAATAATCGTTTGGAAACGACGCGTAAAGGCAATATCCATATTGGCCTTAAGATTTGTTGCCAAGATTATTACTCCTGAATAATCTTCTACCCGTTGCAAGAGATAAGCAACCTCTTGGTTGGCATGACGATCTTTAGAATCGGACGTCGCTGTTCTTTTACCAAACAAAGCATCGGCCTCATCAAAAAACAAGATCCAATCTTTATTTTCGGCTTGATCAAAGATGTTCGCCATGTTTTTCTCCGTCTCTCCAATATACTTCGACACCACCTGAGACAAATCAACCCGATAAACATCTTTCTTCATTTGTTTTCCCAACAGGCAAGCCGTTAAAGTTTTACCTGTTCCTGGAGGGCCATAAAACAGCGATCGATAACCGCGCTTTAACTGCTTACTCAAGCCCCAATCATCCATAATGGTATTTTGGTGCTCCAACCAAGCCGCAATTTCTCCAATTTCGCCCAAGACATAAGGGTCCAAAACCAAATCCTTCCAATCCAAACGCGTACTGAGGCGTTTGGCAGGAAAACTCATGTTAAAATCAGGCTTGTAAGCTTCTCCTGATGTGAAAAAAGTCAAGTATTCTTCACTTATTTCTAAGGAAGAACTCAATACAGGTTCGCTCCCTTGGTTGAGATTAAGCTTGAGAATGGTATTTCTATAAAAAGGATGTTCTGGTTTGAACAAATCCATAGATTCAATGCGTTTTTCAATGTCATTGCCTGCCATCAAAAACACAGCCGTTTCCCCTGTTGGTAAAAACCCACTGTGATAACGCCCTTTTAAGCCTCCAAACTCTGTATAAACACGGTCATAAGTAGGATTTTTTAGGTATAAAATATCCAATACTTCTGGCTTGACATGAGGCGCCAAACTCAAGGCTAAAATAACACGTTCCTCAAAACCAAAGCCTGCTTTTTGCACGACTTGGGCATAAATAGAAGGATCACTACTCAAATCTGGAATCGGAACCTCATAAACACTTTTGTAGGGACCTTCATGGCCAAAATATTTACTGGTTCTAGTTCCTATCACATCCCTTAACCAATTCATTTCTGCGGTTAACGTTTGGGCATTATATTGTAGCGGCGTCAATTTCATAACTTATGGGCGTACTTTTTTAGTCTTATAACAATTTTCCTTCAAGAAAGGTAAGGAAAAAAATCCTATTGCCAAGTAGTCGGCAAGATATAGCGCAAAGTCACCCCTCCACGAGCCAAACTAAAACGTGGGTAGCCCAAGATCGGTTTCCAATCTAACCCCACACTCACAGGCGCATGAGAAAAAGTGTACTCTATTCCCAATACAGCCGTAAAACCTCCACCAAAGAAAGCATTTTTCCCTGTTTCTGTGTAAGCCCCCAAGTAACCACCAGCACCAGCATAAGCCGAAAAATTAGTATCAAAGCCTATATCTAAATGAAAAACCCACAAGCTTTCTAAAACATAGCCATTGTTTCTAGGAATATCATAAAGAATGCCTGGAAAAAAGATGCCTTCATCAATTTGAAAGCCAGCCAATATTTCTAAAGCTTGCTGTGGTTTTGGCGTATAAAAGAAAAAGCGTTTGTAGCTTAATTCTAAGGAGGTACCTGCTCGTACGCCCATTGTTTGATCGTAATATTGTGCTTTGAGTGGGGCGCTTAGCGCCAAACAAAAACAACAGCTTATCAAAAAGTGGTAATAATGTTTCATGTTGTTAGATCATGTTGGTAACAATATCCAAATAAACGACAGGTCTGTTGAACGCCTGTCTTGCCCTTTACAAAATCAGCCGCTGCCATTTGGCGTCCTTCTTCAAAATATTGGATATAATTGTTTTTAGAACGAGTACTCAAACCTAGTTCTATTGAACCTGCTTCTCCCTTGACATAAGCAGATAAGAACATCAATTGGCGATACCGTTGGCTTGGAGTAGGTATGCTGTTATAACGCCAAGGCTTACAAATGTATTTTAAATCTTCCACTTTTCTTAAAAACAAGCCAACTCGTGGGGATTTTTTAAAGACAAGCTCTATCTTCTTTACTCTAGGTTCTAAATAAAAAGCAACAACTTGATCTACCCGACCTTTACTAGCAATACAGCGCCGCGCACTGTTCCAAGGCCCATCAATGTACCCTCCTTCAGCTTGTCCATCTACCCCTAAAGGCTGCAACCCACGCAGTAAAATCCCCCCGTGGTACTCCCCTTTCTTACTCAATACAAGATCCAATCCAGCACCGTGCAAGCGCCATGTT
The DNA here is from genome assembly GCA_050633105.1 of Aureispira sp. Taxonomy (GTDB): domain Bacteria; phylum Bacteroidota; class Bacteroidia; order Chitinophagales; family Saprospiraceae; genus Aureispira. Next base: position 20,202 of record JBOEFW010000043.1, on the reverse strand, counting down.
CCATTCGGACTATCGTGTTCATGTGCAAAATTATCCAGCGTTCCTGCTTTATTATTGTAATAAAACTCTATTTCCATAAGTTGATAACGCTGTGTTCCTATCCGCAACACATAGCCTTGTAGCAAATCTTTGGCAATTCTATCAAAATCTTGTTCCAATGTTTTGATGTCAATAGATAAATCAAGCATAATAAGCGGCTTTGTGCGGTAGAATTCCGATACTTTGGTAATTTTGTAAATACAGTTTTGCTCCCCTCCATAAATCACTTTTTTTAATAGCTTTTTTTTCGTAAACTAGTGGTGGTGAATAGAACTAAGATAAAGAAGTTGTTGTAACAAGACAAATGATATCCAATGAAATGTTTTTTGTGGAATGGATGCTTTTTCCACCATTCTTATTCAAACAGTTTCTATAAAGTTATTGTAACGCCCACCTAAGAATTGAGGATTTAAAAGCAGTATAAGTTTTGGCAAAAAAAGAAGGAAATCACTACATAGAGGAGCAAATTATCAATTTAGACATCACAGGCAATGTGGATGATAAAGAGGTAAAAGAGTTGCAGGAAAATTTCATATACTTCTACAAAGAGTATATTGTCAGCGAATTAGCAAAGGCTTTTGATGAATTAGTTCCTGCTGATATTGATCTCAAAATAGAGTCCCTAGAATTAAATTTAGGGACATTCCGTTTTGAGAAATCACAAGACTTGGCTAGACAAATTCAACGCAAAGCCAGAGAAATTGTACAACAGGTGGTCAAAGCCAAGATACAAACCATGCAGCATCAGGCACCTAGAAGTGCAGCAACAGGACGCAAACAGACCTTCTCTAAAATGGCTATTTTAGAGCATTTCCTTACCAAAGGTTACTATCCTACTTGGGCAGGTCAAGAGACAGAGGCGGTCATAGAGCTCATGGAAACGCTTTTGAAAAAAAATACAAAAGGCGTTGCTCAACGCATTCTGCGTTTAAAAAACAACAAACGAGTCATTGAGCGCCTTTACCAACAATTTACGGCACCTCAGCTGCAACGTATTTTTGAAGCACTTTATGGCAGCTCTGCTTCCTTAGCCAATAAACAAATAAAAGTCCTTCAAAAACGCCTTGGAAAAGCTACTGAAAAATCCATCCTTAGTGCCGCGATTGACTATGTTTTAGAAGGTAGCTCTGCGATAGGGGTAACGGAGTACAAAGAGAGAGAATTCACTCAACGGGTATTAGAGGGCGTTCAAAAACGCAAAGGCGGTACAGGAAGTAAAGTCACTGCTAGCAAAGTTCGGGCAGGATTTGAAGGACAATATTCTGACTTACAAATTTTAGAATACTTCTTGGAACATGGAGCCATTCCTGCTTGGGCAGATGTCGCGACCAAAACTTCCTTACAAGACTTAATGGACACCTTACTAGCCACTAAGGTTGCTGGTTTACAACGGTTATTAGAACGCCATGTACAAAGCCCTAATTTTGTTCAACGTCTGATTTTTCAATTTTCTGATGAGCAAATTCTACAAATATTAGCCACACTCCCAACAGAGAACATCACCTTTATTAAAGAGGTTTTAGAAGCATTATCTTTTGTAACAACAACACGTCAAACGATTCAACAACGGGTAACAACTAGCGGTTTACGTCAATTGGTCTTTACAGAAGTGTTGGATTATTTCTTTTTGCAAAAGAAGAGCAAGTTTATCAAAAAGACTTTTCTAAAAAATGTCTTAGAACGCTTAGCAAGCCCTAGTAAAACCGCTTATCCTACCCTTGTAAAAGAACTATACCGTAGCGTTCGTCGCCGTAGTAAAAGCGGAGAAAGCAGCACTACAAACAAGCCTTCCTCAACCAACCAAGAAGGCGATGTTGACCCTACGACGAATCAAAAAACAGAAGCTGTTTCCAACAAACCAAGTGGTTCTTTTAGTAGTAATATTCGCAAAGTATTAGAACAGCTCGATGGCAAATTACAACAGAAAATACAAGAAGAGCGACAAGAGCTCCGCGAAACCAAACGCGACTATAAAACAATCGAACGTCAACTAGATAAATTATTAGAAAAGAAAGCAAAAGGTACCTTGTCCAAGCCTGAAGAGGTCAAACTGCGCCAGTTGACCAAGCAAGCCGAGCGTCTAGAACAAACGTTGTTGGACTTAGAAGACAGCGACCGCCCCTTGGATATCGAACAAGTGGTTCAGCAGCGTCAACTCTTACAAAATCAATTGCGTCAAACCCAAGACGCGGAACAAGAAAAACTTACTCGTCGTTTGGCCAATACTAATAAAGAGTTGCAAAAACTCCGCGCTACCTTAGACAAGGATGTAAAAAAAGCTTTGCGAGATCAAGAGAAGCTCCGCGAAAAATCAGGCAGTATTGCTCAACAACGCTTACAGCGCATTACCAATCGCCTCAAAAAATACTATCGAGCGGTCAAAACAGTTTTAAAACAATTGACCACCGATCAAACAGAAACGACCTTGTTTCTTACCAATATCAACCGTGCCTTGCGTGGCGATATTAGTTCGGAAGAAAAGAAGCGTCTGCGTCAAGAGCGCAGCCTCCTTCAAAAAAAATTGTTGGAAACAAACAAAGCAATAGAAGAGCTACAAGCACAAGAGAAAACCATAGAAGAAGCCTTACGCAACAGTAGTACCTTATTAAAAAAAGAACAAGAAACAGAAACGGACGAAACTATTAGTGCTTCTGGTACCAGCAAACTAGATGCTTTGATTTTTATGCTGCAATATGGTGCGACGCCTTGGTGGGCAGAGGATTTACCAAGACAAACTATTGAAGAATTATTCTTAGAATTCGCAGCAACAGCCCCTCAAAAATTACTCAAAGCCTTTCAACATATTGGTCGTTATCCTGTGGTTTGGCAACGGGTTATGAATCAATTGTCAGAAAGTGCGATTCGCACCGTGATTGCTAGCGTTTATCCTACCAGTAGCAAAATTATTTTTGAGCAAGCCAATATGTTTAAAACCGTTCACTTTGGGCAAGGTTTTGAACGCCTTAAAACGGTTCCAGCCAAAGTATTTGAATGGGGAGTCATTGTAGAATACTTACTCACCAATCTTCAAGGTTTTAATGCCCAAGACTTTGTAAAAGAAGTCACCCTACAAACCGCCCGTGTACACAGTATATCGCCGACCCAACTGTTAACATTAACAACAACCATTGCTAACAATAACCAAAAAGAATTGAGCAGTTTCTTGGAGTGGAATTCCAATTTATCGCAAGATAGAAGTGTTGCAGCCTTAGAACGGGAGTTGGCCTCTTACCAGCAAGAGAAAGAAGCAAAAGAAGAAGGCACCTTTTTGGACGCTCAACAAAAATTAGAACTCTTAGTCGAGTTTTTATCAACAGGACGATTTACCGAGCGAGCCAAAGCGTTTAAGTTGACCACACAAGAGCAATTTGAAACTATTCTAATCGAACAAATTCAAGAAAACAGCTCCCAAGCCAAGCAAGTTTTGTTTAATATTTTGCGGCTCTCCAATGCCCGACAATTTATTATCAACAAGATGGAAGAAGACTTTTTCTGGGAACTTGTTTTCCTTGTCAAGCCTGAAGCAACCTTAACAGCTAAGCGCCATTTTAAAGATTTAAGACTACTAGGCGACGACAAGAACTTGGCACTTGAAAAAGATGTCCTGTTTAATGTTTTTATTAGTAACGCCAGTTCTGACTTCAAAGTGCTGGACTTTGTTCGTGCCTTGTTGATCTCTAAACGTCAAGCCACAGGACGTAAAACCTTAGCCATTTTAACCGACTGGAAACGCCAACTGAAAGCACGAGGTACCCGTGTCAAAAGTTCCTTGCTTTTATCTATTTTACTCTTAGAAGTAGATGTGCTTAAGTCAGAACAAAAAGAAGCACAAGATCTAGATTTGAGGGCCAATCTTAATGAACAAGTCAACTTTACAGCCAAAGAGTATACGGATTACTCCGTGGCCTTGGTTGATGTTTTATCTGCTGAAACAGCTGAGCTACAAAGCAAAGATGAAAAGCCCTATACCTATATCCAATTACAGGCATTAATTGAGAAAAAAAGAACAGAGATGGCCGCATTGGAGCGCCAACTAAACGAAGAAAAAGAAGATACCTTAGATACCATTTCTCTAAAACGCAACTTGTTGCAATATCAAGCAAGTTTGGAATGGTTAGAATTGCGTCGTCCTCCTGTACTTCGACGTTTAGAAAACAGTATTCGCCACTTAAAACGATCGATTAGTTCTCTACAAGAAGAGGTTGCTAACATAGAAGAAACAGGCACCACACTAGAAGAAATTACCCTAGAGGAAGATTTTGAACTGTCTTTAGTAGAGCGTCAAGCGCAAATATTGGAGTTTTTGGAACAACAAAACCCTGTCTTGATTAATCTATTAGAACCCTTGTTCTTAGACTTAAAAGAGGAAGATCAAAGACATGCTTTGTTTGTGTATGATGTACAACGCCTAGCTGCTAATTTGAGAGATGAACGCTTGCAACAAATGGTACTTGCCATTGTGGAAAAAATGCTGCCAACGATTACTCCTATTCCAGAGTTGCAACGCGACCCTGCTTTGGATAAACGCCAAGCTGATCTCTTACAAAATTTCAACCAACAAGCCCCCATTATGCTTTGGCAAACGTGGGAAGAGTTGGAAAGTTATTTTCAGGCCAACCCAGAAGCCTTTACAGTTGATCGCCAACGTTTGCAGGATCAAATTAAGAAAGCCATCCGCCGCCGAGAAGAACAAAATTTCCGCAGTTATGTCGCTAATCTTAGAAATGTTCAACAGAACTTGATGCGTCAACTGGATAAAGCCTCCAATTTAGAAGCCTTAGAACAGGTTCAGGAAGAACTAGAAACTTTGTGGGAACAACAACGCAGTCAAGTAGACGATTTGGTAGAAATGGCGCGAGATGAAAAAACAAGAAATGATTACAAGCGCGTAAGAAGGAATATTGAGTTTATTTTTATTCGTATTCAGAATACAAGAATTCGCCGTGCGAACGCCATTAGAAGCAACCAAGAGATTGACCCTAAAGCTCTTTTAACAGGCCAAACGGCAGAAGTAGAATTATTAGAAGAAGAATTACAACAAGTCATTCTACAAATAGAGGATAAAGAAGCGCCCAAACCCAAGCCACAACAGCCGCAAAAACGCAAACGCTCCAAGGAGCCACCTAAACCCAAACCAATTGAAGAGCCTTTGCAGGTGTATAATGCAGGGATGGTTTTATTGTCACCGTATATTAGTCGTTTATTTGGTATGTTGGGCTATACCAAGGGCAAAGAATGGGTAGATATTGATGCTCAATACAAAGCCATTCATATTTTGCAGTATTTGGTAACAGGCAAAACGGAGGCGCCTGAAAATGAATTAATCTTGAATAAGGTAATGTGTGGCTTCCCTGTAGCTGAACCTGTTCCCTTTGGAGTAGAGTTTGATCCCAAGGAGCTAAAAATTGCAGAGGGTTTATTATTGGGAGTCATCAAGAACTGGCCGCGTATGAATACGCTTGTTCCCAATTCTCTACGAGGTTCTTTCTTAATGCGGGAAGGAACAATCAAGGAAGGAGAAGCTAAATGGGAATTAAAAGTACAAAAGAAGGCCTTTGATATCTTATTGAAGTCGATTCCTTGGGGTTATAACTTTATTCGTTTGCCTTGGAATGATTACTTTATTACCGTTGAGTGGAAATTGTTGTAAACCATAAAAAATTGAGGGAGGGCTGTATATTCATACAGCCCTCCCTCAAAAACATCCAATAAAAAATATCTATTGCTTAATAAACGTCTTTGTAACCCGCTCTTCTCCATCCATCAAGGTCAAGAAGTATAAGCCTTTAGGCAATTGAAAAACCTCGATTTGTTGGTGCAAGACACGCCCATTCTTCATTACTTGGCCTACTTGGTTCGTAATCGTATACTCCAATGGCCTAGGGCTCTCTAATTTTATATACAACTGCCCTTGTACAGGGTTAGGATGTAAGGTCACTTCCAACGCTCCTTGATTCCTTTCTTCTGTTTCTTCAATAGCAATTGTTGTTGGTGCAAATCGGCTACTGCCTACACAAAAATCCTTGGTGCGTTGAAAAGTAAAGCTACTTCCTGAGGTAATAAAATTGTTGGTGCTGTTGTTAATAAACGCATAAGAGCCATTCCCTGTTGTACAGCAAATACCATCGCCATAACTGTCTTTAAAAACGAAGGTATAACAGCCGTCTGCTAGTGTTTTTGTCACATTGATCGTAGAACCACTGGATTGATTGTTATAATTGCTGCCAGAATGAACGACTTGATTGTTGCTGTTTAAAATTTCCCAACTGGTTTCATTAGCGTAGTTATCAAATGTAATGCGTACCGTTACATCTGTGGTACTGCCACTTGGAGGGGGTGTTCCGCCGCCATTGTTGCCATTCCCAAAGCGATCTTCCGCTGCTGGGCCGCCCCAAATTTGAGTCGCAAACGCAGGATTATCAATAAAGGGATTTCTATTGCCTTGTAAACCTTGAATCACATCATTACGCTGTACTTCAAAGGCAGAAACTGGATCGTCTGCATTCCATTGCAAAAACAATTGCACCATATTTCTATCGTTACTAATGGTGCTTCCTGTTCCTACATTCTTAGGCAAACAACGGTTGCCATAACGTAAGTACATGTACATCATCATTCGCGCGACATCGCCTTTGTATTCATCGCCTGGATACCAATTTCCAGAAGAAGTAGCATAAGAGTTTCCAGAGCCACTACCAAACTTTCTGCTTCCACGACTGGCATTTCTACTTTTGTCACAAGCTCTGAGATGATGGGCATCTGAACCAGGTCCAGAAGTACCGAAATTAGGCGTTCCTAACGATTTAGGGTAGACGTGTTCTCTATTCCAATCTGCGGTATTGTTTCCATTATCATACTTACTTCTAGTACGATCGGTTCTGTAATTTCCGTCATTGTCATTAAAGCCATACAATAAGATCACCTTAGAATTACTACCTGGATTGAGATCTGATTGACGTAACGCATTCCAAACACCTGGCGTGTAGGATAAATTGTTGCTGTGAGTACTGCTAATCTTACTTGCTAAACGGCTTTTTAGAGTAGAGCCTGTTGCATTTAGATTCACATTGTTGTAATAAGAAGGAATTTGGGCTGTACTAACAACAGCTAAGAGTAAAGCAAAGAAAAGTAATAGTAGTTTCATTTTTGTTCAGTTGTTAATTTGTGTGTGTAAGGGTTATGAAAGTAGAACTAATACTTGATCTTTCCATAAAATTCTCTACTTGTTAATAATTACTTCATCCAAAAATAGTTTTGTCTTAATATAATTTACCAACACTTTTATTGGCATTACTACCCTTCAACAAGCTTCTATTTTTTCTTTCCTGTTTCCACTCTATGGGTATTGTAACGAACGTTTAGCGTTTAAATGGGTAGCTATTACTAGTTAATTTTTTTCATTTGCATTTTTCTCAAACGATTCATTATCAATCTTTTTTAGTTTGTTTATTTTCCAAGTATGCCATTTTGTTGTCATCTATATGATATTTGTGTTAATATTTTCTAGCACTTTGGCCATTATGGAACTTTTTTCGAGTTTGCTCTTGTTGGAGAACAATGCACTACTCCCCCCCTCTCTTTGATGCCCTATGGTTTCATAAAAAGAGGATTTCTTACTCTTATTATTATGCAAAAATTTAAATTACTTTTCGCAGTACTGGATCGTTGGAAAGGCGCTTACTTAGGCGCTGGACTATTGCTAGCGTTCTCTTCTTTGGTTCGTATGTTAGAGCCAAAAGTCTTACAATTAGTTGTGGATGGGGTGTTACAATATGCCCCCCTTGGAAGTACTCAAAAAAAATTGGATGTCTTGGCCGCTTTCTTTCAAAACTTCTTACCTCAAGCCGCCAATACAACGCCTAGTTGGTTTTTGTTTTGTGCAGGTATCTTGTTATTAATAATAGTAGCTATCAAGGCGCTCTCTTGGTTTGGAGCCAATGTTTGGGTGGCGAGTAGCACAGAAAATGCGATCAAAAAGTTTAGGGATCGACTCTTTCAACACATCCAATCTTTGGAATTATCTCAGATGAGTCGTATTCCTACAGGGGAGTTAATTCAACGTTGTACAGGGGATATTGGTACCATTCAAAAATTTGTAGGAACACAGATTGCTGAATTGATTCGACTAGGAGCTATTGCTGTGAGTGCCTTTGTTATGATGTATTTGGTACATGTTTCATATGCCTTCATTTCCGTCGCTTTCTTCTTTCCCATCTTGTTGACCTCTTATATCTTTTTCAAGAAAGAACAACGCGTTTGGGAGGAGCATGAAAAAGAGCAAGATAAATTAACCGCCATTATTCAAGAAAATTTATCTGGTATTCGTGTTGTACAAGCGTTTGCACAAGAGGAAAAAGAAATTGCACGGTTCACAAAGCAGAACCAAGCAAAGCGCAAAATTGGCGTACACCACATGGATTTGCACATGACTTTCTGGCCCTTGTCCGATGGTTTAGTCACCTTGCAAATTGCCTTGTCTATGTTTGCAGGGGCTTATTTTTGCTTGACAGGGAGTATTTCTATTGGAGAATATGCTAGCTTTTTTAGTTATGCCATTATGGTGACTTGGCCGATGCGTAATTTGGGGCGAATTGTTTCTCAATTGGGCATGGCTGGGGTAGCCATGGAACGTATTCAACAAATATTGGAAGCAAAAATAGAAGAATACCCGAGTGTTTCCCCTTCTATCCCCAATTTAAAAGGAGACATTGAATTTAAAAATGTCTGGATGGCTTATCCTAAAAAAGAAGGAAAAACGACATCCTCTTGGGCCTTGGAAGATTTGAGTTTCCACTTAAAAGCAGGAGAGCAATTGGGTATTATGGGCGGTACAGGCGCAGGGAAATCTACAATTTTCCTCTTGTTATTGCGTTTTTACGAACCTGATAAAGGGCAAATACTATTGGATGGGAAGCCTTTGTCTGGTTATGATAAAACCTATCTGCGCCAACAAATGGGAACCGTTTTACAACGTCCTTTTTTATTTTCTACCAGTATTCAGGCCAACATTGCTTATATCAAGCCCAACAAAGAGGGGGCGGTTTATATTAGTCAATCGACCAACAGCACTGAATTAGGAAAAGAACTGGAAGCCGCAGCAGAAGATGCCGCCGTCACCGATTTTATTTCCAAGTTGCCAGAAGGCTACCATACTGTTGTGGGAGAAAAGGGTGTAGGCCTTTCAGGGGGTCAAAAGCAGCGCGTCGCCTTAGCGCGGACGCTCTATAGTAATCCAGCTTTATTGCTCTTGGACGATACTACTTCTGCGGTAGATACCGCAACAGAACAACGGTTACAACAAGCTATTAGTCGTCGTACAGCAGGCAAAACTACCTTGATTATTGCACATCGTTTAACCAGTGTACAGTATGCCAACAAAATATTGGTTTTAGAAGGAGGAAAATGCTTGCAGTGGGGCACTCCTGAAGCCTTGCTCCAAGAAAGCAATGGCTTTTACAAACAAGTCTACGATTTGCAAACGGCCATCGAGGATTAAGTTTTTTATTCTAACTCTATGTCCCTTACAGGGGATTTTTTATACTATTTATCATGAGTCAACAAACGGATCAGGTTTTTGATCAACATCGCGCCTTGGGGCCTTTTCTTCGACGGATGTTTCGGTATGCTTGGAATTACCCTACATGGGTAAAAGGGCTGGTCGGCTGGATTATCGCAGTTGCCATTGTAGAGGCATTGTTTCCCTTGTTACTAAAAGCCACTATTGACGAGGCCATTACGCCACAATTGGCTGGTCTTGCTGGTTTGACAGGCCAAGAACGCATCGCCGCCATTAATTGGACTCCCATTTGGTATTATACCAGCCTCTTTATTGGTTTGGGGGTCATTCAATTTCTAGGGGTGTTTTTTTTCATTCGCTATGCAGGGCGTGTGCAAGAATATGTCATTTATGATTTGCGCCAAGCCATGTTTAAACGCTTACAACAACTCTCTTTTTCCTTTTATGATCGCTCCGCCTCTGGCTGGCTGTTGACTCGTTTGACGTCCGATACAGATCGAGTAGCCGAGGTTATTTCTTGGGGCTTGATTGAAGCTTTTTGGGGCATTTCGACCATTGCTTGTTGCTTGGGCGTATTACTAATTTATAACTGGAAATTAGGTCTTATTGTGGGTTGTGCGATTCCTATTTTGTTGTTCCTTTCTATTCATATTAGAAAGCTGGTCTTGCAATATTCTAGAGCAGCGCGTCGCATCAATAGTGATTTGACGGCTACTTTTTCGGAGCATATCAATGGCTTGATGGTCAACAAAAGTACCGCGCAAGAAACACGCGTGAGTCAGGAGTTTGAGCAATTGACAATACGTATGCAGAAAGCCTCTTTTAGAGCCGCCTATTATACCTCTTTGTATATTCCTTTGGTCATCTTGGTCGGTTCTATTGCCACTGCTACGGTCATTTATTTTGGCGGACACATGACCATTGGTCTACAAGCCGTCATCACCGTAGGTACCTTGATTGCCGCCTTAGATTATGCGACCAAGATTTTCATCCCAATTGTAGAAATTTCTATGTTCTATGCACGGGCACAGGGCGCTTTGTCTGCGGGAGAACGTATTTTTTCCTTGATTGATGAGCCCTTAGAAATTGAAGATGCTCCTGGTGCTGCGCCTTTAGGTGTTCTAAAAGGAAACATCCAATTTGACCAAGTGGGCTTTGCTTATTCTAATGGACAAACGGTTTTAGATGCGTTTAATTTAACGATTCCTGCGGGGCAATCGGTCGCTTTAGTTGGCGCAACAGGAGAAGGAAAATCTACGATTGCCAATTTAGTTGCTCGTTTTTATGAGCCTACAGCAGGACGAGTATTGATCGATGGAGAAGATTACCAACAAAAAACCTTACACAGCTTGCGCAGTCAATTGGGGATGGTTTTGCAAACGCCGCATTTATTTGAAGGAACTATTGGGGATAATTTGCGCTATGCTTACCCTGAAGCGAGCGATCAAGAACTTCAGGCCGCTTTGGAATTAGCAGGCGCACAACAGTTTTTGGAGCGTTTGGAGGAGCCAATTGGTGAAGAAGGCGAAAACCTTTCTTTAGGAGAGCAGCAACTGTTGTCTTTTGCTAGAGCTATTTTGCCCAATCCACGCATTCTCATCATGGATGAAGCCACTTCTTCTGTGGATACCCTCACGGAATTACGCCTACAAGAAGGCGTGCAAAAAATGCTAGAGGAGCGCACGGCGATTATTATTGCGCATCGTTTGTCTACTATCAAAAATTGCGATCGTATTTTGGTGATTCACCAAGGGCAGATTGTGGAGGATGGCAGCCATGCCGCCTTGTTGGCATTGAAGGGGCGTTATTATACCTTGTATACGCAGCAGATTACGGCGGAGCGGCCTGAGGCTTTGTAAAAAATAAAATAGATGCCTGTACACTCTTTTTAGGGTGATTTTAGGCATCTATTTTTAACTTCTTTCGGTTACCAGTATAAATGTGGTTCCTTTAGGTTGGTTGTCTTTAAACTTATAGCTTCCATTTAGAAGCTGTGTACGTGATTCAATGTTCTTAAATCCCAGCCCTTTTTTTTGCCCTGCATTTAAACCTATACCATTATCTCTAATGATCAAGCAGCATCTTTTTTCTGCTATACGCCATACTATTTCTATAGCATTGGCTTTCGCGTGCTTATTACAATTGGTGATGACCTCTTGGAATATTCTAAAAAAATTCAGCTTATCAGTAATATTGTCTATCCTTTCCTCTGAATTAATAACAAAGTTCACTTTGTACTCTTTCTCATAAGGTACCATAAAGTCAATAATTAACTCCTTAAAAGAGGTTTGCTCCAACAAGGGTGGACTTAACAAATGAGAGATGGTTCTAGTGGTTGTAATTCCCTTTTTTACTAATTCATTTATTGCCGCATCATCATTCATTAATTTGATACGATACAATTGGGAAATCAAATCATCGTGTAAATTTTCTGCTATTCTTTTTCGCTCTTTTTCTTGTGTTTCTATGCTGTTTTTTAGTAATTCTTTTTGATGGTTCACTAGTGCTTCATTCATTCGTTTTTCCTTCTCTAAGATGTTATTAAAGGAGACCTTTAATATAAATACGATAAGAAGAACCAAACAAATAAACAGCAAGACAACAAACCAAAGCCATATATCATCTCTAACAACAGTACACCACCTATATTTAAAAATCAAACAATCCCTCCTTGGCGGTAGCTTTCTTCCAACTCCTGAATCTCTATCTCATAGTCGTATTGCAGGTCTTCGTGTAGTTTTTCGAGGGCTTTACGCGCGACTTTGAGTTGTTGGTAGTACATATTTTTGAGAATGGTACTGCGCTTGATGGAAGGTTTCATCTGGATGAGTTCTTGGCAGAAGAATAGGCGCAGTTGTACTTCGGTGTCTTTCTTTTTAGAATAGCGGATGTACTTGATGACTAGACGAAGGATTTTACGAACACTTTTCTTAATCTGATAAAAACTAGAGCGATTTAGGTCTTCAAAAGCAGCCGTGATTTGGCGTTTTATACTTTCAATATAGCTCGTTTCGTTGCCTGCTTCGTAGAGCAAATAAGTTAAGTACTCTTTGTTTTCTTTTTTGTATTTCGCCATTTTAAGGCAAATGTCTAGTAATTCTTCAGGCGTTTTCTCTTTGAGGCTGGCCTTAATTTCTCTAATACCTGCTATTTCCATCTTATAATTCTAATTCTCCGTAAGGATAAAAATTGCCCCAGGCAGCCAATCCGCCTTGTGTTAAGCTTTGGAATAGCCCAATTTTTTCGTTGGCTATTGGATCTTCTGTGTCTTTGGGGACATCGAACTCACTTTCAATATGTTCGAGTTCGAGTACCTGAAATCTATTTTTGCGAAAAATGGCAATGGCTTTGTGCTTGAACTCTTCTCCAGAGTCAGCACGAATGGCAATGTGTACTTGTGCACCCGCACCATTAGCAATAGGGCGATTGACAATGCCCATGTTTTTAACGTGGGCTAAACCCACCCAAATCATTTGTTTATCGTATGACATAACACAGTTAGAATGTTGGTAGTTGCTAGAATTGGTAGCTTTTCTTTATAAACTTACAAAAATAGCTAGAAAAGCTCCTATGAATGCTCGTACAGCTACAAAAAAATAGCCACCCATGAATAAATTCAGGATGGCTATATCTAAAAAAGTACAATGGTTTTATTTGCTTATTTTCTTTATAAATTGATGATTATACGATTCATCTTACCTATACTTTTATTGAAGTTCTAGGATTTTATTCTGGTTGATTCTTATCGCATGGCAAAGTGTATAGCCTTGTCATTAACGACCATTTCAATATTAAGGTCTCCTCCAAGGTCCCAACCAAAGGTTTGGCCAGAGGGGTCGCTAAAGGCTTCTGTTGCTAGGCGTTTTATGTTTTTTAGTTGGCCTTCTACCAATTCTATGCATTCTGCCTTATCTAAAAAAGAGGGAGTTGTTTCCTCTAATGTTTTAGCCACTTCTATATGCAGCTCACAAACCATAATTCTTGAATTCTGCTCTTCATAAAGCCTTGTGATAGTGTAAGCATCTTGGTTAAAGCTTACTTTATTATCGTTCTTGTAGGCTTCATTATCATATTCCGTGAGATTGGATAGTGTGGTTTCTTGGGGCTTTAAGCCGTTTTCATAATTTTTTATAAAAAATAGAATCTGATCTTTTTGTAAATCTTTTCCTGTAAGCATTGTTGGTTTTGTTGTACAACTAATAAAGCTGAACAATACACTTACCAATAAGATAGTTTGTTTCATATTATTTTTAAGGCATTTTGTTAAAATGGGGGGTATCTTAAAAAGAGGGTGTTCTAAAAAAAGTGTTGTTTGAAGAAACAATTCATTAATTGTCCCCCCAAACAACGTTATAGTTCCCTAGTAACAAAGATAGCGCTCTACTTGCTTGAATATTGGCCCAATAGATAAGTGTGGGCTTTTGATGTATATCCGCACAAGTTGGGTGTATAAACGTTTTATCTTTGATAAAAACTAGATTGTAGTAAAAAGCTTTCTTAGCTGTGGTTTTAAAGTTTTTTTCTTGTGTCCATTTAATTCAATAAGTTTTAAGTAGAAGTGATTTATTAGGAAATTTCGTCTTCAAAATCTTCAGAAAACCACCTAGCACTACTGATAAAATCCTTACAGCAGTATATTTTTATATGCAAACATCATTTTTTAAAACATGTATATTATAGCATAAAAAGATGGGATAATGGGGTTTGACGAATAAACAACAAACCTACAAGATCATCTGTCAATTTGTTACCCAAAGTTACGTTTACTTTTACAGCTAATGCAGGAACGGTCGCTACTTTTTCTATTTTATTACTATAAAAGTGATTCTTTAGAAGGTGTTTTATTTCTTTTCATTGATTTTGATCCTTTCTTCCTTCAATTTGGCTTGGGAAGAGATCAGAGAAATAAGAGATGTTGTCTGAAGAAACAGTCTACGGACTGTTCCCCCAAACAACGTTATAGTTCCCTATTAGCAAAGGTAGCTTTATCTCCCCCAAGACATTAGCCCAATGAATAGATGTAGGATTTTAATTAATAAGTGCTTACTCTCAATCTATAATCGTTTTCAAACACCTTTTTACCGCTTCTATCACTGGGCAGCTCCTTTGCTTAGGGTCTCTCTACTTCTTGATTAATTTTCTGTATTGAATTTGATCACCTATTTGAATTTGAAGGAAATAAACACCTGCGGCCCCTTCTAATTCTAGTGGATGAATTCCTTGTCCTAATAATTGCTGTTGTTGTACTAACTGTCCATTCGCAGCAAAAACATAAAGCATTGCACCTTCTACCTCCCCTAGATCTAAGGAAAAGTTTCCTGTTGTCGGATTAGGGTAAACTGCAATAGCAGCACTCCCGCCTTCTATTCCCTCAATGGCAATCACGGTTACATTCACACAAGCAGAAGTATCTACACAACCATTTTGAGTTACTTCTACCGCATAATCTCCATTGGCTGGAGGAGTTAAAGATACTCCTGTTGCTCCTATTACAGGGGTATTTCCATTGATACAATCCAACCATTGATAACTCGCACCTATTGCATTTGCTGTGATTATATTTCCATTCACCGTAGTTGCAATATCCACTGTATTAATGGTCAAATCTAAGGTGACTATACTATCACATCCTGATACATTCGTTAAGGTTACTGTGGCGCTGTTGTTCGAATTGATATAGGTATTACCATCTATCCAAGTGTAAGCATCACACGCCGTTTGTACATCTACTCCTGTTGTTGCATTATTGATCGTCAAATCCAACCTTACTACACTATCACATCCTGATGCATTCGTTAAGGTTACTGTGGCGCTGTTGTTCGAACTTGTGTACGTTGTTCCATTTATCCAAGTGTAAGCATTACACGCCGTTTGTACATCTACTCCTGTTGTTGCATTATTGATCGTCAAATCCAACGTTACTATACTATCACAGAAAACTGAATTGATTAGTCTATAGGTAGCCGTATTATTAGAGCTGGTATAGGTTACACCATTAATCCAAGTATAACTCCCACAAGCTGTTTGTACATCTGTTCCTGTTGTCGCATTATTAATCGTCAAGTTAATACGTATAATACTATCTGCTCCACAGCTATTTACAATAGTATCGCTATAAAAACCATCTGTTGTATAAGTATATTTTCCACTAGGAGTAGTATAACTATTACAAGCAATGACTGTTAAATTACCAATTGTATTATTACAAGGTGTAGAGTTGATGTTGATATCATCTAGGTAAAGGTTATTACCAAATCCTGAAATGACGGTAAATTTGACAAGGACATCAGCAGTATTATCATAAGCGGATAAATCTGCGGTATCTTTTCTCCAGTCATTAGCAGTAAATGGAGGTAAAAAACGAGCTGTATTACTTCCTGCTGTTTCCAATGTACCACCGCTTTTTCTCCATACTGTTGACCATGTTACTCCACAATCACTAGAAACCTCTACTTGCATTGTATCGGCAGCATTAGGGTAAGTTTGGTAAGCATAAGAAAAGTCTACTTCTGAATCTAATGCTAAATCTACTTTCTTCATGATTACTGCCATTTCATTACCAGCCGCTATATCATAGGTTGAAAAACGAACAGAACGATTAGAGTTGGCAAATCCTCCCGACATTCCATACCCATAACTAGGCCCATCAAGAACTGAAAAGCGACTGACTGGAATATTATCAGGATTATAAATAGAAGCATTGGTTAAATCATAGGTATACCCTGTTCCAGCGAACAACGCTCCCCCTTCCATATCTTCTGTCAATTGGCCATTGCCCCCTGGTGCATCATAAATGGTTAGATTAAGTCGTACGGTAGAATCACATCCCGTTGATGCTCCTCCTTCTATAATATGCGTTGCTCTAATGTTATTAGCGGTATAAGTATTGCCATCAATCCAAGTATAGGAGTTACAAGCTGTTTGTACATCAAAACCACTAATAATTGGTAAAAAGCGCCACGCTTCTGGTGTGGTGATGGACCAGTTTACTCCATTTCTATTAGGTGGAGTATAGCCTAATGTTCCTGTACTGTTCTCAATACCTAGGGTATGGCGCCCTACTTGTGGTTGGCTTCCTAAGTGTACCTCAACAATATTTAGGCCTTCATAAAGGTGAATTTGTCCTTGCACACTGTCTCCACTAGGATAATGTTCTATGCCTGAAAATTCAACCACTAAAATTCTATTAGGAGCAGTTCCGACTGTTAGGTAACTAATTTGTCCTCCATTAGGTGGAATTAAATCTTCCCAAGCTAACGCAATAACATTATTGGGTTGACTTACATTGGGCAACACCTGTCCAGAACAGCATCCGTTGGAGGTATTGGCACCAAAACTGATAAAGCCATTCGAACTAATATTAAAGTCGGTGTATATATTTCCAAAGAAGTTAAACCCAAATCCTATAGGCAACGCTGAACTCAAAGCATCGTCTCCTAACGTTACTGTTGTTGCTCCTGCGGTATTAATAGGAGTATACGAACGGGCTTGTACCTCATAAGTAGCGTTTCCTAAGGTTAAGTTTAGGGTAACAATGGAATCACAACCGCCTGTATTAGTTAAGGTATCTGTATAAGTTCCAGAAGTAGTGTACGTCTGTCCATTGTAGGTATAATCACCACAGTAAGAAGTAGTAATTGTATTGGTTGTTGGAGTACAGTTTAATGTTGTAGAAAATTTTGCTAGAAATACATCTTCTACGCCACCATAAGTTCCTTGATGTCCATTAGAAGCAATATCTGCTGTAGATTCTGTTTGCCCTGATACATAAATATATCCATTTCCATCTAGTGCACAGCCCCAAGCAACATCGGAAGAATTGCCCCCGTAATAGCGCGCCCATTGACGAACACCAGTACTATTAAATTTAGCTAAAAAGGCATCTATAGACCCTCTAAAAATATTTCTAGTAGAAATGTTATTAGTAGAACCTGTTCCTCCTACTAAGTATACATTTCCACTGGCATCTATTGCACAATCTCTTCCATAGTCCATTCCACTCCCTAGGTTTCCACCATAATAGGTCGCCCATTGGCGTGTTCCTGCTCCATCAAACTTCACTAAAAATATATCTTGGCTTCTAGCATAGTTGTTTTGGTGACCATTAAAAGCAATGTTGTTAGAAGAATACGTCTCTCCCACAAGGTATACATTACCATTCTGATCCGTCACACATTCAGAACCACCATCTAGACTATCTCCTCCATAATAGGTCGCCCATTGACGAACACCTGCACTATTGAACTTCGCCAAATAAGCGTCTCCATCTCCTGTACTAGGATTACCACCGCCCCCATAAGTATTTTGGTGGCCTCCTGAAGCCATTCCAGCAGTAGATAAGGTGGAGCCTGTTATATAAACATTTCCTGTTGGGTCAGTAGCCGTACTAAGGGCTCCATCTCTTTCATTACCACCATAATACGTCGCCCATTGACGAACACCTGTTGCATTAAACTTTACTAAAAAAGCATCCCAGTCTCCTCCAGAGGTATTTTGATATCCTCCTGAGGCCATTCCACTACTAGAACTTGTGGTTCCCACCAAATATACATTTCCTACATTATCTGTGGCACATTCATTACCACTATCGTAACTACTAGTCCCATAATAGGTCGCCCATTGGCGCACACCTGCTGCATTAAACTTCACTAAAAAAGCATCATAACTTCCTCCCAATGTATTCTGATGCCCCCCTGAGGCAACGCCATTGTTAGAAGTTACATCTCCTGCTATGTATACATTATTGTTATTATCAACAGCACAAGATGAACTAAATTCAGTATCCGTA
Source organism: Aureispira sp. (assembly GCA_050633105.1). Classification (GTDB taxonomy): domain Bacteria; phylum Bacteroidota; class Bacteroidia; order Chitinophagales; family Saprospiraceae; genus Aureispira. Next base: position 1,858 of record JBOEFW010000043.1, on the reverse strand, counting down.
CCACCATAGTACGTGGCCCATTGACGCACACCATTGGCATCAAATTTCGCTAAAAAAGCATCTATAGAGCCTCCAAATGTATTCTGATGCCCTCCTGAAGCAATCGCCATTAAAGACCAAGCACCGCCTGTCAGATAAACATTACCTAAATTATCGGTTTCACAGCGGCCTCTTCTTTCATTCATATCTCCACCATAATAGGTCGCCCATACTAAATTAGGATCAATAATTAACTCCTTCTTGGGGTTGTATCCTTCTAACTGAAAGCTAATTGTATTTCCTTCTTGATGGAAGGAAGAGCGTAGCTCTTTCTTCTCTTGAAAAGAGACAGGGGCTTGCTCTGTAATACTTCCCATAGAGTTGGACAAGGTAAAACTTCCATCAGCATTAATTTTTAAATCTTCTTGGTGCTTAAAGCGCATTTTGATCTGGTTAGGATTTGCCCCTGGTTGCACCACAAAATCATATTTCAACCCCTTATCAGTAGTGTAAATCACCCAATCAATACCAGGATAAACTTCTTGGTATATTAATTTATCAAAACTGTGTACATTTAAAGTATTGCGATTGTAATAATTCACATACCCCTTACTCTTGCCAATTTCTATGATTTTTGGTGTAGGGTTAGCACCTACCAATTCCATATCCATACGATAAGTCTCTGTATAGATTTGCTGCTCTAACGCCATTCTTTGCTCTAAAGCGGCTTGGCTCTTATCCGTCTCTTCTAGCGTATATCCTTCTGGATAATGTACTTTGTTAAATTGATAAGCAATTCCTGTAGGTAATAGGTAGATGTTTATATTTCCTTTTTGGAAATGGTACTTCACATAAGAAGCAGGAGCCTGTTGAGCATCCCAAATCTGACCTTTGTTTTCTTCAAAAGCGGCTTGTTGTTGACTCAAAAGGGACGAAGCTTGAGTCGTTAATAATTCTTCACTTTGCGCCTGTGTGAATGATGACACTAAGAATGTAAATAGAAGTAAAGGGATTATTCTCATTGATTTTGTTTAAAGTTTTTTTAATGAGTTACAAAGATAAGAGTGTTGAATCTGCTTTGAAGGGGCAATGAATAAGCGTTAGCGCTTTATGAATAACCGCTATATTTGACCACATAAGTGTTTTGGAGGGTATCATTCTACATAAAAAAGAAGTTGCCCAGAGCAATTCTGAGCAACTTTTATCAATATTTAGGCAGGTTACAAAAGGTAATTTTTCTCCTTTTGGTCTGCAGTTTATTCCTTAATTAGTTTTCTATATTGGATCTGACTTTTTACTTGAATTTGAAGGAAATAAATACCTGCTGCTCCTTCTAATTCTAATTGATGTACACCATTACCTTGTAAAGTTTGCTGTTGTACGAGTTGTCCATTCGCAGCAAAAACGCGCAATACAGCCTCTTCTAATTCTCCTACATCTAGGGTAAATGCTCCTGAAGTTGGGTTGGGGTAAACAGCTACCTTTAAGCTACTCACCTGAATTTGTGCAACAGATGTTCCTACAAACGCTACACAAGCAGAAGTATCTGTACAACCATTCTCTGTGATTACCACAGCATAATTGCCATCTGTTGTTGGATTAAAAGTAGCACTAGTCGCCCCTGCTATCGCTATATTATTGCTATCACAAGCAAGCCACTGGTAAAGCGCTCCTACTGCATTGGCTGTAATTGTGTTCCCACTCGTTTGTGTAGTGGTGTCTACTGTATTAATGATCAAATCTAAGGTGACAATCGAGTCACAGCCAGCTGTATTCGTCAAGGTGAACGTTGCACTGTTATTGGAAGCAGTATAAGTATTTCCATCTATCCATGTGTAAGTATCACAGGCAGTCTGTACATCTGTTCCTGTATTGCTGT
>JBOEFW010000042.1:67777-74198 GCA_050633105.1 Aureispira sp. | reverse complement strand
ACCAGTTCTATTGCAGGAGCTACACCAGCAACAACGGATTTCACGACAGGTGGAACAATGGTCTTTAGCATTCCAGCAGAAGATACATTGTTTACAGCACGTTCAACCAGTTTGGCGGCGTTTGCAGGACAAAGTGTGTATGTTGCTTTCCGCAACAACTCTAATGATATGTTCATCTTAGAAGTAGATGACATTTCTATTGATAAAGCTTGTCCAGCAGCACAATTGACGATTAATGTCACTGGTACAGACGCCAATTGTGGTTTGAATAATGGAACCGCGACGGCTAGTGCTGTGGGGGGAACTGCTCCATACACTTACTTATGGTCAAACAACCAAACAACGGCTACAATTAGCAACTTAATGGCAGGTAGTTATAGCGTGACGGTAACAGATAATACAGGTAGTTCTGCTGTGAGTTCTGTTGTATTGACGAATACGACTACTATTAACCTTTATGGAGAAGACTTTGAAGGAACAGGAGGAAATATACCTGCTGGTTTTACTGTAATTGATGCGGATGCAGCTGGAGCCTTTGCAGGTTTAGCAGTGTACGATCAATGGATTGTAGTGAACAGTTCAGAGACGGTTGCTATAGATTCTGTAGCGGCTGTTACGTCTTACTTAGATCCTGCGGGCCAATCAGATGACTGGTTGATTACCCCACAAGTATCAGGTATTGACGCTACAACAGTATTGAGTTGGGAAGCGGCTGCCCGTGATCCTAATTTCCGTGATGGCTACCAAGTATGGGTAACCAGTTCTATTGCAGGAGCTACACCAGCAACAACGGATTTCACGACAGGTGGAACAATGGTCTTTAGCATTGCAGCAGAAGATACGTTATTTACAGCGCGCTCAACCAGCTTAGCAGCGTTTGCAGGACAAAGTGTGTATGTTGCTTTCCGCAACAACTCCAATGATATGTTCATCTTAGAAGTAGATGATATTTCTATTGACAATGCTTGTGCTGTTGTAAGCCTAGCTGCAACAACTTCTGTAATCAATGCAAGTTGTGGCTTGAACAATGGTTCTATTACTGTTATGGCAACAGGGGGAACGGCTCCATATACATATACTTGGAGTCCTAATGCTGCTGGTCAGACAACGGCTACAGCTACTAATTTAGCACCAGGTACTTATAATGTAACAGTAACGGATAATGCAGCAAATACAGTGGTACAGTCCGCGACAGTTTCGGCCCCTGCTACAGTAATTTCGGCTTCTGCAAGTGTAACTTCTAATTACAATGGAGCAGATATTAGTTGTTTTGGTGCTGATGATGGAGAAGTGACAGCAACGGCTACAGGAGGTACATTACCTTATACTTATTTCTGGGGACCAGCGTCAGGGAATCAAACAACAGTAGTTGCTACAGGTTTAGTTGCAGGGATATATACAGTAACAATAACGGATAACGATGGATGTACTTCTTCCAGTACGGTAACAGTTACAGAACCTAGCTTAGTAACAGCGACAGCAACCAATAACAACAATGGTAGTGCAACTGTTGTAGCAACAGGCGGTACTGCTGCTTATACTTACTTGTGGTCGAATAATCAAACTACAGCAACAGCGACAGGTTTAACGAATGGAGCAACGGCTACAGTAACGGTAACGGACGTCAATGGATGTACTGCAATTAGTAGTGTAGTAATTTCTTTCTCTACTTTGAGTGTCAATGTAACGACAACAGATGCTACTTGTGGCTTAAATAATGGTTCTGCGACAGCAACACCGACAGGTGGGCCGTCACCATTTACTTACTTATGGGATGCTGCTGCTGCTAGCCAGACAACAGCGACAGCTACTAATTTAGGAGCAGGAACTTACTCAGTAACTGTGACAGATAATAATGGTATGACTGCAACAGCACTCACAACGATTACATCAACAACAGCACTTATTGTAAATGCAACCAATAATAATAACGGTACTGCGACAGCGGTAGTAACAGGAGGTACTGGTGCTTATACCTACTTGTGGTCAAATAATCAGACTACAGCAACTGCAACAGGTTTAACAAATGGAGCGACTGCTACAGTAACGGTAACAGATGCCAATGGATGTACTGGTAATAGTAGTGTAGTAATTTCTTTCTCTACTTTGAATGTTAATATAACTACAACAGATGCTACCTGTGGCTTGAACAATGGTTCTGCGACAGCAACACCGACAGGTGGGCCGTCACCATTTACTTACTTATGGGATGCTGCTGCTGCTAGCCAGACAACAGCGACAGCTACTAATTTAGGAGCAGGTACCTATACCGTAACCGTAACAGATAATAATGGTATGACAGCAACAACGGTAGCTTCTATTACTGCAACAACACCTGTAATGGCAACAGCAACAGTTGCTTCTAACTACAATGGGGCAGATATTACTTGTTTTGGTGCTTCTGATGGAGCGATTACAGTAATAGCAACAGGTGGTACGGCACCTTACACTTACTTGTGGACTCCTGGTCCTACTACTCCTACACTTACAGGCTTACCTTCAGGAATCTATAATGTAACAGTGACGGATGCAAGTGGATGTACTGCTGTTAGTTCAGTAACCTTGACGGATCCTGCATTGCTTTCTGTTGGAGTTGTAGGTAATGGAAACGGTACTGCAACAGCAACTGCAATAGGTGGTACTGGAACAATTGCTTATTTGTGGTCAGATAACCAAGGAACCACTGCCGCAACAGCAACAGGTTTGTTGAATGGAACAACTTATTTTGTTACGGCAACAGATCTTAATGGTTGTATGGCGATGGATAGTGTTAACACGACCTTTATCAATGTGACTAGTTTGAATTTGTCAGAGCAAGTAACTGTTTATCCAAATCCTGCATCAAGCACACTTTGGGTGAATTTTGACTTAGCAACAGCCGACGAAGTCAACATTCGTCTAGTGAGTGTTTTAGGACAAGAAGTAATCAATCGTTCAATGAATGGCGTAACAGCTACTACTGTAGCATTGCCAATCGAGCAATTGCCTGCTGGTGTCTATGCGTTAGAAATTAAAGCAGATGATCGCCAGACTACTTTTAAAGTAGTGATCGAGTAAGTTATTCTAATAACTAATCGTATAAAATGTAGGGCTGTTCCAAACTAGTGTTGGAACAGCCCTTTTTTTATCAACTATCAATGAAAAGGGCATTAGTCAGGCTATTCTCATAAAATGAAAAAAATATGCTATCTTATAGCCCATCAAAAAACAGCTTTCGCTAAAAAGTTGTTATTCTTTTCAATTATATCAGGGATAAAAACAGCTTATAGTTTGCAAAAAGCGAACAGTTGTTCGTATATTGTAAGCCACCTACTAATCTGCTCAGTTATTATGTCAAAAACGACCACAAAAGATAGAAAAAAAGCTATTAAAACAACTTCAAAAAAAGCCAACTTAAAGCGCTTGCAAGAAGCTTTTCGTTTAATGGCTACTGCCAAAGCAATGGCGGAAACCTATGAAGCCAATGCAAAATTAGCTTCTAAGTATGTACATGCAACTTCTAGAGGGCATGAAGCCATTCAGTTGGCTTTGGGCATGCAGCTGCATGCACAGGATTATGTGGCGCCTTACTATAGAGATGACTCTATTTTGTTGGCGATAGGAATGCAGCCTTATGATTTGATGTTGCAAGTATTGGCCAAAAGAGAAGATCCCTTCTCTGGTGGACGAACTTATTATGCGCATCCTAGCCTAAAGGACGATGACAAGCCCAAAATTCCCCACCAATCCTCTGCAACAGGCATGCAAGCGATTCCAACAACAGGAGTAGCAATGGGAGTGCAATACAAAGAACAACACAACTTAGCAGAAGATTGGAAAGATAAGCCTGTTGTTGTTTGTTCCTTGGGAGATGCTTCGATTACAGAAGGAGAAGTAGCAGAAGCCTTTCAAATGGCAGCGCTTAAGCAATTGCCCATTCTATATTTAGTACAGGACAACGATTGGGATATTTCTGCTAGTGCAGATGAAATTCGTGCCCAAAATGCCTTTGAATACATTCAAGGTTTTAAAGGTATTGAAGCCGTGCAAGTCAATGGCAGCGATTTTACCGCTTGTTATGAAACAGTAGAAAAAGTATTAGATACCATTAGAAAAGAACGTCGCCCATTCTTAATACATGCCAAGGTGCCGTTACTCAACCACCATACTTCTGGTGTGAGAATGGAGTGGTATCGGGATGATTTAGAGGAGCACAAAACACGTGATCCTTATCCAATTTTGTGGAAACAACTACAAGAGGCAGGTTTAGCAGATATCGACATTCAAGCAATAGAAAAAGAATGCCAAGAGGCCGCTCAAAAAGCTTTTGAACGGGCTCTAGAAGCAGAAGATCCCCGCCCTGAAGATTTAACAACACATGCTTTTGCAGAAACGCCTATCCAAGAAGAACAAGGAATGCGCCAACCAGAAGGCGCGGAACCTACTGTCATGGTAGACAGTGCTTTGACCGCTGTTAATGAATTGATGCAAGAACACCCAGAATGTCTTTTGTATGGACAGGATGTGGGTGGCCGTTTAGGAGGGGTTTTTAGAGAAGCCGCTACTTTGGCGCAAAAATTTGGCGATAGCCGTGTATTTAATACCCCCATTCAAGAAGCTTTTATTATTGGTTCTACAGTTGGAATGTCTGCTGTTGGATTAAAACCTATTGTAGAAGTACAGTTTGCTGATTACATTTGGCCAGGGTTGAATCAATTGTTTACAGAAGTGAGCCGTTCTTGTTATTTATCGAATGGAAAATGGCCTGTAAGTATGATTTTGCGCGTGCCTATTGGAGCATATGGCAGTGGAGGACCTTATCATTCTTCTAGTGTAGAATCCGTATTGACCAATATCAAAGGAATCAAAATTGCTTATCCAAGCAATGGCGCTGACCTCAAAGGTCTAATGAAAGCGGCTTATTATGACCCTAATCCAGTTGTTATATTGGAACACAAAGGCTTATATTGGTCTAAAGTGCCAGGAACAGAGACCGCTCGTACCGTATTGCCTGCGGAGGATTATCAATTGCCTTTTGGAAAGGCGGCGATAACACAAGCAGCAAAAGAAGAACAGGTAGAACAAGGGTGTTCTATGGTCGTTGTTACTTATGGAATGGGAGTGCATTGGGCGCTCAATGCTAGTAAAGAACTAGATGGTCGGGTAGAAATTATAGATTTAAGAACCTTGTATCCTTTGGATACAGACACGGTTTTTGAGGCGGTAAGAAAGCATGGTCGATGCTTAGTGGTTACGGAAGAGCCCGTAAGTTGTACGTTTGCACAAAGTTTGGCCGCTCGTATTCAAGAGCAGTGTTTTGAATCCTTAGATGCTCCTGTTCGTACGTTAGGAGCGGTTGATACCCCTGCTATTCCATTGAATCAGGTTTTAGAAAGAACGATGTTGCCTTCTGTAGAAAAAGTACAGGTAGCTTTAGAAGATTTACTAGCGTACTAGTTTATTAGCATAAACCATTACTTTAAGTACTAATAAGAATGCTATGAAAAAAATAATTGTTCCTGTTGATTTTTCAATTGCCTCTAGTTGGGGGTATTATTATGCTTATGAAATGGCCAAGCATATAGGAGCTGAATTGATTGTTCTACACCTGTATTGGCCGCCTTATGTGGAGTCCACCTATCCAATGGAACAGATTCAGGCGATTTATAATGCCAAGGAAGAAGAAGTTCTACAGCATCTAAAAGCCGCTACTTGTCCACCTGTAAAAGATGCAGCGGATGCTGTTCAGCGTTCTTATATAGTACAGCCAGGATCAGAAAATACAATTGTTTCTGCTGCGAATGAAGTAGAGGCCGAACTGATTATCATGGGAACACATGGCTCAGGAAAAGCGCTGGATAAAGTTTGGGGAACGAACACAGAAAAAGTAATTAAAGAAGCGACTTGTCCTGTTATAGCAATCCCAGAAGGAGCCATCTTTAGTCCTGTAGAGGAAATTGCTTATGCTACTGATTTTGATGAGAAAGATCAGGAACTCTTATTTCAATTGGCGATTGTCGCAACAGCTATACAGGCAAAAGTGCATTGTGTACACATTAATAAAGTAGGAACGCCTTATAATGCTCCAGATGAACAGAGTTTTAGAGCGCGTTTTGAGAAAGATTTTAAAGGCTTGCCAGTTACCTTTACCAGTTTTAGTGCAGAGTCTGTGGAAGAAGGATTACAAACTTTTTGCCGCGTCAATGATATTGATATTCTAGCAATGCTCACGCATCACAAAAGCCTTTGGGATAAATTATTTGGAGGGCGAAGTGTAGTACACCGTATGGTGGGTAGAAGCAACTTGCCTCTACTAGCTTTTCATGAGTAAGTTCATTAATAGGTGTATTGTTTGGTGTTGTTTGAGTGATCATGCGATTTGTCTAAAGAGTAGGTAAGAGCCAGTTTAAATTTGTTATCAAAGAAAAACAAGCCTTTATGA
>JBOEFW010000042.1:28650-67660 GCA_050633105.1 Aureispira sp. | reverse complement strand
AAATTTTAAACAAACTCTAAACTTCATACTCTTAGATGATCGCAAATCTAATTTTTTATGAGAATAATTATATTATTATTGATACAATGCTATGTAGTGTCTGTATTTGCGCAAGAAAGAGTGCGTTACACCAACTTGGAGGAAGCATTAGAAAACCCTAAAGAAGTATATTGGTTGGATTTATCTAACAAGTATCTTACGGAGTTGTCTGCAGATATTAAACAATTCAAGAATTTAGAAGAGTTGAACCTTTCTTGGAATGCTTTAACAAGCTTACCTCCAGAAATTGGAGCATTAATTCAATTGGAAAAACTTAGCATTAGAGCCAATAAATTGAAGAAGCTCCCTGCTGAAATTCTTCAGTTACCTAATCTAAAGCACTTAGAAATTAGTTATAATAATTTAAGTGATTTGCCAATTGGAATTGGCAAACTAACTCAATTAAAATACCTAGAAATAAATAATAACAAGTTAACAACTTTGCCAGTTGAAATTGGTCAATTGTCTAATCTAAAAAAAATAGACATTGGTAATAATAGCTTAACAAGTTTACTTCCATCAATTGGTCAACTCCATCAACTAGAAATATTATGGCTAGAATCTAATGAACTTACAACTTTGCCAGTTGAAATTGGTCTATTAACCAGTTTAAAGTCTTTAGATATTCTTAGTAATAACTTAGAGTATTTACCGCCTGAGATTGGGCAATTAAATCAACTAGAAGATATTTCTCTTAGAATGAATGAACTTAGCGAATTGCCATTAGAAATGGGGCAATTAGTTAGTCTAGTATACTTAGATATAAGCAATAATAATTTAGAGCATTTGCCCGTTGAAATCGGGCAATTAATAAAATTAGAATCTTTCTCGGCTCAGAATAATAAGCTGATTAATTTACCTGTTGAACTATTTCAATTAAAGAAACTAAAAAGTCTAGATTTTCAAGGGAATAGCATAACTGATTTGCCCCAAGAAATTGAACAGCTTACAAAATTAGAAGATCTGAATTTTTGTTGGAATAAACTCCGCGGATTACCTAATTTGTCGCAACTATCTAATTTGACGGATTTGGACTTAGAAGGCAATTACTTGGATCATATACCAGTTGAAATTTTTCAATTGACAGCGCTAAAACGTTTAGATTTAGAAGGCAATAACCTCAGTAGTATTCCTAAGGAAATAAGTCAACTCATTAATTTGAGCACACTAGATCTTGAAGGTAATAAATTAACTCAATTGCCTGTGGAAATAGGAGATATGAGTAACTTACGTAAGTTATACCTTAATGAAAATCAATTAACAGATTTGCCAGTTGAAATTGGCCAGCTTTTGAAGTTGACAGAAATAAATATTGAAGATAATAGACTATCTTCAGAGGAGAAAACTAAGATAGAAAAATTATTACCTCGTTGCAGGATTTATGATTAATCTAATGGATTGGAAGTTAAAGAAATATCTATAATATAAAGCCAATCTCTTATTTTAAAAGAAATTTATACTGAAAAAGAAATAAATAGAAAAATGAAACCAACCTTTCACACCTTAACGATAGCAGACGTTAACGAAGAAACCAACGATTGTTGCTCTATTGCTTTTGATGTACCAACAGCTTTAGAAGAGCAATACCAATTTATACAGGGACAGTACCTGACGCTCAAAGCAAACATCGAAGGGGAAGAGGTTCGTCGTTCTTACTCGATCTGTAGTTCTCCTAATGGGGAAGAATTGCGCGTAGCGATCAAACAGGTTCCTAATGGGAAGTTTTCTACGTTTGCCAATGAGCAACTAAAAAAAGGCGACCAGTTGGAGGTAATGACTCCCACAGGAAAGTTCTATACAGCATTGGATGCTACTCAAGAAAAACACTATGTGGGGGTAGCTGCAGGAAGTGGTATTACACCCATTTTATCTATTCTAAAGGCTGTTTTAGAAACAGAACCAGAGAGTCGTTTTACTTTATTGTATGGGAATAAGAATACAGGTTCCATTATTTTTAAAGAAGAAATTGAAGCCCTCAAAAATGTGTACATGAGTCGGTTGACAGTGCACTATTTTTTGAGTCGAGAAATGCTAGACGCGCCATTGATGAATGGACGTATTGACCGCGAAAAATGTGGCGATATTTTTACACGTTTATTGGATGTCAAAGATATAGATGAATGCTTTTCTTGTGGACCAGAATCTATGATTTTTGCTGTTCGAGATACCTTATTAGAACAAGGGCTGGAGGAAGAAAAGATCCATTTTGAGTTGTTTACATCGCCTTTAGGTAAGCTAGGGCAAGACCGTCAACGAGAAACAAGGGAAGAAGACAAAGGGAAAGTGACCGATGTAACTATTAAATTAGATGGTAAAGCGTTTCAATTTGATTTGCCCTTTGATAGTGATAACCTCCTAGATGCAGCACTCAAACAAGGAGCAGATTTACCTTTTGCTTGTAAAGGAGGCGTTTGTTGTACTTGCCGTGCCAAATTGGTGGAGGGAAGTGTGGAAATGGAGGTGAATTATGCTTTAGAACAAGAAGAAGTAGATGCAGGCTTTATTCTTACTTGTCAAGCTTTTCCAACAACAGAAAAAGTAGTGGTAGATTTTGATCAAGTCTAATGATCAAGCCAAATAGTGTAGAACAATTGTCAAAAAAAGCTTAAATTGTCTTTTGTTAAAACGAAAAATAGTACTTTTTGGTAGTAATAAAAACGTACGAACAGTTGTTAGTAAAATGCAAGAGAACAACTACACTAAAATACAGTTAATCAGGTGATAGAGCTTGAACGAATCCTTGCAATATATTTTAAAAGACAGGCTGCAAAACAAAGATGTTATGGAAAATACAATAGAAAATTTGGAGTCCAAATTCCAGGCGAAAGTTGATGCTGAAATCAAAATTGAGCCCAAAGATTGGATGCCCGAAAAATATCGCAAAACCTTAATTCGTCAAATTTCTCAACACGCCCACTCCGAAATCGTGGGAATGCTACCCGAAGGAAACTGGATTACACGTGCGCCTACTCTGCGCAGAAAAATTGGTTTGTTAGCCAAAGTACAAGATGAAGCAGGGCATGGATTATACTTATATAGTGCTGCTGAAACATTGGGTATTTCTAGAGATCAAATGTTTAAAGATTTGAATTCAGGAAAGGCAAAATACTCTAGTATTTTTAATTACCCTACCTTAACTTGGGCTGATATTGGAGCTGTGGGCTGGTTGGTTGATGGTGCCGCGATTATGAATCAAGTAATGTTGACCCGCGCTTCCTATGGGCCTTATGCGCGCGCGATGGTTCGTATTTGTAAAGAAGAGAGCTTTCACCAACGTCAAGGTTATGAAATGACCATGAAATTGGCACAAGGAACACCAGAACAAAAAGCAATGGCACAAGATGCGCTTAACCGCTGGTGGTGGCCTTCCTTGATGATGTTTGGTCCTAGTGATGCTGAATCTACCCACTCTGCTCAATCAATGGCTTGGAAAATTAAACGGAAGTCCAATGATGAATTACGCCAAGCTTTTGTTGATGCAACAGTGCCACAAGCAGAATTCTTAGGCTTGACTTTTCCAGATAAAGATTTGAAATGGAACGAAGAGCGTGGACACTACGATTATGGTGAAATTGACTGGGAGGAATTCTGGCAAGTTGTAAAAGGAGGCGGAGCTTGCAATGCGCAACGTCTAAAAGCACGAAACAAAGCGTACAATGAAGGCGAATGGGTTCGTGAAGCAGCAATGGCGCATGCTGAAAAGCGTGCCGCAAAAAGAGCAACGAACTAAATGAGAGGAAAATCAATAGAGGGGAAACTTCAAGAGAAAGGACTTACAGAAGCAGAAATAGATCAATTGTTGGCGGATTTAGCAGAAGTAAAAATCTATAAAAAGGATTATTTGAAATGGCGTCCAACAGCAATAAATGCTCTGTTAAATTATATCAAGACAAGATTAAATATTTCTGAGGGGCTAGACGTCATGCTTTTTAATATTTTAGAGTCTTGTTTGAAGGCTTACCCTGCTAAATCTATCCTTCTTCAAAAGGAAATTGTAGAGGCTATGAAGGGCTTTGTTTATCCAGAGTACTACATGAGCAAATGCATGTCTTTGATAGAAATAGGCGCGGCTATATACCATTGGGAAGAAGCATTGGTGATAGATATGGGAACGGCTCTTATCAAAAACACCAAGAAACAAAACAAGAATATTGATGATGAATATGGGGGAACTTACTATGAAGTCTTAAAATCTTTGGAACCTTTAGTCGATAACCCTAAAGTAACAAAAGCAGTTCGTAGTTACTATGTACTAGATTATCGAGATAAAAAGAAACATCCTTATAAAGAAGAAGCAACCGTAATAAAGAATAGATTCTCTGTTTATGTTAGTACAGGGCAATATGACCGAGCCATTGCCTTTTTTCAAGAAAAAATAGAACAAATTCCTGAAAAAGATATCCATAAGAGGTATTACATGTATCTAGATTTTGCAGAAACCTATCATAAGTTAGGAGATTATGATAAGGCTAGAGCTACTGCTAAAATTGCCCAAGAGATTCGACCAACGCAAGAAAGCGCATACTACTTTGTTGCTGCTTTGTATCAAGAAGAAGAGAATAAAGCGGCTTGTTTAGCCGAGTATGAATGGGCTTATAAGCAGGTCGGAAATAAAAACTATATCTTAGAGGATCAGTTGAAGGCGATGAATGAATATGGCTATTTTTCAGAAGCATTGGAGATCGCTAATGATTTAATTGAGAAAGACTATTGAGTAATAGATGTAACTTATCAAAAAGGGATTAGCTTAGAAGGCTTAAAAGATTATGCCACTGCTATTATTGCTTTTGATAGTTATGGAGCGAACGCACCTAATAACAATAAACATTGGATACATTTGTTTACCTGTTACCATGCACTTGGGAATGAAGAACAAGCTTTAAAAATAGGCTATCGAATCTTGCAAGAAGAAAAAATAGCAAAAGAAGTAAAAGAGCAGATAAAAGGATTGGTCGATCAGCTAGCATAGCTGCGATTTTTGTTTTAAACAATTATAATAAAATAACTAAAAACATATTGTTATGTCTAAAAAAGGCTGGCCACTTTGGGAAGTTTTTATAAGAAGTAAAGCTGGATTGCATCACAAACACGCAGGAAGTTTACATGCGACAGATGAAGCAATGGCGATTGAAAACGCACGAGATGTTTACACCCGTCGTCAAGAGGGGGTAAGTATTTGGGTCGTAGAATCCAAGCATATTACAGCTTCTGCACCAGAGGAAGGAGACATGTTTGAGGCCGCAAAAACAAAACCTTATCGTCATCCGACTTTCTATGATATTCCAGATGAGATTGGGCACATGTAAATAAACAAGATAGGCGATGAATGAACTAAAAACATTGTTGGAATCAGGAATAGAAGCCAATATCGAAAAAGCACTTTCTTTGGCAAAAGAACAAGGCGTTTTAGATACAATCATACAACCCTATTTGGAGTTAAACCAATGGTTACAACAATTTGGACGTGGAGTAGATGAAGAAGCTTCCGTAGAAGAGATGATCCATTATATCGTAGTTGTTGAATACTTAGATATAACGGATAAAAAGCTGGAAAAATTACCAGAAAATATCTTTTATCTAATGAGAGGGCTTATTACTATTAACCTGTCTAATAATAAATTATCTAGCCTTCCTGATAGTATAGCGACTCTAAAGAATGTAAGATCCTTAGCATTAACTTATAATAATCTTATTCAATTAAATGAACAAATAGGAGCCTTACAAAGCTTAGAGGCACTCTATCTGAGTGATAATAAAATCAACAAATTACCTGATAGTATTGGTGATTTGAAAGCTCTTGAAGAACTTTATCTAACCCGTAATCCACTACTTAAATTGCCTGCTACAATCCACAAAATGACCAGTTTAGTTCATTTGGATATAGAAGACAATATGGATGATGATTATAATATTGTTTCTGACGAAGAACAAGATAGAATCCAACAGAGCTTGCCCAACTGTGAAGTTAGGTTTTAGGCCAATTACCTTTTAGTCGATTAAAATAGTATAGATTTTGGAAAATAAACAACAAGCCTTATTAGATTATGTGCTGCGTATTGCGGATAATGCCTTGATTTTAGGACACCGTGTATCGGAGTGGTGTGGACATGGTCCTAGCTTAGAAACAGATATTGGATTGACCAATATTGCTCTGGATTTAGTTGGTCACTCTCGTTCTTTGTTGCAATATGCTGCCGAGGTTGAAGATAAAGGCCGTTCAGAAGACGATTTGGCATTTTTACGAGATATTCGCGAATTTAAAAACGTATTGTTGGTAGAACAACCCAATGGTAATTTTGCGGAAACAATCGCCCGTCAATTCTTGTACGACAGTTTCAACTATCACTTTTATGCCGCGTTGTGCAACAGTACGGACAAACAACTGGTAGCGATTGCAGAAAAATCGATCAAAGAATTGAATTACCATTACCGTTATAGTGCAGAATGGGTGATTCGCTTAGGCGATGGAACTCCAGAGAGCCACAAAAAAATGCAAGAAGCGCTGAATGATTTATGGCCTTACGCAGGTGAATTATTTGCTGCAGATGACATCGACAAGCAAATGCATGAAGCGGGCATCGGCGTAGATTTAGCCGCCATAAAAACGCTTTGGGAAGAACGTGTGAACGCTATTCTAACAGAAGCGACCTTAATACGTCCTGCTGATGGTTGGATTCAAAAAGGAGGAAAACAAGGCCACCATACGGAGCAAATGGGCTTGATCTTAGCAGAAATGCAATGGATGCAACGCGCTTATCCAAATATGGAATGGTAGTGTTGTTCTAAAGACAAATAAAAACCCCCAAATTGTAGCATCAGCTAAAATTTGGGGTTTTTAGAAAGGTGGAAGGACTTTATGGGATTTATCCCGCCAAAATCAAGCGAACTAAAAGTAATTTCCCGTTTTTTAATTCAAATTCAGCGCCAATTGTATTCTCTTCTTCAGAATGATAATCACTTGGATACTCAAAGGCATCGTCCTCCATCAGGCTAGAATTTGTCATAGGATTGGTATATAAAACAGAGATGGTATTGCCCTCTAGGTGTATACTCTTGGACGAAATAGAGAACCCATTATCTATGCGTATCTCGTATTGAGCGCGGCCTTTGTGCCAATTTATATCGTTTATATTAATGGAACGGAATACTTTCTCTAGCACCCTTACTAACTCTAAATAGAGCGTTGGGGAGCTCTTCTCAACGACATTGTTAAAGATGGTTTGAATAGCCGCTTCATCGTGTCGTACTATAACTTGTTTTAATTGTTTTAATGCATTTTCTAGAAGTGCTCTATTTTTTTTGATGGCTTTTTCTTTCGCCTTAAATAGATCAACATTCCATTGCTCCGTGGAATTCAAATGTACTTGCTTTATAGGCTGTTTAGGATAGGGATGGTACCAGTTATATTGTTCGTAGTATTCTTGTAATCTTTGGTTTTTGAAGCTATAATGATGTCGTGCAAAAATCTCATTTCGTAGCAAGACGATTTCATAAAGCTTGTTTTCTGTAAGATTGCGTTGCTCGTATTTTTTAGAAGAACATTGTGTGCAATTATCTAATTTTTGTGCTGTAGCATTAAAGTAGGACAAAATGCCAAGTAGTAGAAGGAGTGTTTTTGTCATGATAGTTTAGGTCGTTTTATTTTTAGGGTTTACTTGTTCTTCCAAACCAAAGCCGCAGACCCCAAAATAGCCGCATCGTTCTCTGGAATAGTAGAACGGACAATGGGTATTTTATTCTGAAAGATATTCAATAAGTTATCTTCCATATAGCGCTTAGTGGGGGACAAAATCAACTCCCCAGCATTGGCTAAACCGCCAAACAAAACAATCAAAGCAGGACTAGTAATCGCCACCATATTGGCTAAGCTAAAACCTAATTGTTGTGCGGTGAAGTCAAAAATTTCTAAGGCTAGAGCATCTCCCTGTGTCGCACAAACTGCAATGCTTTTGGCTGTTATAGCCTTTTCTTCTTGCAGTAAGCTTTTTCCTTTGTAAGCGGCCAGACGCTCTACCGCTGTTCGAACAATTCCTGTGGCTGAGGCGTAGGTTTCTAGACAGCCCAAACGGCCACAGCCGCAATTTCGCCCTTGTCGTTCTACAATCGTGTGCCCCAATTCTCCTGCAAAACCATCGTGTCCGTAGACTAAGGCTCCATTCACCACAAAACCACTTCCAACTCCTGTTCCCAAAGTAACAATAACAAAATTGTCTTGTCCTTTGGCGGCACCAAATTGTTGTTCTCCAATGGCAGCAGCATTGGCGTCATTGGTTACCCAAACAGGTACTTCAAAATATTGTTGAAACAAGGCTTTGAGTGGGACAATTCCTTTCCAAACTAGGTTGGGGGCAAATTCAATCGTGCCGTTAAAGTAATTACCATTGGGCGCGCCAATACCAATACCTGCTAATTCATAATTGGAATTGGCCAAAAGTAATTCGTGAATGGTTTGAGCGGCTTGTTGAACAAATCCTTCTGCTTGTGGATAATGGCTGGTTGACCAGTTGCCTTTTTGTAAAACGGTTCCTTGTTCATTGACAATTCCCCAAACGATGTTGGTGCCTCCAATGTCTATTCCAATGGCTATTTTTGTAGTCTGCATACAAGTAGATTTAAATGGCTGGTAAGGTGATTTCAAAATGAACTTTAAAAGGATCGTGTGGATCAGAAGGAGGACGATAAGCAATATTACCGTTGTGGTTGTCTATAATTTGATGGACAAGATACCCGCCAATGCCCGAATGCCCTGAATTCCCTGCATAGTTGCCATAACTGATAAAGTCTTCAAAAGAAAAATGACTAGGAAACGCGGTTCCATCATTCTTATACTCTAAAACAACTTCCTGTTGATCCGCTGATAAACCAATCTTAAAATGAATGGTGTAGTGCTTGCGCGTATTTTTAAAACCATGTCGCTTGGCATTGTCAATCAAATTAGTGAGCAACGTAGTCATTTGTGTTTTGTCCAAAGGCGCATAAATGGGAATTTCATTCCCATGCTGGTCTTCTTCGACTTCAATTCTAATGATAAAAACTTCATCTGCCGCATAAGTCTGTTGGATTTCTTCTAAAAAATCTTTGATTTTGAGGCGTTGTAGATTGAGTTTGCTTCGATCTGCTTTGATAATATCACTGGTAGAGTCTAAACTATTAATCGAATGCACTAACATGGCTTCAATTCTACCGATAACCGTGCCTAAACTATCTATACTACTGACATCCTCTCCTTGAAAGACAGGAAAAATAGGTTCTGAAAAGACAACACTACTCTCATCTTCTTCCTTATCTCGAAGATAGTCTTTGAGGTTTTTAATTTCTGTTAAAACAGCAGGAAGACGGTTACCCAATTCGTGTTGGAGAGAGGAAATAATCTTGTGCTGTTTGCTCTGTGCTTGTTGTTTGCCCAAGTTGAGATCCTTTCTTAGTTGCTCTACTTTTTGCTCTTCTTCTTGTAATAAGCGAATTTTGGTTTCCCGAATAATCTGCGCTTGTTCCTCTAAAGAGGGTAAATTGATTTGTAATAATTCAAATTGTCCTTCTCGAATAATCTTATGTTGATCATCGGTTTTGTACATATTGAGTTGCTGGATAAACAAACTGTCATGCAGTTGCAACAATAGATATTCAATGAGCACTTTTTCCTCATCTACTCGAAAGGTCATGATGTCCTCATTGACTAGAATAGGGAGTTGGTTATAGATGAAATAACTGGCCTTGAAACGGCGCCCAGAACGATTAATCAACAACATGGATTCATTAATCATGCGACCAGCGACTTGCTTTACTTGGCTAGTTGTAGGGATATTATGAATCTCAATGAGATAGTTGGTAATAGAAACACTTAAATTCTCTGGTCGAACATAGGGCAAGTCTTGTTGTGGCGTTTCATCAAACCATAAATGAGGACGCTCTGAACGAAAAATATGTTCTAATTGAATGAGCTTTCCATGCGCATCTAGCGCTTTGAGTTGGGTGATAAAAGGAGAGGCATACCGTTTGGCGTCTAGGTTGTATTCATTCAGAATAACACGATGAATGGGTACCCTAGAGAGGCAAGCTTCTAACTCAGAAAGCTGAGGCACTTGCTGTTGGTGCAAGACCTTCGCAATGGCCTCTATGTGTTCAGAGGTCAAGCGACGTTTTAATTTATACTGTGTTTTGACTTGCAGGTTTGCACCATTAATAAACAATACCTGCTCTTTCTTAGAGGTTTCTTTTTTCTGATTAATAACTAGAATGCAAATAGGAATCCCTGTAGTTTGCAATAAGCCATAAGGCAAGGTAATGACTGCTTCTAACAGGTCTCTACGAATAAGAAATTCACGGAGCTTTCGGTCTTCTCGATCATTGGTCAAGGCTTGAATGGGCAAAATCGCAAGCAGGCGTCCTGTATCTTCCTTCACTCTA
Organism: Aureispira sp.; assembly: GCA_050633105.1. Taxonomy (GTDB): domain Bacteria; phylum Bacteroidota; class Bacteroidia; order Chitinophagales; family Saprospiraceae; genus Aureispira. The sequence continues at coordinate 57,214 of JBOEFW010000042.1, read as the reverse complement.
GAAAGCATTTGCTGCACAAATAAACTGTTGCCTGCTACTTGTGGGGTATTGACATCAAAGGGAATAAAAGTGTAGGATTGTTGTCGAATTAACTCACTGGGTTGATCTTTTCCAAAAGGAAAATGTGCTATCGCAATATCTGCTTTGGGTTGCAATACCTCTGGTTCTATTAGCGCATCTTTATTACTAATGGAGGCCTGATAAGCGCCATTGGCCCACAGATTCATTTTGCAAAGTGCCCAAATATGAATGTTTTTCTCTTGTCCATGAATGTGTAGTTCTGGGCAATTTTTTAGAAAAGCAATCAAGGTGGAGCCTTGCCCTGCTGTGGGGTCATAAATGATTTCCTGTGGTTGTGGATTTGCCAAGGCTACCAAGAGTTGATTGATAGATTTGGGAGTGGTGCGCTTGACACCAATTTTCCCTGCTCGAAGAGCCGTTTTATATAAGGCATTGTCAAAAAAGTATCCAAATTCTTCAATTGAAATGGTGCTTTTAGAAAAATCTAACTCTTCTAACAATAAGACGACTTGCAACAACAGTTGTCCATTTTTTTCTTCTCTTAACGCGAGGGAGAAGGGCGCAAAAATATTATCTAAAAGAGGGTTCCGTTTAGAAAAGGCCAGCAAGGTTTGTGTTAATTGAACAATGGCTTGCGGGGTGTCTTGTACGGCATACAATTTAAAATTATCACTCCATTGATAATCGCTAGGAAGGGTGGTTAAGAAGGGGAGTTCTCCTTCTTGACATAGGGCCAATACACGTTTGTAAAAAACGAGCGAGAGTAGCACGCTACTCGCATTATTGGCATCCCAGACACCACGCAAGGCATCCAAATTGGAAAAAAAGAGTGTTTCTAAGGCTTGGTGTTGAGGGGAGGTGGTCATTACAAGTATTGGTTGTGAAGGGAGTAATATCGCAGCAATTGCGTTCTGCAAAATAGTCCTTATTTATAAGCAGCTAAATATAACAACATAATCCGAAAAATGCTACATTTAATAGTTCTAGAAGTAGTTCTTATCTTTGGATGAGAATTGTAACCAACTACTGTTGTCTGGTACCACACAAAAAAACTGATATGCAACCACCTTCTAAAGACCCAATGCACGGCAAAACACTTTTGATGATCCTAGAATACCTAGTAGAGCATCTAGGCTGGGAACATTTGGGCTATAAAATTGATATTCGCTGTTTTAATAACGATCCCAGCATCAAATCTAGCCTCAAATTCTTGAGACGAACGCCTTGGGCTCGCAAAAAAGTAGAAGATCTATACAAACAAACCCTCCAAAATTATTAGTATGCGTTTAGAAGCCTGTCCTTGTGGTAGTGGCAATGCTTATGCTGCTTGTTGCCAACCTATTATAGAAAATGCGTCCACGGCACCAACGGCGGAATCATTGATGCGTGCCCGTTATACTGCCCATGTTTTAAATGAGGCAGATTTTATTGTTAAAACTACTCATGTTAGCACATATCGCGCCGATCACCACCAAGAAATAGTAAACTGGGTAACTAGTACTACTTGGAAGCAATTAGATGTCCTAGAGACCCATCAAGGAGGGACAACGGATGAAGAAGGTTATGTCTTGTTCAGAGCTTTATATGAGCAAGATGGTGTCGCTAAAGTCCACGATGAGTATTCTTATTTTAAGAAAGAGGAAGGGGTTTGGTATTTTGTACAAGGGCGACCACCTGTGGTTAAGAATACCCCTGTACGCCGTCAAAAAGTAGCAAGAAATGCCCCATGTCCTTGTGGCAGTGGCAAAAAATACAAGCGTTGTTGTGCTTAATACAACCAATTTATTGTTAGGAAAAGCCCACTTATTTTAATGAAAATACTCCTACAATGAATTATCTTTCTACGACAGAGGTTATTTAAAGGGAAGGAATACTTTTGTTTTTTTCTTGATAAAGAAAGTATACCTCATAGAATGATCCCATACACGCCTGAAACACAAGAAACCTATGACACTCTTAGAACAATTACAAGCAGATGCTGCCTTCTATTGGCTCAATATTTTGGGCTTTATGGTTGTAGTATTGATAACTTGGTTGCTGACTCGTAGCCGCCAAGCCAAGGCTTTAGCAGCCTTAGAGCAACAGAAAAAAGAAACCAATGTGACAGCTAGCAACACCTTTATCGCGATGCAAGAGCAATTGGACCATGAAAAAGAATACTTGCGCCGCTGTACTCAGCTATTGGAACAAGCAGTATTAGCTGATGATAGCAAAGCTGTTCGCCAACAACGGTACCAACTCACACATGGGTTGATGCAGAATTATCGCCCAAAAGTAGCCCGCGCAGTGCAGTTTTGGATGGATTATTACCAAGAAGACAAAAAACAGCAACAAGTCATGGCGGAAGAAACTATTGTTCCCTTCTTGGAGTTGTGCCGACAAATTACAGCAGCGGTTAATGCTAAGGCTGTCCTTCAGGTCTTGCCCAAAGATATTCCCGCAGATCAAGCGTTGGTCATAGAGGAACGTTCATTAAATTTTGCGTTTAAAGCATTAGAGGCTTGTGGCCGCAAGCGTTGGGCGAAGCAATATCAACAAGCAATGAAACTAGAATTAGCTGCTTAGAGCCAGTTTAAATTTGTTATCAAAGAAAAACAAGCCTTTATGANNTACATTTTAAACAAACTCTTAGGTTGATTTTTCCTTTTTTAGAATTTTTCAAATACTTTTTTGTGAAAAAAAATATATTATACACAAAATCAAACAAGATGCGTTTTTTTATTGCCTGCCTTTTTTTTATAGTAATCAATGGGAATTGTAGTGTATCTGCTCAAGATTTTTCTATTGAAGATTTAGAAATAGTAATCGAAGCTAAAAAAACAGAGATACAATTAGGAGAAACTTATGAAGCCCTAATTGGCTTTAACCAAATTGTTCCTTATGGCTTTAGTATTGCTGTGAACGGGCGTTATTTAGGCATAAAAAATGGCCAAGGACGGTATACTGCTAGTGCGCAAACGGTCGGAGAGAAATCTTATACTGTTAGAATAACGCTTAAAAATAGAGATAATGGGAGTGTTCAAGTCTTGACAAAAAAAGGTTCCTATTACGTCAAGAGCTCCAATGTAGAGATGGCTAAAACTAAGGAGAATACTTCTTCTATAGAAAATGCTCCTCCACTATCTGAATATTTAGATATAGTGGTAGAGGCAGAAGATTCAGAGATACTATTAGGAGAACAGTATAAGGCAAGAATTCGTCTAAATCAGGCGCTTCCCAAAGAATACAGTTGTAGCGTTAGTGTGGGAGGGAGCTCCTTAGTTGTTACCGATAATCAATCTTTGTATACCGCTTCTAGTACTTCTGTTGGACGAAAATATTACACAATTAGTGTAAGCATTAAAGACTCAGAAAAAGAGACAATTAAAAAACTTTCTAAAAAAGTGTCCTATCGAATTAAAAGTTCTGGTGTAAGTATCGCAGGGACTAAAATGAATGTACTTTTTGTGGGTGTAGATAATCCTATTGTAGTAACTACTTCTGATATTGCTCCTGAAAATTTGAAGGTATCTATTTCTGGTGCTACGGTTAAATACCAGAGGAGTGGTCATTATGTGGTGACTTGTAGGAAGAGCGGAGAAGTGAACATTGTTATTCGAGATGTTAGTAATGGCAGATCTTACCCCTTTAAATTTAGAGCAAAACACATTCCTAATCCAATAGTAACCTTGGGTAAGTTGAAGGATGGTACCTTATCAAAAGAAGAATTAGCCATAGGCTTAGCCGCGTTTTCTAAAGAACCTGCTCTAACGGCTTGGTTAGAGAACTTTGACTTTGATGCACGTTGTGAAGTCACTCGTTTTTCTTTTTTGTATTATCGGAAGGGGAAATTGCGTGAAGAGATTATCAATGAAGGCGCTGTTTTGCAATCGACGATCAAAGTTGTCTTGGAAAAAGCTCAACCAGGAGATTTGTTTCTTTTTACTGCTATTGAGGGCGCTTGTCTTGCAGATGAAAAGGAGCGGCAATGGAATAGCTTAGTGCTTAGAATAAAAGAATAAGTGCTGTTTTTTTATTTCTATTGATAGGCTTCAATTATTATTTATGAGTACGATTTCGTTAGCAGAGATTAAGCGCGTTTACTTTTGGCAACGAGTGGTGATGCTTTTTTGGGGGATTGCTTGGTTTCGTCGGCTGTTCAATATTTATTCTTATGCTCATTTTTTGACAAATCTTTTTAACGAAGATTACTGGTTTAGTTTTTTGGTACAGATGGTATCAAGAGGAGGACAGATTATTCTCTATGTCTTCATCCTTCAACAAATGTGGCGTTTAAGTCAGGCTTTGACTTATTATACAGAGAATAGGACAATACATAATTTTGCCGTGTTAATAGGGTATCAGCAAAGAATTTGGACGTATCTATCCATTTCTTTTGGGATTACCGCTCTTTTGTCTATTTATTATATGATTGATAACTTGCTCCAATTGTAAGAATAGTTTTCCCTTTTGAACAACTATAAAGATTAATATTATGAGAGAAGAATTACTAGATGATGAGTTGTCTATTGATGCGTCTAATCCGTATTATATAGAAGGATTGAGAAAGTACTTACCTGCTCTTAAGCTATTATCAATCGTATTATTAATTAAAGGTGGATTGGGAGTAGTTGAAACATTTGCTTATGAGTTCATTGGTCAAGAAGGGGTTAGCAATGATTACTTTTCTACTTTTTCATGGTTGATGGCAGATGTCTTATACCTGTTGATTGGATATAAACTAGGACAGCAACAAAAGACATTAAATGCTCTGGAAAAGAATAGTTTTGAAAAAAATGAAGCAACTTGGGTGACCTCTATGATACAAGTTTGGCGTTTGTTTGGTGTCTTAGGAATGTTGAGTTTACTTACTTGGATATTTGGTTAATCGCAAAGAAAAATAATATAATTAACATGAGTGAATTAAAATTGCCCCTTATTTATAATAAGATATTGTTTTGGCAACGGTTAATTTGGCTGGTTTCAATAGCCGTTTTGGTTATATCAACTATTCGGACGCTGGGGCAATATGGAAATTTTGCTAGCAACACTTCTTCTTTTGAAATGAAGTACTTTTTAACTTGGTTGTTAGGGTTAGTTGCTTGGGGAGCCTGCCTAGTTTTTATTATACACCTTAAAAGGGCCATTAATATAGGAAAAGAATATGAAGCTCAACGGAGTGGAGCCAATTTTAGAGTTTGGATTAAAGCCTCACAAAAAACGTTGGTTTATCTAACACTATTTATTGTTTTGTTTACTGTACAGATTTTTTTTAATCAAGTCTTATTAGGAGTATTTAATCTATGAGAGAAGAATTATTAGATGATGGAATTAGTATAGAGGAGGAAGGGTACGTTTATCTGCAAGAGTTACAAAAATACCCTCCTATACTTCAAAAATTAGTACTAGCTATTGGCGGGTATGTATTGTTAGATATACTCTTTATGTTGGGTCAATTTTTTTTAGGGAGCTACTTTTTCATTATAGGAACTGTTTTTAGTTTGTTGATTGATGGGTGCTTAATTTTTCTTATGAATGCCCTTTGGCAACAAAAAAAGGAACAAGAAGGAGCACACAAACAAAATTTTGAACAAAACGAAGCGATGTTTTTAGAGTATACTTATAAAACGTGGTCTCTGTTAGGCTTTGTATTTCTAATTATTATTTTTAGAACTGTATTTTTTACTTGGTTCTATTTTTAAACAATTTCAATCATAAAAGCCTGTTCTAATATGGAAAATTTAAACAAAGAAACGTTTAGAGGTACGCTTTTAAAAACGGCCAATTGGCAGTCGCTCTTGTTGTTGGCAATGGGGCTTTTTTATATTGGTGTGGCTTTATTGGGGCTGGGGGAGATTGTTACTGCTAGTTACAGAAGTAATTTTTATTATGTGTTTTCAAGTTTTGTAGTCGTAGGCTTGGCTTGGACAGGATACATCTGGGTGAACTTATTGCGGAATATCTTAGCAACTAGAGCGTATTTACGTTCCTCTAAAGAAGAGGATTTGTTAAAATCTTATCAACAACAACGCTTGTTTTGGCGAAACATTAGCATTATTTCAGGGGGATTTGTTGTTTTTGTTACAGGTGTTTTTCTGACGATGATTCTTTTTAAGAGGTTCTAATGATTGTTGAAAAAGATGAAGACAGAAAAAGCAGCGATCTGGCTGCAAAAAACTATTTTTTGGCAACAGTTAATATTACTTACTTTAGCTTCTACTTGGATATTTGGCCTTTTTATAGCAATGGCAGGGCTTTTTAAGTTGGATAATGAAGGTGCTGCGGTTATGATTCCTTATTTATTGTTTGTGACGATTGTAGCAGGAAGTTTAGCCTATATTATTCAGCAGTTACACCATAGCATAGAACGCACAAAGGCCTATTGGAGAACAGAACCTGAATGGATATGGTTAGAAGCCTTGCAATACCAGCGGCATTTTTGGAAATTCTTTTGCCTATTTCTTTTGCTAGTTTTTGGAATAGGCTGCTTAATTGCATTTGGTTTATTATTAGAATCTACTTAAGAAACATGAAAGAAGACAATCTATTAGACGATTTTAATCTTGAAGAGGCTTCTACGGGGGAGTTAGCGACAGTGGCAGGGAGTTTGAGCAAATGGCTTCGTCCTGTGTCGGTTTTGAGTTTTATAATAGGTGTTGTTTACATTATTAGTGGGATCGCTTTTTTAGTGGATGATTCCAAATTAGAGACAATTATATATGGGCTTATCGTCATAGGGATTGGTGCGTTGTGGTGTAATGCCGCCCGCTGGCAACTGAAATTTATACAATGGACTCGTCGTTTTTCTCTTTATGATACAGCTTATGACCAAGAACATTGGATTTATCTCAATTATGAATTGTGGCGTTGGCTAGCGTTTAGTGTAATTGGAAATATTGTTGGGGCAATTTTAATGGGAATTTAGGCAAAGAAATTATGAAGGATCAAACAAATTATTGGTTGAAACAAACTATTTTGTGGCAGCGTGTTGTATTGGTGTTTTTTGGACTAATATGGCTACTTAGTTGTTTGGGAGCCATTGCTCCCATCTTTTATTCCTATGGTGGATCAGATGTTGGGGAGTTGCTTTTTGGAATGCTTATCGGAGGCGGCAGTTTTGGCTGGACAGGGTATATTGTTTATCAACTCTACAAAAATATCGAATCAACAAAAGGTTTTATGGGAAGCCATCAAAGCATACATTGGCAAGAGGCGTTACAATACCAGAAGAACTTCTGGAAGCATTTGTGTCTAATCTTATTAATAGGAGTGGCATTGAGTGTTCTAGGAGGAGCATTCCTTCTTTTATTGTTTGTAGGAGCAAATTAAAGTTATTAAGAAAAGCCCCCAATAAAGGTATGGAAGTCTATGTCTGTCGCTTCCCCATTTTCATAAATTATATGTAGAAAGCCATAAGAAGATTCTTCTTGGCTTTGCAAAGGTTTGCCTTCTAAAGCAGAGAATACTGGATGGAGTTCAGGCTTAATCGAAATATTGATTGTCCAATTAAATTTATCTTCTTGTGAAAAAAGATCCTCAAAAATAGACTGTAGAAGAATATCAGTCGTTGGATTTAAACCAGCTATAGACTGTTCTTCAAAACCTTTTAGAATAAGAGGCGTTTTTTTTGTTGTCCAAAACAAGGCCTCTTGATGTTCGTTAAAGGTAATACACAGTTCTTGTGGAAAATCACATTCCCATTCTTCACCCTCTTTGTCTTCATACCAGTATTGGAACTGGATATTGGATAGGTGAATGGTGATAAAGGGTAGGGCTGAGATTGATTCCACAATCGGTTGATGAGAACTTAAATCATCCTTTTCCATTCTTGCAAGTGTGATGCTTGCAGCGCCCGCAATACATTCAAATAAGCGATGTTCATCTGAGAGTACTGCTTTCAGAATGCTCTGAAATTGCTGTTGGTGTAATAGAACAACAGACACAGAATCCTCATAATGAGAATGGACCTCGTATTCAAAATGGTAATAACTTTCTCCTTGTAGCATAGTTTTTTGTTTCTTTGAATTGACTAGAGAACAAAGGTAAGTTATAGTTTTCTTTGATTTTTTGCAAAAGTCGGAAGGGGCGGGATCCAATGGATAACTGTAGCAATGGAATGTATAAGTGGTTTTGAGGAAAGGGAATTGTTCTTAAAATACAAGAAGCTTTTGTTGACGAATCAACAAAAGCTTCTTTGAAAAGTACTCTTTTTTTTTAAAGAACGAGTGATTTTTAAAATTCTGTCGCTTCCAATTCTTTTTCTTGTCCTTTGAAGGCCGCCATTGGCTTTAAACCTAACAAATCAAACATCATTTTATCTTGGTTGACATCTGGATTAGGAGTGGTTAATAATTTTTCTCCTGCAAAGATAGAACTGGCGCCAGCCATAAAGCACAAGGCTTGTTCAGAAATAGGCATCTCTTGACGACCAGCAGAAAGACGCACTTGCGACAAAGGCATAATAATACGCGCCGTTGCGATCATACGAACCATTTCCCAAACAGAAACACGTTCTTGGTTTTCTAAAGGCGTTCCTTTTACTGCAACCAAAGCATTGACAGGAACAGATTCAGGGTGTTTGGGCAAATTAGCCAAAGTATAGAGCATTGTCATACGATCACTAGCCGTTTCTCCTAAACCAATAATTCCTCCACTACAAACATTAAGTCCTGTTTCACGAACATGCTCTAAAGTATCTAGACGATCTTTGTAGGTGCGGGTTGTAATGATTTCTGCATAATGTCCTTCTGAGGTATCAAGATTGTGGTTGTACGCGTGTAAACCAGCCTCTTTCAAGCGCTCTGCTTGCTCTTTTGTTAACATGCCTAGTGTACAGCACACTTCCATACCCAACGTATTTACTCCTTTGACCATATCCAAAACACGATCAAACTGCTTGTTGTTTTTGACATTGCGCCAAGCAGCGCCCATACAAAAGCGAGTAGACCCATTTTGAGCAGCAATACTGGCTTTGGTCATCACTTCATCCAAAGACAATAAGCGCTCTGGCTCTAAATCTGTATTGTGATGAATAGATTGAGGACAGTAAGAACAGTTTTCTGGACACCCCCCTGTTTTAATAGACAACAGTGTTGATACTTGTACTTCACTGGGATCATTGTGTTGGCGGTGTACAGTGGCCGCCTCGTAAATGAGTTCTAGAATGGGTTTGTTATAAATCGCTTCAATTTCTTCTTTAGTCCAATCGTTGCGTAAGCTCATAATAATGCGTAGTTTATGTGACGGTTTGACGGCGTTTTACTACCCTTAAATAGGCGATCAAAAGTAATTCCAGAATAAAAAATAAATCCTCTTTTAGTAGGGGATTTTTTAAATTCATGGCTCGTTGAGCGTTAATCTTTTGAGTGGTATGACTATTTAATAAAGCAGGGAAGGCCCTAATGGGCTATGCCTTTACTTATTCTAATTGTGTTGCAATTCTAGCAAATGTAATCAATATATTTAATAGCGGCTCAGGTGAGCCCATAAAAAAACACAACAATAGCTTGACTTAACTATCGGGAGATAAGCTTTGACTTTGTGCAGACAAGAGGGTATCCAAAGGCACATTTCCTAAAAAATGATCGTGGTATAGAACACGTTGTGCTTGCACAATATGACGTTCGTCATGATAAACTAAAATCTTGAGCATATCGCCCAACCGTATACTGACCAAATTAAACACTGCTGCATAGACTCTTGTTTTTTCAATGTTAATGGTTTTTGCTTCCATTAAGATGCGCGTGAGTGTTTTTTGATTAACCACGAATTTATCAAAAACCTCTTTTTTGTCTAATTGTTCATTGTTGTCTAGAACAGGGACATATTTCTGTGGTGCCTCTATGCTTTTTTTAAATTGGTTGTTTTGATTCAAACGCATTTTACTAACATAAATATGCCCTAACCATCCTCTCGTAAATGTCTTTTGAGGACGAGAACCTTTCTTTTTGGCATATTCTAAAGCCTTAAGAGTAGGTGGAAAATAGAAATCTGCTACATAATTGAGATGAGCAATACATTCTAAAATACTCCACTTATGAGCGGCTTCTTGCCAATTGAGCTGTGGTACAGTAAGAGGTGTGAAATCGCGCAAAGCAATTTCTGACAAACGTTTGTTTAATCGTTCCAAGTCTTGTAATAAGACTTGGGCATCAACAGTTTTTGGCATTGATCAAAAGAATTAAAGGAAAGGCTGTAATTAAGAAGTAGTTTAAATAAGAGAACAACGAGGCATATCAATAAGGGGGCTTTTAGAACAAAACACCCAAGAACAAATAAATACCTGTTACGATACCTACTAAGCCAGAAATTACTTTGTAAGGAGTTAGTCGTTCATAAATTTCTTCTCCTTTCTTACGAGCATCTTCATTCATTTCATCCAATACTAATTCTTGAATCATAGGGAAACCTAAAAGAAAGCCCATAACAACACAAGCTCCAATACAAGCACTAGAAACAACCCCTAAAAGGAAACCTATTTTGAAATATACCGTGATTTTAAAAATAGAAAAAACAGACATTAAGAGCGCTGCGGCTCCAATAAATGCTTCGTAAGGACGAATTTTTTCAATTAATTTAGAAGCGTCAGGTAATTTTTTAATGACAATAGAAGAGGCAGCCAAGAGCCCTGTAATAATAGCTAATAACGGCAATAATGCGTTCATAGTGGGAGGTTCTAACACTCAACTTAACCGTTGAGAAATGAATGAAGAAGAATAGAAAAGATTGATTTAAAGCATTCTTGCAAGATTTTAGAAAGACTGTTTGTGGGGAATGTTATAGACGTACCCGATAAACGCCACTACTTGCAAAGGCCATACTAAAGATATAAAATAGTTTGAGCAAAGCTACGAAAGCAAAAAGCTTTTTGATAGAAAATCAAGAACGCCTAAGTAGGAGCTGGTAGAGAAAAAAGGTTTTTTTTTGGTTTAAGCTACTTTTTTATAGTACTTTTGCGCCACATTTAACGAATGTCCTAAATGGGATATTCCTACCAAAAATGAAGTTGTTTTTATTAAAAACACTTCAATACCAAATTGATCAATTGTCAAATGACTACATCTGTAAATATTGCTGTAATTATTCCTGCGTATAATGAGGAAAATGCTGTAGGGAAAGTTGTTGCAGCTATACCAAAAACGTTTGTAAATACAGTGGTGGTGGTAAATAATAATTCTAATGACCAAACAGCTGTTGTTGCAAAAGAAGCAGGGGCTATCGTCTTAGATGAACACCAGCAAGGGTATGGTTTTGCTTGTTTGAAAGGGATGACTTACCTAAAAACATTACCACAGCCACCCGATATTGTTGTGTTTATAGATGCGGATTATTCCGACCATCCAGAAGAACTGCCTCAATTAGTGGCACCAATTTTGGAAAGGGATGTAACAATGGTGATTGGCTCAAGAGCACTCGGCGCAAAAGAGCGCGGATCAATGACTCCTCAACAAATCTTTGGCAACTGGTTAGCAACACGATTAATCAAATGGTTTTATGGAGTGACATTCACTGATTTAGGCCCATTTAGAGCGATCAAATATGACGACCTAATGGCCTTGGATATGCAAGATCAAACATACGGATGGACCGTAGAAATGCAAGTTAAAGCTGCCAAGCAAGGTATGAGCGTGGAGGAAATCCCTGTTTCTTATCGTGTTAGAGTTGGACAGTCAAAAATATCAGGTACCATTAAAGGTACCATTTTAGCAGGATATAAAATTATCACAACCATATTTAAATATAAATAAACGTGGAACTATTTATCATTGCGTTGTACACGCTACCGCTACTTTTTATCTTTTTCTACAGCTGTATACAACTACACCTAGCCATTAGTTTTTGGTGGCGTCGTAGAAAAGAGAAAAACGATGCTGTTATGACAGATGATTTTGTCCCAACAGTAACTATCCAACTGCCTGTATACAATGAATTGTATGTAGTAGAACGTCTTTTGGACGCTATAGTTAAGCTAGAGTATCCAAAAGATAAAGTAGAAATACAAGTATTGGATGATTCAACGGACGAAACTGTACAAATTATTGCCGACAAAATTAAGGAATTAGAGCCTTTAGGTTGGAACATTGAGCACGTCCGTCGTCCAGAACGAATCGGTTTTAAGGCAGGGGCTTTGGCTTATGGTTTAACCATCTCTAAAGGAGAATTTGTTGCTGTTTTTGATGCCGATTTTATCCCACACGCTGATTTCTTGAACAAAACAATCCCTTATTTCAAAGGAGATAAGATTGGTGTTGTTCAAACACGTTGGGAACACATGAACAAGGATTATTCCTTCTTGACACAAATGCAGGCTTTGGCATTAGATGCCCACTTTGTAGTGGAGCAAATGGGCCGTAACATGTCTGGACACTTTATCAATTTTAATGGCACCGCTGGTTTATGGCGTCGTGCTTGTATTGAAGATGCAGGTGGCTGGTCTTCGGATACCTTAACGGAAGATTTGGATTTGAGTTACCGAGCACAATTGAAAGGTTGGGAATTCAAATACCTAGGTGATGTAACAACACCAGCAGAGTTGCCAGTGGCAATGAATGCCTTTAAAAGTCAACAATTTCGTTGGACAAAAGGTGCTGCTGAATGTGCTGTGAAGAACTTACCACGTGTTTTTAAAGCAAAAGATATGGGCTTTGTGGACAAAATCCACGCGGTATCACACTTGATGAATACAGGGATCTTTATTTGTATTTTATTGTTATCACTAAGCAGTATTCCATTGGTATGGATTGAGTATTCTTACCAAGGTCAGAATGTTATTTATAATAACATCCTCTCTTATGCGGCATTAGGTTCCTTTAACATGGTGATGGTAACGCTCTTTTTCTGGCTCTCGTATGAGCACACTCGAGGCGGTTTTACCATCAAAAATTTCTTTTCTTTTATCATTCGTTTCCCCTTCTTTTTAGCCCTTTCTATGGGAATGGCGCTACACAATGCGATGGCGGCAATTGAAGGATATATTGGTAAGAAAACCCCCTTTGTACGGACACCAAAATTCAACTTGGAAGATACTAAGAAGCCAGGATGGAAAAAAAATAAATACTTATCTAAAGGAGTCGGACCAGTAGCCAAAGTAGAGTTATTATTCGCGCTAGTATTTTTGATGATCATTATTCTATCTATTTCCTATGAAGTATTGGGCATGTTACCTTTCCATATTCTTGTCTTTTTAGGATACAGTATCATAAGCGGTTACTCGTTTGTACACGCAAGAATGATGAGTTAAGCAGGCTTTTGTTAGGACAATCCTATCAATCTGCATAAAAAATAAGATAAACACTAGCTTTTATGAGGCTAGTGTTTATTTTTGTTTCTAATAGACGGTATTGAAGTCTACTCAAGGCATAAAATGCTTTTTGAACGTTATACTAAGAACCACCAATGAACAAGAAAAGATATACCATCACGGCTGCGCTGCCGTATGCCAATGGCGCTTTACATTTAGGACATTTAGCAGGAGCTTATTTACCTGCGGATATTTACGCTCGTTTTTTGCGCTTGCAAGGAAAAGAAGTGGTATTTATTTGTGGCTCCGATGAACATGGTGCCGCAATCACAATCCGCGCCAAAAAAGAAGGTCGAAATCCACAAGATATCATAGATACTTATCATGCGATCAATAAAAAAAGCTTTGAAGACTTAGGAATCTCTTTTGATAAATATTCTCGTACAAGCCAGCCGATTCATCACCAAACCGCCCAAGATTTCTTTAAGAAATTGGTGGAAAAAGGAGGCGAGTTTGAAGTACAAGAAAGCGAGCAATATTACGATGCAGAATATGAGCAATTTTTAGCAGATCGCTACATCAAAGGCACCTGTCCAACCTGTGGATATGAAGAAGCGGATGGTGATCAATGTGAGAATTGTGGAACAGCTTTGTCTCCTTTAGAATTAAAAAATCCACGCTCCGTATTGAGTGGAAAAACACCTGTTCTTAGAAAAACCAAACACTGGTATTTTAAGTTGGATAAACATGCAGATTGGCTGAAGCAATGGTTAAATGAAGGAGTAGTCGAGGGCGTGAAATTACACGAACCAAAGCTCTGGAAAAATCATGTAGTGGCACAATGTAATTCTTGGCTAGAGCCTAAAATGGACCCAGAAACAGGCGAACAAATTGGTGGTTTATTGCCTCGTGCCATTACACGTGACCTAGACTGGGGAATCAAAGTCCCTTTGGAAGAAGCGGAAGGTAAAGTCTTGTATGTCTGGTTTGATGCACCTATTGGTTACATCTCTGCAACAAAAGAATGGGCAGAAGAAACGGGCAAAAACTGGAAAGAATACTGGCAAGACGAAGAGACAGAACTCGTACATTTTATTGGTAAAGACAACATTGTGTTTCACTGTATTGTATTCCCTGCAATGTTAAAAGCACATGGCGATTATATTCTACCTAAAAATGTACCTGCCAACCAATTCCTCAATTTAGAAGGGCGTAAGTTCTCAAAATCCAAAGGCTGGGTGATTGAACAACATCAATATCTAGAAGATTTTGCCAATTTCCCAAACAAAGAAGATGCCTTGCGTTATGCGTTGATTCGCACCTTGCCAGAGAATAAAGATGGCGATTTTAAATGGGAAGAATTTGTCGCCTTGCATGACAATGAACTAGTAGCAAACTTGGGTAATTTTATCAATCGTGTAGTGACATTGACGCATAAGTATTATGACGGCAAAGTACCTGCGATCCATGCCGATCAATTGATGGATGGAGTAGTAGAAGGAAGCCAAGTGACAGCAAAAAATGTACTCCAAGATATTGCCGTTAAGTTAGAGGAGTTAGAAAAACATTTACTCCACTATGAATTCCGCCAAGGCGTACAAATCATGATGGAAGTCTCTGCCTATGCCAATACCTTGTTGCAGCGCAATGAGCCTTGGAAAGTTTGGAAGAAAGAACCGACCTCAACAATGGTGCAAACAGTCATGAATTTGAGCTTGCAATTGGCGACCACTCTAAGTGTGATTGTACAACCGTTCTTACCTTTTACCGCTAAAAAATTGCGTAATTTATTGCGTTTAGAGCCCTTACAAGAAGGCGCTTTTGCCGCTCTAAAAAGTCAATTAGAAGCAGGAGCAGCAGTAATGGCTACAGAACATCTAATAGGAGAACCTGAATTGTTATTTGCTAAAATTAACGATAGAAAAGACAAATCTCGTTTGGCATTAATTGAAGCACAACAGGAGAAAATTCAAGTGCTAAAAGAAGAACAAGAGAAAGCAGAAAAACAACCAGCACCCTTTAAAGAGTTGTGTACGTTTGAAGATTTTACCAAAGTAGATTTAAGAGTGGGGACTATTTTGACAGCGGAGAAGGTTAAAAAGTCAAAAAAGCTGCTTAAACTAACCGTAGATTTAGGTTTAGAAACACGAACTGTTGTTTCTGGCATCGCGTTGCACCACAGCTCGGAAGACGTGATCGGCCAGCGTGTTGTAGTCGTTGCAAACTTAGCACCTCGCAAGATGATGGGCATTGATTCTCAAGGAATGATCTTAATGACTGAAAATGCAGATGGGAAACAGTTGTTTGTAGAGCCACAAGCCTCTGCTGTCAATGGAACCCCCATCTTATAATTACCCTGACTAAATAGGCTATCGCTGCTTTGGTTGGTAGCCTATTTAGTACCTTAGAATGTGACTACTATGCTCCAATTATTACCCTATGTTGCCGCTTTCCTTTGTTTTTTGCCACTACAAGCACAAGTAATAGAAGAAGAACCTGAATTACTAAAAGAATACGTGCGGAGTTTTGCCTTGCAAGAAAAAGATACGATTTTAATTGCTTTGAATGTACCGTATGAAATTGTAGAATGGGATAGGCATTTGGTCAGGACTTTTACACAGGTCGAAGCCTTTAGTTTGCCAGAGGAATATTTGCGTCGTCTTTCTCGAAAAGGACGTTACAGTGTCACTGGAAGTCGAAAAGAGCATACTTTAGAAGTAAAAATGGATGGCATTGGGCACCATATTACAGTGCAAGGGATTCCATTGACGGATGAAGTTGCTGTGAAAATTTATGCGCCCATTGATTTTCCGTTAAAAGTGGTCTGTAGTAACAAAACACCTGAAGAACAATTGGAGGAATTGTGGTTGCAGCAGGAAGTATTGACTAGGAAGATGAATAATCCTATCAAACGTGCAATTAACGCTGATTTTTATCCTGATTTGAATTTTCAAGAAGGAAAGATCTTAGCAGCAGAATTAGTAGGGCCTGGAACGCGTTTTTTAGAGCTAAAAATAGAAGCAAATGGGAGCACGTATACAACGATTAGTAGAATTGGACGGTTGTATAATCCCACTGAATTATTAAATCGAGATATTGTATTTGTCGCCCATAATTTTCGTCAGGAACTGCGCAAACGACCTAATCAAGGAATGGTATTGGTACAAGAAAATGAAAACGGGGAGTTGATATTAATTACCAAAAAAGACATCCCCGATTTTCTATTTCTCAATTAAACGATGATTCTGTTTACAGCGTTTCCGCCATAGCGGCCACTTTAATGGATTCGTGAGACGCGTCATAAACAGCTGCACCATTTTTAACCACAATCATTTGTGGCGACTGGTGGCGTACATTTAAACGTTCCGCGATCGCATTAGAGACATCACGGTGTGCAATTAAGTCTAAGAAGTAAGCATCTATCGCTAGATTCCAGTCACTTTCGACTAGACGCTTCGCCATACTGCTTACAGGACAACGTGTACTGTGTTTAAATAAGGCTACCGCTTTGTTGTTAGAGGCTTCTAGAGCTGCTTCTAAATCAGCAATGGATTCTAATTTCTTCCAATTCATTTGTTGTATTGTTTTAATAATTAAACTTGGCCAAAGTAAGCAAGCTTACCAAAACCTTAATTTTGGCTATTCTAAGAACAGCAAGGTAGCAAAAAGGTTTTGAAGTTTTCTAAACAACTTTTTTGAATAAAAATAGGATATGGAGTATCTAGAAATAGGAAAAATTAAAAAACCTCATGGTTTGAATGGAGAGCTAAAAGCAACCATTGATGAGCGCTTTTTTGAAGATGTTAATGGAGTGGAAGCCTTTTTTGTAGCCATAAATGGAGAGAAGGCCCCCTATTTTATTGAATCGCTGCGGGGAGGTAGTCCTATTTTACTCAAATTTGAGGACATTGACAGCAAGGAAGACGCGGCTTTATTTACGAACAAACGAATTTATTTGCGGGAAGAAGACGTTTCTTTGTCAGAAGAAGAAATTCAAGATACAGGTTTAGAATACAGCTTTTTGGAAGGATTTACCTTGGAAGTGGAAGAATTGGGTGTGATTGGAGCAATCCTACGAGTGGAAGAGTTTCCACAACAGGAAATGGCTACCGTCATGCATCAAGAAAAAGAGCTCTTTATTCCTTTATTAGAACAATGGATTGTAAGGGTGGATAAAGATAAAAAAGCAGTAGTGATGGCTTTGCCAGAAGGTTTATTGGATATTTAAACACCCTATATGTTTCCCTTAGTAATCTTATCTTATTTGTTGTTGGTGAATCTTCTAGCTTTTATCCTAATGGGCTGGGACAAACGACAGGCAAAGCGCAAAGCTTGGCGACAAAGCGAGAAATCGCTATTAACGATAGCAGCTGTTGGCGGGAGTATTGGCATGGAAATGGGCAGCCGTTTTTGGCGACACAAGACCTATAAGCAAAGTTTTAGACGCCCTTTTTATGGAATTGTAGCACTACAACTCTTACTCTTAATAGGAGGGAGTTATTGGTATTGGCAATTGTAAGGGGAGGTGCTTATTTTTTGGCGCAATTTCCTGCAATAGAAGAAAAGGCGAAATGCTCTAATAAACATTTAATGTCCTCTAAATTTCCTTGATTAATCTTGACATCGGTCAAGGCAGGCAGATGTTGTGCGAAGTAGATGTTGTTGTTCGCCATCTCAATGAGGGTAGAGGCTAGTGCATTGGGATAAGAATAGCTAGGTTTTTTCTCTAGAATAATACTGGCAATAGATTGGCACAATTCCTTGTAATTACTAAAGTAACCTTCCTTGTTTTCCTTGTCTACTAATTTGGTGTGGTAAGCTTTGCTAGATTCTGCTACAACAATACTGTGGAGCAAATTCTCATTGACATAATCAATGGCTGGGTTGGTTTTAGAGGATTCTACCAAGACAGAAAGGGCAATTCTCAAGCGCTTATCAACATCCTCAATGTTCATGGTATTAAAGTCAATCTGAAACTTCATCCATTCCCAGTACCAAGACACCAAATAAATTAACAACTTGTGTTTGTTCTTAAAATAACGATAAATAGAGGCTTCTGTAGAATCAATTTCAATGGCTAATTTTTTGAAAGTAAACTTCTCAAAGCCCAATTGATCAATTAGAATAATACTATGCTCTATAATGCGCTTACCCAACTTAGTTTCCTGTGGATTTTTGAGGTATAAATTAGGGTTGAGATGGATTTGTATAGCGATCATAATGTATAGTAAATGAAATCTTTATGCTCTAGTAATGCAGTTAGTACGACTGTACTTATTCTTGTAAACCTTTAAGATAGCCAAAAATGAGAAAAAATTACTCAAAATAAGGAGAATATACCATTGTGTGGAAAGTGAAGCAGGGAGTTACTTTCTGCCAAAATCAGCTGGAATTTCTCCCCAAGCTTTGGTTTCCCACTTTAGAATTTCTGTTTCAAAGGTGTTTTTTTTCAGCCATTGCTCGGCACGCGCTATCAATGTAAATATACGACGATTAGCAGCCGTTGAAGGTACTTTGGTACGGCATTTTTTGGCTTTGATCCAGCCCATTGCAATCCTAGAATCCGTGTAAATAGGCAAGGTACTTTTATGTTGTTGCAAAAACGCTAAACCGTGTACTAAGGCTAAAAATTCTCCAACATTATTAGTGCCTTGTTGTAATGGACCTAGATGAAACAGTTTTTCTCCTGTTTTGGTATGTACACCTTGGTACTCCATCAAACCAGGATTGCCACTACAAGCTGCATCTACAGCTATGCTTTCCCAGACAGGAATACCTGCCAAACTTGGGTCAATGGTTTTCTTTTTGGTGGGAGTAATGGCGTCAAAATAGCTTCCTGCATAAGCTTGTTCGGCAATCTTTAAGGTAGGAAAAGATTTGTATTTAGCACCAGCGTAACCTTTAATGTGACGCTGGCATACCTTCCAACTATCAAAGATACCTGTTTCATTCCCTTCCCACACAACGTAATATTTCTTCTTTTTGGCCATAATATTCTCTTGCTAAACATAAACTCCAACTAGAAAAACAATAGCTCAACTAGCTCGATTTTTTCAAGCAACAAAGGTAAACATTTTGAGAGAGGGACAAAGAATATTGTGTGGGGATGTTTTGGAGAAGAATAGAGGAGCAATAAAATTCATTGCACAATTTAATTCCAGGAGGAAGGAATAAAATCATTGTTTAAATCTACAAGAAATGTGGTGGAATAATTACTCAGGAAATAATTGACAAGGATGAATAGGCAAACGATAACCGTTCTAGGCAAAGACTCACGGATAACCTTAAACCAAAATAATTGCGGAATAGCTAAGGCCCCAAAGTGAAACCATATCAAAAGGAGCAAAAAACGCTTTCCTAAAGCCCGATGATAAAAAGCCATTTGCTCGTAAATAGAGCCACTTGTCCAAGCTTCAAATAGTTCTATACCTGTGAGAAGGATACAGAACATTCCCAATGTCAACAACATTTTATTGACAAAGAACAAATGCCTTTTAGTAAGAACCTCTTTCTGTTCCAGAAAAGAATGGAAAAAGATAAAAAAGAGTTGTAAAAAGGCTAGGGTCCCTAAAAATAGATTGGTTATAAACATACGACCATGAAAAATCAAGAAGAATAAGACAAGATACTACTTTTGGTAATAGTAAAGTCTCTATCAAACAATTCCATCAAAATTGGAGGCTCTTTGTTGTTTTACAAATTGATTAGGAGTAAGGCCTTCATGCTTTTTGAATAACCTTATAAAATAATTGGGACTAGAAAAACCAACAGCATAAGCTGTTTCCTTAACAGAAAGATCTTCTTGAAGCAATAAATTCTTGGCCATTTTTAAACGCTCATCAATGATTAAGCGGTAAGGCGAAATGCCTAGCTCTTCCGTAAACGCACGATAAAAAGAAGATTTGCTCATGGTCGATAAACGCAGTAAATCTTCAATTTGAATGTTTTGAAAAATGTTCTGTCGGATATAGGCTATGATAGCGGAAAAAGGGCTGTCGTTTTGTTTTATAGTGGCTTTTTCTTTAAGAATATTTAAATTTTGAATTTTTAAAACACAGAGAATCAATTCTTTTAATAACAACTGAATATGGATGGCTTTAAAGGGATCAGAAGAGGCTGATAATAAAGTTATTTTCTCATGGATTTTTACTAAATTTTCATTGTTATATAATAAAATAGGATAATCTAAAATGCGCCAACTACTAATAAAGGAAGACGTATCTAAGAGCTCATTGAAGTGAAGAATCTGTTTTTTGACAAACGTATCATTTAAGGTAAGTGCGGTGCATTGTGTCGGTTGGTCTAGACTAGCCTCAGGGAAATCAATAACTAGGTTTGTATAGGAAGGAGCTATGATGGTATTGCCTGGTACATATTTCCGTTCGATTGAATCTGCAAAATGAACGCGTTTAGTTCCCCGTAACATGGATGTAATTGTAAAACCATTAAAAGCTAAGGGGAATTGCGTTACTTTTTTTCGTGTTTCAAAAATATTGAGTTCACAGAATTCTAGTGAAATTCCCCGTTTTTGCTCAACGAAGGTAGTCACTTGATGGTTTGGAATTAAAGCGAGTGGCTGGATCTTTTTCATTTTTGAATGTAGTACTTTTTCAATAGGATGAAAAACGATCTGGGAAGATTGTGCTATTTTTTGCGAAGATCCTGTCATTGGATCTATTGATTCCCCTGTAATTTTAAAAATTAGTCCTTTATCCACTCTAATTAAGGGATAGGGCGTATTTTTAAAACAAACAATTGACAGATGATTAATAGAGAAACAGCCATTCTTTTAATAGAATTTCAAAATGATTTCACTTCTAAAGACGGTATCTTTCACGATGCAGTTAAGGACGTTATAGAGGCGACGAATATGCTTGAGAACACCAGTACATTGGTGGAAAAAGCTAGAGCTGCTGGCATTCAAATAATTCACATTCCTATTGTTTTTGCAGATGATTATAATGAAATCACAAAAACTCCCTATGGCATTATCAAGGGTATTGTAGACAATAATGCCTTTAAAAAGACCACTTGGGGATCTGAAATCAAGGATGATTTAAAGCCTGTAGCAGGAGATATTACAATTGAAGGAAAAAGAGGACTTTGCGCTTTTCACAGTACCAATTTAGATTTTATTCTAAGAAGCAAAGGATTTAAGAATGTGGCAATAGCAGGTTTTTTAACCAATTGTTGTGTAGAATCTACGATGCGTACCGCTTATGAGAATGGATACAATGTTATTACTTTGACGGATTGTTGTGCGGGTTTGAGTTTAGAAGAGCATGAGAATGCCATTGCGAAGGATTTTCCAATGTTTAGCCAACCAATGACTAGTCGCTCTTTTTTGGAAATTGTAGAAGGGAAGGAGGCATTAGTAATGGAAGGAAAAGGGTATGAGTAACCCTATATTAATGGAATTTGATTTGTTTAGGCAGCTTCTATTCTTTTTTATAAAGGAAAAGAAGCTCCTTAAGCAGGTTAACTAATAGGAATAGATTTTACAATAGAAAGTATGAGAATCAATAAAACAAGTTTAACAAAGTTGGCAGAAGAACTAGAGGGAGCGTTGCACCACAGCGATTTAATGCGGGTGATTTATGCGACAGATGCCTCTGTCTATCGAGAATTGCCATTGGCGGTAGCGATACCTAAACATAATGCCGATTTAAAGAAGTTGATTCACTTTGCAAAAGAACACCAAACATTTCTTATTCCAAGAGCAGCAGGAACCTCGTTGGCTGGTCAGGTCGTTGGGAAGGGGATTGTGGTGGATATTTCCAAACACTTTAACCGTATTCTAGAATTCAACAAAGAAGAACAATGGGTGCGGGTGCAACCTGGTGTGATTAGAGATGAATTAAATGCCTTTCTCCAACCTCATGGCTTATTTTTTAGTCCCATTACTTCAACGGCGAATCGGGCAACGATTGGAGGGATGGTAGGGAATAATTCTTCGGGAACCACGTCTATTGTTTATGGTTCTACACGAGAACATGTAATTGCTCTCCAAACCTTATTAGCAGATGGTTCCGAAGTGGATTTCCAAGCGGTAGATAAAGCGACCTTCTTAGAAAAAACAAAATTAAACAGCTTAGAAGGACAATTGTACCAGCAGATGGATACAGAACTAAAGGATGCTAGGATAAAGGAAAGTATACGAGCAGATTTTCCTAAATCAAGTATTCATAGAAGAAATACAGGATATGCGGTAGACTATCTGTTAGAAACAGAATTGTTTTCTGATAATAATGCTCCTTTTAACTTCTGTAAATTATTGTGTGGATCAGAAGGAACTCTTGCTTTTACTACAGCAATAACCCTTCATTTAGATCCATTGCAAGCGCCTCATGCTGTTATTTTAGCCGCTCATTTTAATACGATTGATGAAAGTTTGCGAGCGACGCAACTCACAATGCAACATCAGCCAAGTCAATGTGAATTGGTGGATAAAATCATCTTGGATTGCACGAAAGAGAACATCAAACAGAAAAAGAATCGCTGGTTTATTGAAGGCGATCCAGCAGCCGTTTTAATGATTGAATTTAGAGGAGAGACAGTTGAGGAGGCGAATCAAAAAGCACAAATATTAATAGAGGAATTGAAGCAGCAACAAATGGGCTATGCGTTTCCCATTATTCCTCCTGAAAAAACGAATAATGCGCGAGAATTAAGGAAGGCAGGTTTAGGCTTACTGGCTAATCTTCCTGGCGATAAAAAAGCCGTTGCTTGTATAGAGGACACCGCTGTGGCATTGGATGATTTAGCAGATTACATTCAAGAAATGGGTGTAATGATGGAGAGTTTTGGACAACAACAAGTGATTTATGCCCATGCAGGTGCAGGAGAATTGCACGTACGTCCTATCCTAAATTTAAAGAAGTCCACAGATGTGGAGCAATTTCATCAAATCAGTGAAGCTTCCGCTCGATTGGTTAAGAAATATGGAGGATCATTGAGTGGGGAACATGGAGATGGTCGTTTGCGGGGAGCTTTTATTCCTTTGGTGGTTGGTCCAATCAATTATGAGCTCTTCCAAAGAATTAAGTACACTTGGGATAGCCAGTATATTTTTAATCCAAACAAAATTGTGGATACGCCTCCAATGAACAGTGCTCTGCGTTATAAAGCGGATGTTCCAACCAAAGAACTGGCGACCGTCTTTGATTTTTCGGCTACTGGTGGATTGCTACGCGCTGCTGAAAAGTGTAATGGTTCTGGTGATTGTCGGAAATTACCCTTGGCAGGAGGGACGATGTGCCCCAGTTATCAAGCTACTCGAAACGAACAAGAGACGACCCGTGCTAGAGCAAACGTTCTTCGAGAGTTTCTAACGCAAAGCGAGCAAGAAAACCCCTTTGATCAAGAAGAAATTAAAACAGTGATGGATCTTTGTCTGTCTTGTAAAGCTTGTGCGTCAGAATGTCCTTCAAATGTAGATATTGCTACTTTGAAAGCAGAGTTTCTGCACCAATATTATAAAAGTAATGGTATTCCTTTAAGAGCTAAAGCCTTTGCATATATCAATACCTTTAATCAGCTTGGTGGAGTGTTTCCTAGTTTATATAATTTTTTCCTGCAAAATAACATTTTAAGTGGGCTGGCAAAGAAAGTTCTAGGAGTGGCTCAGGAACGTTCTTTGCCTAGTATTCATAAATTTAGCTTGCGTCAATGGTATCAAAAAAATTACAAAAAGGAGCAAGGACAAAAGGAACTTGTTTATCTTTTTTGTGATGAATTTACAAATTGGAACGATACCACCATCGGTATCAAAGGAATTCAACTATTAACTGCATTAGGATACCATGTTCAATTGGTGGAGCATCCAGAAAGTGGCCGTGCTGCGATTTCTAAAGGCTTATTGATTCGTGCTAAAAAAATGGCGAATGAAAACGTTCGTATTTTTAAAGAATTATTGAAAGAAACAACACCATTAATTGGAATAGAGCCTTCTGCTATTTTAAGTTTTCGAGATGAATATCCTCGATTGGTAGAGGTGCCTTTGGTTGCTGCTGCTAAGAGGATTGGAAAACAGGCGCTAATGATAGAAGAGTTCTTGGCGAAGGAAATACAACAAGGAAAAATTACGGCTTCCGTTTTTACTAAAGCAAAAAAACAACTCTTGTTACATGGACATTGTCATCAAAAATCTTTGGGCAACATAGAAGAGGCTATTTGGACTTTATCCTTACCTGAAAATTACAATGTGGAGTTGATTCCTGCTGGCTGTTGTGGCATGGCTGGTTCTTTTGGTTATGAAAAAGAACACTACGAGTTGAGCCAAGCGGTTGGAGATTTAGTTTTATTTCCTACCATTAAAAAGGCTCCTGTAGATACTATTATTGTTGCTTCTGGAACAAGTTGTAGACATCAAATCGCAGATGGAACAGCTCGAACAGCCTTGCACTTGGTGGAGGTTTTATGGGAGGCATTGGATGTTCCAAAGGAATAACGGCCTGGTGATACAACTATTTTATTTATGAATGTTGCTGAGGAAGAATACAGTCGCCCCATTCTACCACCCATCCACGTTCCTTAAAAGTTTCTTCTAAACCATCAATGCTACACACTTCATCACCGCTTCCCAATGCGTCTGTTATTATGATGCAACAAAAATTACTGTTGATATCCTCTGTTTCTATGTATATGTTGTCTGACAAATAGGCTTTGTCTTTAGATTCTACAATTACTCCAAGTTTATTGAATTCTATGTGCATTATTTCAACATGGTTGTGGTACTTGATCTTTCTATGGTAGAGCTGTTTTTTGTTTTATGGTATGCTATCAACTTATTGAATCGGTGTATAAACTTTAATAGAAAAATCATCAATATAAACAGGTACAGCAGTCGCATTCCAATAATGCAGTTTTAGCATAGTCCCTTGATAATCTAGAGGAAGGAAGAAAGAAGCCTTAATTTGTTGCCAATCTTCTTCTTCTTGGAGAACAACCTCTTGGCTTTGGAAGTAATCTTTGCCTTCTGCAACAAAGGCACCATTAGTTGCAGAGCGGTGCCGCCAAAGCGTCATTTCTATACTAGTGCCAGGGACAACTTGGTGTAAGACATGTTGTAAGACAATTTTATTTTCTGGCGAGACCATGACCCCTTGTTTTCCAGCGTGTGCATGTTGTTGACTTAGGGTATTTTGACTCATTAGAACTTCTAAATAGTTGTTTTGGCTACTATCAGCGGCACTCATTGGAGTAGTGACGGCAATGTTTTCCATATCCCAATCTTGTTCTTGGGCATCTACATTGCTGGCATTGATGGCTTTAGGGTCCCACTCGTAAACGATATAAGTCTCATCTTCACTTATCTTTTTCATGTTGTAATAAGTAGGTAATGATTGGCCATTCCAAACCACATCTTTAGCAGGACTAACAGGTGGAATGTCAAAACTACCATAAGTATCCATTTTTTCATGGAAGTCCTTGTGGTAAAGGACTAGGATGGGTTGGTCATTAAATTGATCAAGAAGCTCTTGATCAGGATAAGGAGGGAAGAAGAGCGAGAACAAATGCCTAGTGTGTGTTACAGGAAGGCGTGAACTTTGCACACTCATCATGGGTAAATTGGTCAATAGACTGATGCGTTGTGTCTCTTTATTATAATAAGCACCTCCATTCAATACAAGGCCATCTAGCTCTGTACTGTTATGAAAATAAGGGAGCGGCAGTATTGCTTGATACTTGGAATGCTCTATAGCATCAATGGCTTTATACCCCGTTTCTGTTTTTGCTTTTGTAAAGAAATTTGGCCAATACGCTCTATTTTGAAAAGAAACGACATCTTTTGCATCAGACACCGCTAATAAAGCTAAAGCGCCAACGACTCCTTTCATCCAAGACTTAGAATGGTTTCTATAGTAGTAATCAACACAAGAAGCAACAGCTAAACTAAAGATCCAGAAGGCAGGCCAATAGAAGCGTGCTAAACAGCGGAACTGCTCAATCGTACTTACTATTTTTCGTAAATAGAAGAAGGGATTGAAGTAGTTCTTAAAGAAATATTGGTTGTCTAGGAAATAATAAGCATCCCCCATGGCCACAAAAAAGCAACAAAAACCTACACCAAGCATTGGCCCTAAAAATGGCTGTTTCATGAAGAGCGTCTTTGTGGATAAATACATGGATTTACCAAAGAATTTAAGCAATACTAAGAAGGTTAAACTATAAAGCGTAAAGGCTCCCATATACAAATTAGATTCATAATGAATCGGCTCTGTATAAGAAAACAAATAGCTGATGTAATTGAATTCGCGAGCGGTGAATAAAGAAGGAATAGAAAGCTCCCATTCTGAAAAGCCATAAGCAGAATTTCCAACCGCACGCAAGGAATAATAGCTATCCACGATAAGAATGGTTCCCATTACTAAGACCAATCCCGCAAAACAAAGAGCTCCCATAACCACCAAAGGTTTTAGGCTATTCACCCAGCTTTGTTGTTGCTTAAACTTAAGTTCAAGCGCATGAAATAAGGCAAAAAAGCCTATTGTAATTCCCAAAATAGGAAGGAAGTATAAGTGGGTGAAAGAGGCGAAATACAAAGTAGCTAATAGCGCGCCTAAAGTAGCTTTATGTGTACTAAAATAACGCTCAGGGTCGGCTTGGTACCCTTTATAAATATGAACCAAAAACAAAAGTGTCATAACAATAAATAGACTGACACTCAAGTTAAAATGACCATTGCCCAAACGGCCTAGTTGTGGGTTAATCCAAGTAAAACTAATGGCCAAAACCACCGCCAACCAAGGCGTTTTTACAAAGTGTTTGGTCAGTCGATAGGCTACTAAGGCCGTTATCCAATGCAACAAAATAATGATCCAATTGAAAATGGGAATGCCATAATCAGAAATATCATAAACATAGATCGAGAATAAGCGTAGGGGAACGGCAATCGTAGGGGTCAAATCGGCGTAAAACAAATAATCCCCAAAAGGATAAGCGTGTCCCTGAACTAAGGCTAGCCCAACACTGGCATCTTGTTGCAGATAGCTCTGAAAGGTGAAGTAGTTCTTGATTCCATCAAATAAATCCATGAACATCGTATCCGTAGGATGGACGAAGAATTTATTGAAAGCAATAAGACACAAAATGGCTTGTAAAACGAGAATAAGGATATTCTCTTTTGATAATAAACGACCACGCATGAGGGCTATTATTTAGTAGACTTACTCCCTAAAAAAGACTTGAAAAACAGCTTTAAAAAGCTCCTGCTTTCTGTTAATAAGATCTTTAGATTGACTCGGGAGAAAATGATTTCTGGTTTTAATGTAACAGGGATAGATGTAATGGTTAGGCGTTTATTATTAGAGGTCAGAAAGACAAATTCTAAATCAAATAAATAACGATCAATCTCTGTTTGGGAGAAAATAGTACGCCCTGCTGTATTAAAGCCTTTGATACCACATTGTGTATCCGTGATTTTTATTCTTAATAACAGCTTGATAAAGAAACGCAAAATCTTAGAGATGAACTTCCTAAAAAGAGGAACATGTTGATAATACTGTGCATCACGAACACCAACAATAACATCTAAGCTAGGCTCTTGTAAGCGCTCAAATAACGCTAAAAAACTATCAGTAGTGTAAGGAAAATCAATATCCGTGTAAATACAAAGCTCATAGCGAACCGCTGCCATACCTTGGCGAAGGGCGTACCCTTTTCCACGATTCTCTTCATAAGTAATAAATTGGAAATCGGAAACGGCCGCTTCAATCGCTTTTAAATCATCTGGAGCAATGGCAGTCTTAGAGCCATCATTCACAATGATTAATTGAAAAACAACGTGAGGAAGGCGTTGCTGCAACTCTTGCATAGCAACTACAATCGTGTTTGACCAATCGGGCAAGGGATTGTAACAAGGTAACACAATACTCAAATTCACGTTCTCCGTACGATCAGACATTCAATACCTGTATTCTTTACTTGTTGGGGCAAGTGGTTTTATTAATAAGAATCAAAGGTAAACTTTTTTACTTAAACTCCTGTCTATGCTCTATAAATTAAGTAGCAAGTAAGTAGGAGTTGTTGTGTGAGTTGCTTTTTGAGGTGCAATGTAGGAAGAGGAGGATAATTAAGCTAAAGAAGGTAGATAGATCGTGAAGCATTCATATGCACTATAAAATAAAATTATCTCTCGTTTTTTGTGCTAACTTAATTCTAATGTTGTTATAAGGCTTGGGAACTCCTTGTTGGTTGCCCGTTTGTTTGGGGGCTCTTCTCAATATTTGATCGTAGGTTGTTTTAACGTTTGTAATAATTCCCTAAGACTATTCAGAAGTAATGCTTCGTCGTAACAGCACTTTAGAGCCTGTTTAAATTTTT
>JBOEFW010000042.1:0-28567 GCA_050633105.1 Aureispira sp. | reverse complement strand
AATTTTAAACAAACTCTTATTGGTATTTGTCGGGACAACAGGCAGGACTTAAAATAGGCGAACATTAATGAATGTTAAATAATTGTAATAAGATCTAATAAAAAATAATCAAATAAATTTGTTGTGCTTCTTTTTTGTAAAAGCAAGCTTTTTGAGTCGTTGGCTTGAGTTGTTATAAAAAGTGACTTTAAGAGGTTTACAAAAATGTATTGTTTTGTTTGGGAATTATTTTTGTACAAGAAGCTTATAATTCATAAATTGGGGAGTAATAAAAAGAAGAAGCCAACTAGAAGATGCTCTTTCAGAAAAAATAGAACCACTACGTCCGTTAAATTATGCCAACACAAATTCTTGAACCATTACAGAAAGCCCTCGAAATTAATCTAGATCCCAATACCTATGGCTCCTTTGCGGAGATTGGTGCTGGGCAGGAAGTTGCCCAATACTTCTTTAAGGCGGGCGCTTCTTCTGGAACAATTGCGAAAACCATCTCCGCTTACGATAAGCTTGTGAGTGACGACATCTATGGAGTGGAGAAAAAAGGCCGTTATGTTTGTGAATCTAGGTTGTATAAAATGTTGGACCATGAGTATGCTTTGATGATGGATCGTTTGAGCGCGGCTCGCCCCAAATGCCGTTTGTTTGCCTTTGCAGATACGGTAGAAACACTCAATTATCACAAAACAAATAAGGGCCAAGGCTGGTTGGGCCTGCGATTTCAGCTGCATCCGCGAGAGNNGGATAACGATACTGCCTTGCAACAGCAAGCTGTTGGTATGTTAGGAGTGAACATTGTTTATGCTTGTTATCATTATAATAACGATTATACACAACTCATGCATTCCTTGTTGGAAGGGATTAGAAATCGTGTTAAAATTGATTTGCTGCGTATAAAGGGGCCTCAATTTCAAATGGTTGATAATCGTTTGGTAGCGTTGGAATTGGTCAAACAAAAAATGACTAAAGTAGCTATTATTGATTCCAATGGAATGCCTGTGCATCCTTCAGAGTTTATGTACAAGCACAATGCTTTAGTGGTTCGAGGAAGCTTTCGACCAGCAACTTTACGCACTTTAGATCGAATAAAAGCTGCTGCTCAACAATTTGCAATGGAGGAAGATATTTCTTCTAGAGGAACCAGTATTTTGGCTGAAATGACGCTTGACGATCTTTCAAGAGATACTGGTAAAGTGAATTATAAAGATTACTTAGATCGTGTCTCTTTGCTCAATTACTTGGGGCAATATGTGATGATTAGTAATTGCCCACAATATAAAAACCTTATTGATTATTTGTCCGCCTATCGAATTGCTAAACTGGGAATTGTAATTGGCGCCAAGAGTTTGTTGGAGGTAATCAATAGAAATTATTATCAAAACATAGATGGTCGTTTGATTACTTCTTATGGAGAAATATTTACGCGTAATGTGCGTATTTTAGTTTATCCTTCCTATAGCGAAGATGGCGACCAGTTGATGACTTGCCGCAATTTGCCTATTCCAGAAGGCATTCGCTATTTATACAAACACATCATGGAAAACCGCCATGTAATTGATGTGGAGCATTATGATCCTAGTTTGTTGCGCATTTACGCTATTGATGTGCTTAATAAATTACGCGATGATGAAGAAGGCTGGGAAGATTTTGTAACGCCCAAGGTTGCCCGTTATATCAAAACAAACCACCTGTTTGGCTTTCCATCTCCCAACATGGAATTTGAGTACTAAATTTCTATTTTTTAGGAAGAGGTTAACTGCTCTTTATTCACCTGTTTCAATGTTTTGTTAATCAGTGAACTGAGGAGTACTGCTTTGTTAAAAACCATAAAATGAGTACCATTTTCTATGGCAATAACAGGGGATAAAGCACGACGGAAGGGAAATGTTTTGTCTTTGGTCCCATGCAAATGTGTGATGGGCGTTGTGACGCCTTCAGATTTCCAAGCGCAAATCATAGAAGTGGCCCATCTAAAGTAATAATTACTGTGCTTTGCAGAGGCTTGCAAGAAAATTTCTTGTGCTTCAGGGCTGTCATAACCGTGGTGTTTTCCCCAAGATTTGAAAGAATTGGAGACCATTTTCTGAGTCACCATTCTATGAAGAGGGAAGGCACGCATAAAGACATTCATGCCCATATTCTTTTCCTTTTTTGCTTTAACACTAGAGATCAAAATAACATGAGCCGTAGGGAGTTGTTTTGATATTTCTTGCATAATAATGCCCCCAAAAGAGTGCCCAATCAATACCAATGGATCGGAAGTGGCTGAAATGCCTTCAGCCATGCGGTTAACATAAGACGACAGGCTTTCTTTTCGTTCTGGCGAGAGCCATTCAATATAACGTACCTCTTTGGCGACAGAGAGATTAAGGCGTTTAAAAATATTGGAGTCAAGCCCTAGGCCAGCCAAGCAATAGACCATTACATTTGTTTTCATATTCATTAGGGATTCTAAAACCTTATTCCTTTGATGGAATAGTATGCTGAAATTACAATTAAGAATTGCTTTTTTATTTCCAAGATCTTGTAGGGAATTTTACAAAAGGGAAACTAGAACTATTGAAAAAAGCAGAAAATAAGTTTTAGTATTTTGCTAAATTTGTGTTTAAATTATCAAAAAGTATCCAAAGAATAGAACACATGAGCGAAATTGTAGCGCGATCTAAGTATGATGTCATTATTATAGGTGCAGGGATTGCAGGAATGACTGCTGCAGCTTTATTAAGCCGTTCTGGATTGTCTGTTGCGGTGTTAGAAAAAGAGCCTCATGCAGGAGGCTATTTAGCAGGTTTTCGCCGAAAGGATTTTCGTTTTGATTCGGCAATACATTGGCTTAATCAATGTGGGGAACGAGGTATTGTAACCAAAGTTTTCCAATTAATCGGAGAGGATCGCCCACGTCCTAAGAGCCTTACTCGTATTTATCGAAATAAAGGAGAAGGGCATGACTATGTATTGACGAATGATCCTGATGTGCTAAAAGCACAATTCATTCGCGATTTTCCACACGAAAAAGCAGGCATCGAGAAGTTTTTTAAAGCTGCGCAAAAAATTGCAAAAACTTGGGATTTGCATGCAGAAAACTTTCGTACAACGGATACGATGACTGCCTTAGATAAGCTTTCTCATGGGTTTAAAAAGATGGCTTTTATCAAACCCTTATTTCGCTACATTTGGTACCATGGGGAAGAAGGTGTTCCAAAGGGACTGAACTTGTTTTTTAAAGATCCCGCCTTACATCGTTATTGGGCTTCTGAACACGATTTATTATCCTGTTTGTTCCCAATTGCTTGGGCTTATATTAACGATTATCAATTGCCGCCAACAGGAGGGAGTCAAGTTTTTATCGAATGGTTGGCACATGTGGTTACTTCTTACAACAATCATTTGATTTATGGAGCGACTGTTGAGGACATCTTATTAGAGAATGGAAAGGCTGTTGGTGCTGCGTTTGAATACAAAGGCAAACGCCATGAAGTGCGTGCCCCACAAGTTATTGCTGCTTGTGATGTGGAGTTGTTGTATGAACGTTTGTTGCCACCAGATGTCATTCCACAAAGACTAAAAGACAATCTAAAAGCAGCTGAATTGTATAGTTCAGCAGTGGCTATTTCTATTGCCTTAGATTGCCCTCCAGAAGAATTGGGCTTCGCAGAAGAATTAATCCTCATACAAGCAGGAGGGATAAAACGAGCAGAGCACGATTCTGGAAATCCTCATACAACAGCTATTTCTATTATCCCGCCTAGTTTGCGAGACCAATCATTAGCACCTGATGGAAAGGGAACGTTAACGATCTATTCTTCTGCGCATATGGATTATAAAGAAAATTGGGGGTGTACAATAGATGCGCAAGGAAAATATGTACGTACAGAAGCCTATTATGCAATCAAAGAAGAGTTTGCCGCAACTATTTTAGATAGAATTGAAAAACGGTTGAAGATTGATTTGCGGGCGCATATTTTGTTTATGGATGTAGCTTCTCCAATTACCCATTGGCGGTATAGTTATAATCGAGGAGGGTCTATCATGGGGGCTCGCCCTGGTCGGGCAAATATGGAAGGAAAGATTGCCCACTATAAAACACCTGTGGAAGGGCTGATTTTGGGTGGACATTGGGCTGATTTGGGGGGAGGTGTTCCCATTGCTGTTAAGTCTGCGGCCAATGCTTCTTTGATTGTTTTACAAAAACAACGGCCTGCTATTTTTAAAACCTTAGCGCGCTATGCTGATGGTAAAATTGATATTACTGCAGTTCAAGAAGCGGCTGTATTGGCTCCTTATGCCAATGATTGGTCCTCACAACCAACCCCTGCTGACTTACAGCGTCAGAAAAAGTAAGTCTACTTTTTATAAATTTGACCCTTTTTTTAAGCTATTTAATAATAATAATAGTTGATGGAAAACTATTATCATCAATTATTATTACGATAAAACAATTTCCTCAAATTATAGTAAGTTGAAGAAATTCTAAAAAAGTAGTTTATTAGGGCTAGTTAGAGCAGAAAAAGCAACTTTTAGAATTAGTTTTTTAATTTATTGAACGTCTATTGAACAAATTTATTACTTTTGTGTTAGATGGAGGACTATTGCAAAAGTTTAATCATTAGTAGGCCTAATTTAGGCAAAAAAACTACTATGAATTTGTAATTCAATTCTTTATTAGTTCGTACTAAATACGAATGTATTCCCGTTATGTTGTCCTACAATTACCTTATCATTCAACACTAATTCGCCTCTTTAAAATAAAATATTGATGGGAATGGATTATACCTTATTAGCCGATTTATTGCCCTATTTAGAAGCATTTGAAAAAACAGAGCAAAGTAATTCTGTTAGTGAATTTATCACCTGGTTACAAAAAGTTCCTTCTTTAGAAGGAACAGCTCCTAGATCTAAGTCTACTGCTATTTCCATGAATGCTAGCATAGATATTCAAATTACCCATTTGTTGGCCTTGTCACATAAATACGTTCGTTTTCTTTATAAAAAAGGATTCAAACAATCGCTCTTACAAACCACAGAAGATTTTGGTTTTTTAGCTACCCTCTATCATTTTGGTGACCTCCGTAAAAATGAATTAATACAAGCAAATACCAGTGAATTTACATCAGGAATGGAAGTTATCCGTCGCTTAGAACGGAATGGGTTGATTGAATCTTTCTTAGATGAAGAGGATCGCCGTGCTCGCCGAGTGCAATTAACGAAGCAAGGACTAGAGATCTTTCATAGAGCGCTTCCAACGTTAGCAAGTATTGGTGAAATTGCTACAGGGCCATTGACAAATGCAGAGAAAAAGCGCTTGTTAGAATTGTTGCACAAACTTAATGATTTTCATAATCCTATTTTTCATGATAGGAAAGATGACAATCTCACGGATATCCTTGAACAGCATGTTAACGACTAACTGTTATATGTTAGGTTTTATGGGAGCTGGGAAATCGTATATTACGAAGCGCCTAGCCACTCATTTAGATCTACCTACGCTTGATTTAGATGCCTTAATAGAAGAGCATGCTGGAAAAACAATTCGTCAAATTTTTGAGGAAGAGGGAGAGGCTGCTTTTAGAGCATTAGAACAAGAACTATTATACCAAACACTAGAGCAAACTCCCACACTAATTGCACTAGGAGGAGGAACACCCATTCATCAAAATAACATGGACTGGATTAAAGAACATGGGCAGAGCATTTTTTTAGATCCGCCAATTGCTACATTAGTCCAACGTTTAGATAAAGAACGTGCCAAACGACCTTTATTAGCTGCTCTGAGTTCGGAAGAATTGGAAGAGCGGATCGCACGTAGATTAGAGGAACGCCGCTCTATTTATGAACGCGCAGATTTGTGCCTAGTTCTAGAACAGGAGGAGGATATTATCCGTACTTGTTTGAATTTTTTAGGGATTAACTAAACGTCAATTAATCGACTACCCAAGCTTTCTTATTGTAGTTTTCTTGTAAGAACTGTAAGTGATTGGCTAGCTGCTCCGCTGTACAATTGAGTTGTACACCAACACGATTAAGACCATTCTTAACCGTCACATCAGGCAAGTAATTATCCTTTGCCAATTTATCTGCTAAACGATAAGCATTTTTTTCCTTTCCAAAAGCACCCAATACAATAATATAATTCTCTGTATTTTCATCTACAACTGGCGTTGCAACAACGGTTTCTACGGGTTGTTCCTCTTCTACAATTGGTTCTTCTATTGGTGCAGAAGGAGTGCTAGGAAGAATAGAGGCGGAAGCGACTTGTTTTTCTTTTACCTGCTTGGTAGAAGAAGTAGTAGATTGTTTGGCTAAAGTGCTGTTAGCCGTCCCTGTGTTATTGGAGAAGGTAGAACGAATAAGAGGAATACTTAAAAATAAAAGTAAGATGGCAGCTGCAACAGCTACTCGAAGAGGCGTTATAAAAGCAGTTCCTTTGCGTTTGGAACGACGAACAACTGTTGTTGTCGCAGCCGCTTGTGGTTGCTGTAGATAGTCTTTGCTGCGCATAATCGGCGTACAAGCTATCGTAGGCAAACCATAAGAAGAACGCAAGAAGTTCGTTTCTTCGGGCACAAACTCTAATTTTGAATCAGAGTTGAAGTAGAGCTTACCAATAGAATTAAAGTGGACTATTTTATTCTCAAACAAGTCACTTTCTATTTGTCGAGTGTAAGTCTCTATATTTGTTTGCGCTTGTTTGTAACTGATGTGTTGTTTCTGAGAAACATGATGAACAAGTAATCCATCATTGTTCACTAACTTAGGATTAAACGAAACACTTTTGCTAGGAGGACATAACTGTTGCTCCACAAAATCAATTTGTGCCGTTGTTGGATTGACAATAAAACCTCCAATTGTCGGTAAAATGACACAGTCATTTTCGTATAATAATTCTTCTATGTAAGATGCTAAATCCAAGAAAGTGACTTTTAGTCCGTGAAAAAGCTTATTGTATGTTAATTTCTTTCTTAATAACCTGGTGGTCGTAAGTGTAGAGTTCCACAAAATAACTACCTCTTTCTAAGTTTTCCAAATTTACTTCATAAATAGTATTAACAGGAAGGTCAAAAAGGTGATTATCTTCTACAACAACCTTTTCTTGAGCTGATTTGAGAACTAAGCGACTCATTTTTCCGCCAAGTGTTTCAAAATCGATGTAGAGTAATTTGTTTTCTTTGTTGGTGTGGAAAGACCAATTTTCTTTGTGGAGTTCTTTTTCAAAATTAGCCCAGTCAACAGCATCGGTAGATGCGAGGGAACTGTTGGTGGAAGCAGTAGGGGTTTGAGCGCTTAATAATTGGCATAGGGATAAAACAAACACAATACTAGTGACAGCCTTCATTCTCTTTTTTTTTAGTGTAGTAAGAGTTTTTTAGTAAATACTAACGACAACAAATATTTTGGGAAGACAAAACGTTATTTGTTTGGAACCATTGACGTTTTTGAAGATTCTTTTGTTGTTAATAGGTAATAATGTGAGGATGTATAGGTAGCTTAGCTCTTTTTTTTCGCGTCAGCTAATTTCAATTATAAGCGATTATTCGATAAAAACCAAATTTACTGTGGCCTAATTTCTGCTTTTAAGATAAAACTAACTGTTTTTGTTTAAAAGAAGGATAACTATTTTGTATCTTAACCAAGATCGCCACTACTAAATCATATTACATACCTGCTATTACATACAACGTTAAAAAACAGCTCTAATTGTTTATGAGGAACAGTAAAATGTATATCATTGGGCTTTTATTTTTTGGAAACTGCCTTTGTGGCGGCCTCCTAAATGCCCAATTAAATCCTACTCGCCAGCAAGCTGTCGTTACTTTTGTTTTGTCCAATCCATTGACAACAAAGGCTTGGAATAAGAAGACTTTTGAAGTAGAAGAAATCAGAACTCAAAGACGTTGGTCCTTGACGACAAATGCTCAGGGTATTGCGGAAATTTTGCTCCCGATAGGGCAGGATTATACGTTGCACTTAGCAGATTGGGAAGATTTTGCTCAAATTAATGTCCCCAAAGAACCTTTTAGCCGACATCGGATCCCAATGCCTTGTTATGACTTAGCAACCTTGCCTACAGGAGTTGTTTCTATCCCTGTACACCTTCAATTAGTAGATAGTTTAGGGGCACCAACCCTTCTAAAAGAAACCTTATTGTTGAGAGGTAATTGTGGCAAAGGACCTTATAAAGTAACGACAGATGAAAAAGGAAGAGCGGTGTTGCCTTTGCCTATAGGTTGTCAGTATGTTCTAAATCTAGAAGGGGCCCCCAGCTATTACAAATTTAAATTACCCAATAAGCCTTATGCTAATTGGACCGAAACAATCCTGTTTGAACGTTTGCCAGGGCGGACGCAATATGCCTCTGTTAATGAAGCACTTTTTAACTTTATTTTTACAGATTTAGACGGAGAGGTAATTGAAGGCGAAGCATTTTGGATGTTGGATAAAGAAACAGGGAAACGTTATGAGGCAACTACAAATGCTTTTGGTATTGCTCAAATTTTGGTGCCTCTTTATAGAGAATATACACTGCATGCTACACACAATAAGCATTTTGCAGTCTATAGCACTAACTTAGCTGCTAACAGGGATATTTTGGTGGAAACAATTTATTATGAATCAATGTCAACTTTTGATTGGAAGAAGCGTCGTTTAGAGCAAGCTGCTCAAGCTCAGAAACGCGACTCTTTGTCACGTGTGAAGGCTGCGATAGAAGCTGCCCAGTTGGATTCTATTAAAAGTACAAAAGCGGAAGAAGAGTGGTTGGCGCAATTGATGGAAACACAACAACCTATTCCAATTAAGCGTACTTTGCGTATTCGTAAAGCAATTCGTGCTAAAACACGTTTTGTAGAAGAGCAAATACAACTCAACCCCAGGTATAGCGAAGAGAGCAAACAACCAATTTTAGCTGTTTTACAACGTCATAAGGCTTTGTGGAAAGGTAAAGTAGTGGTGACGGATGTAACAGAAAGTATGCGCCCCTATTTGGATCAGGTGTTGATTTGGCACCAGCTGCGCTTGCAGAAAGGAGAGCCTATTTCTTATGTCTTCTTTAATGATGGAAACCATAAAATGGCTAGTGCAAAGAAGATTGGAGAAACAGGAGGCTTATATGCTTGTCGAGGGGTTTGGCAAGATGTAGATAGTGTGCTGAATACAATGGGAGAGGCGATGGCATGTGGTTTGGGCGGTGGAGAACCTCCTGAGAATGATTTAGAGGCGGTTCTATTTGGAATAAAGCAACGAGAAGGGGTACAAGAGCTGGTTTTAATTGCGGACAGTTACAGTCGTGTGCGGGATATGGATTTGTTGTACAACATTAAAATACCTGTGCGAATTATTTTGTGCGGAGCAGAAGAGCAGAATAGTTTTTACCCTAGCCTAAAACCTGATATCAATGAGGAGTATTTAACCATTGCTCATAGAACCAAGGGATCTATTCATACGTTGCGACAAGATATCCTAGATATTAGCGCAACAAAGGAAGGGGAGATTGTTCAAATCGGAGCGCATCGATATTTGCTGAGCAATCGACAGTTTATTAAATTAGAACCTTAAAGAATAGGAAATAGCGCCTATTTTAAACTTTAAATTACCTTTTAGATGATTGCCCATAGCTTAGGCTTTTTTAAAGCGTTATTGTTTGTATTGTTTGTATTGTTTGTTTTAAGTAGTGCTGAACGCGCCCAAAGTCAAGTGGATTGGTTTCCAAAAGGTTGGGGAACGCAAGTAGGTGTCTCAATAGGCTTGGGAACACACCACAGCCGAATTGGGTTGTTGGCACGAGCGTTTGCACATTGGGAACATATACAGGTGAATTTAGAGTTAGCTGGATTTTATCAGGCACAGGCTTTGGGAACGCAAACACAAGGCTTTGAAGGACAATTTCGAGCAGGCGTATTGGGTACATGGGGACATAAAAATACTTTTTGGGAGAACCCTTTTTTAAGAGTAACAGGCAACCAGACCAATCGTCCCTATGCTGTAGGCTATAGTTTTAATGGCTATTGGGACAACCAAAAAACCAGTCAATGTACAGGAACTTTTGCGCTACAAATAAGACAGTTTCATTTATTGATGGAAAATGATTTTTTAGCTTTTTTGAATCAAGATAAATATCGGACAGGCGCATTAGGGTTGTATTTTCAACAAGGGAGTTGGCAGCTTGCTTTACAGCAGGTTTCTTGGACAGCTGATCCTTATGCTCACGGAACGCGTACAATCACAAACGATTCTATTTATAAGAACCAGGCTAAATATGGGTATAGAGCGATGTCTGGTGTTCGTTATAGTAACCGCAGTGCAGGGGTTTTACGATTGAAGGCAGTTTATCATTCTCCTTGGGCAGATCAAGAAATTGGTGCTAGTCTTGGAATTGATGCAGAACAGGTGAGGCATGGATTACAAAACAAAACGATCCACGATTCTTTTCTATTAAAAAATCCACACATTCCCATGATTGATAGTCAAGGGAATGCTTATTTATATCAGACAGGACAAAAAATTAGAGCGCCTCGTTTTTATGGCCATGCCTTGTTAAACCCCCTTTCGCTCTATTAAATGGTCAGATAAATCTGGGGTGGCTTGTTCCATTTGCTGTAATTTGCGATAAGCTTTGAGTAAATAAACTCCTGTTATGAGTGCGGCTAAAACATCTGCAATAGGAAAGGCCCACCAAATTCCATTGATTCCCCAATATTGCGGCAATATAAACAGAAGTGGGATTAGACAAAAACCTTGCTTGGTGAGGGTCAGCAGCAATGCTGGCAAGGGTTTGCCTATTGCTTGGTAATAAGCAGAGCCAATGAGTTGAATCAAGGCGATGGGCGTTGCCATAAATACAACCACCAAAGCATGAGGAGTAATGTCTAAGATGTCTGCATTATCTGTGAAAATATAGATAATAGGAAACCTCGCTGACAGAATGATAATATAAATCAGAATAGCGAGAATGGTACCATAAACAAGGGATTTTCGAATGCCTTCTCGCACTCGATCGTAGCGTTTGGCTCCATAATTATAACTGGTAATGGGTAAGAACCCTTGTGAAATACCTGTAATAGGGAAAAGAGAAAAGACCATGAGTCTATTGATAATCCCATAAGCAGAAACATAAATTTCACTGCCATAATTATATAAGGCACTATTAAGAATAATAGCTAGTAGACTCAAGGTGCCTTGACGAGCAAAAGAAACAAATCCCAATGCCGTCATTTCTCTTATAATGGGCCAATCTAGAGATAGGTTTGCTCGGGTGATTTTAAGATCACTTCCCCCCTTAAAAAAGAACCAAAGGGTATAAGAGGCACTAAGAAAATAAGCAAAAATAGTAGCGAGCGCTGCCCCTTGCATTCCCCATTCTAGAACATAGATAAAAATAGGATCTAATACCAAATTGAACAAAGCTGGTAACAACAGGACATTCATAGCAACTTTGGGGAACCCTTGTGCTCGAATAATATGATTGCTCATCATTGCCCAAGATAAAAAAGGAATGCCTATTAATAGGACTCTAAAATAAACTTTGGAAGGAGGCATAATAGCTCCTTGTGCTCCAAATAATCGAAGAAGTGGTTCTTCAAATAGAAAGCCTAGAATAACAAAAAGCGTCGCCAAGGACGTGTTGAGGAGAACTTGGTTGCCAAAAACACGTTGCGCTAACTCTTCGTTGTCTGCCCCTAAAGCTCTGGAAATAATAGAAGCGCCACCTATTCCAATAGCCATTCCTACAGAGGCAATTAAGAACACAATAGGGAGGACTACAGTAATGGCCGCAATGCCCATAGGGCCTACCCAGCGCCCTACAAAGATGGTATCAACGATCATATAGAAAGACATTACCATGAATCCAATGGCCGCAGGCACCCCTTGTTGTATAATGAGTTTGCCTATTTTCTCTGTTCCTAGTTCGTTCGATTTCATCCTTTTTTTGAGCTGCCTGATAACAAAAAGCTTATTTTGGTGCTAAGGTACAGTAAAAAAGCATAATAATTGTGTAATTGTCTCTTGGGCGACATTGGGAATTAAGACTATTGTTTATTATTGTTTATCTATTACCTGTAGAAACATTTATTGTCATACGAACGAAATAACAAAATTGGATTGAAATTGGTTACATTGACAGTAGATTTCATGAAAATGATGAAGTAGTTTTATAAAAGGGTGGATTAAAGGTATTAATCAAAACCTTATTTTGGGAGCGGTGAAAAGTTGGTAAAACGATTTATTGGTTTCAATTACTTCAGTAAACTAAAACGATATGAATTATTGGAACTTGGGAATTCTTATGAGCTTTTTGCTACTATCAATAGGGAGCATAGCACAACCCTTAAAATTTGAAAGGAGTAACTGGGAAACAGTTAAGGCTAAAGCCAAAGCAGAGAATAAATTTATTTTTGTCGATACTTATGCCTCTTGGTGTGAGCCCTGCAAGTGGATGGACAAACATGTCTTTGCAAAGGGAGAGGTCTCTAGGTTTTTTGGTCAACACTACATTAGTTATAAACTAGACATCGAGCAAGGAGAAGGAGTGGCTTTTGCAGAAGAATATAGAGTTTACAGCTATCCAACCTTGTTGTATTTTAATCCAGAGGGCGAATTGGTGCACCGACTTATTGGGGCTTTTGAGGCCAAGCAATTGATTCAAAGAAGTAAAGATGCTCTTAAACCAGAGAATCAAATTTATACCTTAAAGAAACGTTTTGAAGGGGGCGAGCGTGATCCTGCTTTTTTAAGACAATATGTGGAAGCTTTACAAGCGGCTAATGAGCAGTACCAATCGGTTGCTGATGTCTATGTTCAAACCGTTGGATTGTCTGCTTTGGCTATGCCTGATAATTTTGAATTTTTAGAAGCTTACGTTAATAATGACTACCGCCATCGCGCCTATTTGTACGTGGCAAGCAATCGCGCTACTTTTGGCGAATCACTAACAGAAAAACGAGTTAACAACTATCTATCAGGTGCCTTGAATGTTCGTTGTTATAAGTTAGTAGAGAATGCTGCTTCCAAAGCTGTGATTAAAACATTTTTACAAGATGTGAAGCGTTTGATGCCTGAGCGCTTGGATTATTTCAAAGCTAGAATTGATTTTTATTATAAGAGAGGCAACGAAAAACGCGATTACCGCTTGGCACTTCGCTATGAAAAGCATTGTACTGATGCGAATAGCTTGAATGCACTCGCTCGTTATATGTTGGATGTTCATAGTGGCAATAAGACGCAGCTCAATAGTGCTTTAGAATGGTCCAATCGTGCAATTTTACTAGAAGAAACAATTTATACGCTGGAAACAAAAGCGATGATTCTGATGGAACTAGGCCGCAAGCAAGAGGCTTGGGATGTGGCGAAACGTCAATTGGAGTTGAGTAAGCAAGAAAATGAACACGTAGAGGAGAGCGAGGCTTTATTGGAGATGATTGAGACGAAGGGATAGGTGTTGTTGTGGAGAAATTAAGGTTTAGGTATTTTATATGAAAGTCACTTCTTTTAGGAGTGGCTTTTTCTAATGACAAAATCAAAAAACGCCTTCCCTATGATTTTTTGGATTCCAATGCACTATGTTGAAGAATTATAATAATCAAAAAAATACAAAAATAAAGATCAAGGCACTTTTGATTATTGTGAGTCTGGTGAATAAGAGCATAAAAAAAAACATTCTTGTAAGTAATTATTACTTACAAGAATGTTCTTAATTAGAGAGACAGGGGGTGTTTACACATTATACATGAACTCCAATAAATCTCCGTCTTTAACTTCGTATTCTTTACCCTCTTGGCGTAAGGTTCCATTTTCTTGAGCGCCTTTCCAGCCACTTTGCGCGATGAAATCATCAAAAGAAACTGTTTTAGCTTTGATGAAGCCTCGTTCAAAATCAGAGTGGATAACACCAGCAGCACCAGGTGCTTTAGTGCCTTTACGGATGGTCCATGCGCGTACTTCTTTTTCCCCAGCCGTAAAGTAAGTGATGAGGTTTAAGATGTTGTAACAAGCACGGATTAATTTATTTACACCAGGTTCTTTGAGGCCCATATCAGCCAAGAACTCGAAGCGTTCTTCATAATCATCCAATTCAGCAATGTCTGCTTCAATAGCAGCACTCACTAAGATAATTTCGGCGTTCTCATCAGCAATGGCTTCTGCAAAAGCTTTGGTATATTTATTACCATCAATAACAGAGGCTTCATCAACATTACAAACATAGATAATTGGCTTATCTGTTAATAGTTGTAGTTGTTTTACCATTTCCTCTGCTTCCTCTGTATCATAGTCGTTAAAACTACGAGCAGGTTTACCTGCATCGAGGTGCACCATAAGGCCTTCTAAGGCATCTACTAACTTTTGGATTGATTTATCACCACCTTTGGCTAGTTTCTTTTGTTTGTGAACTTGCTTCTCTAGTATTTCAATGTCTTTGAAAATCAACTCTAGGTCGATGGTTTCTTTGTCACGGACAGGGTCAACACTGTTGTCCACATGGATAATATTGTCATTATCAAAACAACGCACGACATGTACAATAGAATTTACCTCACGGATATTCCCTAAGAATTCATTCCCCATACCTTCTCCTTTGCTTGCGCCACGGATCAATCCTGCAATATCTACGATATCAATAGAAGTCGGCACAACACGTTGAGGGGTGATAAGATCTTCTAGTTTTACTAAGCGATCATCTGGCACAGTAATAACACCAATATTGGGTTTTTTGGTCGCAAATGGGTAATTAGCTGCCAATGCTTTAGCAGAAGAAAGTGCGTTAAAAAGGGTAGATTTTCCGACGTTGGGTAGACCAACAATGCCGCATTTTAAAGCCATGTATCTAGTGGTATTATAGAAGTGTTTTGTTTACTTCTTTTTGTGAATTCCCTAGTTGGGAAATTATAATAAAAACAACCTGTGTTTAACGATAGGTAGTTGTTTTAGTAGAGTGGTGCTCCTAAGAGGAATCAGAAAAACTTCTATTGAGCGCTGCAAAAGTACAATTATTTAGGTAAGACTAAAAATAAACATTCGTTTATTCCTTTCAAAATATCTACCTTAAGGATCTTTAATTCTAAAATTAACACCCCATATACTATGAATGAACCAACTCCTGAAGAAAAATCAAGACCACTAGAGCAATTACAACTGTTTACTACTTTTGGTTACTTGGCTTTCTTATCCATTGGTATTTCTA
Organism: Aureispira sp.; assembly: GCA_050633105.1. GTDB lineage: Bacteria > Bacteroidota > Bacteroidia > Chitinophagales > Saprospiraceae > Aureispira. The sequence goes on along the minus strand of JBOEFW010000042.1, from coordinate 13,398 downwards.
AGGAGATATTAAAGTACTGGGTTTTAGATATTAATATTCTTCCTTATTTTAATTTAACAGACATCATGATGAGCCCTTTGGAGGTGATTCGGGAAGATCTAGTTATTGTTTTAATGCCATTAGCATTGATTTTGATAATAGATACCTTGCGCCTTATAGGAGAGACGCTGCGGAAGAAAAAGATCGCTTACAAGGGAAGACGTAAAGGATGGATTGATTGGTGGGCAAATTGGACGTTTAATTGGTATTTGGTTGGTTTAGGTTATGCTAGTTTTGTTTTAGGAATTGCGACTCAAGAAGCTGTTTCAGATGCTTATGATTTACAAGAACAACTAGAAGGAAACACCCTGTTAATGAGCCATCAATTGACGTTTCAGGATCAGGAAAAATTAAAAGTAGCCCTTATTGACCAAACTGGTGAATTTGTTTTTTATGTGGTAGAAGGAGAAAAACAAATTAGTATTTCCCCTGTTAATGGAATCATTAAGCGCTGGGTCCCCCTAGCAAAAAAAGATAGTGCTCAATAGGTGATTGCTAACGTCAACCGATCAAAAGACAGCGCCGTGAAAATTCCTTGCCCACCTTGGACATTAGATTTCACTTTAGCGGGTTGTAAGAAAGGGTTAAGATTGGCATCTCGTGCCGCTCTAGATGTGGTTAAGTACTCATAATAAAAGCGATCAATGTGATAAATAGTGCCAATTGCTGATTCTCCAAAAAAGAAGCTATAATCACTGCGTTGCAAGATTACCCCGTCTGAATAAACCCCTTGATCAAATAATGTCACATCAAAAATGGGTTGTATGGCGACTTTGTCAAATATACCTCCTGTAGAATCTTGTTGCCACAAGGCATTTTTATGGAGCGTAAAGCGATAATAATTGCGTGTTTGTACGTCATCCTTACAGCCTAAAGTAACGGCTGTTTTAGGGGCAGGAATGGCTGCTGTATCGGTGGAATTATAATCGCTGTGGCTGAGCACATCAATTGGAACAACAGGCAAAAAATGAGTGACGGCACTAATGTAACGTTCATTGGCAATGTCCCAAACTTCTAATAAAAACTCCTCACCAGGCGCTGCAAAGCATATGTTATCACTGCCATAATTGTAAAAACGAATAGAATCCTGATCAAAAAAAGGTAGAATGCTGCTACAGGATTTACTTGTGTAAGTGGCTTCTTGTAAGGTGTCCCGTTGGCCTTGATAAGTAATAACAACAAGGGCTTCTCTTACAAAAGGACAAGCATTAACAGGATCAAAATAACGTTTGGTCTCTGTGAGTAACAAGCGAAAAGGTTGGCCTTGTTGCAAATAGCACTCTACGACTAATTCACTTGGTTCTTCTTCCAATTCAATGTCAATAACAGTTTCTAGGCTTTGGCAAGCACCCAGAAATAAGTTGAAAGAAATGCATAAAAATAGCCAATATTTCATGGAGTGAAAGTTGAAAAATTAAGAGGGAAATGGTTTACCAATAAAAGTTCCAAGTAATACTTGGGATGATTGGGAATAAAGAAATAATACGCCCCTCTAAACGGTCAGGGAACGCGGATAAACTTCCATTAGGGTTTTCTGAATAAACAGCATTGATATACATAAAGAAGGCATTTCTTCGATCATAGACATTATAAACACTAAGTGTTAGATCACTCTTAAATCGTTTCTTACTTAAAGGATATAATTTCCAAACTAAGCCTAGGTCTAGACGATGATAAGCAGGCAATCGATAATTGCCTCGATCGTTATAAATAGGAATGAATTGGAAAAGATTGGTTCCTGTAATATCCGTTTGAATGTAACGGGATTTAGGAATCGTAACCGCTTTGCCTGAACCATAAACCCAAGAGGCACTGAGTGTGATTGGGAATTTAGGTCCCGTAAAAGGTAAATCCCACAAAATAACAGCTGAAATATCGTGTCGGCGGTCATTCGTCGGATGAAAGGGGCGTCCGCCATTTGTGGCATCAAATTGACGCCAAGTCCAAGACAAGGTGTAGCCAATCCAGCCGCGCAAAGGCCCTGATTTTTTCTCTATATAGAATTCCCCCCCATAGCTCCATCCACGTCCTCGAATAAATTCCTCATCCAACCGTTGGTTAACAAAAATACGTGCTCCGTCTTTAAAATCTAGTTGTTGGTACATCCATTTGTAGTAGCCTTCTATATTGATGTAATAAGATTTGCCCAAAGCAAAGGAGACCCCTGCGGCAGCAATATCGGCATATTGAGGCGCTACATTTTTGGTAGAAGGATACCAGAGATCGGTGGGTAAGGTTGAAGTGGCAGGAGTGACCAAGTGCATAAATTGGTAACTGCGGGCAAAGGAGGCTTTAACCGCAATGTTCTCATGGGGCAAGTAACGCAAGTTCCAGCGAGGAGCAAGGCCTGTGTGCCATTTGCCTTCTGCATGAAAATTATTGAGACGTAAACCAAAAGAAGTCGATAATTTAGGGTTAATACGCCATTCATCAGAAATATAAGCCGACCATTGTGCCGCAGGAAGCATGGTGCCTCGTTCAAAGTTAAAACCGTCCTCACTTTTAGCAGATAGTTGCCCAATGGAAAAATAATGATAAATACCATTAACACCTCCTCGCAAAGTGTGCTGGTTGCCCAGTGCAACCGTCAAATCGCTTTTAATTTGTGCATCTTGAATACCAGAGCCAAGATTGAGAGCAATGCCTGTATAAGTTGTGCTCACTTCATTATTATATCGAGTGTAACTTACACTAGTATTTAGAAAAGCATTGGCACTAAGCAGTCTATTCCAACGTAAACTAGCCATTTGATTGGTCCATTGTAAGTTGAATCGGAGATCGAAGTTTTTATCATTAAAAATATAATCAAAATAGTCATTGCCTGAATAGGCACTCAAGAACAGACGATCTTTAGAGCTCAGCTCTATATTGGCTTTTAGATTGGCGTCATAAAAATGGTACTCTGGGAGGGTAGTCCAATCAGGGTTGTTTTGATTGCCTTCGTTTAAGGTTCTTAAGAATGGGTGCGCATAACTACTGCGGGCAGCGACTAAGAAAGAACCTTTTTCTTTGATAATAGGGCCTTCGGCCAATAGCCGTGCTGCAATCAATCCAACACCACCAGCTAGTTTAAATTCTTTTTTATTGCCTTCTCGCAACTGAATGTCTAAGACAGAAGATAATCGTCCTCCAAAACGAGCGGGAAAACTACCTTTATAAAGTTGTACATTCTTAATGGCATCAGCATTAAAGGTGCTAAATAAACCCAGTAAATGACTAGGATTGTACAGTGTTGCACCATCTAATAGAAATAAATTTTGATCGCTGCTTCCACCACGAACATAAAGGCCACTACTACCTTCTACACTAGCCTGTACCCCTGGTTTGAGTTGAAGGAGTTTTATGATATCTGCTTCGCCCATTAGCGCCGCAATTTCTTTGGCTTGTTTGGCCGTGATTTCTTCCATACTCATTTGTGGGTCTTCCAGTAATTGGCGATTGCTGTTGCTTTCAACAAGAACCCCTTGGAGAACTTCTGCGATTTCTAAGGAAAAATGGAGCGTGGTTGCTTTTTCTAAGTGGACTTTTTGATAAATAGGCTCATAGCCTACATAAGAAACTTGTAAATAAGCAGAATCTTTTTTGGTTTTTAGGGTGTAGAAACCATCTAAATTACTACTAGTTCCAGTGCTGTCATAAAGGTTATAAATAGTTGCACCAATTAAAGTTTCGCCACTACTAGCTTCTTTTATATAGCCACTGATTTGATACGATGGTGCTTTTTTTGCTTTGTTAGAATTGTTGGAAGGAGGGATTTGTGCAAGAACAGTGGAACAGAGGAACCAACAGCAGAAATGAACAAGTAGAAGGCGGGTCATAAGGGAAAGTTGGAGAAGTGTACTAACGAAAAACGCACAAAAGTAACCTTTGTTAGGAAGGGAGTACTTTTGTGCGCGTTATTTATTATCGTTAAGCTTCAAGCTTAGAGCCTGTTTAAATTTTAAACAAACTCTTATTGATTCTTATTGATTGATAAAATCAGAAAATACTACCTCTAAACGATCGACTAAATCTTGGTATTCTGTATTCAAATCTTCTCTAGTGCCATCTTTGTAAATAATAACAATGCTTTCTGTGTTACCATCTGTGAATTCCAAATCAGCAATCTTCATGCCTTTGTATTCAACAGAAACTTTTACCATCTCATTGATTTGTGTTTGATTTGGGTTAAGCAAATCAAATAATGCTTTGATGTTAATAGTAAAAGGCATGGTGAAATCACCGTAAGTAATTTCTCCTTCTGCTTTGTCAATATCTTCAGAAGTGAAATCACTAAAATCACTATCAGAAAATGTCATGTTTCCTTCAATAGAGAATTTTTTGTCTCCATCGTTGCGAGCAGTCATGCTCATGTCATAACTAGTACCTGAAGTTTGTTTAGATGCTATTTCAAACTCAAAAGGAGCCATCATAACAGTTGCAGCAGCATCGATAGGCATCATGAACGTACCATTATCATAAACAGCTTTTTCCAAAGTAATTCCTATACAATCGTTGTTATCTACTTGTACTGTTACGTCAGCACTATTAGGCAACCAGTATTGCGTACCATCAAAAGTAGTACTTTGCTGTGTGTAATCGCTAACAGTAGCTGTTGCATTGTTTGTTGTCTGTCCCATGCTAGATGGAGCCATGATAATAACTTTGTCGGTAGGTGTACCTGACTTAGTAAAAGCACCTGACATCCATTGGTAAGTACCAGCATGTCTGCTGAAATCTAATTGGTTAGTTTGGCCCTGATTAAGATAATTATAGTCTAAAGCCAATTCTAATTGATAACTAATGTCATCTGCCCATACTTGGTTAAGGGCAGTGCCATTTTCTAGGTTGAAAAAATTGTCAACACTTTTGACACCACAGCCGTTCTTGAAATCTTCTGCTTGAACAACGATGTCATCAAATAATTTTTCTACATTTTCTTGATCTTCTTCTACAGTAGTTTCTGTTGCTTTTTTCTCACAGCTGTTAAAGAAAGCAAGGCTTAGGCTTAGTCCTAGGATTGTTAGGAGTCTGTTGTTTGTTAGTAACATGGTAACGTGATAGTGGTTAAAATGAATAATAATTTCAGGAAAAAGTCAAGAATATGAGCAGTAAGGTAGTTTTCAAAGGATGGATTAGACATCCTAAAATCATACTTACAAAATGACCTTTTTATGATTGTCAAGTCTTAAACAAGAACCGTGCTATATTGTATTAAATGGATGATAAAAATGGAATGGAAATTGATTTAGTGAGTAAGTTTAGTTGCTCTTTTTTTTTAGTAGTTAGAAAATCAGGGATTTATGTAATCTGTAGGTTGATGGGATTTTCTTTGAGAGCAGTGTTTTTTTATAAAAACTCTTTTTATAAAAAAACGCCTCTTATTTCATAAGGAGAACTAATTCTTATAAAGAGCCTCCTAATAAGGCTAATAATAGAAAACCTACTAATAATCCATTGAGAATAATCCCTGCGATGGCAAAGCCAGGTTTGCTGTAACAATCAGGATTTTGTCGACGCAAGACTAAATAGACAATAGAAAGCCCCAAACCAATTACTGCTAGTACAATGCCTCCCCAAAACATAAAATTAGCTAATAGCAATCCTGTACCGCTTAGTGCTGTTGCCCCAACTCCTAGACTACTAATAAAAACAAGCAGGGCTAATATTCCTGCACCAAAGCCCAGTACTCCTAAAAGCGGGCTTGGCTTAACGCTGGTTCCTCGTTTTTCCAAACGTTCTAATCGTTTTTGGAGTCGCTTTTTTTGATGAATATTATTTGTTCTTTTTAAACGTTTTCGTAAACGCTGACAGCCCTTCTTAGTTTGTTGTTGGCTTTTTTGAGCTTCTGGAGGGGCTAGTGTAGAAGGAGCCAAGGAAAAACTAGATGAGAATAGGGCAACAGCTAGAATTAGTAACAGCGTATAACTTTGATGTATGGCTGAGCTCATAATATTGTTGCTTTAGTAGATGAATAGTAAGTGTTTGTATGTAAGTCGTCAATAAGTGAAAGGTGTTGATAATCAAGGGGAGGGGTAGTGAGAATATTATCAATTTGCTTATCTTTTTTGTCAGAACAAATTTACAACAAACGTTAATAAAAGAAGAATGCCTACTAAAAAGGTAATGCCACCAAAGACCATTCCTAAGACAGCAAGGGCAGGTTGAGGATGATTTTGGGGATCTTTAAAACGTTTATTATGATAAATGATCCCTAAAATAAGAGCTACTAAACCCAAGAGAGTGGCTAAACCAAAAGCAATCCCAAAGAGCACAGGACCACCTATAATGCTATTTGCTAAAGCACTTATGACCAATAAAACAATGGAAGTTGTGCCTGTTGCAAAACAGAAAATAGCTTCAAAAGAACTGTTTGGTGGAGATGGGATTTTACCCTGGAGCAGTTGAAAACGTTTCTTTAAACGTAGTTTTTGTTGTGGCTTAGTCGCCTTATTAAAGCGTTGTTGAAGGCGCTTTTTTTTGTACAGCAGTTGTTGTTGGGTAGAAGATGGAGTACTTGGTTTTTGTGGTGGTGCAAGTGCAAAGCTACAGAACAAAATAGACAGTAAACTAATAAAAAAGAGTGCGAAGGGGGTAGTTTTCATAAAAGGTGCTGTTTTTATTGGAAAAGAAAAAATAAGAACTTATCCTGCTACCGCTCCTATGATTAGAAGTATTCCTAAGAAGAGCACTGTTCCAGAAATAATAATCCCTGCAATGGCAAATCCAATCTTAGTAGAAGATGGAGGAACTTTATGCTGTTTGGAAAGGTGCAAAATGCCCAAACCCTATTCCAGAAAATGCCAATAGAAAGCTACTAAATACGGAGCTTATCCATAGAACGCTCCCTACAATTCTCGCTATCATAGAGAGTAACTCTAAGAAATAATTAGATCTACCTTTGGTTCGTTGTTTTTTTCTGCGCTTTCTTTAAACGCTTTTCAATTTTTTGTAGGCGTTTGGATTAACAAGAAGAACATACAGACTTTCCACTGAAAAGCCTGTATGTTGAGTTGAGGTGATAAGAATAGACTACCTCAGAGAATAAATAAAAGATATAGTTAAGCCAACTATAATTCCAAAGGTCAGAGAAATACCAGCAAAAACGATTCCTACAATGCCAAGTCCTCTAAAGGATGCATCGTCTTTTTTAATAGAAAGAATGGAAAGCACAAGACTAGTAATAGCGATTGTTAAAGTTGTTATAAAAAGTGCAAGTAGGGTTTGTGGAAAGGCAATGATGCCGATAATACACCAAATGGCTAGGATGAAACTAAGAATCCCTAGAACCATTCCAAAAATGCCTAAAATAGGCGCTTTTTTACCTTCTTGTTGGCGTTCTACTTGGCGAATTTTTTTCTGTAAATGTAAGCGCTGTTTACTGTTTGTTGCGGTATCAAAACGTTTGTGAAGGCGATTGTAGCGTTTATTGAGGCGTTGTTGTCGCTTGTTTGTTGCTTTTTTCTCTATTGGAGGAGCCGTTTTATTTGTTGCAGGAGTAGGGGTAGCAGAAAAACTACACAAGGTTCCTATAAAAAAAAGTAAAAGGCTCCATTGAAAAATCTTGGTTGGGAAGATAGATAAGTTCATAATTGTTAACAGTTTTTTTTATAAAATGGAAAAAACTACTTAGAAGTAGTTAAAACATGTTTTAACGGACGGCTGTTGCTTGATATTTGCTCTAGTAACTAAGATTATAAAACTTCGAGCAACTTGAACAGCCATCAAAATTTACGGTGAAAAAGTACATTGATGTTTGCATTATGTAGGAAGACACTAGGTCTTACCTTGTTTAAGATGTATAAAAAATAAATACCCCCTAAGCCTTGACGAAGACTTTACCAATAGATGGTGACTTCAATAAGACTTAGGGGAAATAATATAGAGAATAATCCATCAGCAATTAAACTCGATAAAGATTAAAAATTAGCGCTTAAAGATAGCGTTGAGGAGAATAAAAGTAGGAGGCTGCATAAAATAATACCAGTGATTCCAAAGCCTTTTAAGGTATAACGTTCAGGATATTTTTTGTGAAAAACTAAAGAAAGAATAGAGAAAACTAACCCTGTTACTGCGAAGAGCGCTCCAATTATAAAAATACCAGGGAGGAGTAAATATGCTGCTGCAAAAAGAGAAACAATAGAAAGAAGTCCTAAGCCAAAACCAAGTACGCCCAAGATAGGTGTCCCCGCTTGGTCTTGTTGGCGTTCTACTTGGCGAATCTTTTTTTGCAGACGCAAGCGATGTCGACTGTTTTTAGTGCTTTCAAAGCGATGGTGAAGACGACTGTAACGCTTATTTAAACGTTTTTGGCGTTGTGTTTGTTTTTTTTTCTCTAGTGGAGGAGTTGCTTTTTCTTTGACAACAGGAACAGAAGAAAAGCTACAAAGGGTGCCAATGAAAAATAGAACTAATAATCGAAGGGAGAAAGAGGTACAGGCAGAAAGAATAGATCGCATAAGTGATAAATTGTTTTGGATAATGTTGTTCTTATGTAAAACGAAAGCAGAAAGCAAAAGGCGGAGTGTGCAACAATAATTCTTTAAAAGAATAACCCCAAAAAGCTTTCCTGCTTTTTGGGGTTTTAATAGAAGGGGTATGTTTTTGTTCTCCTAATAGATTTTACTGCTCTTAAGGAAGAAGGATTGCAAAAGCTATAATACAGAAAAACAGTAAAACGGCTAGGGCAATACTCCCTATAATGATCCCTGCAATGCTAAACCCTTTTTTGGTATAAGATGCTGGATCTTTTTTGTGCATAGAAAGAGAAATGATCGAAATAAGTAACCCTGTCAATGCAATTAAGAAAAAACCTAAAAAACTTAACGTTCCTAGAAGAATCGCACCCGATTGGCGGATTATAATATAACCTAATAAAGGAAAGATGAGGAAAGCCAAAATTCCTATAACCATTCCAAATATGCCCCAGATAGCTGTTCCTTCGCGGTCTTGTTGGCGTTCTATTGTACGAATTTTTTTCTGTAGACGCAGCCGTTGTTTACTGTTTTGAGTGGTTTCAAAACGATAGTGCAAACGCTGGTAACGTTTTTGAAGGCGTGCTTGTCTTTTTTGTTCTGCTATAGATGGTTTCTTTTTTTCAATAGGTGTTTGTTGCTGATTAACAGAAATAGAAGAAAAACTACAAAAGGTAAGAAACAGGATCAAAAGAGAACCTAAATACAAGAAGGAGAAATGCAAGGGAAGTGTGGTTTTCATTTTAAGGATATTAATGGTCATTAATAGATGGTTTAAAGGCATAAAAAAACTTTAGTAGCGTCATCACGCTGCTAAAGTTTTTATAATCAGTATCACTAATAAAAGTAATTGATTAGATGGTAGAAGCTGCAATGAAAATAAGCAACGTAATGGCTAATATAACCGTAAATATACTACCAACAATAATCCCTGCAATGCCAAAGCCTTTAAGGATGTACTTGTCAGGATCTTTTGCATTGAATATCAAAGAAAGAATAGAAATGACAACACCTCCAATAGCAGTAATTAAACCACCAACTGCAAGGGCTAACCCGCCACCTGTAGCAGGCGCAGTTCCTGTGGATACCCCAACAGCTGCAGCTCTAGCCCAAGTGGTTAAGGCCGCAACAAATAGAATGAAAGATAAGACACCCAATACTAGTCCAATGATACCCCAAATTGGAGTAGGGCCAGAATCTTGTTGGCGCTCTACAGCACGAATTTTTTTCTGTAGACGATAGCGTTGTTTAGTGTTGTTTGTTTCATCAAAACGTTTGCTAAGGCGATTGTAGCGTTTGTTAAGACGAGATGTACGGCGACTCTCTTTTGTTGTTTCTACTGGCGGATTGTCATCACGAACCTCTGCGACTGGGACAGAAGAAAAACTCGATAGGACGAATATACTAGCAAATAGAAAAATTAAAAGAGAAGGAGTTTGCATTAATCTTTTCATAGTTTAACTTGGTTTTGGTTGGAAAGGAAATCTAAATATTATCCTAAGATAAGCGCCTTATTGAACTTTAGCAATAAATAGTCAAAGGTTTTTTATTAGATGGAGAGATAAGAGCGCTTGATCTTTCTAGATGAATCTTGTATAACAAACAAACAAGAGATGCCCTAGCATTTTTTTTGCTTACTTTTTTGGGGCAATACAAAAAAGGTAAGACGACTAAAGCCAAGTGTAAATTTATATTTCTGATTATCAGTATTTTAAAGGGACAGGAGAGTGTTCGCTACTAAAAAAACTAGCCCACCATAAAAAACAGGAGTCACTCCAACTTAAGGGATGACTCCTGTTTGTAAAAAGTAAATTTGCTCTTAGACAATTTATGAAGCAAAAGAGGCTAATGATTTTTTAGAAAAACGCTTTGTACGCTGCTTCATAATAGCAATGGCTTCTTCATCAGAAGCAAAGGTAGTTCCATTGATATTGATCAAGTGTTTTGCCAATACATCATAACGCTTAAACATCAGTAATACCCAAACTAATTGGAAATCCAACCCTTCAAAAATCAGCGCTTTATTATCCGCATATTTCTGTAAGTTTTGTTGTACTTCTCCAGGCATATCTGTCCAGTGCATATTAGGGACCAAATGGTGTCCAATATGATAACCATCGTTAAAACACTGCTTGTTATAACCACTATTGATACACGTAATACTACTGGTGTAATCATTATCAGGGCGCTCCGCGTCCACAAAAGCATGTTGTCCCCAATTGCCCGACATCATCGCAAAACGAATGATAATCAGAGGAAGAATAAAGACAGCGAAAGTAGCACCAGTATTAACAAAATAAGCGACTAAGCCTAAAAACAACAAATAAGTCATCTCCAAACGAACAGCTCGTGTTCCCATCGCACTGCGTTTCTTTCCAAAGAAATATTGCATCAATTCTAACACCCCAATAAATAAGAAACGGAAATAGTAATGCAAAAAATCTAAAAAACTATCCCGCTGAAAAGGCATCGTTGAACTTTTGTCGTCGGGCATATTTCCTTCATTATGGTGCATTCCCATGTGGTGAATGAAGTATAAGTCAGGCGATTGGCCTAAGAAAGGGCCGAGTACCCAAGGAATATATTTATTCCAACGATCTTGTGCTTTTTTAAAGAAAGGACGATGGCTGGTATTGTGCAACATCAGTGTATAAGGGCCCAAGAATACGCCAATGACCAAAATTAAGTGGAATAAGGCCCAAGCCCACCACCAGTTGCCTTGTAACAAAGGACTATATAATAAAGCAGCAGAAGGTAAAATGATAACACTGAGCTTAATCATTAGATGAATAAAAGGTAGATCGCGCTCATCTCTAATCTTTTGGAGAAAATATTGATTGAATTTACTCTGTTCTTTGGGGGTATGAACGGGGTCCGTAATGACTGGAAAATCTCTCATAATCTATTTTGAAATGGATGGTTGAATGGGCATTTTAATGGCTCCGAACTGTCGCAACAGTGCTGTTTCAGCGGCAAAGGTACTATTTTTTTGGAGAACCTTTTTTCCGACTTTTGTAAAAGCGATATTTCTTATAGTAGATTGATGCTTGCAGCCTATTTTTCCCCTACAAGTGGGCTTCCAATTGATGGAAAAAGGAGGGAGGCTATCAATAAAAGTTCTATTTTGCATCATTTAATAGAAATGAGGCACTATTTTTAGGTGCTAAAAATGGTTTGTTAACGATAATCTTATAATAATGGATACGCTCTCTATAACAACTAATACTCCTATTACCTCCACTGATTTAGCGTTTGATCGCGACCATCTTTGGCATCCTTATACCTCTCTAACAGATCCTTTGCCTGTTTATCCTGTAGAGCGAGCCGAAGGGACACAACTGTATTTGAGTGATGGCCGCCAATTGATGGATGGAATGTCTAGTTGGTGGGCTGCCATTCATGGTTATAATCACCCTGTACTTAATGCCGCAATACAAGAACAATTAACAGCGATGGCACACGTCATGTTTGGAGGGTTGACACATCAACCAGCAATTACCTTAGGTAAGTTACTAGTAGAGTGTACTCCAAGTACACTAGATCGAGTGTTTTTGTGTGATAGTGGCTCTATTGCGGTAGAGGTAGCGATGAAAATGGCACTGCAATACCAACAGGCTAGAAAACAGCCACAACGGTCTAAATTTTTAACCTTAGCCAAAGGCTATCATGGAGATACCGCAGGCGCAATGTCTGTTTGTGACCCTGTCTCTGGAATGCACCAATTGTTTCGTGGTTTTTTGCCAGAACATTATTTCATGGAGGCGCCAACACAAGGCTTTGATCGCCCTTTGAGTGTAGAAGAGCAGCAAGCGCTAGAGTTGTTTTTTGAAGCCCATGCAAAGGAGGCCGCTGCTTTTATTTTAGAACCTATTGTACAAGGCGCGGGAGGCATGCGCATTTATTCGCCTGCTTATTTGGTCGCTATCAAAGCACTTTGTGAAGCCCATGACTTATTGTTAATCGCTGATGAAATTGCAACAGGATTTGGTAGAACAGGGAAATTGTTTGCGGTAGAACATGCCAACATTCAACCTGATATTATGTGTGTGGGCAAGGCCATTACAGGAGGTTACCTAACCTTAGCTGCTACCTTGTGTACCAATTCTATTGCCCAAACCATTGGACAAGGAGAAGCAGGTGTCTTGATGCATGGCCCTACATTTATGGCGAATCCTTTGGCTTGTGCCGTAGCCAATGCTAGCATTCGATTGTTATTGGGTTCCCCTTGGCAAGAGCGCTTACAGCAGATAGAACAGCAATTAAAAGAAGAGTTATTACCTGTATTAGAACATCCTAGAGTGCACGATGTGCGTATTCTGGGTGCAATTGGCGTGCTGGAAACCACTACTAATATCAAAGTAGCAGAAGCACAGGCCTTTTTTGTCGCGAATGGGGCGTGGATTCGTCCATTTAGGAAGTTGATTTACATTATGCCGCCATTTTGCAGTAGCCAAGGAGATTTAGCGGTCTTAGGGATGGTTATGCGTGGCGTATTAGAGTTGGATAATTGTTTTGAGTAGTGTTGTTTTGTAAAGTGAAATGCTTTTTTGATGTTTTATTTTACTACGTCAATGTTTTCTGAAATTTATTTTTAGAGATTTTCTTGATTGTATTGCTTTTTGAGAGAATAAAGGAGAGGAGGTGTCTAGAATTAAGTACCGTGTAACAGAAGTTTTTGTCAATTTTAAAACGCGTCATTTTACACTTTTAATTGTTAGATAATCGCCGTTTTAGCTAAGGCTATAAGGTTTTTCTCTACCTACAAAAACATTAAAAATACGCTATAGAAAACACAATTAATTTCTGTTACAGTGTATTAAGTACACTGTAACAGAAATTAATTAAGAATGCAATCACCAAAAGCTTTAATACCTGCCACGGTTTTGGAAGGGTATAGGAAGGAGCT